>NZ_DAHUXJ010000156.1 GCF_027307225.1 Bradyrhizobium sp. | reverse complement strand
GCCAGCCGAGCATCGCCAAAGCGGCCGACTGACCAATCCATCCCTGTCTTCAATGCGGTCATCCCTCTCGTGGACCGCACGATAAGGAATCAGACTCGATTCCATCTTGGCAACAAAAATTGTGTGCACGCCTTAGCCCTTTGTGGGGAGGGTGGCCGTCGCGAAGCGACGGTCGGGTGGGGGGGGCACGTCGTTGACGGAATCCGATCCTCACAGCTTCCTTCAGGACCCCCACCCCGGCTCGCGCTGAAGCGCAAGGGCGCTTCTGAGCTCGCCGACCCTCCCCGCAAGGGGGAGGGAAAAGAAAGAGCAAAACCTTTCCGCGCTTCAAACCGACCCCCGATTCCTTTAGAAGCGGCGCATGCTCGGTCGTATCTTCACCGTCGGCGGCTACACGCTTCTTTCGCGCGTGACCGGCTTTGCCCGCGACATCATGCTGGCGGCGATCCTCGGCGCCGGGCCCGCGGCGGACGCCTTTTTCGTGGCGCTGCGACTGCCCAATCATTTCCGGGCGATCTTTGCCGAGGGCGCCTTCAACGCGGCTTTCGTGCCGGCCTATGCCCACGTCAGCGGCGAGGAGGGCGAGAAGGCGGCCAGCCTGTTCGCCAACCGCATCTTCACGCTGCTATTTGTCTCGCAGCTCGTTCTGCTGGTCGCCGCCTGGCTGTTCATGCCGCAGGCGATGAGCCTGCTCGCGCCCGGATTTGGCGACGATGCCGAGCAGCGCAAGCTCGCGATCGAGCTGACACGGATCACCTTTCCGTATCTGCTGCTGATCACGCTGGTGACGCTCTATGGCGGCATCCTCAACGTGATGCACCGTTTTGCGAGCGCGGCGGCGGCGTCCATCCTGCTCAATATTTCGATGATGGCGACGCTCGCGGTCGCGGTGTGGTTTCCGACGCCCGGCCATGCGGCGGCGTGGGGCGTTTTGATCTCGGGTTTCCTGCAATACTTCCTGCTCGCCGGCGATCTCGGTACCCATGGTGGTCTGCCGCGCTTTGCCCCGATCAAGTTCGACGCAGATGTGCGCGCGTTTTTCCGTGCGCTGGGGCCCGCCACCATCGGCTCGATGGGTACGCAGGTCGCATTATTTGCCGACACGATCATCGCGACCTTTCTTCCTGCAGGCGCGCTGTCCGCGCTCTATTATGCGGACCGTCTCAATCAGTTGCCGATCGGCGTGATTGGCATTGCGATCGGCACGGTGCTGTTGCCGGAAATGTCGCGTCGGCTGACAGCAGAAGATCACGAGGGCGCGCATCTTGCGCAGCGGCGCGCTTTCGACTTTACACTGTTGTTGTCGGTGCCGTTCGTGACGGCGTTTCTTGTGGTGCCGGATCAGATCATGCGCGCGATGTTTGCCCGCGGCGCTTTCACCAAGGGAGACGCCGCGGCAGCGGCCGCCACGCTCGCCGCCTATGCCGTCGGGCTCATTCCGTTCGTGCTGATCCGAAGCGCGGTTGCGACCTTCTACGCGCGGCGAGATACGGCGACGCCAGTGAAGGCCGCGCTGATCGGCGTTGCCGTCAACGTCGCGCTCAAGATCGCGCTGGTCGGCCCATTGGCGCAGGTTGGGCTTGCTTTTGCGACGGCTATGGGCGCCTGGATCAACCTGTCGCTGGTGATCGGCTTTGCGGTCCGCGCCGGCCATCTCCAGCTTGATTCCGCCTTGCTGCGGTCGGTCGGAAAGTTTGTCGCCACGGGTGTCGTGCTGGCCGCGGCATTGTGGCTGACGGCGAGGCTTTCAGCGTCCCATGTTTCGGGCTCGGGCACCCTGCATGACGAGGCTGAATTTCTGCTGCTGATCGTGGCAGGCGGCGTGGTCTATACCGGAGCAATCCTGCTGCTGTTCGGCCGGCGCTGGGTGATGTCGCTGGTAAAAGGTTAGTGTTCACGTTTGCTTAGCCGCAGGTTTGCGTGACCAACCGATCCGCGCCAATATATGTTGCGTAGCATATTCGACAGGTTGGAAACGGAAACAGAATGGCTCCCGTCAAATTCGGCGTCGGTCAAAGCGTGCTTCGCAAAGAAGACGACGCGCTCATTCGAGGCCTAGGCCGCTACACCGACGACTTCGCTCCCTCACAGGCCTTGCATGCGCTGGTGCTGCGTTCGCCACATGCGCATGCGAAGTTCACCATCGATGCGGCGCGCGCCCGCGCTCTGCCCGGTGTCGCGCTGATCCTGACCGGGGAAGACGTCAGCGATCTCGGCGACCTGCCGTGCCTGTTCAATCTGGAAGACAATCCGTTCACCGGGCCGCCTTATCCGATCCTCGTCAGGGATGAAGTGCGTCATGTCGGCGACGCCGTTGCCTTTGTCGTGGCAGAGACCGTCGATGCCGCGCGCGACGCCATCGAGGCGATCGAAGTGAAGTGGGTGCCCTTATCGGCGGTGACCGGCGTTCGCAACGCGGTCAAGGGCGGCGCGCCGCAAGTCTGGGCGCAGCACCGGGGCAACGTCTTGTTCGATGTCTCGATCGGCGACAAGAAGGCGACCGAGGCGGCATTTGCGAAAGCGCATGCGGTTGCGGAAATCTCCATCGTCAATCCGCGCGTCGTCATCAATTTCATGGAAACCCGCGCGGTGGTCTGCGAGTACGACGCCAGGCGCGATCATCTCACACTCACGATCGGCAGCCAGGGCAGCCATCGCTTGCGCGAGATCATCGGCGGCATGGTGCTGAAGATGCCGCTGGAAAAGATGCGCGTGATCTGTCCCGATGTCGGCGGCGGGTTCGGCACCAAGCTGTTTCCGTATCGCGAGTACGCGCTCGCGGCCGTTGCCGCGCGCAAACTTCGCAAGGCGGTGAAATGGACCGCCGATCGCAGCGATCACTTCATGGGCGACGCGCAGGGGCGCGACAACGTCACGACTGCGCGGATGGCGCTGGCCGAGGACGGAAAAGTCCTCGGCATGGACGTCGACCTCATGAGTGACATGGGCGCGTATCTGTCGACCTTCGGGCCGTACATTCCCCACGGCGGCGCCGGGATGCTGCCCGGCCTTTATGACATCCAGGCTTTTCACTGCCGCGTCCGCACCATCTTCACCAACACGGTGCCGGTCGATGCCTATCGCGGCGCCGGACGTCCAGAGGCTGCCTATGTGGTTGAGCGGCTCGTCGATGCCGCCGCGCGAAAACTCGGCATGAGCGTGGATGCGATCCGCCGCAAGAATTTCATCCCGCCCCGCGCGATGCCGTACACGACCGCGACCGGCAAGATCTACGATTCCGGCGACTTCGCCGCGCATCTGAAGCGGGCGATGGAAGTGGGACAGTGGAAGGACTTTCCGAAACGCGCCAAGGCGGCGAAGAAGCGGGGCCTTGTGCGTGGCATCGGGCTGGCGAGCTATGTCGAGGTCTGCGGCACCATGGGCGAGGAGACCGCGCGGGTCGCACTCGACCCCAACGGCGACGTGTCGGTCTTGATCGGCACGCAATCGACCGGGCAGGGCCATCAGACCGCCTATGCGCAGATCATCGCCGACCAGTTCGGCGTGCCGCCGGAGCGAGTCCATGTCTTCCAGGGCGATACCGACCGCATCGCCACGGGACTTGGCACCGGCGGCTCTTCGGCGATTCCGACCGGCGGTGTCTGTGTCGAGCGCGCCGCGCACGAGCTTGGCCAGCGCCTGCGCGAGATCGCGGCGGAAGCACTGGAAACAAGCGTGGGCGACCTTGAGATCGACGGCGGTACCATCCGCGTTGCCGGCACCGACCGTGCGATCAGCTTTGCGGATCTGGCCAAACGTCCGGGCGTCGATCCGTCGAAACTCAACGGCAGCGCCACCTTTACCGCGGCCGACGGCACGTTTCCGAACGGCACGCATCTCGCCGAAGTCGAGATCGATCCGGCCACCGGCAACATTCAGATCGTCAACTACGTCGTCGTCGACGACTTCGGCGTGACGCTCAACCCGCTGTTGCTCGCCGGCCAGGTGCATGGCGGCGCCATGCAGGGGATCGGCCAGGCCTTGATGGAGCAGGCGGTCTATAGCGCAAAGGACGGCCAGCTTCAGACCGGTACGTTCATGGATTACGCGCTGCCGCGCGCGTCCGATGGCCCATCCTTCATCTTCGAAACGCATAATGTGCCGTGCACGACCAATCCGCTTGGCGTCAAGGGCGCGGGCGAGGCGGGGGCGATCGGCTCCTGCCCTGCCGTCGTCAATGCCATCGTCGAAGGGCTCTGGCGCGAGTACAAGATCGATCACATCGACATGCCGGCGACGCCGGAGAGGGTCTGGATTGCGATCCGCGAGCATCAGCGCCGGCATAGTCTGTGATAGCTCTCGTAAAGAGAACTGGCATATTGACGAGCGTGTTGAAACGAAGGGGAACAAGCCGATGATACGAACTACCTTGGTTGTTGGCGCTTTGTTGCTGGGCGTCAGTGCCGTCGTCGCGCAGCAGGATCTGGTCAAGCAGAACCAGGACACGATGAAAGCCAATGCGAAAAATCTCGGCGCCATGATCGCCATGGTCAAGGGCGAAAAGCCTTACGATCAGGCCGCTGTGACGGAGGGGCTTGCCCAGCTCGAGGAGACCGCCAGGAAGCTGCCGACGATGTTTCCGGACAGCATCAAGGGAATGAATCCTGCGGACAGCAAATACGAGGTTTCGCCGAAGATCTGGAAGGACAAGGCCGGCTTCCACGCCAAGATCGAAGAGTTCGCCAAGGTCGTCACCGAAGCCAAGCCCAAGATCACGGACCTCGATACGCTGAAGGCGAATGCGCCGGCCATCGGCAAGGCATGCGGCAACTGCCACGAAACCTTCCGGATCAAGAAAGGCTAAATCCAAGCTTTGTTGAAGCGATGTCAGGCTCCCGTCATCGCGAGGAGCGCAAGTGACGAAGCGATCCAGAATTGCTGCAAAGAAGGACTGGATCGCTTCGCGATCGCTCGCGATGACGGCATTCTCAAAGGGCGTCGAAGTTACTTGCGAAGCCCGGCTGCCGCCGGGGAGAGGCTTTAATCGCCCGCCATCGCTTGATCACTCGAACGTGCACTATGTCACCTTACTTCGTGATCTGGCCGCGGATTTCGCCAGCCGGATTGGCCTCGGTATGAACGTTGATGTAGAGCTTGCCTGCTTCGAGATCGGCAGCCTGCGCATCGGTCAGGGTGGCGCTGCCTTCGGCGGGGCTCTTCGTCGCGCCCGGAATGGCCGCAACGACGCCTGCATTCTTGCCGGGCTCGGCCGGGCCATGGATGTGAGCTGCCTTCGCAGGGCCGGTCAGTCCGCTATAGGTCAGTTTCCACGAGAGCTTCTTGGTCGCGGCGTCATAGTCGATATCGGCGGTGCCGGTGCCGGCGCTGGTGGTCGGCGGCGCTTCGGACTTGCCGTTCAGCGTTGCCTTGAACTTTTCGGCGAAGGCCGGTCCGACGAAAACAACCGTCGTAGCAAGCGCAAGCGTCGCGAGTTTGGCTTTGGTCATGGTTCTCTCCCTGTGGCGCAAATGCGTGATGGCGAACAATATGTACGAGTTACACAACCGCCGGGTTCCAATTTTATTCCCGAAATCGGCCCCAAAATGAAGAAATTTGGAAGCCAACCGAGGGCTGCTCGGTGACTACAAAGCTCACGCAGCGACTCTGAGGCTCGCGCAGTGACCAAAGGCTGGTGCTATGGCCATAAAGGCCCGTGCCGCGGCTATCGTGCCAGTGGAGTGGATTTGACATTCGCTACCCACCTGGCCGCAAGTCCCGAATGCGAATGTCAAATCCAAAACTCCACTAGAAACTTATATCTGCTAGTGGTCCTTCTAATTCTAACATTCGCAACAGCGGCCGCTGAGAAGGGATGCGAATGTTAGAATTGGACCACTAGATGTGCTTGGAATGACGGATCGGTGATGCGACGAATTTTCCTTGGTGCGGCAATTGCAGCCGCGATCGGCCTTTCCGTCTATTGGCTGCTGACCGAGCCGTTCATCCTGTCCGGGCGCCCGATAACGCTTGCCGCCCGGACGCCCGACCTCGCCAACGGGAAGGTGGTCTTCAATGCCGGCGGTTGCGCCTCCTGCCACGCGGTGCCGGGCCAGCCCGACCGTTTGAAGCTCGGCGGCGGGCTCGCGATCCATTCGCCATTCGGGACGTTCTACGCGCCCAACATTTCACCGGATGAAGCCGATGGCATCGGGCGCTGGACCGAGGCGAATTTTGTCACAGCGGTGACATCTGGCGTTTCTCCCGGTGGCCAACATTTCTTCCCGGTCTTTCCCTATACCTCCTACGCGCATGCGCGCGTCGACGACATCAGGGATCTCTTCGCTTACATCAAGACGCTCGCGAAGGTCGCCGGCAAGGTGCGCGACCACGATGTGCCGTTTCCGTTCAACATCCGCCGCAACGTCGGCATCTGGAAGCTGTTGTTCTTCGATGCCAAACCGTTCACGCCCGACAGCGCGCATTCGGCGCAATGGAATCGCGGCGCTTATCTCGTGAACAGCCTCGGTCATTGCGCCGAGTGTCATAGCCCGCGCAATTTTCTCGGCGGCATCATCACGGCGCAACGATTTGCCGGCGGCCCCAATCCGGAAGGCGAGGGCTGGGTGCCCAACATCACCGAGAAAGAGCTCTCCGACTGGAGCGCCAGGGACATCGATTATTTTCTCAAGACCGGGCAGACGCCCGATGGCGATTCCGCCGGGGGATCGATGGTGGCCGTGATCAAGAACACGTCGCAACTGCCGGACGCCGACATAGCTGCGATCGCGGAGTATGTGAAATCTCTGCCGCCGGTCGTAGGTCCGCCAAAGCCACCTAAAAAGGCGAACAAGTAGAGCTCACAAAAAATCGCCGAAGCGGATGGTCTGCCTGGCCGATACCGGCCGACCTCGACGTATGTCAGGATAGCCAGGCGATCCGGTTTTGCTTAAGGCGGTGAGCATGACCTCAGCAGGAGCGAATCCAATGGGATCGATCACGGAGAACGCGTGGAGCATTATTCCGGAACCGGAACTCTCGTTGCGTGGCCGGCCAGGTGGCTATGTTCTTGCCTTGCTCCTGGTCTTCGCAGCAACTCTCGTCAGCATTGCAACGCTAACGCTGGCCGGGTCACGAAGCACGTCCCTGCCGTTCATGGTGGCCCTCGTCGTAGTCGGCATCTGGTGCGGGATGCGTCCCGCCCTGACGGCGGCTATTGCGGCTTTCCTTTCCTACAACTTCCTCGTTGCCGACCCGCAGTTGGCGTTTTCGTTCGAACCGGCCGACGTCGTCGTATTGGTAAGCTTTCTCCTTGCTGCGCTGCTGGTTGGTGCGATGGCGGGCCAACTCAGCGACCGTACCCATGCAGTCACGGATCAGCTTCGCCGGCTGACTGCGCTCCTCGCCGCGAGCCGCGATCTTTCTGTTGCGACCGCCGCTTCGGAAGTCGCGCAGAGCCTTGCGCGGACCTTGAAGTCGGGCAGCAACATCGAGGCAGCGATCTGGTCGGTGAACAGGGGTGAACGGACGCTGCTGGCCATGACTGACGCCGTGTCTGTGGTCGGCGCCGAATCCGACGAGGATTTGAAGGCACTGGTTCTGGCCGGAAAAAATGCGCTCTTGCGGGACTTGAGGACGGCGCGAGGCACCGTCGGGCTGGTCGCCATGTGGACCGATCGAAAGGTCGAGACACCCGCCGCGAGCGACTGGCTGGAAGCATTGCTCAAGCTCGGCGCCATTGCATTCGATCGAACGACGCTTGCAGAAGACGTATTCGAAGCTCGCCTGATCGCCGACCGCGAAGGTCTGCGTACCGCGCTGTTGTCATCGCTGTCGCATGACCTGCGCACGCCGATTGCCACTATCCTCGCTTCGGCTTCGAGCCTCCTCGAGCATGACTCCCGGTTCGATGGGACGACGCGACGCGAATTGCTGGACACAATCCAGGAACAAGCGGAGCGGCTGAACCGATACGTCTCCAACCTTCTCGACATGACGCGCCTGGAAACCGGCGTTCTCGCGCTCAAGCGCGCGCTGATGGAGCCGGCAGAAGCCATGATTTCCGCCCTCGAACAAACGCGGCGAAGGCTTGTCGGCCGGCGCGTCGAGCGAGCCTTCACGGCGTCCAATGTCATGATTTCAGTCGATCCTGTGCTGATCGAACAGGCGCTGGTGAACATCCTCGAGAACGCCGCCGAGTTCAGTCCTCCCGGTTCCATCATCCGCGTCGGCGTCGCACGCGAGGACGATGAAGTTATGCTTGTGGTTGCCGATCAGGGGCCCGGCGTCAGCGCCGAGGAGCGGCCGCAGGTTTTTGATAAATTCTTCCGCGGAGGCGCGAACCGGCGGCGCGAGGGGGGAGTCGGTCTCGGGCTCGCCGTAGCCAAGGGGATCGTGGAGGCCTTCGGCGGACAAATCGGCGTCGAGAGTCCGGTCTGGGACGGGCGCGGCGCGCGGTTTATAATCCGGCTACCTGCCCAACAAGCGATGGAGCCCAAGGAGTGACCGGTTCAAGCCCGCGCGTGTTGGTTATCGACGACGAACTGCCGATATTGCGCGTTCTGAAATCGACCCTTGTCACCTCCGGCTTCAATGTGACGACCGTCCCTTCGGCCGGGGCGGCGCTGCAATACGTCGCTCAATCCGGCGCCGATGTCATCGTGCTGGATCTCGGGCTGCCGGACATGGACGGCAAGGAAGTGATCCAGGCACTGCGCGAATGGACGGAGGCACCGATCGTGGTGCTCTCGGCTCGCCACGACGCGGAAGAGCGCATCGCAGCCCTCGATCTTGGCGCCGACGACTACATCACCAAGCCTTTCCATATGGGGGAACTGCAGGCTCGCTTGCGCACAGCCTTGCGGCATGCGGAACGGCAAAGCCATGAGGCCTCAACCTATTCGGGGCGCGGCCTGGAAGTGGATTTTGAGCGCCGGGTAGTAAGGGTTCAAAAGCAGGAGATTGACCTCACGGCCAAGGAGTATGACCTGCTGAGCTGTCTGGCCCGCCATGCGGGCCAGGTCGTCACCCATAAGCAACTCCTCGCAGCGGGGTGGGGAGGGACGGTCACCGATACGCAGTTTGTGCGGGTCTATATCGGGCAAATCCGGCAGAAGCTCGAGGCCGATTCCAGCGCGCCCGACCTGATCCTCACAGAGCCCGGAATTGGCTACCGTTTGAGAACGGACGACGAACGATCCTTATAAAATCCTTACACTTCATCCTCCCGTCGAATCCTTCCTAATGGGCTCGTGCGGCGAGGTCGCCGCGACACCGTGCGAACTTCGGAATCGGAGCTCCAGGTAGCCGCTTTGGCGGCGATCCTCTCGATTAATCGAAGGGCTGATGGGAGGACATCGTTCGAAATATGCGCGAAGCTGAACGGGCCACTCATCCGAACATTCTCGTCATTGAAGACGACGTCCAGATACAGACCACGATCGAGTCCGCGCTCGAAGACGAAGGCCTGCACCCCGCCATTGCTGCGACAGGCGAGGAAGCCGTTACGCTCCTGAGAAGCGATCTCGGCGACTATCGCGCGCTCGTCGTGGATATCAAGCTGCTTGGCAGGATCGATGGCTGGGAAGTCGCGCGGGCGGCGCGCCGGGTCGATCCGAACGTTCCCGTTGTCTACATCACGGGAGCGGCGGCTGACCGCTGGGAAACGCAAGGCGTGCCCAGCAGCGTTCTGCTCAAAAAGCCCTTCGCGCCGGCCGACCTCGTAACGGTCATCCAGCAATTGCTGGACGAGAGATCGGACGCCGAACCGTAGAGCCGAACAGGAATGCGTTTGGGGGAACGATTGTGGGCTGGGCGTTCATTCTGTTTCTGACGTCACACATCTATACGATGAAATTCGACAGCCAGGCCGAATGTACGTTAGCGCGCGGACTGCTCGTCGCTTATCCCGTGAGCCAATGTTTCCGGATCGGGCAAACCGCTCGACGGGAACGCACTCCCGCTACTGACAACTTATTTGCTTCATGCCGGGGGGCTCATGGAGAAGTCGACTGCATCCACGCAACGCGTGCCGCAGAGCTATTGCGTCTTTTGCGAGGAGAAGACGCCTCACCTGCACGAGCGATTGGCCGTCAATCGAATGCAGGTCATCCGCTCGCTCTGCCTGACGTGCAACCGAGAACAGCCAAAGGAGCGAGCTGAGCGACGGCCTTGACCCGCTCGTACTGTCGCTCGCGACGAGATTGAAACGAAAAAGACTGCACCGGAGAACACGATCAAGATGGCACGCATAGCGATCCCCGTGGTTGAAGTCAGCGCGCCTGACGGAACCAAGTCGTTCTGGGCAGCCTATTCGATTCCTCACAGCCAGGCCGTTGCGGCCGTCAGGCAGAAGATACCGGCCGACCACTCCGCCGAGCTATCCGTCGTGCGGCTTCCGAACCAGTGGAGACCGGACGACGTGAGTCCGGGCGACATCATCCAGTTGGACTTTGATTTTCTGAGCAGCCGCGCATGAGACCTGAATCGTCACGGCCAAGGACAAACCGGCGCGGGCGAAGATGCTGGTGCGGGACGTTGCACGTGGACGCGAGGCATATGCCTTCCGGCTTCGGAGGTCGTGAGCTCGACGGTCAGCCCTGCCTCAGACAGCGAAGAATCCTTGAATCGGATTTGAATGGTCTTCCCGCCTCCGATTGTCTATGCTGAGCCGATGTCACGTCTCATATGTCAATCGATTGCTGTCATCCTGTCGCTGCTTGCCGTCGCCGCGCAGGCCGCACCGGTTCACAAGCGGCCGGCGCACCGGCATGGCTATGGTTTTCTGCCGGGCTATCATCAGCCGCCGAGCAACAGCCAGCCGCTCTATGCCCAGAAGGGCGCGCTGCGCTATGTGGCGGAGCACAATCGGCGCCCCTGGTATATCGACCCGGTGCCTGACTATGTCGGATGGGACGGCGAATGGCACTATGTCGGGAGGCCCGGCATTTACCGCGGCCGCTACAACGGCGGCTCGTTCGGTCCGTGCTGGACGTGGACGCCGATCGGCCCGATCTGGAATTGCGGCTGAGCCGCGGTTCAAAGCCACCTGATCACGGTTAACGTCGCCGCTCTGGCAGCTTCCGGTGCTTGTCAGGGCAGGCACAGGATCACGTCTGTGTTGGCCTGCGAAAAGACATTTCGTCCCCTAGCGGAGTGGATCTGACATTCGCTACCCACTTGGCCGCGGGTACGTCAAGCGAATGTCAAATCCAAAACTCCACTGGAAACCTATATTTGCTCGTGGTCCTTCGATTCTAACATTCGCAAAAGTGGCTGCTGAGACCGGATGCGAATGTTAGAATCGGACCACTAGTGTCCCGATCCCGAAGTTCGTCCCATCTTGCGGAGCCACGTTTCGAACTTCGGGATCGAAAGGACACTAGCAAACCTATTGATCTAGTGTGGCTTGGTTCAAGAAGTCCGCATGACGAAGCCGCGGCACAAATGATGCGGACTTCTGAACCGCCACACTAGGCGCGTCTATATCCTGCGCTCGCCATAATGCCATTCAGGGGGAGAAACGATGATCAGAACACTTTCCAGACTTGCTGCCGGCGTCAGCCTTTTCGTGGGGCTCGCTGGTCTCACGCTGCCCGCACAGGCCGCCGACCTGTCGCTGGCGCGCCTCGCCGACTGCGGCACGCCGCAGCCGCCAATATCAGTCAATCCGCGCTTCTCGGATACTTTTGCTTTTGGCGACCTGAAGCTTCAGTTCGTCTACAGCTGCTATCTCATCAAGCATGGCGACGAGTACATGCTGTGGGATACCGGCCATTCCATGACCGCTCCCAACGTCGCGCCGAAGGTGAGCCTTGTCGACCAACTCGCCAGGATCGGCGTCAAGCCGGATCAGATCAAATATGTCGGCATCAGCCATTACCAGCCCGACCACACCGGCCACGTCTCGTCGTTTCCGAAAGCAACGCTGTTGATCGGCGCGAAGGAGTGGGACGCGATCACGGCGCCGAAGCCAGCCCAGGGCGTCAACTACAAGCCGTTCGAGAGCTGGATCAAGGGAGACAGCAAGGTCGAGCCATTGGCACTCGACAAGGATGTGTTCGGCGACGGCAGCGTGATCGTGTTGCGCACACCCGGGCACACGCCGGGCCATTCCAGCCTGCTGGTCAAGCTTGCGCAGATGGGGCCCGTCATTCTCAGCGGAGATGCCGTGCATTTCCGCGAGAACTACGATTCCGACGGCGTGCCGAGCTTCAACTACGATCGCGCCGAAACGATCGCGTCGATGGAGCGCATCAAGAAGATCCTGGCGAATCTGAAGGGGACGCTCATCATCCAGCACGATGCGCGCGACGTCGGCAAACTGCCGGAATTTCCTGCGTTTGCGAAGTAGGCTCTCTAGCTGTCGCTGCCCTGATTTTCCGGGCAGTGCTTTGAGCGTCTGCGCGTCAACCTGTCGGCTGTCTTCTCAGCGCCGCACAAACTCCGCACCCGCGATTTCGACAGCGCGTCGCTGGTGTGGCAGTTCAGAAGTCCGCATCATTTGTGCCGCGGCTCCGTCATGCGGACTTCTGAACCCAAGGTACACCAGGACACTGGTATGCCATTAAACAAAATTTAGAAAGCGCGCTGAAATTCCGTTCGTGAATTAAATTTTAGAGACGCGCGGAAATTCAATCCGCGCCGTCGCGCGTTGCTTCATCGCGATGACTGGAACGGCTGCATTTGGAACATCGGAATCCAGATTTTGATGGATCAAATGGCGTCCGGCCGGCATCTGCTTAGCTTATGGAGCAACCTATGAGAATTCTTAAGGTCGCTGGAGCCGCTGCAGGTCTGTTTGTGCTGATCGCTCCCGCCATGGCGGCAAGTCATACGGAGTATGGCATGCATCGCCATTTTTACGGCCCCGTTGTTCACCGAATGACGGCGCAGGATTTCGATCATTTCGACTACGGAATTCGGGCCCCCACCTACCACTCCGGATGGGGAGGCCCCTATGGCGACGGTGATTATCCCGGCTCCATCGATCAAAACATGGGACCGCCCTACTGGGCTTATTGAGCGCGCACAAGGGTGATCGATTCGCCGCGAGGGCCCTTAGGCTTTAACGCGCCAACCCCCGGTCGGCACAGACGCTTCCGACGAGACCAAGCGTCCTCGCGGGAGCGCCTGTGCCGTTCTGGTCCTCGGCCGTGACCTGCGTGACGATCCCTTCAGGCGAGGCAATGACGGTGAGTTTGCAGATGCGGGGGTCGTCCGTCATGTAGCCGGGCGTGTGCCCGTCTTCATAGAGACCTCCGTCGCCGGTGTCGGTCGTTCTCCTTTTGGCGGTTGGGTCAGCCGGACCAAGCTCCCACACATAGAGCATGTCATCGTTGTCCATCTTCTTGCGGCCGGTGGGCGAGCCAAACCGGTCGGCGACAACATGGACATCCTTCCCAACGAATTGGTTGCCGGCCTGGGTTGACGGCGCCGCATTCTGGGCCGAGGCCCACCCGCCGCTCAAAACAACGCACAAAACTGCCGCGCCTATGCTCCGCATTTCTCTTGTTCCTCTAATCAAGGCGACCTCGACCCGCCTGCTCAATGCCGTCGACATAGCCGCAGTGGAGGTGCTGATATGCTGACCCGGCTGCGGCCCCAAGCTAAAGGCTATTTTAACCAGCCAAAGGGTTTAAGACAGCCAAGGAAGTGTATATGTTTGTTACAAGCTACGCGCCACCATTGTGGCAGCGCTTTAACTTCGCGCACGCAAGCGCGCGAAAGCAGCACTGAGCAGACTTGCGGAGCGGCCAACACAGGAGAACATGATGGTTAAATTTGGGCTCACGGGAGCCGCGGTTTCGCTGATGCTTGTGATCGGTGCGGCGGCGAGCCAGGCGCAGCCCGCTGACGGGCATCAATACAGACGACACTTGCGCGCGGCGCCTCCGCCTGTTGTTGCCTATGGCGAGCCCTCGCTGCCGGTCGAGCAGGCTATACGATTTGGTTACAGCCAGGGATACGCCGATTATCCGTCGGGCTGGGGTGGCATCTATGGTGACGGGCGCTATCCCGACAACACCGTCTCCAGCTCCCGTTACAATACCCTGCATTGAGAAACGAGGCGCCCTTGTGGCAAAGACGCCGCGGCGGAAGGTCCTGCATCTGCGGCCCATCAGTTCGCGTTCGGGACAGGCGTGACGAGCGGCGCAAAAAAGCCCCGGACAAACCGGGGCTTTCTCATTTCTAGTGCGGTTAATTTGAAGTTCTTATCAGTATTGCGGCAAGTTCGTCACAGGAACTTCAAATTCAAAGCCGCTACTCAAATCAACTGATTCCGAAGTTCGCGTTAGAGGTCGCCGCGATGGTTTGCGAACCTCGGAATCGGAGTTCTAGTGTGGCGAGTCTGACGTTCCTTTCAGTTTCGCAGCGACCTCTTCAAAGGAACGTCGGAGTCAAAGCCACACTAGAATCATGTATTTGCTAGTGTCCCCTTGGTTCTGACATTCGTAAAAGTGTTCGCCGAGATACGATACGAATGTCAGAACCGGGACACTAGTCTGGTTATGCAGCCTCAGTACCTCGCGATCGCCGGGCCGCCGAACCGGTAGTTGATGCCGGCGCGGGCAACAGTGTCGACCAGTGGAACGTTGCGGGGTCCCTCGGCCGCAACGGTGTTGAACGTCGCGTCACCGAACTGGGCGTACAATAGCTCGAACTTGGCCGACCAGTTCGGCGCAAAGCCCCACTCAACGCCGCCGCCCGCCGTCCAGCCGGTTCGGGTCGAAGATCCCGAAGCGAGGAGAGCGAGGGTGTTGGCATCCTTGACGCCAAATTCGATGCCCGTGGCGGCGAAGCCGCCGGTGCCGTAGAACAGCAAATTGTTGACTGCATATCCCAATCGAAGCCGAGCCGTGGCCAACCAGGTTTCCTTGGTGAAGCTCAGGAAGGCCGGATTGCCGATCGTCCCGTTGTCGGTATTGCTGCCGTATTCGCTGCCCCAAGCTCCATCGCCTTCGAAACCAAGGACGAAATTCGACATCTGCCAGTTGTAGCCGATCGTACCGCCGCCGAAGCCGCCCTTGATGTTGTAGCCGTTGGCGAAGCTGAGGTCGCTCACACGAGCGACATGGTCGCTGCCGCCAGCGGATCCGCCGCCTTGGACACCGATATAGAAGCCGGTCCAGTTGTAGATCTGGGCGACCGGCGGTGCCGCCTTCGCCGGCAGATCAGCCGCCAAGGCCGCCGTCGGACCGAGAAGCAACGCGCCGACGGCGCCGATAAGGATTTTCTTTGTCATGGTCATCTCTCGAAAGTCTGCTGACGCCTGCGCGTGGGTTGGGTTCATGTTCTGATTCTGACGTGACATTAGAACCTCCACTGAAGGCCGGTCGAGACCCCGGCAAGGATGGGACCGGTCCAGATGTGCGGATTGGAAGCCAGACCGCCCGTGGCATCAAATGCCGAGTGAGCGTCGGTGGTGACGCCATGCCCGCCCGCGCCGAGGTCAAAATGCGAGGTTGGGCCGTTGATAGTCGCCGCAACAGCGGTGTACCAGGTCAGGTTCGAGCCGAACTTGTGCTTGTAGTTCGCGGTGAGCATGTCCGCCGAGTTGTCCTGGGGTGAAGCGAAGACGCCTACACCGTCAGTTGGGAGAATGAAACCACCCAGGCCTAGCGTCGTGGTCAGCGACGCTGAGTTGTGCTGCCCCGGGTCGCCTGGGGTATTGAAAGCATGCGCCCAGCCGAAGCTCATGCTGTCATTGGGCGTCAATTCCTGGGTCACGAACAGCCAGGTGCTGTCGCGCGAACGCTCGTTCTGGAATTGCAGGTCAGCCGGGATGTAGCGGTGCATCCTTTCGAAGATGCCACCCACCGTCGTCTTGGTCGAGAAGGTGTAGAGGGCTGCGACCTTGAAGGCGTCTTCATCCCCGACGTCCTCGTTGCAGAGGCGTAGGAAGTTGGATGCTGCTTGGGTGCCAGGCGCAAATGTTCCCCCAAATGATGCTTGAGCAAACCCAAGTGTCTGGAAACAGCTGCTCGCATTGGTAAAGAGCCCGCTATTTGCGATGCCATATTCGGCCGCAATATCACTCTGCCGGTTGACGCCGAAGTGCCGTTCGTAAGCCGCTGTGATGTAGAGCGGGCCATTGGTGTAGCTCAGGCTCGTGCTGACCGCGTTGCCGAACGAGCCGTCGCCGCAGGTCACCGGCAGATTGCCGCCGGAGGTCGGATCGTTGCCACCGGTACAATTGCCTTCGCCCGCCGGGATATTGTCATTGATCGTCGCGCGGTTCTGGCCCGGCGAGAACAGGGCGTTCCACTGGAAGCCGCCGATGGTCGGCGATTCGTACCAGATCGAGTGATCGAGCCGCCCGCCGAATTCGACGCGGTTGTCGCCGCCGCTATTGGACATGATGACGTGCATGTTGCCGATCTCGCCCGCGAACGGGTTGAAGCCGCCGGTCGATCTTTCATAAGGCGCGGTGGTCTTGCCGATCTTGATCGCGCCGAACTCAGGATTTGCAAAACCGATATAGGTGTTGCGATTGAACAGCGCACCGTTGACGCCATTGCTCAGGTTGCTGTTGCTCTCTCTCGTGCCGGGCTGTGTGGCAACGGCGAAGCCGACTTCCATTTGGTAGACGAAGTTGAACGGGAAATTCGGCACGCGCTGGAAGCCGCGCACGCCGAGATAGGAGCTGTTGCTCGAGATCGCCGGCATCCAGCCGAAATTGCCGACCGGGAGGGGCTCGCTTGCACCGGGACCGTTGAGTCCGGTGTTATTGATATTCGAGTAGAGAGCTTTGGTGGTGTCGTCAACCGACACGTCGATGTTGCCGTAACCGGTGATCTCGCCGCCGGGCGTGTAGAAGGTGAGTGGGTTGCCCTTCTTGTGTTCGAAGAAGCCGTGACCGTTGGCGTCGATCTCGGGCGCGACGAGCGCGGGCGCCGGAGTCGGTACACGCGTGGCAAGCACTGGTGTGGCGCCAGGCTTGGCGGGCGTGGCGTTCTTGATGGCTGCATCATCATGCTTCTTGAGCCGCGCCCTCAACGCCGCATTTTCGTTTTTGAGTGCTGTGTCTTTCTTTTCGATCTTGTCAAGTCGCGACACTACATCGTCGAGCTTGTCAGCAGCAGCAGGCAAAGCGTGCAACGCTATGCCTGCTGCTACTAAAGTTGCCCCCAGAACGCGTTTTCTCATCGTCTAGCCCCCTTTTAAAAAAAAGTTAAGACAAAGTGACGCGGTCGCTTCATACCGTCAACGGAGACTCGGAACCCGATGTTGCTCGCAAGTGCGAAGCAGCATGATCGGCATCATCAAAAAAAGAGGATTTATTTCAAATAGATAGATGAATATGGCGACATTTGTCGCAATGCGGAAATATTGTGTCGTGGAGGCAACACAAAGGAATAATGTATACCGAGAGGAATAATGTATACCAAAACGAGGGTAGTTGGGCGCTTTGGGAGGATGCCCAAAAAGGGGCTCATCTCGGGAAAATGTGGCGAAGAAATTCGGCGAAACCGGCAGAAAAAATTGCTCTCCAACGCCTGGCCAACCCGTCAATCAAAGCCGGAAAAAAGCGTAAAGACGCCAACCCCGCATCAGCGACACCTTTCCGAGAGATGACGCGCGGATGGCGTGACCGGAGCTAGCGATTCCGAAGTTCGTGGCATCCGATCTCAATTGGGATTCATTTCCACCGCGATACGAATGAGGTCGCCCATTTGCGCCGAGCTTCTGCTTGAGCAGCGAAGTGGTGTTGGCAACCGTCTTGTAGGAGATGCCGAGCGCATGGTGAACGGCTTCGACAAAAAGCCGCGGGTCATCCGATTTCGAGAGATAACCTTGCGCCCCCATCTCGACCGCCCGCACCGCAAAGGCCGGATCATCGTTCATGCTGAACATGATGATCCTCGCGCCGGGATCTTCCTTGCGAATTTGCCGCATCAACTCGAAGCCGGAAACGTCCGGAAGCTTGATGTCGATCACGACGACGTCGGGCTTCTCACGCTTGCACGCTTGAGTTGGACTCGCCGGAATCACCTAGATTCCGGTCGCCCCGGTTTTGCCAGAGCGGATGGCGGCCCGCTGCGGCAACAGCACGATGCAGAGGATGATCAGCGCCGCCAGGATCGCTGATGCGCTGTAGCGGCTGAAGGCGAGTCCGCCGTCCGCGTGCGGTTTGTCGAACAAGTCGCCCAGGGTTGCGCCGAGCGGCCGGGTCAGGATGAAGGCGGCCCAGAACAATGCCGTTCGCGAAATCGACGTGAAGAAGTAGGCCGCGGCGACCAGCACGAGCCCCGCGCCGAATATCAGGGCGCCGCCCTCGTAGCCGAGGCCGTTGGTATCGGCCATCCAGTCGCCGAGCGCGGTGCCGAGCGTCTGCGAAAACAGGATCGCAACCCAGTAGAAGGTTTCGGTCTTCGCCGTCGCAACCGTGTGCACCGAGATCGATCCCTCCGACCAGTACCAGAGGCCAAGCGAGATCATCAGTAGCGCGAACAGAAGCGACGATCCGCCCGAATAGCCGATCCCGAGCGAGCGGTCGGCGAAGTCGGCCATGGTGGTGCCGGCCGTCGTGGTGGCCACGATCACGAACCAGTACAGGAACGGATGGAATTTCCGCGTGGTAATCTGTGCGACGACCGCGGCGGCAAAGATGGCGATGAAGATCGCGCTGCCGACCGCGTAGCCGAGTTTCATGGACATCGATACGGCGTCGCCGC
Source organism: Bradyrhizobium sp. (assembly GCF_027307225.1). Lineage (GTDB taxonomy): Bacteria > Pseudomonadota > Alphaproteobacteria > Rhizobiales > Xanthobacteraceae > Bradyrhizobium. The sequence goes on along the minus strand of NZ_DAHUXJ010000156.1, from coordinate 3,931 downwards.
CGGTTTCGCCGAGCGTGGTCGCCAGGATCTTGATGATCCAGAAGATCAGGGTGACTTCCGGAACCTTGCTCGTTTCAATGTCTCGATTCACGCGGGCATCCATTTCTGTCGAAGGCGCCCACGCTTGGGCAAAATTTCGGCCCTTTTCCGTTTGGCTTCGGGCAATATGGCCGTGTCCGTTGATCCCCCGGATTACAGACTGCGTCACCTCGAAATAAACAATAACCGAGGTAAAGGTTCCGCTCGTTTCCATCAGCGCCGTTCGCAGAAATTTGAGGTTTGCCGCGCGAGGAGCGCGAGACCTTACTCAAGCCCGTAGTGGCGGTGACAGGCAGCGCAGATGCCGTCGAGACGGTCGCTGACCTCAGAGACGGCTTTCAGATCGTGCGCTTCGGCGGCCTGGTAGGCCTTGTCGGCGGCATCGGCCAGCTTTTTCACATAAGCGTTCCACTCCTCATCCCGCGCGCGCCCTGGAATCAGCAGGGCGTTGGTGGCTTCGGCAAGCGTCGCTGCCCCGCTTGTGATGTTCTCCCAGTCGTCGTCCGTGCGGGGCGCCAGGCTGCGTTCGCCGTTGGCGTCGATTACCGAACCGTTGACGCTCCAGACCACCTTCGCCGCCGGCGTCAGCACGTGCTCCATGAACGTCTTCATGTCGACATGGGCCTGGAACGGCGGCATTGCCGGAGTTGTCCAGGACATCGATGGCGATGCTGCAAGTCCGGCAAGAACGAACGCGGCCGCGAGACCGACGCGAGGACCGCGCCGTTGCATCACTGCAGTTCCTCCATCGTGAAACCGATCCAGCGTCCGCAGGCCACAACCGCGATCCAGAACAGGACCGACAGGGCGCCGGCCAGCCGCGCCCGTGGCGGCGGGAATTTCCGCGCTTCCCATTTCGGCAGATCCCTTGCGGTAATGGCATGGAAGGCGATCATGTTGAGTCCCGCCGCGCAGATCAGGCACATCTTCGCGACGAAGTAGCCGTTGGCCAGGTATTTGGTGGCGTGCGAAATGAACAGCAGGAAGCCGGAACTGGCCGCGACGACGAAGGCGCTCCACGTCAGCGGCAGCACGGCTCTCGTCAGTCGGCCGACGGGCCGGCTGATGGAGGCAAAGCCGAGCAGCCGCAGGTCGAGCACGAAGACCGATCCGACCACGAGGCAGATCGCCACGACGTGGATGGATTCGATCGAGGGAAACAGCAAATCGTTTTCGCGGATGGCGTCGGCAATGCTGCTGTCCTCGAAGAACGCAATCAGGTCCTGGAACTGCGACATCATCCGGCCTGCGTGTAAGCAATCCAGCGACCGGCGAACAGAATGCCGCACCAGACCAGGATTGACGCCGTCGCCAGCGCGCGGCCGGCCGCTCGCCGATTTTCAATGAAGTCGGGTGACGACAGAACCGTCCGTTGCAAGATGGCCGTCAGCAGGATGGCGACGAGCAAAAGCGACATCTTGAGATAAAAGGTGGTGTTGACCAGCGAGCGCCGCGGTTCGCCGATGATCAGAAGGCTTCCGGTCAACAGAAGGATGAGGAGAACCGGCCAGACCGGCGGCAGAAAGCGCCGGGCGACGGCGTGAAGCGGCTCGTCGCGTTCGAACAGTCCGAAGATGCGAAGGTTCACCAGCACCGCCGAAGAAAATACGATCGCGACGCAGAGAATGTGGATGGTCTGAAGCGTCGGGATGATCCAGCTGACGGTCTGGATGACATGGCTGAGCCCGGTTGATGCCAGCCACTTTGAAAACGTGATCAGCAGCGCTTCCATCGGAGAACCTACTGTTCAGCCGGAGTTAGACTGTAGGTCAGTTCCTTGCCGTCCGGCAGGACCACCTTGCGCAGATAGCCGCCGGATTTGCCGTCGCGCAGCGGCAGGTACGTGAACGTCGCGTGGTCGCCGGGCTGCAGCGATCGCTTGGTCCAGCCCGACCGCGTGAGCACGCCCGGGCTCGACACTTCGAAGACCCAGGTGCCGGACTGCGGGCCCTCCTTGACGTCGGTCTCGATGACGAAGCTGATGTGCGGGTTGGTCCAGTTGACCTGCTTGACGGTGCCCTGCACGGTCTGCGGATGGTCGCTGTCATAGGCCGCGTTGGAATGGTGCGCGGTGGCCGCGCCGGCAAAGCCCAGCGTCAGGCAGGCAGCAATCATCATGGCCTTCGGCGACATCTCGATTTTTCCCTGTTACTTGGCGGTGTGGACCGTTCCGTATGCCCCTTGCGCGTTGGGGACATAGATGTCGTTGCCGTGTTCGTCTTTCCCCGGCAACAGATCTTCCTGTTCGCATTCACCCTCGACAATTTCGAAATGTCGATCGGGATAGCGGCGGAATATTCGGGTCGTCTTCCACGTCGTGGTAAGCACGTTCGGCGCGGTGATCTCCAGGTCGTCATGCATGACATTCGGCTCGGCGAGATGAATGTGCTCGACGATATGCATGTTGCCGTTGTTCGGAATGCCGGCTGCTTCGCTGATCGCGATATAGGCCTGCGGTACAATCGCCGTGGTATCGACCATCAGCGTGTCGCCATCCCAATGACCGATCGAATAGCCGTGCAGTGAAAGGTCGGGGTCCTCCGGCGGCTTGCGGCCATCCGTGTAGATGCGCCGCATGCGGTTGCCGTCGCCTTCGCCGAGCATGGTGATGCGGCCGGGTGTAACGAGCACCTCGATCGCATTATGGGCGATCAGCATCCAGCTGGGCATGCCGTGCGGCAGGCAATGGCTCAGGACGAGAAAGGGGCGTCCCGCCTTTTCCTCGTCCACAAGATGCTGAACTTGCGAGAGAACATCCGCCTTCCAGGGCGGCATGCTCGTCCTCTCCTGCCGCTTCTGATCCTTCACGTCGGGAATCCAGACACCGCTGAGGTCAGGCGCGGCATGTGCGCTTGCAAGCGCCGCGACCTGCACCATCGCGCAAACATACCCTGCGATCGCGAGAGCCCTGGCCGTCCGTCTGGCGTGCATATGACCATCCAACAAAGACAGCGACGTTAGTTTGTACAATTGACAAAGAAAAGCGGCCACTTGTCCAGTCACCCCAAAATCATGGGTGGTACGCGCCATTCGCCTCACCTTGCCTCGCGACGCCCGCAGCCGTCTGCCAAAGGGGATCGCACTCAAGAAGGAAAGAATTTTGTCGCGACAGACACTCTTGCAGCAAAGCGAGCGAACAGGATGAGACCAAAATCGACGCGTGCAGCGTGTGACCGCGGCCGAATATTCGGACGAAGCTTTTGCCACGCAGCAGGGGCTTCTCATTGACCGCAAGGGGAACTCAGCTGATCGTCACATCGTTGCTCCCGGATGACCGCTGCAAACCGCAGACAGTAATTGCGGCTGCGCCGCGGCTACGAGGCCACACTTTCTCCCAAGCGGGCTGTCGTATATGAGAGATTCGTCACCGTGGTGTCGACGGTTCGCGAGAGGGAGGCGAACCATCGAGGGTGGCGCGGGTTAGCTAATTGTAAAGACCGCGATCTGAGACTTGCGATCTGAAACGGCTCGGCAAGCGCGGACAGGAACTTTAGTCGGGGCGTGGCATGTTGAATCGGCTTATGACGGCACGACCCACCGTGGTGACGCCGCGGTGGGGATTTCTCGGTGTGGTGGCGCTCGTGGCGATGGCCGCGCTGGTTGAGCTTGACTCCGGCGCCGCGGCAAGACAGGCGCGCCCGGCGCCGACCGTCGTGGCGACGGCACCGCGCGATGCCGGCGAGCCGATCATGGCGATCGTCTCCCTCAAGAGCCAGAAGGTCACGTTCTACGACGCCGAGGGCTGGATCCTGCGTGCGCCGGTATCGACCGGCACCACGGGACGTGAGACCCCCGCCGGCGTGTTCGCCATCGTCGAGAAGGACAAGGACCACCACTCGACCATGTACGACGATGCCTGGATGCCCAACATGCAGCGCATCACCTGGAACGG
>NZ_DAHUXJ010000059.1 GCF_027307225.1 Bradyrhizobium sp. | reverse complement strand
CCTCATCGAGGAAATCGCCGCCTGGGAGCACGACCGCAATGCCAACCACACCAAGGCCAACTGGCACTTCACAACTCCCAATGCCCGGATCAAACTCAAGCACCTCTACCCATCAATCTGAGTGAATCGGGCGACTAGTGCCGCGTCGGTGTTCCAAGGAACCGGAGGGCGACCGTTTAACCTATGTGATTGGCCTAAGGCCCGACCCTGACCAAACTCCAATGAACTCAAATTGCCACGTTCAGTTTCGGTTATTGCACAATGAGCAATGTACCTTCGGATACACCACGCGCCTTTCAGGCCGAACCCCTGGAAACCTCCATCGAGTTGGATACGGTCGCCATCGCTGCCGGCGTCGCCCTTGGTTTGCGTGACGACGATGAGGCCTTCGAAGTGCCCGGGCGGCTGTTTGAGCAACTGCCGTTTGCAATTTATGTTTGCGACCGGGGCGGCCTTGTTCTTCGATACAACCGCCGCGCAGCCGAACTATGGGGCCGGTCGCCCAAACTGGGCGATCCTGCCGAACGATTCTGCGGATCGTATCGAATGTTCCGCCCCGACGGCAGTCTGCTTCCGCACCATCAATGCCCCATGGCGGACGTACTGCGTACCGGTATTTCCGTGCGCGAACAGGAAGTGCACATCGAGCGACCTGACGGTTTGCGTGGCATCGCGCTCGTTGACATCGAGGCAATCAAGGATAGCGGTGGCAACATAGTCGGCGCCGTCAACTGCTTCCAGGATATCACGGAGCGCAAACGCAATGAGGAGACGGCGCTGCAGCTCGCCGCCATCATCGAATCAAGCAACGACGCAATCATCAGCAAAAACCTCGATGGCATCGTCACGAGCTGGAACGGCGGCGCGGAGCGCATTTTTGGCTATCTCGCCGAGGAAATCATTGGCAAGCCGATCGCGGTTCTGATCCCGCCCGATTATCAAAACGACGAAGACGTGATCATGGGCAGGATTCGACGCGGCCAGAGCGTCGAACATTTCCAGACGGTTCGGCGGCGCAAGCACGGGGGTCTGATTGACATTTCGCTGAGCGTTTCACCGGTCAGAAACGCTCAAGGCAAAATCATCGGCGCATCGAAAATCGCTCGCGACATAACAGAGCACAAGCGGAGCGAGGCGCAGATCGTCAATCTCGCGCGCGAGGCCGAGCATCGAACAAAAAACATCCTGGCCACCGTGCTGGCGACGGTGCGTCTTTCTCATTCCGACAACTCCGATGATCTTAAGCAACTCATCGAAGGGCGCATTGATGCCCTCGCAAAGGTTCACGCACTGTTCGTGCAGTCGCGCTGGACGGGAGCCGACCTTCGCAGCTTGGTCACACAGGAGCTTTTGCCTTACCGCGGCGGGGTGAGGGAGGCGCGTGTGCGAATTGACGGTCCAGCCCTGACGCTGGAGCCGAATACGGCTCAGGCGGTCGCGATTTTCATGCATGAACTCGCGACCAACTCGGCAAAATACGGATCACTATCGGCGGCCGATGGTTGCGTTGAAATAGCATGGTCCCGTACGGCAGACGGTCGGCTCAATTTGCGCTGGATCGAGTCGGGCGGGCAGACCGTCACGCCGCCCACGCACCGCGGCTTCGGCACGCGCATTATGGAAAATATGATTGGCCAACTCGGGGGCGAGGTGCGTTTTGATTGGCGCGCTAAAGGGCTCACGTGCGAAATTGCCGCGCCGCTCGCATAGGCCGCGCCTTCCAAAGGTAATGCGGATCGCTTCCCTGCGCGGCGCTTCCAATTCAAGCCAAGCCTGAATGTCGCCCAAAGCCATCGCGCGATTGGTTGAACGCCGAAACACGGGCCTTCAGGCGCCATCGCGGGCGGATGTGGAACCACTCATCCCCGCCCGGAGTTGCGGCCGGGGAGCAGGGGGCAGAACACGGGCTTCAAATTCAGGCCGGTTACCGCAACGGCGCTATCAGCGGCGTTGCGCAGAGCGCTCTCCGTATTTCGCGACAAAGCGGCATGGCGAGCGCTGCAAACGAACGCCATGTCGACCGATGTTTCGTGGCCGCATCGCGCCGGACAGTACGCCGAAAGTTACGGTGAGATTGCAGGGGAGGGGTTCTTGAAAGATTGCTCAGGCGCGCGGTGAAGAGATGGACGTTTTGGCAGGGCGGCCCGGGAGCCGGCATTATCCGACGCCTAAGAACTTCGTCTGGGTTTCCACATCATCGCGAAGCGCACGGCTTTCGCCCGTATAGGCGATCTGTCCGTTGACCATCACGTAAGCCCGATCGGCAAAGTCGAGAACGAGGTCAACCTTGTGTTCGACCAGCAGGATGCTGGTCTTGTCGCGCAATTGCTCGATCGCGGCGAGCACCTCGGCGACAACCGACGGCGCAAGACCCTCGAAAGGCTCGTCGAGCAGTATCAGGCGTTGCGGGGCGCACAGCGCCCGCCCGATCGCAAGCATTTGTCGCTCGCCGCCGCTGAGGTTCTCGCCCCTGGCGTCCCGCCGCGTCTTCAGCTTCGGGAACAACCCATAGATCTCCTCCATCGGCCAGCCGCCGTCGCGCTGGGCGAGCGTCAGATTCTCGTCCACCGTGAGGTTCGGGAAGATGCGCCGGCCTTCCGGCACGATGGCGATGCCGCGCTTGTTGACTTGATCCGGCGACAGCGACGCGATGTCGTGGCCTGCGAAAGTCATGGTGCCGCGGCTCGGCTTGAGCAGCCCCATGATGGTCATCAGCGTCGTGGTCTTGCCGACGCCATTGCGGCCGAGCAAAGCGACGACTTCGCCCTCGCGGACTTCCAGATCGACGTTCTGCAGGATGTCGCTGGTGTTGTAACCGGCGCCAATTCCTTTCAGCGTCAGCAGCCGCGACCGGTCGGCTCGCGACACGGTCGCGGCTGCCGGCTGCAAGCGGCGGGCGCCGTGGCGGCCGAGATAGGCTTCGAGCACGGCAGGATCGTTGGCGATCTTCGAAGGCTCGCCTTCGGCAATGACGTGACCCTGGTGGAACACCGTGATCTGGTCGGATAGCGACAGCACGCGATCGATGTCGTGCTCGATCAGCAGCACCGTGTGATGGCGGGACAGGTTGCGGATCAGCGTTCCGATGCGTTCGCGATCCGCGTCGCCAAGGCCGGCGAGGGGCTCGTCAAGCAGGAGCAGTTCCGGATTGGTCGCGAGCGCCACTGCGATCTCGAGGAGACGCTGCTCGCCATGTGCGAGGTTGGCGCAGCGTTCGTGGGCGCGATCGACGAGGCCGACGGTGGCCAGCAGCGCCCATGCCTTCTCGCAAACATCAGGCAATCGATACGCATCGCGCCACAACGACGTGCGGTAGGGCGAGCGCGCCTGCGCCGCGACCCGCACGGTCTCGAACACGGTCAGATGTTTGAACACACTGACGATCTGGAACGATCGGGCCAGCCCGCTGTCGATGCGCTTGTGCGCCTCCATGTGGGTGATATCGCGGCCGAGAAAGCTGGCTGTGCCGCCCTCAAACGACATCAGGCCGGTGAGGATGTTGAAGAAGGTGGTCTTGCCCGCGCCATTCGGGCCGATAATGGTGTGCAGCGTGCGCGCTTTCACCGTCAGGTCGATCTTGTCCGCCACGACGAGAGAACCGAACCGTTTCGACAGACCGCGTACCTCGAGCACCGGAGCATCGGCCGCGACGGAAGCTACCGATTCGATATCGAGCAGGCTGGTGAATTTGCCCGGAGGTGGAATCGCCTCGTCGGTGAGCGTCCAGCGGTCGCCACGGCCTCTCAGGCGCATCCAGATGCCCGAGACGCCTTCCGGCGACAGCAGGATAAAGGCGATCAGGATCAGGCCGAATATCAGCCACCAGTGCTCCGTATAGGAACTGAGCTTGTCGCTGAGCGTGAGAAAGATCACCGCGCCCCAACTCGACCCGAGGAAATGGTGGATGCCGCCAAGGATCGTCATCATCACGGGATCGCCGGCGTGCTGCCAGTTGAGATTATCCGCGTAGACGCTCTGGATCATGAAGGTGAGCAGGCTTCCGCCGAGCCCGATGAAGGTCGACGACAGCACGAAGGCGATCAGCTTGAAGCGCTTGGTATCGTAGCCAAGGCAGCGGACGCGCTGCTCGTTGTCGCGTATGGCCTGCAGGACGCGGCCGAACGGCGAATGGACGATACGCCAGATCGCGTACATGCCGCACAACACCATGGCGACGACGAAGTAATGGTAGGCGAGGGGCGAAAGCAGGCTGTTGCGTGAGATGCCTTGCAGGCCGTTTTCGCCGCCGGTGACGTCGGTCCACTTGAACGCGATTTCATAAAAGAGCTGGGTAAAGGCGAGCGTCAGCAACGAAAAGTAGATGCCGCGGCGGCGCAGGATGAGCAAGCCGATGACGAGGCCGAGTACGGCTGAGGTCACGGTGCCGAAGATGATCGACAGGTAGATGTTGTCGAAGAAGTACAGCATCGACAGGCCAGCCGCGTAGCTCGCGGCGCCGAAGAAGGCCGACGCGCCGAAAGAGACGAGTCCGGTGTAGCCGAGCAGCAGATTGAAACCGAGACCATAGAGCGCGTAGATCGCGATCTCGGTCGCCAGGCTCGCGGAGGAGCCGACCAGCGGCAGAACGAGGGGCAGCACGGCGAAAACCACGCCGGCCACCAGAATAGGGTGCAGCAGGACCTTGGTCACGAACTTCATTCAAAGCGCTCCCAGCTTTCGCCGAGCAGGCCACGCGGTCGAATGAGAAGGATCAGGATCATCAGCGCATACATCACCGCAGTGGACGCCGCCGGCCAGAACTGGATCGACAACGCTACCGAAACGCCGACGAGAAGTCCGCTGATGACCGCGCCGCCGAAGCTGCCGAGGCCGCCGATGGTGACGACGACGAAGGCGGGCATGATCGCGGACTCCGACATCGACGGCACCACGCTCCAAAGCGGTGCAGCGAGCACGCCGGCGATGCCGGCGACCGCCGTCCCAAGCCCGAAGACGGCGGTAAACACGCGCTTGAGGTTGATGCCGAGCATGCTGACCATTTCAGGGTCGCGGCTGCCGGCGCGAATGATGCGGCCGTAGCGCGTTCCGTGCAGGAACAGCCAGAGCGCGAGCAGGATCAGCACGGTCAGGACAAGTACGAACAGGCGATACTTTGTGACCAGCACAGGTCCCCAGATGATGAAGCCGGACAGCCACGCCGGTGCGTTGAAAGGGTGGCCCGTTGCGCCCCAGATCGTGCGAATCAGTTCTTCGACGAACAGCGCGATGCCGAAAGTCATGAAGAGACCGAGCAGCGGCTCCTTGCCGTAGAGCGGCCGCATCAACGTCATCTCGATCAGGATGCCGACAATGCCGACGCCGAGCGGCGCGAGAAAGATGGACCATGGGCCGAGGCTGTCCCGCAGCGTCAGCGCAAAATAGGCGCCCAGCGCGAAGTAGATGCCATGCGCGAAATTGACGATGCCGAGCATTCCGAAAATGATCGAAAGTCCAATGGCGATCAGGACGTAGAGAAAGCCCAGAACAAGGCCGTTGACGACCTGCGAGATGATCAGCTCGGTCATGTGGATCGATACCGCTGCCAGGATGACGACGAGCGCGGCGGGATGTGGTCGCCGCGCTCGTCAGAAGGGAGGAAAGCAGGCTCCGTCAGCTCTTGAAGGTACAGCCGATCTCTGCCTGGGTTCCGTAGGCTGCAGCGAGGGCGGCTGCGTCTTTGGGATACTCGCTCTTGATGTCGAAATAGTCGTACTTGTCGGTAATTTTCTCCTTCACCTGCGCGACCAGCAACGGCTGCACGAGCTGATGGTCGAAGTTGCGGAAGAAGATCGGCGTATCCTTGTAGCCTTCGAACTTGTGCTCTTCGAGGAAGCCGACCAGCTTGGGCGTGTCGGTCGACTTGGTCTCCTTGATCGCGGTCAGGATCGACGTCATGGCGAACCAGTCCTGCCATCCTTCAGATTCCGGCGGCTGGTTGTATTTCTTCCGGAAAGCTTCCACGAACTCAGTGCCGCGCTTGGTCAGGTGCGCGCCGGTGTAGTTCCAGATCTTCGGATAGGTTCCGAAAGCAGCTTCGGGGCCGGCAGCCCATAGATCGGTGTCATTCACGATCGGCGACGACAACGCCACCTGATTGGTGAGGCCAATTTCCTTCATTTGCTTCAGGAAGTTGGTGAGGTCTGTGCCGCCGAGGCCCACATAGACCACATCCGGCTTGGCCTGACGCACCTTGAGCAGGTATGAGCTGAAGTCGGTGGTGCCGAGCGGCGCCTGGTCGTAGCCGACCACGTTGCCGCCGTCCTTGACCACAACCTCCTTCATCTGGTTGTAGGCGTCGATGCCCCAGGCATAGGATGCTACAACGAAGTACCACTTCTTGCCGCGCTGCTTCAGCAAGGGATAGACGGCGTTGACCGTGACCTTGTTCGGCAGATCGACACGAAACGTGTACTTGCTGCAATTCTTGCCTGTAATTTCGGTGGCGTTCGGGCCGCTCGCCATGAGCAGTTTCTGTGCGCGTTCCGCGACCGGCATGATCGCCAGCACGTCGCCGCTGGACACGCCGCCCTGAACCGCGACGACCTTCTCTTCCTCCAGAAGCTTGTGCATGTTCTGCTGTGTGGATTGCGGCGACGACTCATCGAGCCACACCAATTCGATCGGACGGTCGAGCACGTGGCCGCTGAAATCGTCGATCGCGATCTGCGCGCCCTGGTGGCCGATTTCACCCTGCACCGCATAGGGGCCGGCCTTCGGTAGCAGGAGGCCGATTTTGACGGATTCCGCGGCGCGCGCGGTGATCACGAATGGGGTCGCAAGTTGCACGGCGCCAACCGCGGCGCCCGTCAACAAGGTCCGGCGGTTGATGCCAAATCCCCCGAGGGTTTTCTTCATGGATCCTCCCGTTTTTCTATCGGGTCGCGTTGATGCGGCCCTTTGCTATTGATGCAGCGCAGACGATACGCGCTTTCTTCGGGTTTGTCCTCCCGCTCTGAAATCGTTTACAACGAAAGTCGCGAACGATGAAACGGGAGAAGCGCGCGTGATATCGCTTGATGCTGCATCGATCCTGCCGGATGACGGCACCGGTGGGACGTTGGTCGGCCGGGTCTGGTTGCCGTCCGAGCAAGGTCCGTCAGTTGTCGCCGTCCGGGAAGGCGGCGTCTACGACGTGACGGCAGACTTCCCGACCGTTAGCGCTTTGGCGGAGGACGCCGACCCGGCGTCGTCGCTTCGCAAGGCCAAGGGTACGAGGATCGGCGATCTTGACGAACTGGCCCGCAATACGCCGCCTGATCGCCGTGATCCGACCAAGCCCTGGCTTCTCGCTCCGGTCGATCTGCAAGTGCTCAAGGCTGCCGGCGTCACTTTCGCAGTCTCCATGCTGGAACGCGTGATCGAGGAGAAGGCGCGGGGCAATCCCGCTGCCGCGGCTGCCATCCGCGCCGAGGTCGTGCGGCTGGTCGGGGATGACCTGTCGAAGCTGAAGCCGGGCTCGGTACAGGCGATGCATCTCAAGGAAGTGCTGATCGCGCAGCAGGCCTGGAGCCAATATCTGGAAGTCGGCATCGGTCCCGATGCCGAGGTCTTCACCAAGGCGCCGGTCATGTCGTCCGTCGGTGTCGGCATGGATGCAGGACTTCACCCCAAATCGACGTGGAATAACCCGGAGCCGGAGGTCGTGCTCGTTGTGTCCAGCCGCGGCAAGGTCGTCGGTGCGACACTTGGCAATGACGTCAATCTGCGCGATTTCGAGGGCCGCTCCGCGCTGTTGCTCTCGAAAGCCAAGGACAACAACGCATCCTGCGCCATCGGGCCTTTGCTTCGACTTTTCGACCGCACTTTCACTCTCGACGATGTTCGCAAGATGGACTTGAACATGACGGTGAAGGGCGAAGACGGATTTGTCCTCGAGGGGCATTCATCGATCAGCAAGATCAGCCGCGATCCCGAAGATCTCGTGGCTCAGACGATCGGGCCCGTTCATCAATACCCGGATGGCTTTGCGTTATTCCTCGGCACGATGTTTGCGCCGGTGAAAGACCGCGACGTCGCGGGGCAGGGCTTCACGCACAAGCCCAACGATGTCGTCACGATCGAGGCGGCAAGGCTCGGCAAGCTCATCAACCGCATGCGCCCAAGCGACGAATGCGAGCATTGGAATTTTGGGCTGACCGCGCTGATGAAAAACCTCGCGGCGCGGAAACATCTCTGAGCGATCGCGACCAGCTCCCTTTTTCAGGGCCCGGATCTGCTCGCCGATCCCGGCGCCAGATGGTCCGGGGCGGTATGCCGCGGTTCAGGCTTTTAGAGCCCGGCGACTTAGCAGAAGGTTGAAAGGAAGCGGGGCTTCATTTTTCAGGAAAATCCTGACACTAAATCAAGATTAGGGCTGGCTTTTCCTGACCGTCTACGGGTACAGCGAACGAGCCAAAATCAAAATAAGAGGTCGCGTTTTCGCGGCTACCGCGGAGGAATGTTCGATGATCAACCGACGCACCCTGCTGAGGGCCGGCGCCATTGGTGCGGGTCAAGCCGTCGCATTGCCTTATCTCGCTCGCGAGGGTTTTGCCCAGACCGCGGCCTACACGCTGAAGCTCACGATGGCCGACACGCGAGTGCACCCGCTCTACCAGGTGCTCGTCCGGTTTGCCGACAATGTGAAAAAGAAGACGAATGGAGCCATCGATATCCAGGTTTACGGCACGGGTGAACTGGGCAGCCAGCTCAATATCCTGACCGGTCTGCAGACCGGTATCATCGACTTGTGCGCACACACATCGGGATTTATCGACACGCTCATTCCGCAGTTCCAGGTAATGGATTTGCCGTTCCTGTTTCCCGATCTCGCCAGCGCAGAGAAGGTTCTGGACGGCTCGACCGGCAAACAGCTTGCCGACTTGATGCCCCCGAAAGGCATCTACGCGCTGGGCTACGGTTACTGGGGCTGGCGCGTGACGTCGACGATCGACCGCAAGGTTCCGGAGCCGAAGGATATGCAAGGGATCAAGATCCGCGTGCAGCCCGGGCCGATCTTCGCAGCCACTTATCGCGCCCTGGGCGCCAATCCAATCGCGATCGATTTCAGCGAAATCTATCTTGCGCTTTCGCAGCGAACGATCGAAGCGATCGAAACGCCGATCATTTCGCTGCCGGCCGCGAAACACTACGAGGTCGTCAAGGTCGTCAATCTCACCAACCACGTCTACAATGCCGGCGTGCTGATGGTCAGCAAACGGAAATTCGATTCGCTTCCGAAAAATCTGCAAGAGAGCTTGCGCGAGGCCACGGCGGAGCTGACGCCCGACTGGCGCAAGACCATGGTCGAGAAGACGGCGGAGACCAGTGAATTCCTCAAGCAGAAGGGCTTGAGCATTCTCGAGGTGGATCGCGCTGCCTACAGGAAGCAGACGCACAGCGTCTACGATAGCTTCCGCAACGTCATCGGCGCGGAGCTGTTCGACTCGGTTCTCAAGCAGGTCGAAAAGGCCTGACCGACGGACCGGTCCGTGACGCTCGCAGAAGAAGCGGCAGGCCCGAGCCCGCATCATGAGCTCGCGCCCGATTCCGGGCGCGGCGTTATTTGGCAGAGCAGGGCACTCGCGAAAGGCATCCGGCGAGCGTTGGACCTGATCGATCTTGCCGGTCGCGTCGTGGTCGTCGCTGCCTTGATCGGCGAACTTTCGGTCGTCCTCACCGATATATCGATACGTTTCATATCTTCCGAGTCTTTGCTCTGGTCCGACGAAGCCTCCAAGCTCTGCCTGACGACGGTGGCGTTCCTTGGAGGAGCGCTCGCCTATCGCGCGCGTCACCATACGGCGATTCAATTCGTAACCCGCTTCTTTGCGCCCGGGTTGCGCGACGCGACGGCTGCTGCGGTGGATGCCTTCATCCTCTGCGCAACCCTGATCACGCTGTGGGTCTCTTTCGATCTGTTCAAGGTGGCGTTGACCGCCTACACGCCAATCCTGCAGATCAGCAACGCCTGGATCGTGCTGCCCTTCAACGTCGGGCTCGGCTTGATCGCGATCTTCTCGGTTGAGCGGCTGCTGTTCGAACACTGCGCGCGTCACGTCTGCATCGTGGCGCCGCTTGTAGTCGCAATCATGGTATTCGTCGCGACAGGTCCGCTTCCGCGACCGGGTATGGCCGTCGGTTTGACCATCATGCTGCCGCTGTTTTTCGCGGCTGTCCTGCTGGGCTTGCCCGTCAGCTTTTCGATGCTGCTCGGCTCGCTGTTCTTTCTTCAGGTCACGGACGCAGCGCCCTTGATCGCCGCGGCACAAAATACCGTCGATGGCACCAGCAATTTCATCCTGCTGACGCTGCCATTCTTCATTTGGGCCGGGCTGATCATGGAGAAAGGCGGGATCAGCCTGCGGCTCGTGCGCTTTGCGACCGCGCTGGTCGGCCATTTGCGCGGAGGACTGCTGCAGGTCGTGGTCGTCACCATCTATCTCGTCTCCGGTATTTCCGGGTCGAAGGCGGCGGATGTTGTCGCTGTCGGATCGGTGTTGCGGCGCGAACTCAGGCGGCAAGGCTATCGCGCCGAAGAGGGCGCTGCCGTGTTGTCGGCGGCGGGCGCGATGTCCGAGACGATCCCGCCGAGCATCGCCATGCTGGTTCTCGGATCGGTGACCCCGATCTCGATCGGAACACTGTTCATCGCGGGCCTCCTTCCGGCGGCGGTCATCGCTCTTTTCCTGATGGTTGCGATCTATTTTTTTGCATGGCGCCGCGACACCCCCCGTGCTCCCCGCGCCAGTCTGGGCGAAGTCGCACGGGCGACCGGTAGCGCGGTCCTGCCCCTGATCATGCCCGTGATCATGATCGTCGGTATCAAGTTCGGATATGCGACCCCCACCGAAGTATCAGCCGTTGCCGTGTTCTATGGCCTTGCCCTCTCGATCGTCGTTTACCGCAGCATCGGGTTCGCCAACTTCTTTGCGATTGCCGCCGAATGCGGCCTGCTTGCGGGAATGGTGCTGTTCATCATCGCTTGCGCGGGTTCGTTCGCATGGACGCTGACAGTCGCAAATCTGCCTGCGGCGCTCATTCACCTACTGCATGCGGTCGGCGATAGTCCCACCCTGTTTCTGATCGGCTCGATCATCCTGTTGATCGCGATCGGATCGCTGCTGGAGGGGCTTCCGGTCCTGATCATCCTCGGTCCTCTCCTTTTGCCCATCGCCGCGCAGCTCGGAATCGACAGCATCCATTATGCGATGGTGATGTTGCTCGCGATGGGCATCGGCATCTTCATCCCGCCGATCGGAATCTGCTTTTATATCGCATGTGCCGTCGCCGAGGCGGACGTCGAAGCGACCTCCAAAGCGATGCTGCCTTACCTGATCGTGCTGATCGCCGGCGTGCTGGCGGTCGCCTTCGTGCCGTGGTTCACGGATATCGTGCCCTATCTGGTCGAGGGGCATTGAGTGCGCTTGTTCGCGAAGGACCTGCGGTGAAAACGAAGCGGCGTACTTCGGTCGAAGCGAAAGCGTGACTTTCCGTCGAAAGTCGGGGCAGGCCGGCTAGGCGGCGGGAACATACGACGCCGCCGGTGGGTCATAGGCCTGGATCGGCGGCAGGTTGCCGTCGAAACGCTGCACCTGAACCGTCGTCAGTTGCCCGGTGCAGCCCTGGGCCAGCGCCGACGTTCCGACGTCGCGGGTCAGGACGTTTGGATTGCCGTGAACGCAGAGCGGTTTGTCTTCCTGCGGATCGGCGGGGTCATACCAGGCGCCGGTCGGAAGCTGGATCACGCCGCGCCGAATGCCGTCCGTCAGGGTAACACTCGCGAGGCAGGCACCGCGTTCATTGGACAAGCGGATAATGTCGCCCTCTGAAATGCCGCGCGACTTCGCATCGTCGCGGTGCATGGTTGCCACCTCGCGGCCCCGGTGCTTCGAAGCGCCGCTGTGCCCGCCGAAATCGAGCTGGCTGTGCAGCCGCGTGCGTGGCTGGTTGGCGACCAGCACATAGGGTGTGCTCTTGTCGGGAACGTAGACCGGCCCGAGCCAGGCGGGGTGGCCCGGACAGTCGGCTTCTCCGAAGCTTGCGATGGTCTCCGAATAAATTTCCAGTTTTCCGCTGGATGTTGGCAGCGGATTCGCATTGGGATCGTCGCGGAAGGCGCGCAGATATCCGCCGTCATCGGCTTGCTGCGGCAGGAGATAGCCGTTGCCGGCCCAGAATTCGGCAAAGCTCGGTGCGGGCAGTCCGGCCGCGGCGAGCGCCTCGCGGGTCGGCTCGTAGAGATGCTCGAGCCACTGACGCACACTACGTCCTTCGGTGAAAGCCTCGCGCGCGCCGAGACGCTCGGCAAGGTCCGCGAAGATCGCGTAGTCGTCACGCGCCTCGCCATAGGGCGCGGCGACGGAGTGCATCGGCACAAGCAATGGGTCGTTGGAGTTTCCGCCGATGTCCTCGCGCTCGAGCGTCATCGTGCAGGGCAGGACGAAGTCGGCGTGGCGCGCCGTTGCGGTCCAGGCCAGTTCATGGACCACCAGCGTGTCCAGGCGTGCGAAAGCCTTGCGCAGACGATTGAGGTCCTGGTGGTGATGGAAGGGGTTGCCTCCCGCCCAGTAGACCAGCTTGATCTCGGGATAGGTTCTGCTCTGACCGTTGTATCGATAGGTCTCGCCGGGATGCAGCAGCATGTCGGCGATGCGCGCGACCGGAATGAAATCGCGCACGCCGTTCTTCCCTTGCGAAAAGGTCGGCACAGGCACCGCATTGTAACGGCGCCCGTAATAGGCGATCGCGCCAAGCGCATAATTATAGCCGCCGCCAGGCAAGCCGATCTGTCCCAGCGCAGCCGCAAGCACCATGCCCATCCATACCGGCTGCTCGCCGTGCTCGGCGCGCTGCAGCGAATGCGAGACGACGATGAGCGCGCGTTTGCCGTGGAGACGGCGAGCGAGCGCCACGATCTCGTCAGCAGCGACGCCGGTGAGGGTAGCCGCCCACGCGACATCCTTTGGCTGGCCATCCGTCTCGCCAAGCAAATACCGCTCGAAGATTTGCCAGCCAGCGGTATAGCGCTCAAGGAAGGAGCGGTCGTGCTTGCCTTCAACGACGAGGGTATGGACGATCCCCATCATCAGCGCGGTGTCGCTGCCTGGAATGCACGAGAGCCACTCGGCTTTCGCCTCGTCCGGCAGGTCTACCCGCAGGGGGCTGACCAGCACGAAATGGCAGCCGCGTTCGGCCGCGCGCCGCATCGCGCCGCGCTCGACGTGTTTGCTGATGCTGCCGCCGGCGACCATCGAGTTCTTCAAAGCCATCCCACCGAAAGCGAGCACGATTTCGCTGTGCTCAGAGATCTGCTCCCAGGTGACGTTGCGCTTGGTCATGCCCTCGTAGTCGCCGATGATGTGCGGGATCAGGACCTGTGACGATCCCGAGGAATAGCTATTGACCGATTTCACATAGCCGCCGCAGGCAATATTCAGGAAGCGGTGGATCTGGCTCTGGGCATGGTGGAACCGGCCGGCGCTTGCCCAGCCGTACGAGCCGCCGAAGGTGGCTCCAGGCCCGGCGCAGTCGCGCACGCGGCCGAGTTCCTTGCCGAGCAGGTCAAGCGCCTCATCCCAGGACAGCGGAACAAACTCATCGCGTCCGCGCCGCTCGTCTGCGCCCGGTCCATTCTCCAGCCAGCCTTTTCGAACCATCGGCCGTGCGACACGCGCGCGATGATGCAGCGCGGCCGGGAAATTCTGGATGATCTCGTTCGGATCCGGGTCGCCTTCGTGCGGCCTGACTTCGAGTTGGCCGTCCCGCATCCGGGCCGAGAACGCTCCCCAGTGGGAGGTGTGTGGGGCGAAGCCTGTCTCCGCTTCTCTGTTCCTTTCGGCAACCTTGGAGTCGAGCATGGTTAAGGCCTCTTGTCGCACCGTTTGCGCGAAATTCGTCCGAAATCCGAATTGGCCGCCGTGCGGCTGGCGTAAGCCTTCGGGTTCCTCTGCGCCAATAACCTACATATTGGACCGGCGTTTCCAGCGCTACCTTGAAAAAAGCGGTCCTGATTTGTCGAGATGAGACGGGTGAATAGCGCCTACTTCTCGGCAACCACCGCATTGCTGAGCACGCCGATACGCGACGATTCCACTTCGACCACGTCTCCGGGTTTCAACCAGCGCGGGGGATCGAAGCGGGCGCCAGCGCCGGTAGGCGTGCCGGTCGCGATCATGTCGCCCGGCTTGAGCGTTGCGAAGGTCGAGAGATAGGCGATGAGGAAGTCAAACGGGAACATCAGCCGCTCGGTGGTGTCCTGCTGCCTCGTCTCGCCGTTGACGCGGGTGGCAATGTCATGAGGGCCGCGCGGATCGCATTCGTCGGATGTGACGATCCATGGGCCTATGCTGCCGGACCGGTCGAAATTCTTACCCTGGGTCACGTTGAACTTGCCGTGACGCAGCCAGTCTCGCACGCTGCCCTCGTTGCAGAGCGTCATTCCGAAGATATGCGACCATGCCTGTTCGCGCGGAATGTGGCGCCCCGGCTTGCCGATCACGATGACGAGTTCGCCTTCGTAATCGAGTTGATCGGACACTTTCGGCTTTTCGATCGGCTGTCCCGAACCGACCACGGAAGACGAATTGCGGACGAAGAGGCTCGGATATTTCGGCAGGTCGGAACTGTCTTTGTACTCGGCGTTGCGGTCCATGTAGTTGACGCCGATGCACCAGAGCTTTTCCGGTGTGTCGACTGGCGGCAGCAAGGTCAACTCTGCCAAGGGGTGATCGGGAGCCTGGCCTGCAATCGTGTCCCGCGCGGCGCTCAAGCCATCGCGGGCGATCAAGGCCTTCAGGTCCGGGAAGTCGCGGCCGATCCGCCGGCTGAGATCAACAACGCCAGTGCCCACCACCGCGCCGTATTGCGGCGCGCCATTCCGGAGATAGCTTGCGAGTCTCATTTTATTTTTCTTCCTCAATGCCGCGCGACGGCTCGATCGGACATATCATCATTTGACGGAGGACTTTACTGAATTGTGCCGCCTTTCTCCCATTTATTGGGCAGTGCCGGAAGCCGGGTTTGGCTGAAAAATTCGGGATCGCAGCCGAGGAGTGCCGGTGGTGCCGCTGCGGGATCGTGCCGCGGCCGCCGAGCGGGTGAAGTGGAGCTAATATTAATTTGAGAACGGGATTTTTGGGAACCGAAGCATACCGCGTGTCGTTCTGTTCGTCGGTCAGTTTTGGAGCTGCGAGTTTCGATGAAAATTAGCGACGGTTTCAAGGCGCGGCTCGAATTTGTGCTCGAGCAGGTTTTCGAAAAACTCTCCCATGGCGGCGATCACGAAACACGTGCTTTCGTTGCTCACAGGCTCCTGAAGGCAGCGCAGGCCGGTATCGTTAAGATCGACGACTTGAAACGTGTCGCAGGGGATGCGTTGCGCGACGCGCTTCAGACCCCGAAATCAGCCTGACGTCCGGAAGGCGGCAACCAAAATACCTTGTGAGACCTTGCGAGCGCTGCGGCATTCTTTGTCTCGAAGTTCAGGGCGCGGCTTGCGCTTCGCTACATGACGGTGAAGCATTCAGACATAGCCGTTCGGCGAACGCGTTGATGGCCAAGACCCGTTATTTCTGCCGTCGAAAGGCTATCCCTTGCCCTTAGCCGCCGATCGCTCGATCATGTCGAGGGCGGCAACCGCTGCGGCTTCCACGTGATCGACGCAGCGGCGTTCGGCGAGGTCTTCGTTGCCGCTCCGGATCGCGCGCCAGATCGCCGTCACCTCGCGCAGGCTCTTGTTCATGCGCTTGGGCTGCGACATCGAAGTGATCCGCAGCAGTGTGATCCGATCGTGCAGCGGCCTCAGCATCCGCTCGACGAATACGTTCTGGCACCCTCCGATCAACGCTGCGTAGAAGTCGGTCTTGGCCTCGAGTGCTGCCATCATGTCGGGCTTGGCAAAGGCAAAAGCTGCCTTCAACCGGGTGAGGGCACCACCCATCCTGCGTGCGACGGCGGGATCGCGCAGCCGCGCACATTCGCGCCCGGCGAATCCCTCAAGCACCGCGCGAGCGGCATAGAGCTGCCGGGCTTCCTCAAGGCTGATCGTGCTGACCGCGGGGCCGCGGTGGGGCACCGTGTTGACCATTCCGTCGGCTTCCAGGAGCCGCAGCGCCTCGCGGATCGACGGGCGGCTCACGCCCGTCATCTCGCACAGTTCCCGTTCGACCAGCCGCTGCCCTGGCTTGAGCGTGCCGGACATGATGGCTTCGCGCAGTTTTTGCGCGACGATCGTCCGCACAGTCGGGACGTCTTCGATGCGAAGGGTGGACTTCAGGTCGGTGCGTCGGTCCATTGGCGAGCGCCTTCGGTCAGTTCCGGTCTCATGCGGTTTACCGGCAGAATCGGCATTTCCGCAACTTACAGCCATAAGAGCCCATTTGCCTGCCAAAATCGATATCGATGAATTCGCTCGTCGGCGGCCTTTTGCCTTTCCTTGCGGACCGGTCCGCCAGCTTTTGAGATTGTCTGTCAATCTGTCAAGCCGGAGAATTTGCCATCGACAGTAGATGGCGCCCCGGATTAGAATCGCGCGGCAATGCGAGGAAATCGCTCTGTGTGGAGGCACTGGGCTCCGGCGACTCGCCCCGGGTGCGCCGAAAATATCAGGAAGCCGAAAATATCAAGAAAGTGGAAGGTTGATCATGAGCAAGACCGAACTGTTCGAAAAAGGCCTCAAGGTTCGCAAGGAAGTGCTTGGCGAGGACTACGTCAACAAGTCGATTGCAGGCGCAGACGAGTTCACCCGCACCATGGCGGAATGGTCGACCGAATTCTGCTGGGGCGCGTGTTGGACGCGGCCGGGGCTCGACCGGAAGACCCGCAGCATCATCAACCTCGCGATGCTGAGCGCGCTCGGCAAGACCCACGAGCTGAAGCTGCACGTCAGAGGTGCACTCACGAACGGGGTCACCGTCGAGGAGATCAAGGAGGTTCTGCTTCAGGTCGCGGTCTACTGCGGCGTCCCTGCTGGCATGGAGTCCTTCCGTAACGCGCGTGAAGCAATCAAGGACGCGCAGGGCAAGTGACATTGTAGCTGGTACTGACTGACAATCTGACGAGAATCAACGCGTTTGCCGCAGCAAGAAAAATAGGCCGTCGTTTCCTCTGATTCCTGGCGTTTCGTCAGAGCGCCAGCGTCAGTTCGGAGAGCGGCACGGCCTGGCAGGTCAGGCATCGATCCGCTTCGCCGTCCTCGGCGGCGAGGCGCGCAATGTTGCCGTCGACGATGCGCATGGCACAACTTTCGCACTGGCCGACCCGGCAACCGCTCGGAAGCGCAAAGCCCGCCGCTTCGGCGGCATCGAGAATGGTTCCGAGTTCAGGTGCCCAGACGAAGCTCTTGTCGCTGCCGGCGATATGGACGGTCTGCGGCATCAGCGTTTTCGGCACCGTCGGCGGCGAAGCAAAAGCTTCCGTAAAGATATCGAAACGCGGTACCCCGCGTGCGATCAGTTGTGCCGTCAACGCGGACGTAAAATCCGGCGAGCCGCAGATGTAGGCGAGCGGCCGCTGCGGCAGCATCGCATCGATCGGCGAAAGATCGAGCCTTCCGGCATAGTCGTAATCTTGTGGGCAGCGATCTTGCGCGCGCGGGGCCGAAAAGGCGGTGATGCAATCGAGTTCCGGGAGTTGGCATGCAAGCTCGCGCAGCCTGCCGGAGAACGGATGCTCGCCGCCGTTGCGGCAGCCGTGAAACAGCAGCAGCCTGGCGGCGCGCTCATCGGGCGCGCGCTCCGCCAGCGCTTCGAGGTAGCCGACAAAGGGCGTGATGCCAATGCCGCCCGCAATGAACAGGAGTGGTCGTTTTCCGTTCAGCGGCGGAGTAAAGACGCCGCGTGGCATCTCGGCGGCGACTTCATCGCCGGCGTTGAGACGATGGAGTCGATCGGAAAGGTGCGCGGCCCCATCGCACGGATCGCTGCTCTTTTTAATGGCGACCGACAGGGAGTTGCAGGCGTTGCGACCGGTCAACGAATAGGCGCGGGTAACATCGATGCCGGGCAGGCTCAGCATGATGTGTTGGCCGGGGCGGAATGCGGGCAGGGGGGCGCCATCACGCGGCACGAGTTCGAGCTCTATGACGTCGTCTGCTTGTTGTCGAAGGGCGGCGACCGAGAACGCGCGCCAGCCGGTCCAGCGCCCTTGGCTTGCGGCTTCGTCCTTGCGGATGTCGCAGCACGTTGCGCGTAGCGGCACCGAGCCGCTGACGGGATCGCGCGCGGCATCGCTCAAAGCATCGTTCATGTTCGAGGTGAGCGATCCGGCCGGGTTCATCCCATCGAGACCCAGCGGCGGGCAATCTTCCCACCATCCGAACTCGGCAATGGCAACCCGATCGTCCAGCGCCTCATTGAGGCGCACGCGCAGGCGAACTTCTCCCGAAGCCGTCTCGACGATGGCCCAATCGCCTTCCTTGAGGCCGCGCTGCGCCGCCAGCCTTTCGTTCATCTCGACCGCCGGCTCCGGCGTCTTCTTGCGGAGCGAGGCGACGTGGCGATGGGAGCTATGGATGAACCAGCCGCTCTTGGCGGTGGTCAATACGAAGGGGAAGCGGTTGTCGAGCGCCTCGGAAAGAGGGCTCTCGGCCGGTTCCACATGATCGGGCAGCGGCGAATAGCCGTGATCGAGCATCAATTCCGAATAGATTTCGACACGTCGGGTCGGCGTCGCAAATCCCCTGATCGTGCCGTCCGGCTGCTGCTGCGCGTATTTCTTGTGACTGAACGCTTGCGGGAAGCGTTTTCCGGTCGGATGCCGGCGCAACTCATCGATCGTTACGCCGAGCGGCGCGAGCTGGTAGTTCCAGCCGGCGCGGATGTCGCCGCCGAAGAATTGATTGGCGAGTCCGAGCCGCACCGCGAGCTCGGCGGCAATCTGATAATCCGCCTTGCACGCGCCAAGCGTAGGGACCATCTGCGGGCGAAACTGGATGGTCTCAACGGCCGCCTGCGTGATTTCAAAGCCGATTTTCAGCGCGTCGCGCTCCCAGGGCATGCTGGCAGGCAGCACGATATCAGCACACTCGGCCGTGGGATTCATGAACATGTCGACGTGAACGTGGAATTCGAGCTCGCGCAGGGCGCGCTGGTTGCGGGATGACTGTCCTTGCGAAACCACGAAATTGGTGCCGAAGCTCATCAGCGCACGGACGCGATAGGGTTCACCCTCCAGCACGGCGCGGCTGAAATCGCGCGCCGTGATCCAGCCGTGGGCAGGCGGCCCCAGCGGCAATTCGCCGATACCGAGCGCCTTGGCCTGCTGCTCTTTCGGCAGCAAAGAGTAATCGTTGACCGTGCGCGTCGGCGGCGGCACCTGCCAGATATTGCCGCCCGGCCGGTCGCACGCGCCGGTGAGCGCATAGAGCGTTCCGATCGCGCGCTCGGTCATGGTCGCATTGGTGTGCTGTCCGACGCCGGTCCATGAGTGATAGGCGAGGCGCGGGCTGTTTTCGAACAGTGCAAAGAACTCTGTGATCTTGCGCGCTTCCAGCCAGGTTGTTTGAGCGACGTGGTCGAGCGTGTAGGGCGCGGCAGCTTCCGTGAGCAACGAGAACGCGGTTGCGGCCGGAATGGCGCGGCCATCGCGGGTCGTGAGCTTGACCCGGCCATCGAGTTGGCAGTTGGTGGGTTCGATCACAGCCATGCGGGGATCGAAGGCGCGTGGCTCGCCCGCGTGGTCGAGAACGGCAAAAGCGTCCGATGGCTGGTCATCCCAGAGTTCGGTCGCGCGGACGAACCGTCCGGTCTGCGTGTCGACCAGTAGCGGACCGTTGCTCCAGCGCGCCACGAAATCCGTATCGAACGACTTTGTCGTGATCAGATGGCGGATGGCGCCCATTGCGAGCGCGCCGTCAGAACCGGGACGAATCCGAAGCCAGATATCGGCGTCTTGCCCGGAGCCGTTCGGCTTGGGATCGACCACAGCAACACGCGCGCGGCGCCGCCGCGCTTCGGCAACACGCGTTGCCTGCGCGAGCCAGGTGCGAGCGGGGTTATGTCCCCACAGCACGATGGCGTCGGCCTGTTCATAGTCGGGAAAGCCAATGCCGCGGCCGAAGGTCAACGCGTGCGCGAAGTCCTTATGCCAGCCGCAAATCTCGATAGCATAGATCAGGTTCGGGCTGCCGAAGCAGCGGATGAAGCGCTCGACCCATTCAAAGCTGTCGACCATCGGCGTTCCGCTCGGCGTGGTGACGGCAAAGGCGACGGCTTCGGCCCCTGACTCCTTTCGGATACCGCAGAGCTTTCCGGCGATCTCGTCCAGCGCATCGTCCCAGGAGATTTCGACCCAGCCCGGATCGGCGGCGTTGCGCGGCGCGGTCCGGCGGAGCGGCTTGGTCAGGCGGCGCGGGCTGTGCACCATCTCGGGCGCGGCGCGACCCTTGGCGCAGAGCGCGCCGCCTGTCGGATGCCCCGGCAGATTTTCGACGCCAACGAGCCGCCCGTTGTCGACAACCGTAATGGAACCGCAGCGGGATCGGCAAAGCGTGCAATAGCCGGGGATGCGCTCAACCATAAAATGCCTCAATAACAACGAGGTAGCGCAGGAAAATTGAAGGGTCACACAGCATCGACCAATGGGTCGATCCCCGTCAAGCGCATTTGGATCGTGCCTATGTAGCTCGACTGCTTTGCGTTGACGGGCGCGAGCGCGCGGCTCGCCCATGGCCAAGCGGAGATAATGATTTTTGCCGGACAGATCGTACCAATCGAGGCCTTGCGCTATGGCTCGACTTCGCGCCAGAGTTCCAGGTCCAAAAAGAACAAGGGACAGGCGGCCGCCTTCAAGAGCCGTCGTCCAGGTAATGACGGGAGGATCGCTTGGCTGGAGCCACATCGCTTCGCGCGCTGCTGCAACGCGACGGATGCCTGACGCTTCCGGGAGTCTTTGACGGCATCTCCGCGAGAGTTGCCGCAAGTACAGGATTCGACGCACTTTATATGACCGGCTATGGCGTCGTCGCCTCAGCGCTCGGTGTGGCCGATGCCGGCACCGCAACCTTCACCGAGATGCTCGACCGCGTCCGCTGCGTCGCCGGTGCCACCAGCCTTCCGTTTCTCGCCGACGGCGATACCGGTTACGGCGGGCTGTTGAATGTCGATCGCACCGTGCGCGGTTATGCCTCGGCCGGCGCCTCCGGCATTCAGCTCGAAGATCAGGAATTCCCCAAGAAATGCGGCCACACCGAGTTCCGCCGCGTCATTCCAGCCGACGATGCGGTGGCGAAAATCCGTGTCGCTGTCGAAGCGCGGCCAGGCCGCGACTTCCTCATCGTGGCCCGAACCGATGCGCGCTACGCGGAAGGGCTGGATGCGGCGCTGCGCAGGGCCGAGCGATTTCTCGAAGCGGGCGCCGACGTCCTGTTCGTCGAGAGCCCGGAGAGCCTTGAGGAGTTGCGCCGCGTTGCCGAAACCTTCAAGGGCGCAACGCTGCTGGCCAACATGGTCGAGGGCGGCCGCACGCCGTATCTGTCGACCAGCGAACTCGCTGCGATGGGATTCAAGATTGCGCTCTATCCCGGCTCCGGCTTTTTGACGGCGGCCGGTGCCTTGCAACTGGTCTATGGCCACCTGAAGAGCGATGGGATCGGCACCGGCAGCCCGGCTCCGATGCTGCCGTTCTCCGAAATGAATCAATTGATGGGCTTTCCCGCCGTGCATGCTTTCGAAAAGCGCCATGGCCTGAGCGGGAGCCAGCGCTGATCTTCGAACTCTCGATTCAGAAATCCCAAACCCATAAAGGATGATGCGATGGCACAGGGAAAACGATTTCTCCGGCTTGGACCGATTGGCGTTTTCCTCGCTTTCGCTGCGGCTGTCGCGGGCTGGACCCTTTCAAGCGTGCAGGCCGAAACAATCACGGTCACGCACTGGGGTGGTCAGTTTTATGGCGTTCCCTACGCGGTGGCGATGGAGAAGGGCTTCTTCAAGAAGAATGGCGTGGACGTCACCGGCATCCTGACGGCTGCCGGCGGAGGCACGGCGGTCCGCAACACGTTGGCCGGTGGCATTCCTTTTGGCGAAGTCTCGCTCGCCGCTGCCGTTCAAGCCATCAATGCCGGTCAGAAACTCATCATCATCGGCGCGGGCGCCTGGTCGGTGGCGGACCAGATGTGGCTGGTGAAAAAGGATTCGTCCCTCAAGGGCATCAAGGATCTCGTCGATAAAAAAATTGCCTATACGTCGCCGGGTTCGGTCAGCAACATGCTGATCCTGATGGCGCTGAAGGCAAGCGGCATGACACCGCAACAGGTGAAGCTCGTGCCTGCCGGCGATCTGGGCGCCATCATCTCCGCCGTCGGCAGCGGCGCGATCGATGCTGGCTTCTCGGATGAATTGATCTATGCCCAGCACAAGGATCTGGTGAAGCCTTTGTTCATGGTACATGATGTGCTCGACCCGCACATGACGCAGACAGTGATGATTACGACCGCCGAGTATGCCAAGGCGCATTCCGACGTCGTCAAGGGCCTGATCAAGGCGCGCCGCGAAGGGCTGGCCTATGCGATCGGCCACCCGGATGAGGCCGCTGATATCACGGCGAAGGCGTACAACAATCCGAACGCCGAACTCTTTCGCAATCACGTGCGCGAACTGATCAAGCTAAATTACTGGAGCAACGGCCGGCTCGACTACCCAAGCATGAACCACATGGTCGAAGGCCTTCGGATCACCGGACAGCTCAAGGGCGATGTCGATTGGCCGAAATACGTCGATACGGCGTACCTGCCGGACGATTTGCGCCCGACCCAGTGAGGGCTTCGCGGTGACGGGGCAGTGTCACGTATCGTTGAGGGAGGCGGTCCGCCGTTACGACGGGCCGCCCGCCGTGCATGCCTTGGGCCCGGTCAATCTTGAAATACGCCGCGGTGAGTTTTTCTCCGTCGTTGGCCCATCCGGCTGCGGCAAGTCGACCTTGCTCGACGTGATCTCCGGCCTGGTCCGCCCCTCCAGCGGCAGCGTGCATTTCGAGGACAAGGAATTGCGCGGCGAGGTGCCCGACGGAGTCGGTGTGGTGTTTCAGGAAGACTCCAGCATGCCCTGGCTCAGCGTCCGCGATAATGTCGCGTTCGGCCTGCGGACGTCCGGCTTGCCGAAGAAGGAAGTCGCCGGCCGCGTCGATCACGCCATCCGCTTCATGGGGCTCGCGCAATTCGCCGGTCACTACCCGGCGCAGCTTTCCGGCGGCATGCGCCAGCGCGTGTGCATCGCGCGGACGCTGGTGTTGCGGCCGCGGCTCATCCTGCTGGACGAACCGTTCGGTGCCCTGGACCAGCAGACGCGGCTGCTGATGGGGGACGAGCTCCTTCGACTCTGGCGCGAGACTGGCGCAACGGTGCTGCTTATCACGCATGCGCTCGACGAGGCTGCGATGTTGTCGGACCGTGTCGGCGTCATGAGCGCGCGGCCCGGCCATTTCATCGACATGGTCGAAACCGGATGGCCGCGTGATCGCGATAGCCGGGTTATCTCGGATCCGAAATTCGGTGCATTAACGGCGCGATTGTGGTCGTCACTTCGCGAAGAGTCGCTCAAGACGATGGGCCACGCGGCATGAGGCGACGCCGCGCCGCGTTTGTCGTTCGCGCGGCCATTCTGGCGGCGTTGATCGCCATGCTTGAGGTCGGTTGCCGCACCGGCGCCATCGATCCCCTGACGGTGATCCCCCCGAGCGATATGGTCGCCTCGATGGTCGGTCAGATCGGCTCCGGCGAACTCGATGCCAGCATCGTCTCGACATTCTCGACGATTCTGATCGCGTTTGTGCTCGCTGTCATCCTCGGCATAGCGACTGGCGCGACGATCCATCGTTTTGCGCGGTTGCGCGATGTCGCCGATCCGCTGCTGGCGTCCTACTACTCGGTCCCGACCTTCATCTTCTATCCGCTGTTGGTGGCCTTGCTCGGACTGGGCAAGGCGCCGTTGGTGGTGTTGGGCATTCTTTCCGCTGTGCCGGCAGTTGTGATCAGCACGCTGTCCGGGCTCGACAGCGTCGCACCCGTCTTGATGAAAGTGGCGCGCGTGCATCGGCTGACGGCGGCCCGAACCCTGTGGTGGATCGTATTGCCCGCGGCGCTGCCGCATCTGTTCACCGGGTTCAAGCTGGCACTCAGCTACGCGCTGATCGGCGTCATTGCCGGCGAATTCATCCTGTCCGGCTCCGGCCTCGGCTATGCCATTTCGTTTGCCTACCAGAGCTTTGACAACCGCACCATGTATGGCGCGATGCTGTTCGTGCTACTGGTTGCGGTGATCGCCAACGGGATACTTTATATGTGGGAGGGGCGTCTGGCGCGGCGCCGCTCTCGGGGATGAGCGATCTCTCACTGGAGACGGCGCAAGCCGCGACCGCCACGCGCCGGCCGGCTCGCGTCCTGGACGTTGTTGTGCTCATCGCGGTGGTGCTTGGGCTCTGGCACGTGATTGGAACCTGGACACACGGTGTCGCGATTGCACCGCCGTTGCAAACGCTGGTCTATCTCGCCGGTCTGCTTCACACCGAGATGTTCTGGAGCCATGCCGCCGCGACGCTGGAAGCATTCCTTCTGGCTTTCGTGTTATCGGCGCTGATGGGTCTCGCGCTTGGCTTGATCTTTGGCGTCAGACGTTTTGCCGGAGAAGTCGCCGAGCCGATTCTGGCCGGCTTCTACACTATCCCGAAAGTGACGCTATATCCGGTCGTGTTGCTGCTGTTTGGCCTCGGCATGTCGGCCAAGGTGGCTTTCGGCGTCATGCATGGGCTGGTGCCGATGACCTTGTTCACGTTGGGCGCGGTGCGCAATCTGCCGCCGGTGCTGGTTCGGACCGCGCGGGTATTGCGGCTGTCGCCCGGCCGCACCATGCGCTGGGTGCTGATACCGGCGTGCCTGCCGGATATCGTCAATGGCCTGAGGATCAGTTTTTCCCTGAGCCTGCTCGGTGTCTTGATCGGGGAAATGTTTTCGTCGCAGCGCGGGCTAGGCTTTCTGCTGGTCAACGGCATGGCGCAAAATAACGTGCCGCTGTCGACCGCGATCGTGACCGTGATCGTGGCGATTGCGATCGCGGCCAATACGCTGATGTTGCGCTTCGTGAGGCGGTTCGCGCGACGAGCGGATGAGATGGCCGGATAGGCCTTGACGGGAGAATGCCATGACAAGGCCGACGACGATCTTGAAGAACATATTCGATCGCCGCGAGGCGACAATTCTCGCCGGCGCGGCCAATGGCCTGTTCGCACGGATCATCGAGGATCTCGGCTATGAGGCCGTCTATGTCACCGGCGCCGGCGTCGCCAATATGTATCTCGGCGCGCCGGATATCGGCCTGACCACGCTGACCGAAATTGCCAGTCACGTTGCAGCGATCTCGGATGCGGTCGCCGTTCCTTTGCTGGTCGATGCCGATACCGGATTTGGCAATGCGGTGAATATGGTGCGCACGGTCAAGGTGCTGGAGCGCGCGGGCGCGGCGGGACTTCAGATCGAAGACCAGGTCTTTCCGAAGAAGTGCGGCCATTTCGACGGCAAGGAGGTCGTGCCGCTGGAAGAGATGCTGGCCAAGATCAAGGCCGCCGTCGACACCCGCCGCGACGGCGATCTTCAGATCGTAGCGCGGACCGATGCACGCGCCATCCTCGGCCTTCAGGCCGCGATCGATCGGGCTGGGGCGATGATCGAAGCCGGCGCCGACGTGACCTTCGTCGAAGCGCCGACCTCGGTCGATGAACTGGCCCAGATTGCAAGGAGTCTTTCGGCGCCGCAGGTCGCCAACATCGTGTTTGGTGGTCGCACGCCCGAACTCGGGCGACAAAAATTCGCTGAGCTCGGTTTCGGCTGCGTGCTCTACGCGAATGCCGCCTTGCAGGCCGCCCTCAAGGCTTCACATGACATACTGACGGCATTGAAACAGGAGGGCTCGCTTGCGTCCGTGGCCGATCGTCTGGCCGGCTTCGCCGTTCGCCAACAGACGGTTGCGAAGCCGAAATATGATGAGCTCGAACGCCGTTACCGCGGCGCTTGAAGGGCGACATTCGCATGCCATTGCTCGGCGTTGAGCTCCATGAAATGCCCTAGATTCGGTCAAGCCGCGGCCACTGTTGTCGGCTTATAGGGCGGCGGGCAGGGTTACGCATATGCGAGAACCCCGATGTATCGACTGGCTTTCGTTGCCGCCCTCCCGATTCTTTTGATCTCATCCGCCCAAGCCGAAACTGGCTTGGCTTCCTATTATGGCGGCCGCGGGCACGGAATGACGTGCGCTCACCGCACGAGGCCGCTTGGAAGCGTCGTGAGGGTGAGCTACCACGGCCACTCGATCCGTTGTCGGGTCAACGACCGTGGCCCGTTCGTTCGCGGGAGGGTCATCGATTTATCGCTCAGCGCGGCCCGCGCGCTTGGCATGATGAGAGCCGGTGTTATTCGAGTCTCGGTCGAATAGCGGGGCAAGCGATATCAATCCGGCTGCATCCGAAGCCAGCCGGCGAACCGCGCCCTCAAGAAGTTGTCGCCATCAGTGACCGGGCTGTGCCGAACCGTTCGCGGTATCGTTGCCGTTCGCCTGATCGCTATCGTTGCTGGACGAAGCGCCTGGGCCTTGTCCGATCGTATTCTGGTCCTTGGATCCCCCTACCTTGGTGATCGAGCCGGGATTGACGAGCATGACCACCGGGTTGTTGTTCTGATCGACCGCGCGAACGATGAACGCGCTGGGCACCAGCTTGATGTTCTTGAAACCGGCCTGCTCGAGATTGCTCTTGATCTGCTTCGCGATCTCGACGGTCGCTTGCTGCGCTTGAGCCTGCGAGGTTGATTGAGAATCTTGTTGAGCTTGTGGTGAGGTGGACTGAGAACCGCCCTGGACCTGCGGCGCGGTCATTTGGGAATTTTGTGGCGGCGGCGGATTGGCGCTCGTCTGGGCGAATGCGGGAGTGCACGCAAGCAGACCCGCGGCTGCGATGAGGAACGTTCGCATTTGATGTCTCCAGGTTTGAACCCCACAGCCCAACACTAGAAACAGGCCTCCCAGATCAATGTTCCTAACCGCGCGGTTGGCGTGCCCAGTGGAGCGGATTTGACATTCGCTGCCCGCCTAGCCGCGAGTTCGGAAAGCGAATGTCAAATCCTGAACTCCACTAGACACATATATTTGCTAGTGGTCCGGTGACTCTAACACCAGCGTCGGATCTTGATAGTGATCCTTGTATTGCCCTGCCGGGCCATGACCGCGAACGTAGACGAAGTCGGCGGTGCGCTTCCAGGGCGCGGGGGCGTCGTGGTGATCGGAAAGGCAATGCGCCGCATTTTTCCGCGAAGGAATTTTCAGGCCGGCGGGCCGGCTGATATCAGCTCGGATGCCGAAACTTGAAGCTGTAACGGCGGCGTTTCGGTAGCAGCTTGAAAAACGACAACAGTCTATCCGCGTCGGCCTCGAAATTCGGCGGCAATTGAAACAGGACCGACCGGCCTTCTCGCCCAGAATGGCCAACCGTTCTTCAATCAAAGCGAGGCTGTTGGTCGAATTGTCAGACAACCTTTTCCAATGCGTGATGAATCTCGTGAAGGCGAAATCGTCGCTGGTCTGGACTCGCAACGCTTTGACGGCGTCCATGCCTGGTATCCGGTAGAATACGCCGTTCAGCTCCGTGGTTTGAAATTGCCCGGCGTAATATTTCAGCTGGCGCTTGAACGGAAGATCAGTCGAAAAGAACGGACTTCGCCAGGAATCGTAATGCCAGCCCGATGTACCGATCGGAACGCGTGCCATGGCATTTCGCGATGAAAGGCAACTCAAGCGGGGAGGCCTGACATCGTTCCGTCGCTAGCTTGACGGCACCGCGTCGGACGGTACGGGCGTAAAGGCATACTTTCGTACTTTCGTGCCTCCATTTTCACTCACCGAGCCCAGCTTTTAACTTAGGTTGTCGCGGCCCGTAGCCGCCGCCCCTACTCTGATCCCAGTCTGACGCTCTATGTGGATGGAGTGGGCCATGAAAAAGAGACGACGGTTTAAGCAAACGACCCCGTTGAAGGAGCGGCTCATGGCGTTTGCCGAAGAAGTGCGCGGGCAAGCGTCCTCGCTGCCTCCCGGTCCCGAAAGGGAAGACCTTCTGCAAAGAGCCAGCCGAGCTGACACGGCGGCACACATCGACGAGTGGGTCAATTCGAGCGGCTTGCAGTCGCCGACGTAGACTTTGGTCTGGAGGCGGGAGAAGTAGTCCCGATGGCGGCACCGAATCCTGGTGCCCCGGCAGAAGGAGAATTAAAGGTCAGTCGGCGGCCAATTTGCCATGATGGCCAGCGTCGTGTCGTCTGGAACGCCCTCGTAGAATCGGTCGATCGCCGTCTGAAAAATAGCCCGCGCGCTAACCGCGCCGAACAACGTCATCGACGAGCGAAATTTAATATCATCCGGCGAGCCAAAAATCTCGTGCGCGGTCTTTTCGGGGTGGCCGAGGACCAACTCGGTGCATTCCAGAAGCCGTCCACTCAGCAGCCCATGCGCAAGATAGGCTGCCGCCTCATCGCGCGAGCGAATGGCGTAACGCTGTGCCATCGAGCTCTGTCCAAGCCCGATGACTTGCGGAAAGATGAACCAGATCCAGTGCATTTGTTTGCGTCCTCGGCGAAGCTCGGCGATGACGGTCGAATAGATCGGATCTTGCGCCGCGACGAAGCGCTGAAGATCGAAAGGATCCTGGTGTAACGCCGAAGAGGTCATGAGCGCGCAACAAGCAAGGGGCCAAGATAATAAGGAAAAACCGGCGGTCAAAGTTCCCGTGACGACCGGCGAACAGGGCAGCGGCCTATGAAGGCGTCGCCGAAGAATCCTGCGGGACCTCGCCAACTGTGGAACATTTGCCAAACCGTTCGGTTTGACAAGACACATCTGCACATCTGAGGAGATATCAATGAACAAGTTTGCTATCGCTTGCGTCGCAGCCGCGACGTTGGTTTCGGGAGCCCATGCGGCGACCACGACAATGTCAGCCGCCCCGTCTGACAGCGTCACGATCACCGACTACTACAAGCAAGACGTCTACAACCCGCAGCAATCGAAGATTGGGAGTGTGGACGACGTGCTGATGGATAAATCAGGCAAGGTGACCGCGCTCGTGGTCGGGGTCGGCGGCTTCCTAGGCGCCGGCGAAAAGGACGTGATCGTGCCGTTCACATCCGTCAAGAATGAAAAGAAAAACGACAAGTGGTATCTCACGCTGGACGAGAGCAAGGACAGTCTGAAAAGCGCGCCTGGTTTTGAATATAACAAGACCACCACGGCTTGGGAGCCAGAGAAGAAAAAGTAAGTCACGCTCATAGTCCGAGCGGTCCTTGGATGAGAGAGCCGCCGGCCGATCGGGCCGGACGGCCCTCTCGCCAGCTTGAGAGAAGGGCGCTGCCGATGCCGGCGAGCGCATTTCCACATCGAGGCGCACAATGCGGGCCTGGCCATTGCCCGCTCGTCGATGGACCATCTCGTCTGCACCCTCCTCGTTTTCAATTCGACGCTTCTGCGCGACCCGAACAAACGATTCCTGCTGAATGGAACAGAGGCGGCGCTTTTCGGTTGATCGTTGAAATAAATCAATCGCGAAAGGTGATCTGATGGCGCAGACGGTCGGCGATTTTCTCGTTCAACGCCTGTACGCCTGGGGTGTGCGCAGGATCTTCGGTTATCCCGGTGATGGCATCAACGGCGTGTTCGGTGCGCTCAATCGGGCGAGAGGCAAGATCGAGTTTATCCAGGCGCGGCATGAGGAAATGGCCGCGTTCATGGCCTCTGCCTACGCGAAGTTCACCGGTGAGCTCGGCGTCTGTATTGCGACGTCGGGCCCCGGCGCATCTCACCTCATCACGGGCTTGTATGACGCAAGGCTCGACCACATGCCGGTGCTCGCGATCACCGGGCAGCAGGCGCGCACAGCGATGGGCGGCCACTATCAACAGGAAGTCGATTTGTCGTCGTTGTTCAAGGATGTTGCCGGCGCGTTTGTGCAGCAAGCGTCCGCGCCGGCGCAGGTTCGCCACCTCGTCGATCGGGCAATCCGCACCGCCCTTGGCGAACGCAGGGTGACGGCGATCGTGCTACCGAACGACCTGCAGGATCTCGCTTATCAAGAGCCGCCGCGCGCGCACGGCACGGTTCATTCCGGTGTTGGGTTTACCCGGCCGAAAACCGTTCCCTACCAAGCCGATCTGCAAAGAGCGGCTGACGTACTCAACAGCGGCAAGAAGGTCGCGATGCTGGTCGGCGCCGGCGCCATGAACGCCACCGATCAAGTTATCGCTATTGCGGACAAGCTCGGTGCAGGCGCGGCGAAGGCTCTGCTCGGCAAGGCGGTGCTGCCCGACGATCTGCCGTGGGTGACCGGCTCGATCGGCATGCTCGGCACCGAGCCGAGCTATGATCTGATGATGGAATGCGACACGCTGCTGATGATCGGCTCAGGTTTTCCTTATTCCGAATTTCTTCCGAAGGAGGGAAAGGCGCGCGGTGTCCAGATCGATATTGCGCCGGACATGCTTTCGTTGCGCTATCCCATGGAAGTGAATCTGGTCGGCGATGCCGCTGAAACTCTGAAAGCGCTGTTGCCGCTGCTCGACCAGAAAGCCGACGGTGCCTGGCGCAAGCGGATTGCGGCCAATCTGGACAAGTGGTGGAAGACACTTGAAGAGCGCGCGATGCAGCCGGCCAAGCCGGTCAACCCGCAGCGCATAGCCTGGGAGCTGTCGCCCAAGCTTCCCGACCGCGTCATTCTCACCAGCGACTCCGGATCCTGTGCCAACTGGTACGCGCGCGATCTCAAGATCAGGCGCGGCATGATGGGATCGTTGTCGGGCGGTCTTGCTTCGATGGGCGCCTACCATCGGTTCGCCGAGCTCATTGGTCTGAAGGGCATCTATGTCGACAATCCGAACCGGCTCAGCGCGGCGTGGGAGGAGGCGCTCGCAGCCGACCGTCCGGTCGTCCTTGAGGTCAAGACCGACCCGGAAGTGCCGCCACTGCCGCCTCACATCACCTTGCAGCAGGCCAAGAAGTTCACTGAAACCATGATCAAGGGCGATCCCAACGAAGCCGGCATGATTACAGGAGCCGCCCGCCAGGTTCTCGAATCGATCTTGCCCGGAGGGAGCCGGGACAATGGCTGAACGCAAAGGCGCGGCCATGATCAGTGCGGTCCGCGCGGCGGCCTATCGTATTCCAACCGATCGGCCTGAGGCGGATGGCACGTTGGCATGGAACTCGACGGTTCTCGTCGTCGTCCATGTTTACGCCGGCAACCATCGTGGCCTTGGCATGACGTACGGGCATTCCTCGGCGGTGAGCCTCATCGAGGAGATGCTTGGGCCCGCCATCAGCGAGCGTGATTGTTTCGATATCGCCGGTTGCTGGATGGCGATGCAGCGCGCTGTACGCAATGTCGGTCGCTCGGGCATAGCAAGTTGCGCGATCTCGGCACTGGATCTCGCGCTCTGGGATCTTAAGGCGCAGATCCTGTCGGTGTCGCTTGCAAGGCTGCTCGGCCGCTGTCGCGATCATGTGCCGGTCTATGGCAGCGGCGGCTTTACGTCGTACTCGGACGACGAACTGCGCGAGCAACTCGGTCGCTGGACGCAGGTTGACCAGTGCCGTTTTGTCAAGATGAAGATCGGCAGCGAACCGGAGCGCGATCCGAAACGCGCCGAGGTCGCCCGCCGGGCCATCGGCGAATGCCAGCTATTTGTCGATGCGAATGGTGCCTTTGCCGTGCGGCAGGCGCTGCGCTTTGCGGAGCAGACGCGGGATCTCGATATCCGCTGGTTTGAAGAGCCGGTTTCGTCGGACGATGTGCAGGGCTTGCAGGATGTCCGCAAGCGCGTACCGGCCGGCATGGATGTCGCGGCGGGTGAGTATATTTTTACGCTCGATGATGCGCGCGGGCTAATATGCGGCGATGCCGTCGACGTGCTCCAGGTCGACGTGACGCGCTGCGGCGGCATTATCGGCTTTCTCAAGGTGTCGGCCCTCGCGGAAGCGAGCCACGTCGATGTGTCGGCACATTGTGCGCCAGCCATGCACCGCCACGGGGCCTGCACTGTGCCGAGATTGCGTCACGTGGAATGGTTTCACGATCATGTCCGCATCGAGCAGATGTTGTTCGATGGCGCGCCGGCCGTGCAGGAGGGAACGATCGCGCCGGATTTCGCGCGGCCCGGCCATGGGCTCGAGTTCAAGTCGGCCGATGCTGCACGCTATCTTGTGTCGGGGGAGGGGCTGACATGAGACCGGCACGAATTGCCCGAAGGCAGCACGATCGGCTCGCCTCGCTCCATGCTACGGCGAGTAATCTGCGTCGGAAGTATGCGACATCAGATTTGCTGCGAACCCACGCGCGGCCTGTAACGACATCGCGCCGCGAGGCAGAATGGCGAAATGCGGCCGGCAGGCAGCTCAACCTCGGGGCCGCGCTGCTTTCGTTTTCGGTGTTGGCGGACAGCGGCGTTGAGCATTACCGCGGGTCATTCCAGAACCGCGCGATGTATATTCCCCTGGGTGTATCGGCGCTCGCGCTCGCCGCAAGC
Source organism: Bradyrhizobium sp. (assembly GCF_027307225.1). Lineage (GTDB taxonomy): Bacteria > Pseudomonadota > Alphaproteobacteria > Rhizobiales > Xanthobacteraceae > Bradyrhizobium. The sequence goes on along the minus strand of NZ_DAHUXJ010000059.1, from coordinate 12,671 downwards.
CTGTTTGGGGTCGTCGATACGCGCGCAAGATCGCATGCCGTGCGCGACAGCATCTATGGTCTTGCGGCGATGACGGGCGTGATCGGCCTCGGTTTTCATGGGTACAATATCCTGAAAAGGCCTGGCGGGGTTTCGTGGTTGAATCTCTTCTACGCGGCTCCCGTCGGCGCGCCTGTTGCACTGGCGCTTGCCGGCGCGCTCGGTCGAGGCGCGGAGAAGGTCAGAGAAGAGCGCTCGTCAAGGATCCTTGGCCGCGCCGCGGGCAAGACGCTCGGCTTGCTGACCTCCGTAGGGCTGGCAGGAACGATTGCCGAGGCGGGGTTACTGCATTTTCGTGGTGCGTTTCAAAATCCCGGCATGTTTCTTCCCGTCACATTGCCGCCGGTCGCCGGCGGTCTGTTGGCCGCAAGCGTCATCAACCCGGGCAAGACGATCCGACTGGCGGCAAAGGCCTGTCTCAATCTCACCGCGCTCCTCGGCTTCGCCGGTGTTGCGTTTCACGGTTACGGCGTCTCTCGTCAGATGGGCGGTTGGCGCAACTGGAGCCAGAACGTCCTCAATGGACCTCCGTTACCGGCGCCGCCGTCGTTCACGGGCCTCGCGCTCGCCGGGCTTGCAGCCCTATCGCTGGCAGACGACGAACAATGAAGCCAATCGACATGAATGAACGTTATCCCGGATACAACGTCCTCAATAAGCGTAACTCCCCTTCCTGGAACGACCAGACGCGCGAGGTTATCGACGCGCGGCTCGCCATTGACGCGGATTTTCACCGGTTCTGCGATGAAGCCGAGTGGCAAACTCTGTGTGCGGTCTGCAACCAGATCATACCGCAGCCGGATCATCGTTGTCCCAAGGTGCCGATTGCGGCCATGGTCGACCAAAAGCTCTATTCCGGCAAAGGCGACGGTTACCGCGATGCGCGCTTGCCCGCACAAAGCGAGGCGTGGCGGAAGGGCCTTGCGGCCATCAATGCCGAGGCCGCTCTCGAAGGCGGCAAGCCGTTTTGCGAATTGGCGCAGGAGCAACAGCGCGTTGTGCTGCTCAAGGTCCAGAAGGGAGAGGTTGCGAGCCCAGCCTGGGAGGGACTGTCACCGCAGCTGTTCTTCGCCAAACGTCTGCTGCACGACGTCGTCACGGCATATTTTGCGCATCCGGCATCCTGGAGCGAAATTGGATTCGGCGGGCCGGCAAGCCCGCGCGGCTATGTCCGGATGAACTTCGATCGACGCGATCCCTGGGAGGCGTCCGAGGCAAGACCTGGTCGCGAAGAGGAAGCGCGGCGGGAGAACGAACATGTCGGCTGAAAGCTCACCTCGCGCTATCAATGGGCGTGCACCCGACGTGTTCCGGCCGAGTGGTTGGGTGGCGATGCGCGAATATTCCGAGGACGAGCCGGTAGATTTCGCCATCGTCGGTAGCGGCGCGGGCGGCGGCACGCTGGCCTGCAAGCTCGCCGAGCACGGCTTTTCCGTCGTAGCACTCGATGCCGGGCCCTATTGGCGCCCGCTCGAGGATTTTGCCTCGGATGAGATGCATCAATCGAAGCTTTACTGGACCGACGAGCGCATCGTCGACGGTGAAAATCCGCTGCAGCTCGGTTCCAACAATTCGGGAAAGAGCGTCGGTGGCTCGACGGTCCATTTCGCGATGGTGTCGCTGCGGTTTCGGCCCGAATGGTTCAAGTCGCTCAGCGTACTCGGCTATGGCGCGGACTGGCCGCTCGATTGGCGCGAGATGTGGCACTATTACGCCGAGGTCGAGCAGGCCCTGAAGGTCTCGGGGCCCGTCAATTATCCCTGGGGCCGAAACGCCCGCGCTATCCGTATCGCGCGCACGAACTGAACGCAGCCGCGCTGGTGCTGGCAGAAGGGGCCGAAGCGCTTGGCATCGGTTGGACGGCGACGCCGCTTGCGACGCTTTCTGCCCCGCGCGGCCTGGCGCATCCTTGTGTCTATCGCGGGATGTGCGTGATCGGCTGCTCGACCAACGCCAAGCAGAGCGTGCTCGTGACCTGGCTACCGCGTGCGCTTGAGGCCGGAGCGGAGATTCGCGACCTCGCCATGGTCGGCTCGATCGAACATGACGACCGCGGCCTGGTCACCGGCGTGCATTATTTGCGCGAGGGGCGCTGGCGCTTCCAGAAGGCGCGAAACGTCGTCGTTGCCGGTTATTCGATCGAGACACCGCGGCTTTTGCTCAATTCCGCGAGCGGAAAATTCCCGCAAGGCCTTGCCAATTCGTCGGGCCTTGTCGGCAAGAATCTGATGGTTCAGTCCAATCAGGCGGTCTGGGGCGTCAGCGACCGCGAGATCCGTTCGTACAAGGGCCCGCCGTCACTGGCCATCACCGAACACTGGAACTACACCGACACGGGTAAGGATTTCCACGGCGGCTATAGTTATATGAGCCAGGGCCCGCTTCCGATTGCATGGGGAACGACCCAGTCCTCCAAACGCGGGCTCTGGGGAGAAGCGCTTCTCGACGAGATGGAAAAATACAACCATCAGGTCGGCCTCAAGATTGTTGGCGAATCACTGCCGCAGGAGTGCAATTGCGTCACGCTAGCCGACGAGCTCGACCAATATGGTTTGCCCATTCCCCGCGTTACCTATTCTTTCTGCGACAACGACAAGCGGCTGATTGCGCACTCGCTGCGGTTCATGCGCCAGGCGCTGCAGGCAACGGGCGCCCGTGACATCTGGGATGAGACCGACGATACCTGTCATCTCAACGGAACGGCAAGAATGGGCTTCGATCGCAAGAGCAGCGTCGTCAATGCCGATTGCCGCTCCTGGGACATTCCCAATCTCTGGATCTGCGACGGTTCGGTGTTCCCGACAGTCGGCGGGGTAAACCCTTCGCTGACCATTCAGGCCATCGCGTGCCGCACCGCCGACCGCATCAAGGCAATGGCCCAGCGCGGAGAATTGTGACGTCGTTCGCATCCGCGCGATTGAACCGGTAACCCGCGATCAGGTGCGACGGTGCCAGCGGCCGGCCATGGCGCCGAGCACAAAGAAAAGCAAAGCTCCGGCTGCAATGGTCCCCACGCGAGCCACTTCTCCTGTGACCAGCGGGGCATGAGAAGCGGATATCGCATCGAACGAGCCATGGGTGCGATGAAGCCGCGTGATGGGGTGATTGAGATTGTCTTCGCGTCCGGGCGCGAGCGGAGTGTTTGTCTGCTGGCCCGCGATGGCCTTGCGCGCGAGATAACGGTCAAGCCACGCGGGAGCGATGGTGTTGGCCAGAATCGTCGCGAGGGTCTGCCAGCCCAGCCAATATTCCCGCGCTGAACCGCGGGCGGCCTGGAACACGGCTTTGGCGACAACTTCCGGCTGGATTGGTTGTCCCATTCGACGAGGGTTGTTGCGCAAATGAACCGCTGCCCAATCGAACTGCGGCGTGTTCACCGCCGGCAGATCGACCATGCTGACATGAATACCCGACCCTTCATGAAGCAGCTCCGCGCGGAGCGCGTCGGTGAAACCGCGAATGGCGTGCTTGGCTCCGCAATACGCCGCCTGAAGCGGGATGCCTCGATAGGCCAGAGCCGATCCGATCTGGATGATGCGGCCGCGGCGACTCGACCGCATCGATTTCAGCGCCGCCATCGTTCCGTGTACGAAACCGAGATAGCACACTTCTGTGACCCGGCGAAATTCACCGGGATCGGTTTCTGCGACCGTGGAAAACAGAGTCTCCATGGCGTCGTTGATCCAGACGTCGATTTTGCCAAGCCGCTGTTCCAGGCGTTCGGCCGCCTCAAACATGGCATTGGCGTCAGCGACGTCGACGGCTTCGTACTCGGCCTCCGCTCCCATCGCACGAAGTTCGCGTTGGACCTCCTTCAAGGCCTCTTCGTCGCGGGCAATCAGGCCAACGCGGTCGTGGGCGCGCGCAAAGCGGTGCGCAATTGCCCGGCCTACGCCGGCCGAAGCGCCGGTAACAATGATGGTACGAGACGACGGGGTATGAGGTGACATGCGGCTGATCCAGGTTTCAATCAACCAACGATCTCGTCTGCCGGTCGTTTCATGTGACTTTGATTTCGAAGTTCGCACCGGAGCCCGCCACAACAGCTTGCGAACTTCGGAAATCGAAGTTCTAGCTTGAATTTTTTGCCGAAAAACCTTCCGCGATATCGCAACCCCAAAGCCCCGGCGGTGTTTCCCTTTCGGAACTTCTTACCGGAATGATACCATCCATTGATGAGAAAACCGGGAAAGCAGAGGCGGCGGCAAACTGTTCTGGCGGTCGACGTCGGAGGCTCCCACGTCAAAGTCATGGACAGTCACGGCCTGACCAAACGCGAATTCGTTTCCGGACCGCATCTGTCGGCCAGGGAGATGGTGAAGCAGGTCAAGCGCCTGACCGCCGATTGGTCCTATGATGTTATTTCGGTCGGTTATCCCGGCCCTGTCATCCATAACCGGCCTCTGGCAGAGCCGCATAATCTCGGCCACGGATGGATTGGCTTTGACTTTGAAAAGGCGTTCGGTCATCCGACACGCGTGGTCAACGATGCCCTCATGCAAGCTCTCGGCAGCTACGAAGGCGGCCGCATGCTGTTCCTTGGGCTCGGCACGGGTCTCGGCTCTGCCATGATTGTCGACGGCATTCTTGAGCCGATGGAGCTCGGCCATTTACCCTATCGCAAGGACCGGACGTTCGAGGATGAGGTGGGTGAGGCGGGTCTCGAACGTTCAGGCAAGAAGAAGTGGAGACGCAAGGTCGCCGATGTCGTCAAGCACTTCGTCGCCGCATTGGAGCCCGACTATGTCGTGCTAGGGGGCGGCAATGCTCTGAAGCTTGGACGCTTGCCACGAAAGGCGCGGTTGGGAGACAATGCCAATGCGTTCAAGGGCGGTTTCAAACTGTGGGACACGCGTACCGTCAAAACGTCGCGGACCACGGCAAAGGCTTCCCGGCGCAAGGACTGACCGCCTCGATCGTCCCGCTTCGACGGCTTGAGAGACAATCAGAACATGGCAACCGCATCCAGGCCGGTGAACTCGCATCCGCCTTCAAACGAAGCTGGGGATAAGGGCCTGACCTCCCGCGCCGTTCTCGGCGCGACGATCGGCAACATGCTCGAGTTCTACGACTTCGTCACCTACAGCTTCTTCGCCACGCAGATCGGCCACACGTTTTTTCCGTCGCAAAGCGAGTTCGCCAGCCTTTTGTTGTCTCTGGCGACATTCGGCGCCGGCTTTGTAACCAGGCCCATCGGCGCCGTCGTGATCGGCTCGTATTCCGACCGGGCCGGGCGCCGGCCGGCGATGATCCTGAGTTTTGCGATGATGGGCGTCGCCATCCTCGTGCTGGCGCTCACGCCTTCCTACGACGCCATCGGGGTCGCCGCGCCGATCATCGTCATTCTGGCGCGGCTGACGCAGGGCTTCTCATTGGGAGGCGAAGTCGGTCCAACCACCGCCTACCTGATGGAAGCGGCATCAGCCAAACACCGCGGCCTCGCGGTTTCGTTCCAGCCGGCAAGCCAGCAGGTCGCGGCGACCGCGGGTGCATTGGTGGGCGAGATCCTCTCGCTGACCATGACAAGCCAGGCGCTCGACGCCTATGGTTGGCGTATCGCTTTCCTGCTCGGCGCCGCTACGTTGCCGGTCGGACTCTGGCTGCGCCGCGCCTTGCCCGAAACGCTGCACCGGGCCGAGACTCCGGCGATAACGGCTGAGAATGTCGAGGCTGCGAAGACATTGCGCGGCAACACCCGCTTGCTCGGCCTCGGACTCGTCATTCTCGCCAGCGGGACCATCATCACCTACGTGACGCAATACATGACGACCTATGCGCAGCATACGTTGCACGTCGATGCGCCGCTTGCCTTTGCAACCACCGTCGTCAGCAATGCGATCGGCATCGCGGCTGCTTTCTTCGGCGGCTGGCTCGCCGACCGCGCCGGCCGCTGGCCGGTCATGGTCTGGCCGCAACTCGCCGCGCTTCTCTTGACCTATCCGGTTTTCCTGTGGGTGGTCGAAAGCCGCAGCTCGGCCGCGCTTCTCGGCGGCCTCGGCCTGCTCGCGCTCATCGGCTCGATCCCCTACAGCGCGTTTTACGTCGGCCTGGTCGAAGGCTTGCCGAAAAACATCCGCGGCGGTGCCTTTGCAACCATCTATGCGGTTGCGATCGCGATCTTCGGCGGCACCGCGCAACTCGTCGTCGCCTGGCTGACCGAAGTGACGGGCAACGCGCTGGCGCCTGCCTGGTATCTGCTGCTCGCCACTGCTGCCGGGCTATGCGCCATGATCCTGATGCCGGAAACCGCGCCGTCGAAGGCCGTAGCTTCCGCCAAGCAATGACGAACCTCCGTTCGTAAGCGCACTGCGGGCGACGACCGACCTCCACGCCACCGGCAAGGGTGGTCTTCCCAACCTGTTCACTTGTCAAACAGCCAGGCTCTCGTCATCGCGAGCGATAGCGAAGCGATCCAGGCTGGATTGCTTCCGCCTTCGCGGAAGAGCGCTTTGGCGGACTTCTACCCCGCGTAGCTCGCACAGCGAGCGAAGAGAGGTCCTCGCATGAGCTCCTCGCAATGACATGCGTCCGCATTCCCGCGATGCAAATCGCACCCGGGCCCTCGTAAAATCGCCCTTCTGCAATTGAGAGGGCGCAGGGAAAGCCGGGTGCTCGATGCGCACCCGCGGCCTCGCGTGCAAAGTAAAAAAGCACACGAGTAAGTCACCACAGGTTCGCCGGAAACGCCCGGCCTTCCCTGCGCAATGGTTTTAACGGTTTCCTTCGTGCTCGCCCCGGAGACCGGGCTTTTTGTCTCCGTTGCCGGCGCAATGCGAAAGCATTGTCGCCAGCGTGATATCAGCGTCGGGATATCAGGCCCACACGACTTCGCCGTACGCTGTGGCGGCGCCCGTCTTGCGCCGCAACCCGCGTCCACTGCATCCCGCACCCAACGTTCGTGACGATCGCGATACGCCCCTCTGTAGCCGAGGCGGGACGGGCGGGGCTTGTAGAGATGATTTGCCCGACGGGTTAAGCGAAATATTTTTGCTGATAGGGCTGGACACTGGCCACGCATCACCCGCGGTGATTTGCCCGCCGGGCAAATCAGGTCATGAGCCAGCAAGAAGGCAAGGTTTAATTTGGGGCGTTCGAGGGCGTGTCCGCAATGTCCGCTTATCCCTCGACAGCGAAGCAAAAGGGAACGTTGACGTCCGCGCGCCCTAGAGCCTATCTGGTTTTGATTGAATCAAAACCAGGCTTTAGATTATTGTTTTGACGCGTTTTCTTCACGCGAAACGGTTCTCATTTCGCTCGAAAACGCTCTAATGCGTGAATTTTGGAATCTGTTCGGCGAAGCCGTCGAAGCACCCCAGTCGATCGTTCTTGTCGACGAGGTGGCGGCAATCCCGGATGCCCTTGACCGGCGGCGGATTCGGATTGAGCTCCGGCTTGACAGCAGCGTCGTAGCAATCCAGCCGGGCTTGGGGATCAACTGGGATCTTGCGACATTTCTGGGCCTTTTCGGCAATCGAAACGCCTTTCGGCGCCACCTCCTTGGCTGGCGCGGCTCTCTTCTTTGGCGCGGCCGGCTTTTCCGCTGCTGCCGGCGGCGGCGGCGTTTGGGCCAAAGCCGCCGGGACCGAAGCCACGAGGGCAAGGCCGGCCGCCGACGACATCACCACCGTGATCAGCAGCTTGATCTTCATGTCAGCTTCCTTTTGAATTCGAACCCAGCTTACAAGGCGGCAAAACAACTTGAACTCTGGTGGAGGTGGTGTCCACAGGAATGACGCGGGCTTAGAGCGAGGTAAGGCAAAGTGGACAAGGGAGCGCGGGTCTGGAGATTATTCACTTCTGAGATGGGTCATCGGCGGCTATTTGGCCGAATGTCAGCGGCTTCCGGTCTTACACTGACAACCGACGTGCCGAGCGCGAACATGCTGTTCAGCTCAGGGCCAGAAGCAGACGCTCTCCCAGCGCTTACTGTCGTTTCAGTTGTGCAGTATTAATGTTCAACTAATATGGATGCTGCCCGTAGGCGAGGCGACAAGCGAGGAAACATGGAAGTCGAACGTATCACGGGCCAAGGCAACTCGCCCCCGCCGTTTCAGAAAGCAGCAAATGCGGTCAATGAAAAGATTGTTGCGAAGTACCGAGGGAGCGACGGCACCATCGACTATACGTGCATATACAACGCCCTCGGCGCGTTCTCCGGGTTCGGCGTCCAGATGGCGATCCGTGAGGCTCTCGTCAAACCGGGCAAGCTTTCGGAAGACAAAGCCTTTGTGGTGGTTAAGACAACGGACGGCAAAAGCTACTATCTCGGTGACTTGTTGAATGAGGGTTTGTTTGGCTCTCCCCACAGCAAGATTTCAGTATGGTCCTTGATTGGGGGGGCTGCTCTTAGTGCAGGAGCCAAACAGTTACCAGATCTTCGCGAAATGGCGTCACATAGCGTCAAGGTCCTTGGCACAAAGGCTTTTGGGGTGCCTAGGGTTCCCGTCGCGTTCCTACCTAGAGAAACGCCGTATGACGTATTGCAGTTGGGTTGGAAGGCGATGCATGAGCTTCTCGCCGAGTACGAAGTGCAGCCTCTGTTCTGGGGATGGACGTTTGCTCTAGCAGCACAGTATCTCCTCCTAAGTAATAGCAATTCATTCGATCCGACCATAGCAGCCACTATTGCGTTGGAAGCCGCGGTCTCCATGTCGAAAGTTGATCCGCGAGACCTCTAGTGGGGGCCGAATTCGGCTATGGGTCAAACCGGCCATTTTTGGTTGAGCGGTAGATTTCTGCTTAGGCGTCAAAAGTCGGCATCCCACCCTTACGAGTTCACGCCCTAACACTCGTTCACTGTTCGGTGCACCTGGGTTTGCAGGCTTTTGCCGTTACTTTACAACATAGTGCTTTGTTGGAGGCGTGCATATCGGCACCCGATCGCTTCAGTGTCCGCCCCCCGCCGCAGCTCCGCCTTTCGGCTTTCCCGTGAGCAGGATGAAAATGCCGGCGATGACCAGCACCACGCCGACCACCGCAAAGCTGTCGCTGAAGCCCATCACCAGCGCCTGTTGCTTGACGGTGTTGCCGAGCGCAATGACCGCCTGCTGATGCGCGGTCGCGGTGTCGGTCACGCCATGCGACAGGAAGAAATTGGTCATCTGCTCGATCCGGGCGCGAACCTCCTCGCGGCCGAGGTGAACCGACTGGCCGATGATGTTGGAGTGAAATTGTTCGCGCTTGGTGACGATGGTGGCGAGCAGCGCGGTGCCGACGGCGCCGCCAAGATTGCGCATCATGTTGGAAATGCCGGAGGCCGCAGCCGCATCCTGCGGCGCGACGCTGCCGAGCGAGAGGGCGCTCAAGGGCGCCAGTGTCAACGCCTGACCGACCGCGCGAACGATATTCGGCAGGAATAGTTGGTCACCGGAGTAATCCAGCGACATCGTCGTGTTCATGAAGGCGCTGACCGCAAACAGGCTCATGCCGGTAAAGGCGATGAAGCGGATATCGAAGCGCTGCATCAGCTTCGGTACCAGCGGGATCAAAATGAGCTGCGGCAGGCCGGTCCAGGCCAGCACGGCGCCGATCTGCTCGGCATTATAGTGCTGCACCTCGCCGAGATAGGCGGGCAGCAGGTAGACCGTGCCGAACAAGGCGAAGCCGAGGAAGATCGCGGAGGTGGTGCCGAAGCCGAAGCTGCGCCGGGTCAGGAGGCGCAAACGCAGCAACGGCTTTTCGATGAGAAGTTCGTTGGCGATGAACAGGGTTAGGCTGACGACGGCGACGACCGCGAGCTTGACAATGAAGGGCGAGCCGAACCAGTCGTCCTTGTTGCCCTCCTCGAGCACGGCCTGCAGCGAGGCAAGGCCGATCGCCATGGTCGCGATGCCGAACCAGTCACCTTCGGCCAGCAAGCCAAGCTGCAACGGCTGGCGCTCCAGCGTGAAATAGAGCGTCGTCACCATCACGATGGTCGGGATCACATTGACGAAAAAGATGGTCTGCCAGCCGTAATTCTCGGTGAGGTAGCCGCCGATGGTCGGACCGATCGCCGGCGCAAAGGTCACCGCCAGCGAAAACATCGCCAAGCCGATCGGCTGCTGCGGCTTCGGCAGCTTGGTGAAGACCAGCGTGAACGCCATCGGGATCAGCACGCCGCCGAAAAAGCCCTGGAAGCCGCGCATCGCGATCATCGAGGGCAGGTCGTGGGTGAAAGCGCACGCGACTGAAAAGGCCGCGAACAGGCTTGCGAAGGCGAGGATCACCTTGCGAAAGGAAAACACGCGGCTGAGATAGTCGGTCAGCGGAATGACGACGATCTCGCCGATCAGGTAGGAGGTCGAGATCCACGAGCCGTTGTCGACGCCGGTGCCGATGCCGCCCTCGATGTTCAAGAGCGAGGCATTGGTGATCTGGATGTTGAGGATCGCCATGAACGCGCCGATCATGGCGGCCATCACCGAGATCCAGACGGTTGCGCTGGCCCGACCTGGAGCCGCGGGTGTTACCGCTGATGTCACGATGCGGCGAGGGGTTGCGGAAGAGGTCGAGAGTGCGAGGTCTGACATGACGTCACCCGTGGTCTCTTTTTCGGCGCCATTTCTCCGGCATCACTTCTGCGATGTGAGCAGTGCGACGCTGGCGTGGGTGTCCAAGGCTGGCGCGCTTGCCGACAGTGGCTGATGCTTGTGCGTCTGAATGGTCGGGATCACCGACATGCCCGGACGCAATTCGACACTCGACGAATCCAGCAGGATCTTGACCGGGATGCGCTGCACGACCTTGGTGAAGTTGCCGGTGGCGTTGTCGGGCGGCAGCAGCGCGAACTCCTGGCCGCTGGCGGGTGCGAGGCTGTCGACATGGCCATGCACCGGCCTGCCTGGGAACATATCGACTTCGATGTCGACCGGCTGTCCGGCCTGCACGTTGGTGAGCTGTGTTTCCTTGAAGTTGGCGATCACATAGGCGCCGCTCGTGGGCACCAGCGACATCAGTTGCGTGCCCGCCTGCACATACTGGCCGGCGCGCAGCGTGCGGTTGCCGACCACGCCGTCGATCGGTGCGACGATCGTGGTGTAAGAGAGATTGAGTTCAGCCTGCTGCTGCAAGGCGTTGGCGCGCGAGGCGGCCGCCGTGGCCTGCACGATCTCTGCCTTGAGCAATTCGACCTGTTTCAAGGCCGAAGCGAGGTTCGCCTTGTCACGTTCGATCGCAGCCTGCGCACCCGCATGGCGCGATTGCGCAGCCTGCGCGTTCTGCACGCTGCCGTAGCCGGTGGCGGCGAGGTCGGTATAGCGCTTGTTCTCCTGTGTGGCGAAAGTCGCTGACGCCGTGTCAACATCCAGCGTCGCCCGGGCCGCGTCGATGATGGCCTGCTGCACGTCGAGCTGGGCCCGCTTGCTGGTGATCGCAGCTTCCGCGGCGGCGACATCTGCCTTGGCCTGGTCGAGTGCGACCCTGAAATCGCGTTCATCGATCCGCGCCAGCATCTGACCAGCCCGAACGCGCTCGTTATCGCCGACTAGCACTTCGTGAAGATAGCCGGAGACCTTCGGGGCAACGGTGGTGTTGTCAGCCTTTACATAGGCGTCGTCGGTCGAGACCAGGAAGCGGCCGACGGTCCAATAGTCGAAGCCGTACCAGGACGCGCCGGCCAGCACAGCGACCGCGGCTCCCGCCATCAGAAGCCGGCGCAGCTTGTCCTTCCTCGAAGATCCTGTTGCGGGCACAGGGATTTCCGGCAGTTGGGCCGGCGGAGAAACCAGCTTCTGGACGGTTTCGGCCGGAAGAGCCTGTTCGGCCTCGAAAGCGGTGGAATGGCGGGTCATGGCGGTCCTCTTTTGGCTTAACCCTCTGCCGTAAAAGCGGAATTCTTAACCGCCTGCGGTAAGGTAGATTAGGAAACTTGACGTTTTCCAAAATACAGCGCATAGTGGGACTGTCAATAGAATGACAGTCATCATTTAAAAGCATGGCTCGTACCGCCGATCTGAAGTCCCTGCACCACGGGCGGCGAATTCGATCAGGGACTTCAGATCGATAAAGCGGTACGAGATTCATAAGTTTTCGAGCGCCTATGACTTTCCGAAGTTCGTGAAAGTGGGTGCTGCGATGGAACACGAACTTCGGAAAGTGGGCACTAGAGGCAAACCGATGGGACTGCTCGATCATCCCACCGCGACGCAAGGCGGACTGAAGATCGTCTGCGAGGTCTGCGGAGGCCTTTCGATCAAGCCGATCGATCCCGCGGAAGCGAGCGACGGAGCCGAGGTCTATTGCCGGCGCTGCAACGCCGTGCGCGGCACGATCGCTGACCTGCGCGCATTGGCGCGGCAGTCGACCGGCGACTTCGAGTTCTAATTCCGGCCTCTAGTGGAGTGGATCTAACATTCGCTGATCATCTAGCCGCGAGCTCATCCAGCGAATGTCAAATCCTGAACTCCGCCAGCAACCAATATTTGCCGGTGGTCCCTTGATTCTGACATTCGCAAATGTGCCCGCTGAGAAGGGATGCGAATGTTGGAATCGGACCACTAGAAAAGCCGGAAGTTGAGATTGGCGAGGCTGTCGGTCGGGGGCTCGACCGGGCGCGGCTGGAAGCGCAAGCGCTCCGTCCGCACCTTCAGATGCGCCCGCAATTCGACCTGGCCCTGGCGGATGCGGTTGCGGATCTCGCGGCGGTCGAAGGC
>NZ_DAHUXJ010000154.1 GCF_027307225.1 Bradyrhizobium sp. | reverse complement strand
GCGTTCCTCGCCGCTCAACCGCACAACATACTTCTTTACCGAAATCTCCTTGGCAGCCATCATCGTCTCCATCGCTCCCGTTGCGACGGAATCGAATCACAAAAAGACCGTCCTTTCAAATTAATTGAAGCGAGCGACTAGTGCGGTGAATTTGAAGTTCCTATGACGAGGTTACCGCGAAACTGATAGGAACTTCAAATTCACCGCACTAGCGTCCCAAGGTGGAAAGCGCGCCAGCGGCCCTTGGAAAATTGGTCCTGACCCCGGAGAGGACTTTTTCTACACAATCGGTCATCAGCCGAGGTCGCGGAGCCCCCTTGGATGGCATCGAACGGTCGAAGGCCGAAAGTGCCTTCGGTTTTGTGTGAATTGATGCTATCGAGCGGTCTGGAACCCCTTATCGGCATGATCCGTTGCAGCGACCAGATAGACGAAAGAAGCTGTTATCTCGGATAGGGACTGCGACAGGTCGCAGTGCGGACAAACGGCTCGGCCAAGCGCAAAGGAGCGCGCAGAGAAATGTCCTATATTTATAAGCTAAGAGATGATGTTCGTCACTTGGGTCAAGGACCGCAAGGACGAACGGCCGTTGAACAGCCCCCGGTTTATACGGTGGTTCAGCGGCTGCCGATCGAGTCGGACGGGCGAATTAGATATCGCATCAAAAGCCAGTCCGAAAACTTCGAACGCGTCGTGACGGAAGATCAACTCTCGCCTTATCGGTGAATTTGTGGGGCAGCATTCCCGCTTTGAAATGCACGATCAAACTGTGGATTGGCTGTGAACGAAATGACTCCAGCCCAATCTAAACGCCTCAAGATCGGCCAGCGCGTTGCTTGGCATGACAGCGCCGACGACCAAGGCACGGTAAGTGCCAGCGACTGGTCCGGCGTGCGAATCGAATGGGACAACGGCAAGAGCCAGTTCTTTCATCACAATAATATGGGCGAAGTCGAAGTAGCCAGACCGAATCTGGTCTAAGCAGCGAGCCGCGAGATAGGCGCGATGCTCAAATCGAGCGGTCCAGGCGTTTTCGAGCGAAGTGGGGACCGGTTCGCGTGAAGAAAATGCGTCAAAACAAGAATCCAGAGCCCTGTTTTTGATTCAATCATAACCAGAGCTCTAACGAACTAAAGCAGTCTTGCCTTCCTGAACAACAGGCGTAGCGCCTGTGTTGCCTGGACGCTGAGCATCGCGTTTTTGTCCGCGGCCTCCAGCGCGACCTTCGCTTCGGCGTGCAGAGATCGAAACTCCATCCATTCGATGGGACTGAGGCTGGTGATGAAGCGGTAGGCTTGTCCGACGGTGTCAATCGTCACCGGCTCGCCATTCAACCTGATTTTGAACGCTGCTCTGAGTGGCGTTTGAGAATTCGCGGGGTCAGTCATGGAAAGCGACCGGCAGACATCGGCAAGCTGGCTACAGCGATGGATCCAATTTCAACCTACGCAACAAGCTTGTCACCAACTATTCACTTTTCGCGGTTTCCTCACTCGGAACGCTCGACCGGACGCGATCAGATTGATAAACGCGGTCTCCCGAAGTGGGATTTGAGTCGGACATGACCGTTGCTATCGAGATCGGACGCACCGCAACGGGTGATCCGGCGGCTTTGGACATCGAGGAACTCCTTGCGACGCGCCTGCTGGTGCAAGGCAATTCCGGCTCCGGGAAGTCGCACCTGCTACGCCGAATTCTCGAGCAGAGCGTCCCCTGGTTGCAGCAGACGGTGATCGATCCCGAAGGTGACTTTGTGACGCTGGCCGAGCAATTCGGCCACCTCGTCATCGATGCGGAGGAACACACTGAGCGGGGACTGCAGGTTGCGGGCCAACGGGTACGTTTCCACCGCGTTTCCACCGTCCTCAACCTTGAGGGGCTCGACGCCGAGAACCAGATGCGGCGTGCTGCGGCCTTCCTTGGCGGCCTTTTCGATGTCGCCCGGGATCACTGGTATCCGATGCTGGTGGTGGTGGACGAAGCGCAGTTATTTGCGCCGGCCGTGGCGGGGGAAGTTTCGGACGAAGCTCGCAAGCTCTCTCTCAGCGCCATGACAAACCTGATGTGCCGTGGCCGCAAACGCGGGCTAGCGGGTATCATAGCGACCCAACGCCTCGCAAAGCTTGCCAAGAACGTGGCGGCAGAGGCCGCCAATTTCCTGATGGGCCGAACCTTTCTTGATATCGATATGGCGCGCGCCGCCGATCTTCTTGGAATGGAGCGCCGGCAAGCGGACGCCTTTCGCGACCTGGAGCGAGGACACTTCATGGCGCTTGGGTCCGCCCTGTCGCGCCGCCCGATGAGTGTGCAGATAGGTCCGACGGATACACATCCACGCAACGCCTCGCCGCGACTGATGCCGCTTCCCGAAGCGACAGCCGATGCACGCGCCATCATCCTGGCAGCTCCGCCACCCGAGGTGAACCGGCCCGTGCGCAGGCCGCCGGCCGATATCGTCAGCGAGTTGATGGCGGCGAAGGCAACACCGCCGGAAGCGATGGAGCAGCCACTCACAACGGAGCAACAAGCAGAGCGACGTGAAAGGCTGGACCATATTCTCTGCGCCATCCTTGCCGAACCTGGCGCCG
Source organism: Bradyrhizobium sp. (assembly GCF_027307225.1). Lineage (GTDB taxonomy): Bacteria > Pseudomonadota > Alphaproteobacteria > Rhizobiales > Xanthobacteraceae > Bradyrhizobium. Next base: position 69,401 of record NZ_DAHUXJ010000154.1, on the reverse strand, counting down.
GATTTCGCGCCATCGACATTCTTTATCAGGAGTTCGTGGTCCGCTGCCGTATCGAAGGTCTTGGTTCTGCAGCGCCGAACCTCAGCGTCTTCCGCCGCATGCTGACCTGCGCGCGGGCCGGACTTCCCAGCAACATGGAAGACGAGGCCGACTGGCGGGACGTCTCGCTCCGCGCCCGGATCCTGCCAGAGGACATGCAAGGCGTGTTCTTACTGGTGGCGCGTGCCGCAAGAGAGCAATTGCCGGAGCCGAGCGATACGGCAATTGCACGCGCCTATGGGACGCACTCACTCCGCCGCGCCCGCCGAACGCTGACCTACATCGAGGAACAAGGCCTCGTGGTTTGTCAGCTCGATGGCCTGGGCCGGCGAATCGTAACGCTTGTCGAGCTGGCCTGGGCGACGGCGCCGGGCGACCCGAACGCCGGTGAAGCGGTGGACGAATGCTGCGCGCTTTAGCGCTCGGAAAATCGCCAGTATTCACCGCAAGCATCGCGCATGGTAACGCGGAGCGTTGTTCGATCTTTGAAGGGGCAGGTCCTCGGAATGAAACGTAACCCATGTGTCCGGAACGGACCAGTAAACCCTGGCTGGGGCGGGAGGATTCGAACCTCCGTATGGTGGAATCAAAATCCACTGCCTTACCACTTGGCGACGCCCCAACGGCCGAAGACGGGACAGCAGGCGCGTCCCGGACCTCAAATCGGCCACGCCGGTCTATAGAGGCAATCGAGCTATTTCAACCGGGTCGATGCCGAAAATCCGGTTGAAACGCGGACCCGGCAAGCGATCGACGGCCGGCGTCCCTCCTGGGCGGTTCCTGCTGAATTCACCTCCAAGGGTACTCTTTGACCGCACTGCCGCGCGCCGGAGAGTTGAGGCAGGCATCATTTCGTGGGAATACAGCCTTAGCTATCTATTTATACGGGGCCCCGAAGCCATGACCTATCGCGCGCCGATCAACGACATGCTGCTCGCCCTCAACCATGGCGCCGGCATGCAGGCCGCCGTGAAGGCCGGGCATTACGGCGATTTCGACGGCGATATTGCCGCGGCCGTTCTGGAAGAGGCCGGCCGGTTCGCCTCCGACGTGCTGGCGCCGCTCAACCGGGTGGGCGACGAGCACGGCATCAAGCTCGAGGGTTCGAGCGTGATCACCGCACCCGGCTGGCCCGATGCCTACAAGCGCTGGACCGCCGCGGGCTGGAACGCGGTCTCGGGATCGGAAACATTCGGCGGCCAGGGTCTGCCGCTCGCCATCAACGCAGCCTGCACCGAAATCTGGAGCGCCTCCAACATTTCCTTCGGCCTCTGCCCGCTATTGACGCTGAGCGCCATCGAAGCGCTCGACGCCCATGGCAGCGAGGAGTTGAAGAAGATCTATCTCGAAAAACTGATCACGGGCGACTGGCCCGGCACCATGCAACTCACCGAACCGCAGGCAGGGTCCGACGTCGGCGCGCTTCGCACCCGCGCGGAACGCGCTGGCGACGGCACCTACCGCATCAAGGGCACCAAGATCTTCATCACCTATGGCGACCATGACATGAGCGACAATATCGTTCATTTCGTGCTTGCGCGCCTGCCCGATGCGCCTCCCGGCACCAAAGGCATCTCGCTGTTCCTGATTCCGAAATTCCTGGTCAATGCCGACGGCTCGCTCGGCGCGCGCAACGACATCTATGTCAGCGGCATCGAGCACAAGCTCGGCATGCACGCCGCGCCGACCTGCACCATGACGATGGGCGACAAGGGCGGCGCCATCGGTTACCTGATCGGCGAGGAAAATCGCGGCATGCAGTGCATGTTCACGATGATGAACCAGGCCCGGCTCGGCGTTGGGCTCGAAGGTGTCGGCATAGCCGACCGTGCCTATCAGCAGGCGCTCGCTTTTGCGCAGGAACGGCGCCAGGGCCGCGCCATCGGTAAGCCGGGCAGCGAATCCGATTCGATCATCGTGCATCCCGACGTCAAGCGGATGCTGATGCAGATGCGTGCGATGACGGCAGCCGCCCGCACCATTTGCTACGCGACCGCGGTCGCGCTCGACGTTTCGGTGCGTGCCAAGGATGCCAAGGTGCGCGCGGAAGCCGCTGCGCGCGGCGCATTGCTGACGCCGATCGCCAAAGCCTTCTCCACCGATATCGGCAACGAGATCACATCGCTCGGCGTGCAGATCCACGGCGGCATGGGCTTCATCGAGGAAACCGGCGCCGCCCAGCATTACCGCGACGCCCGCATCACGCCGATCTATGAAGGAACCAACGGCATCCAGTCGATCGATCTGGTGACGCGCAAGCTCGCCGCCAATGGCGGGGAGTCGGTCTGGGCCCTGCTCGACGAACTCAAGGGCATCGTCGGCCGCGTCGAGGCCTCGAACGATCCAGCCTTTGGAACCACGCCCGCCAAGCTCCGCGATGCGCTTGGTTCACTTGAGCGCACCAGCCGCTGGCTGCTCGAGCGCGTCACCTCAGCCCCCAACGAAGCGCTGGCGGGCGCGACACCTTACTTGCGGCTGTTCGGCGCAACGCTTGGCGGATGCATGCTGGCGAACGAAGCGCTGGCCGCGCGTGGCATCAGTGAAGCCGATCCGCAGCGCTATGTCACGCTGGCGCGCTTCTTCGCCGAAAACGTTTCGGTGCAGGCGGGAGCGCTGGAGCGAACCGTGATGGACAGCGCAGACGCCGTGAACGGCGCAGACGCGGTGTTGCTGGGCTAGCGGTCCGATTCTAACATTCGCATCCCTTCTCAGCAGGCATTTTTGCGAATGTTAGAATCAAAGGACCACTAGCAAATATATGTTTCTAGTGGAGTTTGGGATTTGACATTCGCATTCCCGAGCTTGCCGATGGGTGGGTAGCGAATGTCAAATCCACTCCACTAGCTCGTTGCCTCGGCGTTACTGCGCGCCCGGCTTGCTGCGGTCGATCTTGGTGATGGTTTTGGCGCTATCGTCACCCGATGCCGAATAGCTGACGTGATCGCCCGCGTGCCAGGAATCCAGCGCGACCCCGCTTCCGACCTTGAACTGTTCCGAGGCGCCATTGGCATTCGCGCCGACCGTGCCGTTTTGCGTCGGCCGGATCGCGATGGTGTTGTTGAGGCGGTTGACTTCGGTGATGGTTCCCGTGTGCGCCTGTTGGGCGAAAGCGGCCGAACTGACGGCCACAAACGCGGCTGCACCAACCGAAAAGATTCTGACGAGGCCCATGGCATTCTCCCCTGTTGTCGGAAGACTAGCTAGTACCGCCGATCTGAAGTCCCTGCACCACAAGCGGCGAATTCGATCAGGGACTTCAGATCGATAAAGCGGTACTAGAATCAACAAGTTTGCTAGTGCCCATGACTTTCCGAAGTTCGTGAAAGTGGGTGCGGCGGTGGAACACGAACTTCGGAAAGTGGGCACTAGCGCGGTCAACCACTCAGCGCACAGATTGGTTCCGGCCGAAACCGGTTCCCGAGCAGCGCTCGCCAGAGCGCTATTGCACCGGCATCGGCGGGCGCGGCACCGACGTTGATCCAGGTTCGGGCTGCAGCGGGATCGGCGGCGGCACATAAGATTGCGCGGTCGCGGGCGGCGGCGGAGCCGCGGCTTGCACAGAATAGGACGAGGTCGTCGGCCGGTAGGCGGCCGGCGGCGCTGGTGTCGGCGACGGCGAATAGGTCGATGTCGTCGAATAAGACGATGACGGTCGGTGCGCAGCCGGGCGTGGCACCGTGGCGGCAACCTTGGCCTTAGCGCTCTGTTCGGCAAGCTTCTCGGACGTCTTCGCGAGATCGTGCGCCATCTGCTGCTGGCTCGCCTTCAACTCGGCGATTGAAGCCTTCAGCGTCTCGATCTCCTGATTGGCATTGGCAAGGTCGTTGGCCATCGATTGCAATTGCTGCGCCGGGTCCGGCGATGGAGCAGCGGTAGCGGCTGCGACGGTCGCTGCAGGGGCCGCGGAGCCCTCAGGCGTCCCGTTGTCGGCGGCGTTCAGGGCAGGCGCCACCGACGCCGGCGCTGCATCTGCCGTGGCATCGGCCGGCTTGTCCGCTGGCTTGGATTCTGCACCGAATCCGAATTTGTCCATCGTCAAGGATGAGGTCAGCGCAATCTGCGGCAGCCATTTTCCGAACGCCTTCTTGGCGGTATAGCCGAACACCTGCCAACCGAGCGCGGCACCCGTGATGCCGCCCGCCACGAGGAGGGCGGCCAACGCGCGCATCAATCTCCGGCCCCATGTGGGTCCGCTTGCGGGCGAAACGTCACTGACAGTCGCACGAAAGTTCGCATCGACCGTCGGCACCGGCGTATCCGGATCGGGCGCGGCACGAACGCCGGCCTCGGAATGCTGACGCGCGGCGGCGCGCAGGAGGTCCGTGATCTCCGCGTCGGACGGCGCGACCCGCACCTGATCGGACGGGATCACCACGAAATCACGACGATCGTCGTTTGCTTTTGGCTTCGGCCCGGTCTGCATTGGCCCTCCACCTTCGGTCAACGTCACCGGCTCAACCGCGGCCGGCAAAATATCTTGAGGAATCCCCTTGTACGCAGGATCTGCCCAGCCTTCACCCTGGTATGACCAAACCAAGGCAATCCCGTGGTGAGGTTGAGACCAGTTGTGGATCGCGCCCGCCCGACTGTAGGATATCTCGATACTTCCCGCCATTGACGTTGTTTGAAGGCCCAAATCATGACCGGACACGTGACTGTTACCGACGACGATGCCATTCGCGTGATTCGGCTCAGCCGTCCGGAAAAAAAGAACGCGATCACGCAGGACATGTACCGCGACATGAGCGAGGCGATCGATAGCGCGCAGGATAGCGCGGCGATCCGTTGCCTGATCATCTCGGGTGAGCCGGGCGTCTTCACCGCCGGCAACGATCTGGAAGACTTCTTGAAAGACGGCACGTCGAATACCGGCACGCCGCGCGCCTCCAACGCGATCAAATTCCTGTACTCGCTGGCCCACAACGTCAAGCCCATCGTGGCGGCCGTCGACGGCATCGCGATCGGCATCGGCACCACCATGCTGTTTCATTGCGATCAGGTGATCGCCAGCACGCGGGCGAGTTTCGCGACGCCCTTCATTCACCTCGGTCTCGTGCCGGAAGGCGCGTCCAGCCTGCTGGCGCCCTGGATGATGGGACATCAGCGTGCGTTTTCGATGCTGGTGATGGGACGCGCCCTCAACGCCGACGAGGCCCGCGCCGCCGGCTTCGTCAGTACAGTAGTTGCGCCAGAGGAGCTCGAAGCCGAGGCAAAAAAGGTGGCGCGCGAAATCGCGGCGCTTCCGGCCGAAGCCGTCGCGGCGTCGCGGAAATTGCTCAAGCATGCGCCCCAAGACCTGGTCCGGCGGATCGATCATGAAAGCCATCTGTTCGGCGAGCGGATGCGCTCGACTGAGGCGGTTGCGGCGTTCAAGGCGTTTTTCGCGCGGAAGAAGCCTTGAGCCGCTTCGTGAAATCGTCGTGGCCACGGTCTATCGTCGAACCATGAAATACTCGCTCGCCCTCGCTCTCGCAGCGCTCACGCTCGCTGCGTCGCCTCCCCTCACCGCGGCGGCAGAACCGGCCACGGTCGATCTGCGCATTCTCGCGATCAACGATTTCCACGGCTACCTTCGCGCGCCGTCCGGCGGGATCAGGATCACCGACCCCGAGGACAAGAGCAAAAAGATCACGGTGCCCGCAGGCGGCGCCGAACACATGGCAACCCTCGTCAAGCAATTGCGCGAAGGTCACAAGAACACGATATTTGTCGCTGCCGGCGACCTGATCGGCGCAAGCCCGCTTTTGTCGGCCATGTTCCATGACGAGCCTACGATTGAATCGCTTTCGATGATGGGACTGGCGCTCGCCTCCGTCGGCAATCACGAATTCGACGAAGGCAAGGACGAGTTGAAGCGGATGCAGAATGGCGGTTGCCATCCCCTTGACAAATGTCAGGGACCGCACCCGTTCATGGGCGCCAAGTTCCACTACCTCGCGGCCTCGACCGTCGAGACCGCGACTGGCAAAACGATCTTTCCGCCTTATGAAATCCGGGAGTTTGGCGGCATTCCGGTCGCCTTCATCGGCCTCACCCTCAAAGGCACTTCCGGCATTATTTCACCGGCAAGCGCTGCGGGCCTCGAATTTCGCGACGAGGCGGAGACCGTGAATGCGCTCGTGCCGGAACTGAAAGCACGCGGCGTCGAGACCATCGTGGTGCTGATTCACGAAGGCGGCTATCCGACCGGCGACTACAATGAGTGTCCGGCGATATCGGGCGCCATCGTCGATATCGTCAAGAAATTCGACCGCGCCGTCGATCTCGTGATCAGCGGCCACACCCATCAGGCCTATGTCTGCAACATCGACGGACGGCTCGTCACCTCGGCCGACAAGTATGGCACACTTGTCACCGCCATCGACGTCACGCTCGACACCGGGACCCGCGACGTCGTCAGCGCGAAGGCCGACAATGTCATTGTCCGCAGCAATACGCTCGCCAACGATCCCGACCAGACCGCACTGATCTCAGCCTATGACAAGCTCGCGGCTCCGATCGCCAACCGCCGGGCCGGATCGGTCACCGCCACCTTGTCGCGGGTGCCGAACGAGGCGGGAGAAAGTTCGCTCGGCGATATCGTTGCCGATGCACAACTGGCGGCGACGGCGAGCGCGGCCAACGGCGGCGCGATGGCGGCGTTCACCAATCCAGGCGGCCTGCGCGCCGATCTGGCGGTAAAGCAGGACGGCGCGGTGACCTATGCCGATCTGTTTGCGAGTCAGCCCTTCCGCAATCAACTCGTTACGCTCACGATCACGGGTGGCCAGATCAAGTCGATGCTGGAGCAGCAGTGGCTCGATCCGAAGCGACCACGGATCCTGCAAGTCTCCAAGGGGTTCCGCTATAGCTGGGACGACAGCAAGCCGTTCGGCGAGCACGTGATCGCGAATTCGATCTCGCTGAACGGCGATCGCCTCGATCCGGCCAGGAGCTATCGCATCACCGTGAACAACTATCTCTCCACCGGCGGCGACGGCTTTACGGCGTTGAAGCAAGGAACTGCGCCGCAATTTGGCGTCTATGACGCGGACGCGCTTTACGCTTATTTCCAGGCCAACAGCCCGATCAGCCCTGCCGCAGCCGACCGCATCAAGCGCCTCACTCAAGCGAAATGATCGGCCTTTCCCCGGCAGCGGTCAGCCCTTACATTGAGAGTTCCCGAAAGAGCGCACCTCACACGCGCAAAGGTCCTTCATGACGACGCTTCTCGTATCGCACCCGTCGACCCTGAACCACCAGACCCCGCCCGGACACCCCGAGCGTCCAGACCGGATTCGCGCGGTCGACGAAACCTTGAGTGAAAGCCGGTTCGATCCGCTGGTGCGCGAACTCGCGCCGGAGGGCTCGCTCGACCTCGTCACGCTGTGCCACGACGAACACTATGTCAGCGAATTGCGCCGCGCGGCGCCGACCAGTGGCCTCGTCTATCTCGACGGCGACACCTCGATGTCGCCCGGCACGTGGGAAGCGGTGATGCGCGGCGTCGGCGGCGCGGTCGCGGCCACGGACGCGATCATGGCGGGAAAGCACAGTAACGCCTTCGTGGCGATGCGCCCGCCCGGCCACCACGCCGAGACCAACCGGCCGATGGGCTTTTGCCTGTTCGATCACGCCGCGATCGCAGCGCGACATGCCCAGAAAAAATATGGCATTGGTCACGTCGCCGTCGTCGACTTCGACGTGCATCACGGCAATGGCACCCAGGATATTTTCTGGGCCGACAAGAGCGTGATGTATTGCTCGACGCACCAGATGCCGCTGTTTCCAGGCACCGGCGCCAGCGGCGAGCGCGGCGAGCACGACAACATTGTCAATGCTCCGCTGGCGCCGGAGGACGGCAGCGCGAAATTCCGCGCCGCTTTCGAGAACACGATCCTGCCCAACTTGAGCAAGTTCAGCCCCGAACTGATCATCATCTCGGCCGGATTCGATGCGCACCATCGCGATCCGCTGGCTTCGATCAACCTCAAGGCTGACGACTTCGGATGGGTGACGAAGAAGCTGATGGACCTCGCCGATCGCACCGCGGGCGGGCGAATTGTCTCGGTGCTCGAGGGCGGTTATGATCTTCAGGGCCTGAAGGAATCAGTCGCGGCCCATGTCAGCGCCTTGATGGGATCGGCATCTTAAGAAGCGCCCCACCTAGTGATCCGATTCTAACATTCGCATCCCCCCTCAGCGTCCACTTTGCGAATGTTAGGATCATAGGATCACTAGAGATATTAGATTCTAGTGTAGTTTAGGATTTGACATTCGCTTTCCGGACTCGCGGCTTGGGGGAGCGAATGTCAAATCCACTACACTAGCGCATCCGGGAAAATCGATATGGCTGAAAACGCCCAGGCGGACGTCAAGAAATTGAGCTTTGAGCGGGCGATGGAGGAACTCGAATCCATCGTCAAGCGGCTCGAGGACGGCAAGGTACCGTTGGAAGAATCGGTTGCCATCTACGAGCGCGGCGAAGCGTTGAAGCGCCGCTGCGAGGAATTGCTGCGCCAGGCGGAAGCGCGGGTCGACAAGATCACGACCGACTCAAGCGGCCAGCCGACGGGCACGGAACCGCTCGACGTCCAATAACGGTAACCAGCCGACTGGTTGCCCGCGCCCCAATTGCATTGGGGCTTTGCTGAAATGGTTAAGCAGCGTGGGGCATTTTCCCGAATTGGCCCGAAATTCGGCTGATTTGGACGCCGAAAGCCGCTTCAAAGACCAAACTGGCAGGTTCCAACGCCGGCTCCCGGTTCCCGACTGTTCCCCAAGCGGTTGGCTTTGAGCGACACTTTAGTGTAAAGGTTCGGGCTCTATGGGCCGAGGAAAGCACTCGCTGGGCACGTTCGTAGAACGTCAAGTGCTTCAAATAGCTCGATAAAGTGATCGATGGGTGGGACCGTCCAGGGTGATGCAAATCACATCGAACGACCCGGAGCATACCTAAGACTATGGATCAGGCCTTGGGTCTGCCGCGTTGCATCCGGGTCTGGGTCGCTTGCGCATAGTTCTTGCGCAACCCATTTCTCGTCGGGCCGTTGATCCCGACTTTACAAAATTGGAATAGCGCTGTGACCGCATTTAGTAAGACGCCGCTTCTCGACACGATCCGCACCCCGGACGATTTGCGCCGGCTCAAGGTGGAGCAACTCCGGCAAGTCGCTGACGAGCTGCGTCAGGAAACCATCGATGCGGTTTCCGTGACCGGCGGTCATTTCGGCGCCGGCCTCGGGGTGGTCGAACTGACCACCGCGATCCACTACACCTTCGACACACCGCGCGACCGTCTGATCTGGGACGTCGGCCATCAGGCCTATCCGCACAAGATTCTCACCGGCCGCCGCGACCGGATCCGCACCTTGCGCACCGGCGGCGGGCTCTCGGGCTTCACCAAACGCACCGAGAGCGACTACGATCCGTTCGGCGCCGCGCATTCCTCTACTTCGATCTCCGCAGGTCTCGGCATGGCCGTTGCGCGCGACCTTTCGGGCGGCAAGAACAATGTCATCGCCGTGATCGGCGACGGCGCGATGTCGGCGGGCATGGCCTATGAAGCCATGAACAACGCCGGCGCGATGAATTCGCGCCTGATCGTCATACTCAACGACAATGACATGTCGATTGCCCCGCCGGTCGGCGCGATGTCGGCCTATCTGTCCAGGCTTTATTCCGGCAAGACCTATCGCACGCTGCGCGAGGCCGCCAAGCAGATCAACAAGCGGCTGCCCAAGATCATCGCCAACCGCGCCAATCGCGTCGAGGAATATTCCCGCGGCTTCATGATGGACGGCGGCACGCTGTTCGAGGAACTCGGGTTCTACTACGTCGGTCCGATCGACGGCCATAACCTCGATCACCTGTTGCCGGTGCTGCGCAATGTCCGCGACATGGAGGAAGGACCGATCCTCGTCCACGTCGTCACGCAGAAGGGCAAGGGCTACGCGCCCGCGGAGGCTTCCGCCGACAAGTATCACGCCGTCGTCAAATTCGACGTCGCCACCGGTGCGCAGGCCAAAGCCAAGCCCAATGCACCAGCCTATCAGAACGTGTTCGGCCAGAGCCTCGTCAAGGAGGCGCAGAAGGATGAGAAGGTCGTCGGCATCACCGCCGCGATGCCGTCGGGCACCGGGATCGACATTTTCGCCAAGGCCTTCCCCAACAGAACTTTTGACGTCGGCATCGCCGAACAACACGCGGTGACCTTCGCCGCCGGCCTTGCCTCGGAAGGCTACAAGCCGTTCTGCGCGATCTATTCGACCTTCCTGCAGCGCGGCTACGACCAGATCGTGCATGACGTCGCGATCCAGAGCCTGCCGGTGCGTTTCGCGATCGACCGGGCCGGGCTCGTCGGCGCCGACGGCGCCACTCATGCCGGGTCGTTCGACAACGCCTATCTCGGCTGTCTGCCGAATTTCGTGATCATGGCGGCCTCCGACGAAGCCGAGCTCGTCCACATGGTGGCCACGCAGGTGGCGATCGACGACCGTCCGAGCGCGGTGCGTTATCCGCGCGGCGAAGGCCGCGGCGTGGATATGCCCGATGTCGGCATTCCCCTGGAGATCGGCAAGGGCCGCATCGTCCGCCAGGGCAGCAAGGTTGCGCTGTTGTCGTTCGGCACGCGTCTTGGCGAATGCGAGAAGGCGGCCGAAGAACTCGCCGCTCACGGGCTGTCGACCACCATTGCCGACGCGCGCTTCATGAAGCCGCTCGACGAGGAGTTGATCCTGAAACTCGTGCGCGACCACGAGATCCTGATCACGATCGAGGAAGGCTCGGTTGGCGGCTTCGGCTCGCATGTGATGCAGTTCCTGTCGGACAGTGGCGCGCTGGACGGCGGCGTGCGGGTGCGCACGATGGTGCTGCCCGACGAGTTCCTCGATCACGACACGCCGGGCGCGATGTATGGCCGCGCCGGACTCGACGCCAAGGGCATCGTCGCCAAGGTGTTCGAGGCGCTTGGCAAGGACGTCAAGACCGAGACGGTAAAGCTCGCCTGAGCACCTTTAAATGACGAAGGTCTATCTGGCAGGACCCGACGTGTTCCTGCCGGATGCCATCCACGCGCTCGATCGCTATGGCTGCGCACTGGTCGCACCGAAGGCACGTCCCGACGACATCTGGCACGACCTGACCGCGTTCGAGACATGCGTCCGCTTCGCAGCCGAACGGCTTCGCGCCGGTCGAGCCTAAATTGTCCAGGTGAGAAAATGCCCTCGCCCCGCAAACGCATCGATCTCCTGCTGGTCGAACGCGGACTGTTCGAAAGCCGGGCTCGCGCCCGCGCCGCGATCGAGGCCGGCCTGGTTTCAGCGAATGACAAACAGGTCCTCAAGGCATCCGAGACCGTCGTGGCTGATGCCGAATTGCAGGCCCAGCCCGCCCATCCCTTTGTCTCGCGCGGCGGTGTCAAGCTTTCAGGCGCGCTGGAGCGATATCCGATCGAAATCGAGGATCACGTCTGTCTCGACGTCGGCGCCTCGACCGGCGGTTTCACCGAAGTCTTGCTCGCCAACGGCGCCAGCGTGGTCTTCTCGATCGACGTCGGGCGTAGCCAGTTGCACCCGTCCCTGCGCGATCATCCCAAAATCGTTTCCATGGAAGGGACGGACATCCGCAGCTTCGAAGGCAAACGGCTGCCCGCCCGGCCGGACGTCGTGGTCATCGACGTCAGCTTCATCTCGCTGAAAATGGTGCTGCCGGCTGCGCTTTCGCTGGCGGCGGCGCCGATGCATCTGCTGGCATTGATCAAGCCGCAGTTCGAAGCCGCCCGAAAGCATTCGAAACGCGGCATCATCCGCGATGCCGCCGTGCATCAGCAGATCTGCGACGAAATCTCCGCCTTCGCGTCGTCGCTCGGATGCACGGATATCCAGGTATTCCCCTCCCCGATCACCGGGGGCGACGGCAACGTCGAATTCTTCATCGGCGCGCGCCGTGGTTGAGCAGCTCGTCATCGACCATGTCGGCCATCTCGGCGACGGCGTTGCGCTGGTCGACGGACGAAGCGTCTTTGTTCCCGGTGCGCTCGCTGGCGAGACCGTCGACGTCGCGCCCGTGCCGGGCCATCATCCGGACCGGCGGCAACTGGTACGGGTCGAACGCGCAAGTCCGCAACGCGTCGAACCATTCTGCCAGCATTTCGGCACCTGCGGCGGCTGTGCGATCCAGCATTGGGACGCGGAACGCTACCGCGACTGGAAGCGCAACCTCGTGATCGCAACGCTGGCGCAGGCAAAGATTGCCTGCGAGGTCTTTCCCCTGCTCGAGGCCCATGGCAGCGGCCGCCGGCGCTTGACCCTGCACGGACGCAAAAGCTCGCAAGGCGTGCTCAAGGTCGGCTTCGCCGCAGCACAGTCGCACGATGTCGTGCCGATCGATCGCTGCCCGGTTCTCGATCCCGGCCTGGACGGCGCAATTGAGGCCGCCTGGGCGCTGGCCGAACCCCTGATCGGGATCGGCAAGCCGCTCGACATCCAGATCACGGCGACCGATGGCGGGCTCGATGTTGACGTCAGAGGCTCCGGCCCACTGTTGGCCGCCGCCATCGCGGCACTATCGCAGATCGCAGCGAAACGCCGTCTCGCCCGGCTGTCACGGCATGGCGAACTGGTGCTGATGCGCGAGACGCCTGGCGTGACGATGGGCAAGGCACGGGTGATATTGCCGCCCGGCTCTTTCCTTCAGGCTACCTTCGCCGGCGAAGAGACGCTGGCCGCACTGGTCACAAAGCATAGCGGACGCGCCAAACATATTGCCGATCTGTTCTGTGGCGTCGGTCCGTTCGCGCTCCGCCTCGCGGAAAAATCGCGGATCACAGCCGTCGACAGCGATGCGGGTGCGATCGCCAGCCTGCAGAAGGCGGCCGCCTCGACGCCGGGATTGAAGCCAATCAAGGCGGAGGCCCGGGACCTGTTTCGCCGCCCGCTGGTGGCAGAAGAGCTGCGCGAGTTCGATGCCGCCGTGTTCGACCCGCCGCGGCAGGGTGCACAGGCCCAGGCCGAACGGCTGGCGGCAAGCAAGGTGCCCCTCGTGATCGCCGTGTCCTGCAGCGCCGCGACCTTTGCCCGCGATGCGCGCATCCTGATCGACGGCGGTTACAGGATCGAGGGCGTGACGCCGGTCGATCAATTCCGCCACACGCCGCATGTCGAGCTCGTCGCAAGGTTTGCGCGGTGATGCAGAGGCGAGACTGACACTTTCCGCCTAACGTCCCCACCTGTCCTGCCACATCTTCTCCCCGATCAGGCACGGCACGCGCGGCTCCTTTTCCGCGACCGGCACCAAAGGACGTTCCGTCGTGCGGCCGGCAACCTCTTGCAGGAGCTTGCTTCGAATAGCTTCCTTGAACTTGTCGCGGTCCTTGATCGCCACCACGAAAGACCCAGGGCCACCGATCACGCAATCTTCGTAATACCAATCGAGATTTTCGATATCCATGGTCGAGTAGGACGGATCCTTCACCATGATCGGAAGGCCGTTGATGACGATCCCCTTGGAGATTGCCTCATCGCGCGCCGGCGTGACCGGCGCGCCATTGTTGTTGGCGCCGTCGCCGGAGATATCGATCACGCGACGCAATCCCGGATAGGGGCTGGTCTCGAATAGCGGCATCGCAAAATAGATCGCGCCGGAAATCGAAGTGCGCGAGGCGCGGCGAATCGGCGCATTCATGATTTCGGCGGCTACCGCATCTGCGGTCTCCGGACCGTCGATGACGCGCCAGGGAATGATGATCTTCTGGTCGTTCGACGCCGCCCATTCAAAATAGGTCACCGCGACCTTGCCGCTGGGGAGCGCCTTCAACGCCTGCAAGAATTCCCTCGAGACAAGGGCCTGTGCATAGCCTTCGCGCTGCACCGCGAGCTCGTCCATATCCATGGAATAGGAGACGTCGACGGCGAGGATGAGCTCGACGTCGACCTTGCCGGCGGCCTTGTCTGCCGCTTGCATCGCGGGTCGATGGCGCGGATCCGGCGCGGCCACTCCAGTGACGTCGCTTGCGGTGAGCACACCCGCGACCAACACCGCTCCGATCGAGGCATACCAGCGCATTTGCGGCCCTCCCGTCGGCAAGTGCCGCCGATCCGAAATTCCTCCACGGGTTACTGCTGGTTCGCAAAGGAATTTCAAATCGAAAGCGGCACTCGAAACCTATTCTGTGCGAGTGCGGCGAATTTGAAATTCCTATCAGTTTCGCCGCGAGTTCGTTATAGGAACTTCAAATTCAAAGCCGCTACTCAAATCAATAAGTTGCTGGAGCTCCTTTGATTCCGAAGTTCGCATCAGAGGTTACCGCGATAGCTTGCGAACCTCGGAATCGGAGCTCTAGGCCCCCGATGTTTTCCGAAGCTCGTTTCAGAAGGTGCTGCAAGGCCGGACGAACTGCGGAAACGGGACACTAGCGCTATGTTGACATGCAAAGTGGCCCGCGGAAAGGCGGAACAGCCTCCAGCATTCACATTCAGGTTAGCGGCACAGACTGCTGCCGTTCGTATCGCCGGCCTCGCGGAGAATCGGGGAGACTGGCTTTTCAGGCGCACCGCTGCGTGCCGGAAATTGTTCGCGCTGTCACCCCGCGGGATCGGCTGCGACGGTCACACGCTCAAGCCACGATGGCGTTCCGCTACTATGCAATGATGGCATTCCCGATTAATGGGGTTGCCGGTCAACAGACGGAGCCTATTTTGATAGGCTGACGCCTCGACGGCGACTTATCGAAGGTGTGGGAAGCGAATGGCCGATACCGATACCAAACCCCGGACGAAGGTCAAAACCAAGGTCGAGCGGCCGCGGCTGCACAAAGTCATTCTGCTCAATGACGATTACACGCCGCGCGAATTTGTCGTCACGATTCTCAAAGCGGAGTTCCGGATGACCGAGGATCAGGCACACAAGGTGATGATCACGGCGCATCAGCGTGGCGCCTGCGTCGTGGCCGTCTTCGCCAAGGATGTTGCCGAAACCAAGGCCACCCGCGCCACCGATGCCGGCCGCGCCAAGGGCTACCCGCTGATGTTCACGACCGAGCCGGAGGAATAGCGGTTCGCAGCCCCGACCTGGGACCTCAACCCATCATACATCCGCAGCCAAGGCAGCGGCTGCCTCATCCGTGAGGCCATAAACTCTCGCCGCTTGCGAAAGGCCGGCTACCGGATATTCGCCAAGATCCTGCCAGCGGTCCGGACAGGCCGCCGCGAAAGCCGACGATGCGAGTACCGTTCGATGCAGGCGGCCTGCCATCTTTTCCAGTCTTGCCGCGAGATTGACCGCAGGTCCGATGCAGGTGAAATCGAGGCGGTTGCCACCGCCGATATTGCCGTAAAGCACCCTTCCGACGTGCAAGGCGACGCCGAACCGAAAGCGTTCGATGGTCTCGCCGATCGGAAATTGCATGGCTTCGACATTGGCGCGCGCCTCGCAGGCCGCGTCGAGGACTTGGGCGCAGGCCTTGCCGACATCGCCGACATATTCATCGATCGGAAAGACGGCGAGCAGCCCGTCGCCCATGAACTTCAGGACTTCGCCGCCGTGGGTTGAGATCGCCGAAACCTGGCAGTCGAAATACTGGTTGAGAATGTCGATCACGGTTTCGGGCGGCAGTCGATCCGACAGCGCGGTAAAGCCACGCAGATCCGATAGCCAGATCGCCGCGTCCATCGTCTCGGCATGGCCACGCCGGATCTGCCCGCCGAGAATGCGTCCACCGGCGCGGTTTCCAACATAGGTATCGAGCAGGATCGAGGACGTGAAACGCCACCGCGTGACTTCGATGAGGCGGGCCAGCGGCGGGATCAATCCGCGGATCGCTGCGAGCTGAGCCTCGGTGAAGCCGCCCGGCTGCTTCGTCGTCCAACTTGATGCGTGCGCCGTACCGTCAACCTGGAGTAACGGCAACGCGATATAATCGCTGGCGCCTTCGGCGCGGAGGTCATCGAACAACGGGAAACGCCTGGCGTCCGGCCCGTCCATGCGCGCCCTGACCTCGCGCCGCTCGTTGAAGACGATTGCAAGTGGACTGCGAAGGAACTCCGGAGAATCCAGCACGTCGTAATTCGCCGTGCCGGCGACGACTTCGGTCCCCGGCCGCCAGACGAAGTTGCGGCCGATCACATCCGGGTGCAGCGTTCGGACGAAAACGCCGACCCGCCACAGCGGCAGCCCGGCCGCCACCATCCGCTCGCAGGTTTCCGTCATCATCTGCGGCGGGTTCGGAGCAGACCTCGCACCGTCGACAAGCCATTCGGTCAGCTTCTGCAGGGCGAGTGCGTCCATAAGCTATCCGTTATTGGTCATTGAACGGCCGGTTGGGAGGCTTGCGTTCCTGCCTCGTCTCGCAAGCCGTAAACACGTGAGGCTATCGTAAAACCGGCAATCGGAAATTCGCCAAGGTCTTGCCAGCTATCCTGCCAGCTATTCGCGCAAGCCTCGACGAAGGCGTGTGAGGCAATCACGGTGCGATGCAGACGGCTGGCGATCTTTTCCAGTCGGGCTGCGAGATTGACCGCAGGGCCAATGCAGGTGAAATCGAGCCGATTGCCGCCACCGATATTGCCGTAGAGCACTCTTCCGACATGCAAGGCGACGCCGAAGCGAAAGCGTTCGACGGTCTCACCGATCGGAAATTGCATGGCTTCGACATTGGCGCGCGCCTCACGAGCGGCGTCCAGAACGCCGGAACAGACCTTCCCGACGTCGTCGGCGTGCTGATCGACCGGGAAAACGGCGAGCAGTCCGTCGCCCATGTATTTCAGTATCTCGCCGCCACGGGATTTGATCGAAGCGACCTGGCAATCGAAATACCGATTGAGAATCTCGACGACGGTCTCGGCCGGGAGGCGGTCCGAAAGCGCCGTGAAGCCGCGCAGATCCGATAGCCAGATCACCGTCTGCATGGCTTCTGTGTGGCCACGACGAATTTGCCCTGCAAGAATCCTCTCGCCTGCGCTGTTGCCCACATACGTATCAAGCAGCGTGCTGGCGATGCGACGCTGCGCGAAAATTTCACCGAGCCGCGCAAACGGACCAATGATCCTCCGCAAAGCGATCAAGTGCTCTTCGCCGAACCCGGTAGGCTCTTTCGTGGTCCAGCTTGCGACGTGAACCGAATCGTCCGTGAACAACATCGGCAGCGCGATGTAATCGGTCACGCCCTCCTTGCGTAGATCGTCGAACAGGGGAAATCGCCGGATTTCGGGATCGTCCATCCGAAAGCGGGCCGCCTTCAGGCTCCGGTAGACGAGGATCAGCGGGCTTTGCGTGAACTGGGGCGACGACGGCAGATCGAAGTTGGCGGTGTTGACCACGACTTCGCTGCCACGGCGCCAGATGAAGGCGCGGCCAAACAGGTCGGGATGCGGCGTCGTGACAAATGCGCCGACCCGGTAAAGCGGCACGCCGGCCGCAACCAGCCGCTCGCAGGTCTGCTCCAGCAGCGCTGCCGACGTTTTTGCCGATCGTGCGCCGTCGGTCAGCCACTCGACCAGTTTATCCAGCTCCGATGCGTCCATGGGATCAATGTGCGACGCAAGTGGCGAAAAGGTCAATGAGGCGAACAACCAGCCGCCAGCAAAAGCCTACTGACCCGTCTGGGCGCGGTGACGCAGGAAATGATCCGCGAGCACGCAGGCCATCATGGCCTCGCCGACCGGAACGGCGCGAATGCCGACGCAGGGGTCGTGGCGGCCCTTGGTCAGAATTTCCGTCTCGCCACCCTTGCGATCGACCGTGCGGCGCGGCGACAGGATTGACGACGTCGGTTTCACTGCAAAGCGCGCTACCACCGGCTGGCCGGTGGAGATGCCGCCCAGAATGCCGCCCGCATGATTGGACAGGAAGTTGACGCCCTGATTGCCCATCCGCATTTCGTCGGCGTTTTCTTCGCCGGACAGTTCGGCCGCGGCAAAGCCGGCGCCGATCTCGACGCCCTTGACTGCGTTGATGCTCATCATGGCGGCCGCGAGATCTGCATCGAGCTTGGCATAGATCGGCGCGCCCCACCCGGCTGGCACGCCTTCCGCGAGCACCTCGATCACCGCGCCGATCGACGAGCCGTTCTTGCGGATGCCGTCGAGATAATTCTCGAAGAAAGCCGCCTTGTCCTTGTCGGGACAGAAGAACGGATTTTTCGCAACTTCATCCCAATCCCATTTGCCGCGATCGATCTTGTGTGGTCCCATCTGCACCAGCGCGCCGCGCACGGTGACGCCGGACAGGATCTTGCGTGCAATGGCGCCGGCCGCGACCCGCATCGCGGTCTCGCGCGCCGACGAGCGGCCGCCGCCGCGATAATCG
This sequence comes from Bradyrhizobium sp., assembly GCF_027307225.1. Classification (GTDB taxonomy): domain Bacteria; phylum Pseudomonadota; class Alphaproteobacteria; order Rhizobiales; family Xanthobacteraceae; genus Bradyrhizobium. Next base: position 51,080 of record NZ_DAHUXJ010000154.1, on the reverse strand, counting down.
CGCAAGCCATATTTGGCTTCATAGGTGAAGTCGGCGTGACCTGGACGAAACTTGTCCTTGATGTCGGAATAGTCTTTCGAACGCTGATCGGTATTCTCGATCAGAAGCCCGATCGGCGTGCCGGTCGTGACCTGCGTCCCGGTCTCCGGATGCGCCATCACGCCCGACAGGATTTTTACTGCGTCCGGCTCCTGGCGCTGGGTGGTGAAGCGCGATTGCCCGGGACGGCGGCGATCGAGATCGTGCTGGATATCTTCGGCGGTCAAGGGCAGCAGCGGCGGACAGCCGTCGACCACGCAGCCGATCGCAACCCCATGGCTCTCGCCGAAGGTCGTCACGCGGAACAGATGGCCGAAGGTGTTGTGGGACATGATTTGTCGTAACGCGCGGCGAATGGCCGGTCAAATGGCCTTTCCTCCGCCCCGGTTAAACTCGAGGACAGCCGAATTAACTATAGTAGCTACTCATCTCGCCGTCCCTGAATACGTAGACTATGCCCTGCCCGACGGACCAATCGGCAGCGATTTCGGGCGTCAAAAGGTCAAGCGTAACCATCAACGCGCGAGCGGTGCCGCCATGAGCGACTGTCACCATGTCGACCTTGAGCTCTCGATACCACTCGGCCACCCTCGCCTGCACCTCGACGTAGGTCTCGCCGCCGGGTGGGGCCACTGTCCATTTTTCCGCCTGACGCCGCGCAAACAGATCGGGGTCTTTCGCCTGCATTTCCGCGAGCGTCGATCCCTCCCACGTGCCGTAACCGATTTCGCGCAGGCGATCGTCAATGGCGTAACCCGAAAGCGGAAGTCCGAGAACACCGCGCGCCAGATCCATGGTCTGGCGCGCGCGACCAAGCGGACTACAGACGAAGCCGATCGAGGCCGCGCGTTGGCCATCCCGCGCGAACAGATCTGCGAGGATATGGCCGGTGTGAACCGATTGTCTGCGGCCGAGTTCGTTGAGTGGAATGTCCTGCACGCCTTGCAAGCGACCCAGCGCATTCCATTCCGTTTCGCCGTGACGGATGTAATAGATGGTCGGCACCTGGTGCCCACTTTCCGAAGTTCGTGCTCCATCGCAGCACCCACCTTCACGAACTTCGGAAAGCGTGGGCTACTCACAAACTAATCGATTCTAGTACCGCTTATCGATCTGAAGTCCCCGATCTCCGCACCCGCACGCGGCATGCTTTCGCAATACCCCAGGCAATCGAGCGGCTTGGCGGCGCCAGGAATCACGCTGCTTTTACCTTTCATCAGATCTGAGTTTTTCACCATATGACAAATCCGGTGCTTTGCCGCCGGTTTGGAGGTACATCAGCCCCGACGGTCGGTACAGGCTCCTCGATGACGACAACCTGAATACCCGTGCGACTACGGGCGGAATAGCGATTTCGATCTGGGGTTTAGTCGTTTGTATTCAGGCTTTGGTGCTCGCGACTGCCGAAGCACCGCAGGGGATGATTTAGGATCGCACGCGATGATAGCGTTTCGCGAGAGTGTCGAAGCCATGATTCCTGCGTTGCGCCGCTATGCGCGCGCGCTGACGCGGGATGCCGACATTGCGGACGACCTCGTGCAAGATACGCTGGTTCGGGCGTTGCGCTCGGAACGGCTTTTTCTCGGCGGTGACGTGCGGAGCTGGCTCTACACCATCCTGACCAATCTCAACAAGAACAGGCGGCGATCGCTGGCCCGGCGGCCGCAGTTCATGCCTCTTCTGGACAACAATCCGGACGCCAGCGGCACCGAAGCCGAAGGCCGCGACATCGCCAAGGCCATGGCGACGCTGGTGGACGATCAGCGCGCGGTGCTGCTGCTCGTGATGCTGGAAGGATTGAGTTATCGCGAAGTTGCCGACATTCAGGGCGTGCCGATCGGCACGGTGATGTCGCGCCTGGCGCGGGCGCGGGCCCATGTAAAGGCGGTCCTCGAAGGCGAGCGCCCGGCATTGCGGCGGGTGAAATAATGACGAACTCGATGAACTGGCGTGGAGTGACTAAGCTTTTTGGGGAAACCGCATCGCAGACGCGGTCGCATTTCCGTCGGGGAGAGCGGACGGCGGCAGCGAGCATTTCGACTGAGAAGAGACGACGACCATGATCGACCCAAAGATTCCCGTCACCGAAGACGAGCTGCACGCTTACGTCGACAACGAATTGCCCGCGGAACGGCGCGGCGATGTCGAAGCGTGGCTTGCGACCCACCCCGATTGCGCCGAACGGGTACAAGGATGGCGCGAAATGGCGGATGCACTGCATGCACGCTATGATCGTGTTGCCGACGAGGTGGTGCCGAAGCGTCTTGAACTCGAGCGGCTGGTAAGCCGGCCGCGCCAGTGGCTGTATGGCACGGCGGCCGCGGTGCTCGCAGCTTTCGTTGGCGGCGGCGGCGTCGGCTGGGTGGCGCGTGGTATTACGGCGACGCCTTCGGCCATCCAGAGCCTGACCTCCGACGCGCTCGATGCGCATCGGCTTTATGTCGTCGAAGTCCGCCATCCCGTCGAGGTGCCGGGCAGCGAACGCGATCACTTGCAGACCTGGCTGACCAAACGATGCGGTTGGGACGTCCGGGCCCCGAAGCTGGACGCGAGTGGATTGAAGCTCGTCGGCGGACGCCTGTTGCCCGGCCCGACCGGGCCGGCCTCATTCTTCATGTACGAGAGCGCCTCCGGGGAACGCTACACGCTTTACGCTTCCCGCTCGAAGGCCGGATCGGCGCAGATGCGCTACACCGCCGCCGAGAATTCGGGCGCCATGTACTGGTCGGAAGACGACGTCAGCTATGTGCTCAGCGGCCCGATGGACAAGGAAAAGCTGCATCGGGTGGCGCGCCAAGTTTATGACCAGAACGAGAAAGGCGGCTGAAGCGGCGCGACTGGGTGGCAAATCGGCCACGTCCAAATTCCGACATTAAGAATCTGGAATTGGAACATGGACGCGTCTCAATATCGCACCATGACTCACGAAAAATTGTGGCGCGTTCGATCCGCCGATCGACGCAAGCGGCCTCGACTGGGGTTTGTACCGCGCTGGTCCCCCAGATCGAGGCCGCACCCCTTCGTTCCCGCGGCGATTACGAAAAGTCGCTGCGCGGGTTGTAGGGATGGGTATCCCGCCATTTTTGCATCAACGCCTCCAGTTCGGCGTTGTTCCCGTCCGGCAGCATGATTCGGGTGGTCACCAGCAGATCGCCGTTCCCGCCTGCTTTCGGCAATCCCTTGCCTTTAAGACGAAACGTCCGGCCGCTCGAGGTGTTTTTCGGGATTGAAAGTTCGACCGCGCTGCCGAGCGTCGGCACGCGAACCTTTCCGCCCAGAACAGCCTCATAGAGCGTGATCGGCAGATCCAGGCGCAAATCGCTGCCATCGACTTTGAAGAGCGCGTGCGGCGCAATACTGACCGCGATCAGCAGGTCCCCTGGCGGATGGCCCGCCGCGGTTTCGCCCTGCCCCTTCAGCCGGATCTGCTGGCCGGCCACAACGCCGGGTGGAATCTTGACATTGAGTTCCTTGCCGGCCGGCAAGCGAACGCGCTTCTCCGCCCCCTTGACCGACTCCTCCAGCGACACGGTCATGGCGACGGAGACATCGAGGTCCATCGCCATGGTTCCGGGGTCGAACTCGAACCGGGCGCCACCGCCGCCGGGTCGGCCTCCGCCGCGCGCCGCCGCCGCCCCGAACATGCTGTTGAGGATGTCCTCAAAACCGCCGCCGCCGCCGGGGCCCGCGCCGCCGCTGCGAAAGGTATGGGTCTCGAACCCACCGGCGCGCGCGCGCGGATCGCCGCCGGGAAATCCCTGAAAGCGCGGCTTGCCCTCAGCGTCGATCTCGCCACGATCGAACTGCTTGCGCTTGTCCTCATCGCCAACGATCTCGTTGGCCGAATTCAGCTCGGCGAAACGAGCGGCAGCCTTCGGGTCGTTCTTGTTGGTGTCGGGGTGGTACTTCTTGGCAAGCTTGCGATAGGCGCCCTTGATCGCCGCGGCATTGGCGCTCCGCGGCACCCCCAAGACCTCATAGGGGTCGCGCATCCGTCAGTTCTCCTTCATGGGAAGTCGTCAGTCTATGATACGGGCCGGCAGCCAGCTCAGGCTTTTCATTTGGGGACGTCGTGTCATTTTTGCAACGGCTTCGCACCCGTCGCGCAGCGCTGTCGAAATAGACCAAGATCGCACGCATTCTCAACCATTTGTGCAAGGAAGCCAAAGCAAAAGCTGATTCTCAACTGGCCGTTTCCGCGCGACTTTAGCTCTGCCGCCAAGGCTTGAGCGTATGAATTTCCCATTGCCCGCGGCTGGTTTGACAAGCAGCCCCTTGAAGCCAGCTTTCCGACGTACCCTTGACGTAACTCGCCAGGAAATCACGGCAGGTCCGCCCATCCGAGGAATAGGCCTGCGCCAGCGGCGTCACCGACCCCCGTGCGCCAGTCTCCGGATTTTCCCAAGGCTGGCTCGCATCCTTGTCGCCCCGCGTCAGCACATCGGACGCGGCGTTGCGGGCAAAGGCGAGGTCGGTCTCGGTCGGAACGGACGAGCCCGCCCCGGCCGCCGGGCTGAACGAGCCGGTGACGTCGTCGCTTTTGGCGAACGCACCATTCAGGCGGGACATGCTGCAACCGCCGACACTGACGCCAATCAAAAGCATGGCCGCTACTCCGGGTAGGACCGCCGATCTGAAGCCCCTGTACCACAAGCGGCGAATTCGATCAGGGACTTCAGATCGATAAAGCGGTCCTAGAATCAATGAGTTTGCTAGCGCCCATAACTTCCCGAAGTTCGTGAAGGTGGTTGCTGCGACGGTGCACGAACTTCGGAAAGTGGGCACTAGCCTGATCGGCGATAGGCCAAAGCGTCCCCATGCCCTATATAAGGCTGACTTCACACGGTGCATTGACGCGCATTTGGCCGCGGACGGGCGCAACCTTGGACTCCGATTACATGACGGACACGACCTCCATCAAACACCCGACACCCTTAACATCCGGTGATTTCACCGCGGCCGAGGAACCCTTCGCGCTGTTCGGAGAGTGGTTTGCGGAAGCCGTAAAGGCCGAGCCTAACGATCCCAACGCCATGGCGCTGGCGACCGTCGATACGGACGGCCTGCCCGACGTGCGGATGGTGCTGATGAAGGGCTATGACGGCGCCGGCTTCGTGTTCTACAGTCACATCGCCAGCCAGAAGGGCCGCGAATTGGCCGCAAATCCTAAGGCGGCGTTACTATTTCACTGGAAGTCGCTGCGGCGGCAGGTGCGTATCCGTGGCCTGGTGTCGCCGGTCACCAACGCCGAGGCGGATTCCTATTTCGCCACCCGCCCCAAGCAAGCCCAGATCGGCGCCTGGGCGTCCAAACAGTCGCAGCCGCTGGAAAGCCGGTTCGCTTTTGAACAAGCGATCGCCAAGGTTGCCGCGCAATACATCATCGGCGAGGTGCCGCGCCCACAGGGGTGGAGCGGCTGGCGCATCACCCCACAGTGCTTCGAGTTCTGGCATGACCGCCCGTTCCGCCTGCACGACCGCATTGAATTCCGCCGCGACGCTCCCGACCAGGTCTGGTCGAAGACGCGGCTTTACCCGTGATCGACGGCTAGGATCCCATGGCCACTCCCTCTCATAACGGACCACGACGGACAATGCTGCTCACCGGTGCCAGCCGCGGCATCGGCCATGCAACCGTGATCCGCTTTTCGTCGGCGGGTTGGCGCGTTCTCACCTGTTCACGCCATCCCTTTCCCGAGGAATGCCCATGGGGCGCGGGGCCTGAGGATCACATTCAGGTCGACCTCGCCGATCACCGCGATACCGAACGCGCCATCTCCGAAATTCGAGACCGGCTGGAAGGCGGCGTACTGCATGCGCTCGTCAACAATGCGGCGATTTCGCCGAAGGCCGAAGGCGGCAAACGGCTCGGCTCGATCGATACCGAACTTGAAACCTGGAAACACGTGTTTCGCGTCAATTTCTTCGCGCCCATCATGATGGCGCGCGGCCTGATCGACGAATTGACGGCGGCGAAAGGTTCGGTCGTCAACGTGACGTCGATCGCCGGCTCGCGGGTGCATCCGTTCGCGGGCGCCGCCTATGCAACGTCGAAAGCGGCACTCGCCGCACTGACGCGCGAGATGGCATCGGATTTCGGCAGGCTCGGCGTCCGCGTCAATTCGATCGCTCCGGGCGAAATCGACACGTCGATCCTGTCGCCGGGCACCGAAAAGATCGTGGAGCAGCAGATTCCGATGCACCGGGTCGGCACCCCGGATGAGGTCGCCAAGATCATCTACGTGCTGTGTACGGAAACGAGCTCTTACGTGAACGGCGCGGAGATCCACATCAACGGCGGCCAGCACGTCTAGTGTGGCGACACTGACGTTTCAGTTTCGCAGCGACCTCTTCAAAGGAACGTCAGAGTCAAAGGACCACTAGCAAATGTCTGTTTCTAGTGGAGTTTAGGATTTGACATTCGCTTTCCAAACTCGCGGCCGGATGGGTAGCGAATGTCAAATCCACTCCACTAGCGTTTTGGGCGATGCGCAAAAGTCGCTTAACCTCGAAGCCGCGCAGGTGGGCATCGAAGCAGGATAACGTTTCAGATCAGCCCGCGCAGGATCTGGGCGGCCTGCCAGCGCAGCGCTTCCTGGGTGTTGGCGATGCTGGAGCACTCGTCTTCGAGCTCGCCGTCGCCGAGCGCAGCCCCGCAATGCCGGCAGCTACGCGCCGAGATCGCCCGTGCCCCGACCACAATGCTGCGGCCCTGCCGGTAGCTTGCGAAATCGATGACGTTCTGCATTGGCCTTATGACTTTCTCAACCATTGGAATTTTCGCGGGTCGTTCGCGAGTGTTATGGCAGAAAGCCGTCGCGCAAACGTTCAGTGCACCGCTCAAATTTTAGCGGAGCGAAAATAACGGCGAGTCCGGCAATTGCAGCGCACTTTCTTAACCTCGCGCGGGCGGCGGCGGCGCCAGGCTTTACAGCCACTTCTTCCAGCGGAAATACATGTAGGGGGCGACGGCCGCGACCGCCATCATCAGCACGGCAAGCGGATAGCCATGCTGCCATTCAAGTTCCGGCATCACCTTGAAATTCATGCCGTAGACCGAGGCGATCAGGGTCGGCGGCATCAGCACCACCGCCATCACGGAAAACAGCTTGATGATGTTGTTCTGTTCGAGATTGACGACGCCGAGCATGGCATCGAGCACAAAGGTGATTTTGTTTGAAAGATAGGAGGCGTGGTCGGTCAGCGAGGCGACGTCGCGCTGCATGGTCTTGAGCTGCTCGCGCATGTCCTTGGTCCACTTCACGCCTTCGATAACAGCCGAGAGAAACGTCACGAGGCGGCCGATTGAGACGAGGCTTTCGCGAACCTTGGAGGTCAGGTCGCCCTTGCGGCCGATCGCGATCAGGATCTGCGAATAGCGCTTGGCGTTGCCGTGGCGCTCGCTCTCGGGCTCGAAGATGTCGTGGGAAACCTGGTCGACGTCCGCGCCGATGCGCTCGAGGATGTCGGCGCAGCGGTCGATCACCGCGTCCAGCAACTCCATCAACACCATTTCGCCGGTAACGCTGGCCGAGCAATTGCGGCCGAGCTTGTTTTCCACCAGCACAAACGGCTTCGGATCGTCGTAGCGCACCGTCACGAGACGATGGCCGGCAAGGATGAAAGTCACCGCCGTGGTCTTCGGCGCCTCGGTGTCGGACTGGCACATCAGCGTCGCCGTCATGTAGCGCGCGCCGTTTTCGATATAAAGGCGGCTCGAAATCTCGATTTCCTGCATGTCTTCCCGGGTCGGCACCGCGATCCCGGCGATCCCCTCCACCGCCCTGTCCTCGGCCGCGGTCGGCTTGATCAGGTCGATCCAGACGGCGTTCTCCGGCAACTTGTCCAGATCGGTAACGGTGGCCTTTTTCAGGGAGGACTCGCTGGGGACGAACACCGAAAACATGCAGAACTCCGGACTGGCAAAGTTAACCAAGAGGACTCGTAGCCATCAGGACCTGTAACCAAGAAGACTTGTAACCAGGAAGACTTGTAACCAGGAGACTTGGCTCGATTCGGCAAACCTTTCGTGAAAGCCGGTAGCTCTCCAGGATTTGCGGCGTCGGGGCGTCGGAAGAGTGGCGGAATCCGCCCCTCGGCCCAGCTAATTGCCCAAGAATCCCGTCCCGCTCAAGTACTTGCGGCAAAAAAGACACAACCGGGCCGCTGCAGTGCCGAAGTGGCATCTGAGCGCTGGAATTGTTGCCAATTTCGGCGATAATGTGGGAGTTGAAGATGGAATCGTGGCGGACAGAAAATTCTTCGTCTCGACCGTATGGCCTTCGATTGGAAACTCCAAAATGTCGTTGAAACTGACGTCGCTGAAATTGGCAATGGCTGTGACTGCCGCCGGGCTCCTGCTCTCAGGTTGCATGGAAACGGCAAACTATGAGGCGACCAATACCGCTAATTTCAAGCAGCACGACAAGGATCTGCTGGCGAAAATTCGCTACGAGAACGTGCAGCCGCCGGAGAACTTCCGCCGCGCGATCGTCGAGTATCAGCGCAAGGAAGCCCCGGGTTCGATCGTCGTCGATTCCGACAACCACTACCTTTATTACGTGATGAACGATGGCAAGGCGATCCGTTATGGCATCACCGTTGGCGAAGAAGCCATGGCCTGGTCTGGTGTCGCCAAGATCGGCGCGATGACCGAATGGCCCGCGTGGCACCCGACCTCGGGCGAAATCGAGCGCCTTGGCGTTCCCACTTTCGTGCCGCCGGGCCCGGACAATCCGATGGGTTCGCGCGCGATGTATCTCTATTCTGGCGGCAAGGACACGCTGTTCCGGATTCACGGCACCAACCAACCCGAATATATCGGCCAGTCGATCTCCTCCGGTTGCATCCGCATGACGAATGAAGACGTGATCGACCTCTATAACCGTGCCAAGGTCGGCACGATCGTCGTCGTGCTCGCGCCTCATCATGGCGGCGGCAGCGACTCGCCGTTCGGCGGTTCGTCGCAAGTGGCGCAAGGCGGCAACACCAACATTGGCTCGTGGCGATAAGCCTCTTCATTCTGATTTAACGGAAAAGGCGCCGGTTTACCGGCGCTTTTTTATTGGCGGATGGTCGGGTGGAGGCGTTTGCGCCTGCTCACCTCCCGGAGCTGCTTCACGGCCGGGCTTTGCTGCTGTCGGCTCGTCCGCCACCTCGCGCGGCGGCGCCTCTGCCGGCCGCGGCGCCGGCAGCATCGGCGCAACGGCCGGGAGCGGATCCCAGACGTTCCACTGGCAAATCCGGTAATTGTTGTGGCGCTCCATCAGGTCGAGATGGATGTGGTCCTCGTGGTAGCCGTCGGAGCCGGGCCCCAGCACGGTCGAGAATCGCGCGCATACCGAATGCAGCACCGTCTCGCGCACATCGCGCGGCACGTTGCGGTCGGTCAGCGAGATGGTCCGGCCGGCAAATTTGAAGGAACGAACGTCGAGCGCATTGGCGCGGCCGTGTTCGGACAGTGGCGCGCCCGCAATGCGATTGCGGCCGCGACACTCGTAGGAATCGAAGTTGTCGAGGTCCGTGACCACGCTGCCGAGCTTGCTGGCAACGGCGTCGACGTCGGTGCGAACCCAGTCGGCGACGGCTGCGGCCATCTTGCAGCGCAGGATCGCCGCCGGCTTGAGCGCAACCCGACGTTGGTCACGCAACACCACCGCCTGCAGCCGCACCAGATCCTCGCCGCCGCAGCCGCTGGGGCCGTGGATGTCGGGAATGCTCGGCGCAATCGCGATCGCTTCCGTCAAGGCGGTCCGGCAGGCGGAGGGCGGAGGTGGGGCTGCGGCCTTTGGCTCGGCGTTTTTCTGGTCCGGCCCGGCGGACGGCTCAGCCGTCGCGGCCGGAGCGTCGGCAGGCCGGGGCCTGGGCAGCGGTATCCTGGCAGCGGCTGGATATAACTCGCCGCAAAAGGCGAGCAGCAGCGCGGCGGCGGTAACCATGGCACCCCGGCCGGCGTGCCCCCTACCAGAAGCCCACTTGCGGCATCTCTTCCCCACGCTAAACTTTGTGCCAACTCGCGCAAAAGAACCGCGAAAAGCGACAGCACTTTCAGGAGGAACTACCGCATGCTTGGTTTGATGCAAGACTGGCCTTTGCTCTGTCACCGAATTCTTGAGCACGCAGCGACAATCCACGGCAAGCAGGAAATTGTCACGCGCTCGATCGAAGGCCCCATCCATCGCACCAATTATGCCGAAATCTACAAGCGCGCGCTGAAGATATCGCAGCGGCTCGACCGTGACGGCATCAAGTTCGGCGACCGCGTGGCCACCATCGCGTGGAACACCTGGCGTCATCTCGAAGCCTGGTATGGCATCATGGGAATTGGCGCGATCTGCCATACCGTCAACCCGCGACTGTTCCCCGAACAGATCGCCTGGATCATCAACCACGCCCAGGACCGCGTGGTGATGACCGACATCACCTTCGTGCCGATTCTGGAAAAGATCGCTGACAAGCTTTCCAGCGTCGAGCGCTACATCGTGCTCACTGACAAAGCCCATATGCCGGAGACCTCGCTGAAAAATGCGGTCGCCTATGAGGACTGGATCGGCGAAGTCGACGGCGATTTCAAATGGAAGACCTTTGACGAGAATACCGCAGCTGCGATGTGCTACACGTCCGGCACCACCGGCGACCCCAAGGGGGTGCTGTATTCGCACCGCTCCAACGTGTTGCACGCCCTGATGGCCAATACCGGCGACTCGCTTGGCGCCTGTGCGGGCGATACGATGCTGCCGGTGGTTCCCCTGTTCCACGCCAATAGCTGGGGCATCGCGTTCTCGGCGCCCTCGATGGGGACCAAGCTGGTGCTGCCTGGTGCGAAACTCGACGGCGCTTCCGTGTTCGAACTGCTGGACACCGAAAACGTCACCCATACGGCAGGCGTTCCCACCGTGTGGCTGATGCTGCTCAACCACATGGCCGCCAACAAACTGAAGCTGCCGCATCTGCGCTTTGTGGTCTGCGGCGGCTCGGCGATGCCGCGCTCGATGATCAAGGCCTTCAACGATATGGGCGTCACGGCGCGGCATGCCTGGGGCATGACCGAGATGAGCCCGATCGGAACGCTCGCCGCCCTGAAGCCGCCCCACGACAAGCTAACCGGCGAGACAGCGCTCGATATCCTGCAGACGCAAGGGTACCCGCCCTTCGGCGTCCAGATGAAAATCACCGACGACGCCGACAAGGAGCTGCCATGGGACGGCAAGACCTTCGGCCGCCTCAAGGTTTCGGGGCCCGCGGTCGCCAAAGCCTATTACCGCGTCGATGGCAGTATCCTCGACGAGAACGGATTTTTCGACACTGGCGACGTCGCGACGATCGACGGGCAGGCCTACATGCGGATCACCGACCGTTCCAAGGACGTGATCAAGTCCGGCGGCGAGTGGATTTCCTCGATCGATCTGGAAAATCTCGCCGTCGCCCACCCGGCGGTGGCGGAAGCTGCCGTGATCGGTCTGCATCATCCCAAATGGGACGAGCGCCCCCTGCTGATCGTGCAGCTCAAACAAGGGCAGAATGCCTCACGCGAGGACATTCTTAAATTCATGGACGGCAAGATCGCCAAATGGTGGATGCCCGACGATGTCGTGTTCGTCGACGGCATTCCGCATACCGCGACCGGCAAGATCCTGAAAACGGCGCTGCGCGAGCAATTCAAGGCCTACAGTTTTCGGGGCGCGTAGAGGGCATCAAATGGCCTGACAATGCTCCGGCCATTGGTACGCCTCCCTTGAATTCGGCGCAGGTTCGTGGTCTCAAACGGGTTAATTCTAACCGCCGGCCGGTTCCGGCCGGCTGTGACTCAACCCGGTAGTTTCAAGGCCAAGAACAGCGCCCATGGCCCGCAGGTTTTCTGCTCCCTATCTGTCGGAGCCCGTGTCGCGCCTGGCGTCATGGTCACGCAATCTGGCGGTATTTGCCGTGGTAGCGGTCGTGGTCTCGATCCTCATCGTCCGCTTCGGCTTTCTCGAAATCAAACCGGCGCTCGCAACCTTCTTCGGCGCGCTGGCCTGCGCGGGCCTTTCCATTCTGGTCGGCCTGATCGGGGCTGCGGCGATCTGGCAGAGTGGCGCGCGTGGTATGGCCCGGATCCTGCTGGCATTCCTGATTGACGCTTTGCTGCTCGCCTATCCGGCCTATCTCGGCGTGCAATATCGCCGCCTGCCCGCGATCCACGACGTCACCACCGACCCGATCGATCCACCGCGCTTCGAAGCCTTGGCGCGCCTGCGCAGCAGCGACGGCGCCAACCCCGCCGTCTATGCCGGCCTTTATTCGGCCGAACAGCAGCACATTGCCTATCCCGATATCGAAACGGTCGAACTCGAGCTTCCGGTGGATCGGGCCTACGAGATCACCTTGCGGCTCGTCAACCGGCGCAAGTGGCTGATCATCGACGAGCGCCCTCCCCAGCCGCCGCGCCGGATCGGCCGAATCGAGGCCGTCGCACGCACGCCGATCATGGGGTTCCGCGAGGACGTATCGATCCGCATCGCGCCGGACGACGAGGATTCGCGCGTCGATATCCGCTCCGCCTCGCGCTTTTTCGAGAGCGACCTCGGCAGCAATGCGGCGCGGGTGCGCAAGCTGATCGATGACCTCAACACCGCTGCCGACGCCGACGTGCAGAAGCCTGCGAAGACCGCGCCCGCGCCTTCGAAGCCGCCGGCCAAAACGGTGAAGAAGTAGTGAGGCGAACAGGGAATGGTGAATAGCGAGTAGTCTTGTTTTCCCTACTCGCTATTCGCCAATCGATACGTTCCGCCAATCACGGGGTCGCCATCGGTTGCGATCACGTCGCGCCCGACCAGATCCTCCAGATGCGCCAGCACGGAATAGCCGGCCGCCTTCATCAGCCGCGGATCGATGCCGATATAAATGGCACGAACGATGGTCGGGATGTCCGCCTCGCCTTTGGCAAGGCGATGCAGGATCGAGGCTTCCCGTGCCTGGCGATGGCGGATCAGGAAGCGCACATAACGCGGCGCGTCCGGAATTTCCGGGCCATGACCGGAGAAGTAGAGATTCTCGCAACGCGCGGCGAGCTTTTCCAGCGAGGCCATGTAATCGATCATCGAGCCATCCGGCGGCGCCACGATCGAGGTCGACCATCCCATCACGTGATCGCCGACGAACAGGAACTTCTTCTCAGGCCAGGCGAACGCAAGATGGTTGGCCGTATGGCCCGGCGTCGCGACCGCCTCGAGTTTCCAACCGTCGCCCTCGATGATCTCTCCATCCCTGACTTGCACGTCGGGACGAAAGTCGCGGTCGGCGCCCGATTCCGGATTGTGCTTCTCGCTTTCGAAGCGCGGACGCGAGGCGCGATGCGCCCCCTCGGCATAGACCGGCGCGCCGGTGGCCGACTTGATTCGCGGCGTATTCACCGAGTGATCGCGATGGGTATGGGTGACGAGAATGTGCGTCACGGTCTCGCCGCGCACGGCATCAAGCAGCGCCTTCGCATGGGCTTCATCGCCGGGACCGGGATCGATGATCGCGACCTTGCCGCGGCCGACGATGTAACTCACGGTGCCGGTGAACGTGAACGGGCTCGGATTGTTGCAGAGGATGCGCCGCACGCCGGGCCTCACTTCCTCGACCACGCCGGGCGCAAGCGGAAAGTTACGGTTAAACGGGACGTCGTCGGTATCGGCCATTTTTTCTCCGCGGTCATTCCGGGATAGCCCGAAAGGGCTAGACCGGGAATCTCGAAGATGAGGAAAAATACGGCACGAGATTCCGGGTTCGCGTCTTCGACGCGCCCCGGAATGACGGCCTATAACTTTTACGAAAACGCCTGAATGCCGGTGATGGCGCGACCGAGGATTAGCGCATGAACGTCGGCTGTGCCTTCATAGGTATTGACGGTCTCCAGGTTCGCGGTGTGGCGCATCACGTGGTATTCGATCTGGATGCCGTTTCCGCCATGCATGTCGCGCGCGGTGCGGGCGATATCGAGCGCCTTGCCGCAGTTGTTGCGCTTGACGATCGATATCATCTCGGGCGCCATCTTGCCCTCGTCCATCAGCCGTCCGACCCGCAACGAGGCCTGCAGGCCCAGCGCGATCTCCGACTGCATGTCGGCGAGTTTCTTCTGTATCAACTGCGTCGCCGCCAACGGTTTGTTGAACTGCTTGCGGTCGAGCGTATATTGCCGCGCGCGGTGCATGCAGTCTTCGGCAGCGCCCATCGCGCCCCAGGAAATTCCGTAACGGGCGCGGTTGAGGCAGCCGAAGGGCCCCTTCAAACCCGAGACATTGGGCAGCAGCGCGCTTTCGGGCACCTCGACTCCGTCCATCACGACTTCGCCGGTAACGGAGGCGCGCAGCGAAAGCTTGCCGCCGATCTTCGGCGCCGAAAGTCCCTTCATGCCCTTTTCGAGGATGAAGCCGCGAATCTGGTTGTTGTGCTCGGCGGATTTCGCCCAGATCACAAACACGTCGGCGATCGGCGCGTTGGAGATCCATATCTTGGAGCCGGTCAGCCGGTAACCGTCGGAGGTTTTCTCCGCACGGGTCTTCATGCCGCCGGGATCGGAACCGGCGTCGGGCTCAGTCAGGCCGAAACAGCCGACCCACTCGCCGGTTGCGAGCTTCGGCAGATATTTCTTGCGCTGGTTTTCATCGCCATAGGCATAGATCGGGTGCATCACCAGCGATGACTGCACCGAATTCATCGAGCGATAGCCGGAATCGACGCGTTCGATCTCGCGCGCGACCAGGCCGTAGGCGACGTAGCTGGCGTTGGCGCAGCCGTATTCTTCTGGCAGCGTGATGCCAATCAGGCCAAGCTCGCCCATCTCATGAAAAATGTCGCGATCGACCTTCTCTTCCAGATACGCCTTGATGACGCGCGGCAGCAGCTTGTCCTGCGCATAGGCGCGCGCGGTATCGCGGATCATCCGTTCATCTTCGGTCAGCTGGTCATCGAGCAAAAACGGATCGTCCCACTGAAAATTCACGGGAGACGGCTTGTCCTTGGCCTGAGGGCGCACGCTCATGGAAAGTCCTTTCACAAAGATGCCTTTATTTTAAAACGATCGGCAAGGAAGCGCAATTGCACCAGCACCGCCGATTTGAAGTCCCTGCACCACAAGCCGCGGGTGTCCATCAGGGACTTCAAATCGAAAGGGGTGCTGGAAATATTATCTTGCCAGGGCCCATTACTTTCCGAAGTTCGCTTAAAGTTGTTGCTGAGAGGGATTTGCGAACTTCGGAAAGTGGGCACTGGTTTTTTCATTTCGAGATGCGGAATGGAGCGAGCCTCCGGCTCAATCAGCGGGAAGCTTGTCGCATCGTGCAATCATTTGCCTCGTCTCAGCCTTCAAGCGCCTCGTTCGACACGATCTCGATGCCGAATCCGGAAAGCCCCTTGTAGTCGTGAAGCGACGAACTCAGATTCCGGATTGAGGTGACGCCGAGATCGCGCAGGATCTGCGCGCCGACGCCGACTTCGCGCCATTGCCGGTTGCGGTCGGCCTCCGCGGTCTTCTCCTCCGGCAATGGCGCCACCGGAACACCGGCCGCGCCATCGCGCAAATAGACCAGAACGCCGCTACCGTTCTTCTTGAACTGCTCCAGCACCGCTTTCATCTGCTTGGGCCCGGTGAAGATGTCCCTCACGATGTTGGGCTTGTGAAAGCGCGTCAGCACGTTCCTGCCGTCGCCGATGCCGTTGTAGACAAACGCGACGTGGGCGATGGAATCGAACGGCGAGCGGTAGGCGAAGCCCTGCATCGGCCCGATCGGGCTATCGGCGGTAAAGGTCGAAACACGTTCGATCAGTTTCTCACGCCCCTGCCGGTAGGCGATCAACTCGGCGATCGTGACATGTTTGAGGTTGTGGGCTTTGGCGAACTGCGCCACTTGCGCGCCCTTCATCACCGAGCCGTCGTCGTTCATCAATTCGCTGATGACGCCGACCGGCGGCAGGCCGCTCAGCTTGCAGAGATCGACCGCCGCTTCCGTATGGCCCGAGCGCAACAGCACGCCGCCATCCCGCGCGATCAGCGGAAATACATGGCCGGGCCGAGCAAAATCGTTGGCGCCGGCATTCGGATTGGCCAACGCCCGGCAGCAGGACGCGCGCTCTTCCGCGGAAATGCCGGTGCCGCCGTCCGGCTTGTAGTCGATCGAGACGGTAAAGGCGGTGGTGTGGCTGGAATCGTTATGCGCCACCATGGGATCGAGCCGCAGTCGGCGCGCGTCTTCCACGGTGATCGGCGCACAGACGATGCCGGAGGTGTGGCGGATGATGAAAGCCATTTTCTCCGGCGTGCAGAGCGAGGCGGCGACAATCAGATCGCCCTCGCCTTCGCGATCGTCGTCGTCGGTAACGACGACAAGCTCGCCCTGGGCAAAGGCAAACAGAACTTCCTGAATCGGGTCAGCCATGTGGGTCTCTCGCTAAAGGGATCGAGCATTTAGCCCGGCGGCAAGCCGCCTGCCAGCGTCGTGACGCAGGGCAGACCTGCCCGGTGCACCAAAAACGGCGATCTCCTGTCCTGGAAGCGACGGCGGGAAGCCAGCGAAAGACGGGGTGGCGAACTCACCATCCCAATTGGCTTCGACAAATACATATCGGGCGTGTGTCACAGCGATCTCCTTTCCGGTAACCGACACGTCACCCAAGGCGATCACGTGCGCGCCAGCCCCGCATTTTGCAGGCCGGCTCGCGCGTTCTCTTTCATCCGGACTTTCACCGTCGGCTCAGGCATCTCACCTGATCTGCTCGACCCTTCCCGAAGGAAGGCGCTCGCGGGCTCGCAGCAAATGACGCTGCATACCGCCGGTAGGGAGTTTCACCCTGCCCTGAGAACGGAGGCATGCTGCATCGGAGGATGAAATACGTCAATGGCGAACTAGTGCTCCGATTCCAGCAGCGGCGCACTGGAGCAGATGGTGCTGGCCGAAGGCATCGCGACGTTGGCCGAGGTGTGCCGAAAGGAATTCGGCGTGCCGACGCGCAGCTCGAACAAGGAACTGCGCGCTTAAGCCCGTGGTCCCGAGCGGATCGGCCTATCTCACCGCAAACGGCGCCTGATAGGGCCGGCCGAACGGCACGCCATTGAGGACGGCCTGCACCGGCCTCAGCTGCACCTTACCTTCGCGCCTGTTGTTGCGGGTATCGACGAACGTGACGGGCCCTTCCACCACATCCAGGATGGTGACGTCGCCGGGCGCGCCGATCTGAAGCGTGCCGATCTTGGGCGCGCGATTGATGATCCTGGCCGGCGCAATGGTTGCCATCGCCACGACCTGCTCCAGCGAAAAGCCCATCGCCATGAACTTGCCCATGACATTGGGCAGATAGGGCAGACCGGGCGAATTTCCCGAGAAGACATGGATGTCGGAAGAAAGCGTATCCGGCGCGCAGCCCGCAGGAATCGCGACCTCCGCCACCGTGAAATCGAAGCTGCCACCGCCATGGCCGACGTCAAAGATGACGCCGCGCTGCTTGGCGGCGAGCGCCGCCGGCAACAGCTTGCCGTCCTGCACGATGTTGGTGAAGGCGCCCGCCATGTTCGGCGCGCCGGAATAGCAGTGGGTCAGAACGTCGCCCGGCCGCAGCAGATTGAGGATATCGGTCATCAATTGCGGGGTTTCGACGCCGCCGATATGCACCATCATCCTGGCCGGCCAGCCACACATCTCGCAGGCCTGGATGCCGCGCTTGAGCGGCTCGATGCCATGCTTGAAGATGACGTTCTCCGACATCCGTACCTTGACGCCGATCAGGAAGTCCGGGTTTTCGGCAAGCCCCATCGCGCAAGCTTCGACCTGAGCGTTGTCGATATTGTAGAGCTCTGCGACCGGGAATGCCGACAGGCCATTATTGGCAATGTGCAGGAAGGCGTACATCCGTGCCCGCGTTTGCGCGACGATGAAGCGGCGCAACGCGGCGAGATTGTTGACGCCGGCGTCGCCCGCCGACACCACGGTCGTCGTCCCCTGGAATTGCACGAGTTCATCGGCGGGAATGCCGATCGCCGAGCCGTAAGGGTAGACATGGCAATGGAGGTCGACGAGGCCGGGTGTGACGAGCTTGCCCGAAGCATCGATGGTCTTGAGCGCCCGCGCGGCCGGAATGTCCGCCTCGACCGCTTCGACCACGCCCCAGCGGATGCCGATGTCGCGTCTGCCGCGCAAGGACTGGCTGGGATCGAGCACGTCCCCGCCCTTGATCACCAGATCGAATTTGTCGTTCGGTCCCATCGCGGCCATGGCCGGGCCCGACAGGGCAGCGGCGGCCGTACCGGCGAGAAAACATCGGCGTGACAGTGCGGACATGCTGGCGCCTCCCCCGAATATTGATTGTTTCTTATGCATCGATGATGCGCCGCCTTGCGGTTTTGCGCAAGCTACAGGCCGCGCCTGCGCCCGACGGTCAATGCGCTGGTCTATCAAGCCATCGTCGACTGATTTCGCGCCGGCGTATTATCTCAGGGAACGTATTCCAAACTGAACAGCTGTCCGGACGGTCGTCATCAAGAATCGCCACGATTAGGAAGGCCGACACAGGAATGGCTCCGCCAGTCTCGTTACTGGCGGGGCCGTTTTCTTTAAGCCGCTCGGATAGGGCCTAATCCCACACCGGGGCAAAACCCGGCGACACGCATCGCCGGTCCTTGGGCAAATTAGCGATCGCCTGGCGGTCCTCGTCATCGAGCCCGATGTTCAGCGCCTCGAGGTTGCTACGCTGGCTCTCAGTGCGCGAAGCCTTCGGGATCGCCGCAACGCCATCCTGATCGAGCAGCCATTTCAGCGCGACCTGGGTGGCGCTCGCACCATGCTTCTTGCCGATCGCCTCAAGCGTTTCGTTGGATGCCGCCCGTCCCTGCACGAGCGGACAGTAGGACACCAGCGGAATCGATTTTGCGGCGAGATATTTGAGCAAGCGCGTCTGGTCGAGCATTACGTGATACTCGACCTGATTGCAGGCAATTGGTGCCTCGATCTCCTCGACGACCTTCTTCAGCAGCACGACATTGAAATTGGCAACGCCAATGGCGCGCGTCCGGCCTTACTGCTTGAGCTTCATCAGGGCCTCGAACATCGCCGGCAGGTTCATGTTCGGCGCGGGCCAATGCACGAGATAGAGGTCGATCTGGTCGAGCCTGAGTTTTTTCAGGCTGGCATCGAAGGCGCGGCGGATTGCATCCGGCGCGAGGTTCTCATTCCAGACCTTGGTCGTGATGTGCAGGTCCTTGCGGGCGATCCTTGATGCGGCAATCGCCGCGCCGACCGCTTCCTCATTGCCGTACATTTCGGCGGTGTCGATGTGGCGATAGCCGAGCGCAAGCGCGCTCTCCACCGCCGCGCGGCAAGCATCGCCCTGCATGCGAAAGGTACCGAGCCCGAGGCGCGGCAGGCCGATGCCCTGCGTTTGCAACTGTTCCATTTCAGGTGAACTCCGATCGGCGGCCCATCGTCGACGACAGGGCGGCTCGCAGAAATGATCAGGTGAGGTTTGAGCAAACCAACGTCCCGCCGCTGATAATGTGCCGGCACGGCCGTATTCAAATCAAGATGACGTCACCAACTCTCGCCTGACGGCGGGTGAGCAGGCGAGATTATCGCTTCCAGTTGCAAATACCGCCCGACCTGCAGGGCCAGACCTGAATTCGGGTGTCGCGGGCCTGGGCTTCCATGGGATTTCGTCCGTGAAGCGCGACCAGCCTATGCGGCGCATGGCGAGCCGGCCGCGCGGTGCGCGCATGGGCCACGCGTGGGGCAGCGGCGGTTCTGACGACAGCGCGGCTGGCGGGTTTGCTTTCGGCATGTGCCGTCGGCGCGTTCCCGGCATGCACCGTGGCGGCCAGCACAGCCTTGGGATCGACCACGAGTTCGGCATCGGCCTGCGCGGGTTTACTGCCGCGATCGACCGTCACGTCCAGCGGACCGGGAGTGAAGCTTGTGGCGGGACCGAGCGGCCTCGGCGAGAGCACAGCCTGCGAAAGGTTGAGTTTAAGGAATTCACCGGGGCGATAGGGCTGCGCAGCCGCAAAGCCGCTCCATACCAGGGCCACGCCAATGGCCGCCAACAACGGACCGTGTTTTTTGACCATCAGGGCCTCCCGAAACGGGTTACCCCCCACATCTATCAATCTAGGATATATGGCGGCCAATTCCAGTGGATTTAGCCGGCAAGGTTACCGCGGTGCCGCCGATCAGCAGAGCGCTTTTCCGCCTGGAAAACCGGTAGTTCCCCTATTCGGCAGGGACACCTTTGCCGGCATCTTCCGGCAGGCTCTCGAGGTGGCAGGCAGCCCATTGACCTTCCACGCGTTGGCGAAGCTCCGGCTCGTCGGTGCGGCAGCGCTCGAACACATAGGGACAGCGCGTGTGAAAGCGGCATCCGCGCGGCGGATTGATCGGGCTCGGCACGTCGCCTTTGAGGATCATCGGCGTGCGGCGTGCAGTCGGGTCCGGCACCGGCACGGCTGAGAGCAGCGCCCTGGTGTATGGATGCCTGGGTGCGGCAAAAATCTGGTGGCGCGGCGCCATCTCGACGATCTTGCCGAGATACATCACTGCGACCCGATGGGTCATGTGCTCGACGATCGCCAGATCGTGGCTGATGAAGAGCAGCGCGAGACCGAACTCACGCTGCAAATCCTGCAACAGGTTGACGATCTGCGCCTTCACCGAAACGTCGAGCGCCGAAACCGCCTCGTCGCAGACGATCAGATCGGGCTCCGCGGCAAGCGCGCGTGCAATGCAGATGCGCTGACGCTGCCCGCCTGAAAATTCGTGCGGCCTGCGGCTCAGCGCATCGCGCGGCAGGCGCACGGTATCCATCAACGCCGCGACTTTTTCTTCAAGTTCGGCGGATGACCTGGCGAGGCCAAAATTGCGGATCGGCTCCGCCAGGATGTCACGCACCCTCAATCGCGGATTGAGGCTGGAGAACGGATCCTGGAACACCACCTGCATGCGCCGGCGAATGCGGCGCAGCCGATCGGGCGAAAGAGTGTCGATGCGTTGGCCATCCAGCACCACCTGACCTGCGGTGACATCGTTTAGCCGCAAAATCGCGCGCCCGACCGTTGATTTGCCGCAGCCGGATTCGCCGACCAGGGACAGCGTCTCGCCGCGCGCGATTTCGAAAGATACGCCGTCGACCGCATAGACCCTGCCCCCGCCGCCGCGGCTGAAAAGATTGCCGCGGATCGGAAAGTGCTTCTTGAGGTCATTGACCTGCAACAGAGGCGCGTTCATGCCGCGGCCGCCTCCTTCTTCGCAAAATGGCAGGCGGCGAAATGGCGGAACGATTTCTCTTCCAGCCCGGGCGCAACCTCGCGGCAGAAATCGGTGGCAAGCGCGCATCGCCCGGCAAAGGCGCAGCCCGCGATGCGCTGCTTCAGGCTCGGCACCTGGCCAGGGATTTCCGCAAGCCGGCCGGCCTCGCCCGATAGCGACGAGCCGAGCTTGGGCACGGCGCCGAGCAGGCCTTGCGTATAGGGATGACGTGGGGTGCGAAACAGCTCCTCGACCGGCGCTTCCTCGACCTTGCGGCCGGCATACATCACCATGACGCGCTCGGCGACTTCGGCGACCACACCGAGATCATGGGTGATCAGGATCACGGCAGCGCCGACGCGGCGTTTCAAGTCGAGCATCAATTGCAGGATCTGGGCCTGGATCGTGACGTCGAGCGCGGTAGTCGGCTCGTCGGCGATCAGAAGCTTGGGATTGCAGGCGAGCGAAATCGCGATCATCACGCGCTGGCGCATTCCACCGGACATCTGATGCGGATATTCCCTGACCCGCCGCGCCGGCTCGGGGATGCCGACCAGCGTCAACAGCTCGACGGCGCGCGCCTCCGCCGTCTGCTTGTCGAGCCCCTGATGCAGCCGCAGCGTCTCGCCGATCTGGCGACCGACCGTCAACACCGGGTTGAGGCTCGTCATCGGTTCCTGAAAGATCATTGAAATATCGTTGCCGCGGATATTGCGCATTTCGCGATCGCTGAGCTTTAGAAGATCCTTTCCGCGAAAGCGGATCGAGCCAGCGATCTTGCCGGGCGGCTCCGGAATGAGCCGCATCACCGACATCGATGTCACCGACTTGCCGCAGCCGGACTCGCCGACGATCGCCAGCGTCTCGCCTTCATTGACGTGAAAAGAGACGCCATCGACAGCGCGGTTGATTCCGTCCGGAGTGCGGAAGTGGGTCTGCAGATTCTCGACTTCGAGCAACGCCATCAGAAACGGACCTAGAGATTCTTGGCCATGCGGGGATCGAGCGCGTCGCGCAAGCCATCGCCGACCAGATTGACCGCGAGCACTGTGATCGAGAGAAACGCGGCCGGGAAGAACACGATAAAAGGCTTCACCTGCCACAGCGCCCTGCCCTCGGCCATGATGTTCCCCCAGGACGGAATCGTCGGCGGCGTGCCGGCGCCGATGAAGGACAGGATGGCCTCGACGATCATCGCGCTGGCGCAGACATAGGTGGCCTGTACCAAAAGCGGAGCCAACGTGTTGGGCAGGATGTGGCGAAGAATGATCATCGGCGTCCGAGTCCCGCATGCGATCGCAGCGTCCACGTAGGGCTGCTCGCGCAACGACAGGACGACACCGCGCACGAGACGCGATACCCGCGGGATTTCGGCAATCGTGATCGACATGATGACATTGCGGACGCTGCCGCGCGTCAAGGCCATCAGCGCAATCGCGAGCAGGATCGGCGGGATCGACATCAACCCGTCCATGATCCGCATGATGATGCTGTCGGCCCAGCGCACGAAGCCCGAGACGAGACCGATGGCAAGGCCGGCGAACGTGGCGAGCAGTGCCACTGACAGCCCGACCGTGAGCGAAACGCGCGTCCCGAAAATCACGCGCGAAAAGACATCGCGGCCAAGCGCGTCCGTGCCGAACCAGTATTGTTCCGATGGCGGGCGCATGCGCTTGGCAGGCGCCAACGCCGTAGGATCGACCGTCCAGAGATAGGGTGCGAAGACGCCGATCAGCACCAGCAAGAGCAGTAATGCGCCGCCGATCGCAACCGTCGGATTGTTGCGCAGAAAGCCGAGCACGCCGCGCCGCACCTTCACCGGCAGCATGAGGTCCGGCAGCACCTGCGCGACGGCAAGGCCCGGCGGCACGGGTACTGAACTGGTGATTGACGCCGTCAATAGCGTATCCTCGGATCAAGCAGCGTATACGTGACGTCGACCATCAAATTGACGAGCGTGTAGAGGAAAGAGAACATCAGCACGATACCCTGGATCACAGGATAATCGCGGCGCAGGATCGCGTCGACCGTCAGGCGTCCCAAACCCGGAATGGCGAACACGCTCTCGGTCACCACCGCGCCACCGATCAGCAAGGCAACACCGATGCCGATCACCGTGACGATCGGCACGGCGGCATTTTTCAACGCGTGAATGAAGAGAACATCACGTTGCCCGAGACCTTTGGCGCGGGCGGTGCGGACATAGTCCTGCTGTAGCACTTCGAGCATCGAGGCCCGCGTGATGCGCGCGATCAGCGCGATATAGACGCTACCAAGTGCGACCGATGGAAGAATGAGGTTCTGCAGCCATGGCCAGACCCCTTCGGAAAACGGCGTATAGCCCTGGACCGGAAGCCAATCGAGCTCCAGCGCAAAGACATAGGCCAGAACGTAACCGACCACAAAAACGGGAAGCGAGAATGCCGATACGGCAAACGCCATGATCGAACGATCGATCCAGCTACCGGCTTTCCAGGCCGCGATCACGCCAAGCGGCACGGCGATCACGAGGGTGAGCGCCAGCGTCAGCATCATGAGCGAGAGCGTCGGCTCAATGCGCTGCGCGATCATGGAAGTGACCGGCAGGTTGGTGAAGATCGAGGTGCCGAGATCGAGGTGCAGAATTCGCCAGCACCAGCCGCCGAACTGGACCAGGAACGGCTGGTCGAGACCAAGGCTCTGGCGAATCCGCTCGACATCCGCCGGGCTTGCCTGATCACCTGCGATCACCGCCGCCGGATCGCCCGGCGCGATGTAGAGCAGGCTGAAGACAAACAGCGCGACGATCGCCATCACCGGCAAAGTCACCAGAACGCGCCGCAGGATGTAGGAGGCCATGATCGCTTTACCGCACGGCTCAGGCGGTCTTCGACACACCCCAGAAGAACGGCACCGGCCCCTTGACGATCCCGGACACGTTCTTGCGCCACGCCGTGTAGCTCAGGAAGAAACCGGTCGGCGCATAGACGACATCCTCGAGCGCCGCCTTGTTGAGGCGGCGGACCGCGGCCTTTTCCTCATCGAGGCTCCTGGCATCGAACCATGCCGTCACTTCCTTTTCCACGGCGGGGCTATCCGGCCAGCCATACCAAGCCTTGTCGCCACTGGCGCGAATGGCGATATAGACGGCAGGATTGATGCAATCCGCGCCGGCGTGCCAGGTGTGGAACATTTCCCAGCCGCCCTGGTTGTGGGGCGCCTTTTGCGCGCGGCGCGTACCGACCGTGCCCCAGTCGGTGGCGACGAAATCGACATTCATGCCCATGCGCTTCAACAGATCGGCCGTGACGTCGCCCTGGGCCTTGGTGATCACCTGGTCCTGCGCCACAATGCAAGAGACCGGCTGGTTGGCATAGCCGCTCTCGGCAAGAAGTTTCTTGGCAGCATCGAGATTGCGCATTTTGAGGATTTCGCCGCCTTCTTCCGTGTAAAGCGGCGTATTGGGCGTGAAGAAGCCCGGCAGCGTCTTCCAGAGCGAGGTATCGTCCCCGACCAGCGCCCGCATATAATCTTCCTGGTTCATCGCAGTCAGCACAGCGCGCCGCGCCCTGACGTCATTGAAGGGCGGGTGAAGATGATTCATCCGGAATGAGCCGATGTTGCCAAGTGGGTCGGCAATATCGACATTGATGTTGCGGTTCTTCCTCAAGACCGGCACGAGATCGGGAAGCGGATTCTCCCACCAGTCGACCTCGCCGCTCTGCAAGGCGGCCGACGCCGTCGCCGGATCGGGGATCACCACCCATTCGATCCGATCAAGCAGCATCTGCTTGCCGCCGGCAAACCACGAGTTCTTTTCTTGCCGCGGCACGTAGTCGGCGAATTTCTCAAACACCGACTTCGCGCCGGGCACCCACTCGCTCCGCACGAATTTCATCGGCCCGGAGCCGACATATTCGTTGATCTGCTTGAACGGGTCGGTCTGGGCAATGCGCTCCGGCATGATGAAAGCGCAAGGCGTGCTGTTCTTGCCGAGCGCCAGCAGCATTTTCGGATAGGGCCGCTTCAGCACCCATTTGAAGGTCCTGTCGTCGACAGCGGTGAGCTCGTTCTGGATTGCTTTGAGCATGAGTCCCATGGGATCGCGGTTCGACCATCGGGTCAGGCTCGCCACGACATCCTTGGCGCGCACCGGCTCGCCATCATGAAACTTCAGCCCCGGCCTCAGCCGGAACGTCCAGGTCAGGCCGTCGCTGGAGTTTTCTTCCGACTCGACCATCTGGCGCTGCGGCTGCAATTTTTCGTCAAAGCCGTAGAGCGTTTCCCACACCAGCACGGCGGCGTTGCGCACCACATATTGCGTGGTCCAGACGGGGTCGAAATTCGCAAGGTCGGCCTGCGGCACAAGGCGCAAGGTGCGCGCGGCAGCGCCCTGGGACAGCGCCGGCATCGGCAGGCTGCCCGTGGCTGCAAGGGTGCCCGCCCCCGCCAATCCCTTCAATACTGTTCTGCGATCCATGGAGACCTCCCAATTCCCAATGCCCACCGCGCGATTAGGCCCTCAAGAAGCAACGTCACGCAATGCGGTTCGTTAGCTTGCAAACGATATGCCAACGCCCTGCCGGTTTAGCCCGGTCTGGATGGGCGATTTTGGAGGATCACAGCATTTTCGGCGGGAGTTAGCCAGCTAGCCGTTTGAATTTCGGCGACTCTTTCGGATACCACCAGCGTCCGCCGATGACGACGCCTTCGGACACGATCCTGCGGTCGCCCACCAAATGCTCGCCGACAACGTCTTCGTAGTCGAATTTCCCCTCCTGGATGGAGAGGACGGTCGCATCACCGACACAGCCCGGTTTGAGGCTGCCGAGTTCGGGACGCCGCAGCGCCATCGCCGCATTGACGGTCGACGCCGCGACCACGTCCGGAAACGGCATGCCCATGCACAGGAATTTCGACATCGTCGTCACCTGGTCGTAGGCCGGGCCATTGATGCAGAGCTGATGAACGTCGGAGGAAATCGTGTCGGGATAGAAGCCGTTGGCGAGCATCGCGCGCGCGACCTTGAAGGCAAACGATCCCTTGCCGTGGCCGATATCGAACAGCACACCGCGCTCGCGCGCTTCCCGCACGACCTGTTTCACCGTGCCCTGCGCGGAAACCGCCGAATTGGGGAACGGCCGGAAGGCGTGCGTCAGAACGTCGCCGGGGCGCAGCAGGCTGACCACCTCTTCGTAGCTCGGCGGCGGATGGTCGATATGCGCCATCAGCGGCATGCCGACTTCGTTCGCCACTTCCAGCGCCATCCGCAGCGGTACGATTCCGGACGTACCGGAAGAATGAAGACCGACCCGCACCTTGATGCCGACGATGAGGTCGCGGTTGGCATCCGCGACCTGCACGGCGTCGATCGGATTCATCAGCCGCATTTCCTCGCTTTCACCGACCATGACGCGGTGCGAGAAGCCGTAGATGCCGGCATGCGAAATGTGCAAGTAGGCCAGGATGCGGACCTGGCTCGGCTCGATCACGTGCTTGCGGAAGCCGGCGAAATTGCCGGGCCCCGCGCTGCCGGTGTCGATCGCGGTCGTGACGCCCGAGGTGCGGCAGAACTCCTCGGCGTCGATGCCGAGCGAGGTACCGCCCCAATAGACATGCGTATGCAGGTCGATCAGGCCGGGCGTGACGATATGGCCCGACACATCGCGCACCTCGGTACCCGGAGTTGTCTTGAGCGCGTTCCCGACCGCGGCGACCTTGCCGCCGGCAAAAGCAACATCGGCGATGGCATCGAGTTTCTGGGAGGGATCAACCACGCGACCGCCGCGCAGAACCAGATCGAAAGACATCATCATCTCCGGGTGAGAGCCAAAGAGCGCGAAGATGTAACACGAACTTCGGAAAGTGGCGCGAACGAATGGCGTTCGTCAGGCCTGGTCGAAGCTGTGCACCCATGCTTCCGGATAAAGTGCATAAGCGTCGCCGCGCCGCGCCAACCGCCCAAAGCCCGGGAAATGCGTATGCATCCCCGCGATGAGGACGCCGTCGGCGCTGACCCGGTCAAACATGCGCTTTCGGGATGCTGCCGCTTGCGCCAGATCGGTATCGAAGGCCATGCCGGCTTCGGGATGCGCGGTCTGCACTTCCGGCACATGAACCGTGTCGCCCCAGATCATCAATTGATGATCGCCTGATGCGACCAGATAGGCGGTGTGGCCCGGCGTATGTCCATGGCTTGGCACCGCCGTCACGCCGGGAAAGATTTCGCCCTGCTTGAACAAGCGCGTGCGGTTCTTGTAGGGCGCGACCTGTTCGCGGCCTGCCTGGAAAAACAGCTTCTTCGAGCGCTCATCGGCCTTGGCCATCGCGCCGTCGTCGAACCAGTGCGGTAGTTCGTATTCGTGCACGACCAGTTCCGCATTCGGAAACAGCAGCTCGCCGTTCGACATGTCGGTCAGCCCGGCGGAATGATCCGGGTGCATATGGGTCAGGAGCACCGTGTCGATCGACTTCGGATCGATGCCGCCTGCGACGAGATTGCGATGAACGTGACCTGCGGTCGGCATGAGATAATTGCCCGATCCGGTGTCGATGATCGCGGTGCGTCCTTTTGACCGGATCAGGAAGGTGTTGACGCTGGTTCGGCGCGCAGGGCGAAACGCCTCGCGCAGGATCGTCTCCGCCATTTGCAGATCGACGTTGCGCATCACTTCGAGATTGCCGTCGAGGTAACCGTCGCTGACGGCGGTAACGATAATGTCCCCGATCTTGCGACGATAGAGGCCGGGAATTTGCTGCAGGGGCTGGGAAGTCATGGGGGCGACCTTGATACACTGGAGGGAAGCTGATCCGTCAGGCACCGATGGATGTGAGATACTCGTCGATGCAGTTCGCGATCAGGCCGGGAGTCTGGACCGCCATATAATGCCCGGTACGTACTTCGAGATAACGGGCGCCTGGTATCGTTTTGGCCAATTCCTGCGCAATCGCCGGTGGCCGGACGCGATCAAGGCTTCCGCCGATTACAAGCGCCGGGCACCTGATCTTGCTCAGGGTTTCCTGCATGTCGGCGTTCGCCAGCATTCGCCAGATCGTCGCGTAACTCGAGGGATCGTTGCCAAGCCAGCGCGCCTGGAATTGCTCAAAGCGCTTGCCATCACCGCGCAGCTCCGGTGGGTAGCCGTTCAGCATCGAATCCTCGACGACGGATGCCATCCCGAGCGCCTCGATCCTGGCAACGCGTTCAAGCGCCGCCGGACGGCGCGCGGCTGCGATCCCGGTGGCCGGACTGCCGACGATGACGGCGCTTGCTCGCTCCGGATATTGGCCCGCGAATTGAAGCGCGATGGCGCCGCCGACGGCAACGCCTGCCAGCGCCACCCTGCCGCTTATCCGCAGTGCATCGAGCAGCGCGGCAATATCGGCTGCCATGGCGGCAAAGCTGAGCTCGCCACGGACTTTCTGCGACATCCCTGCCCCGCGGGTGTCGTAGCGCAGGACACGGCGCAACGAGGCAACATGCGGAACGACCTCGTCCCAGCTTTCGAGCGAGCCGCCCATTTCATGCACCAGCACCAGCGTACGCTCACCCGTGCCGCTCAACTCGAAGCGAAGCGCAACACCGTCCAGTTCGATAAAATGCATTTGGATTTCCAGCGAGCGGGAACTTCAGTCGCGCCAGAATTTGAGCAAATCGTGGGCCGGCTGTCATCGCCCTGCGGGCGACGTCACCCCTGCGTTTTTGCCCCCTCTCGCCTATCCCAGCATTTGCGTGTCACCGCAGATCGAGATCGCCTGTCCGGAAATCGTCTTGCCGCGCGGACTGCACATGAAGAGGATTTGATCGGCGAGCTGATCGGGCGTCACATATTCCTTGATCGAGGTGAAGGAGAATGCGGTGCGCTCCATCTCGGCATAGGAAATGCCGCGCTGCTGCGCTTTTGCCTCCAGCACGCGGCGTTGCCTGTCACCGGCAACGAGGCCAGGCAGGATCGCATTGACGCGAATATTGTCCGGTCCAAGCTCGATCGACAGCGACTTGGTGAAGCCGATCACGCCCCATTTCGCCGCCGCGTAGGGCGTTCGCATCGCAAAGCCGAGCTTTCCTGCCGCCGACGAGATATTCACGATCGAGGCGTTCCTGCTCTTGCGCAACTGCGGCACGGCGAGCCGCGTGCAATTGAATTGCCCGGTCAGGCAGATGTCCACGCAGCGGTCCCAATCTTCCGGGTGCATCTCATCGACCTTCGAGGTCGGGCCGGCGACACCGGCATTGTTCACCAGCACGTCGAGACCGCGAAGATTTCCGATCGCCTCGTCAAACAAATGCTTCACCGTCCTGCGGTCGGAAACGTCGCACTTGGTCTGGGTGATCGCAGGATCGGTTCGGGCCAGCGCCGCGAGTGCCGCATCATCGACGTCGCAGGTGTGGACCTTTGCGCCCTCGCGCACGAAAGCGCGCGCGATGGCGAGCCCGATGCCGTTGGCGCCTGCCGTCACCAGCACGCGCAAACCGTTGATGTCGAGATTCATGATCACTCGTGGGGCAGGTCGACAAGCGTCCTGTCTTTTGCAACTCTAACTGTCATGACAGATCACGGCAAGGAAAACCGGTGAGAGACAGAAATGGCCAACGCTGAACGCAACGTCGCCATCGTTGGCGCTGGGCTGATTGGACGGGCCTGGGCCGCGATCTTCGCCCGCGCAGGGTGGAACGTGCGGTTGACCGATCCGCACATCGCAACGCTCAAGGCCGCCCCGCGCCTCATTCGCGACGAGTTGCACATGCTGGCGCGCCATGGCCTCGCCGACGATCCCGATAGTGCCGTCGCGCGGGTTTCGGTGGCCGGCAGTTTCGAGGAAGCGGTGCACGATGTCGAATTCGTTCAGGAGAACGGACCGGAAAAGCTCGAGGACAAGCGGGTCATCTTCGCCCAGCTCGACCGGCTGACGCGAAAGGACGCGCTGCTCGTCTCCTCGACTTCGGCGATCACGGCCTCGCGCTTCACCGAGGATCTGCCTGGCCGCGCGCGCTGCCTGGTGGGCCATCCGGTCAACCCGCCGCATCTGGTGCCGCTGGTGGAACTTTGCGGCGCGCCCTGGACCTCGCCCGAGGCGATCGAGCGGGCACGTACGATCTACCGCGAAATCGGACAGGTGCCGGTCACGATCAACAAGGAGGTCAACGGCTTTGTGCTCAACCGCCTGCAAGGCGCGCTGCTCGCTGAAGCGTTCCGGCTGGTCGGCGAAGGCTATATCTCGGCGGAGGACCTCGACCACACCGTCAAGGACGGGCTTGGTCTGCGCTGGTCGTTTCTCGGGCCGTTCGAGACCATCGAACTAAATGCGCCCGGCGGCATCCCGGACTATTGCGCGCGCTACACCGGCTTCTACAAGGAACTCGCCGCGTCCGCGGCCGGTCCCGCCGTGTACGAAAGCCCGAATGTCGAGGCGGTGATCGCGGCGTGGCCCTACCCGCCGGAGGCCGAGCGCATCGCAGCATTGACCGCTCGACGCAATGAACGCCTCGCCGCGCTCGCGGCCCACAAGATCAACCAAGCCAATAAGTCCTGACTCCATCCTCCTCAAAAAAGGCAAAAAACCATGGCCCCCCGCAAAGTCATCATCACCTGCGCCGTGACCGGCGCGATCCATACGCCTTCGATGTCGAAGGCGCTCCCGGTGACGCCGCAGGAAATCGCCGATGCCGCGGTCGAGGCGGCGGAAGCAGGAGCCGCGATCGTGCATCTGCATGCAAGAAACCCCAGGACCGGCCAGCCCGATCAAAGTCCGGCGGCCTTCGCGCCTTTCCTCAAGATCATCAAGCAGCGCTCGAATTGCGTGATCAATCTTACCACCGGTGGCTCGCCGACCATGACGGTCGACGAACGGGTGCGGCCAGCGGCGACCTACAAGCCCGAGGTCGCATCGCTCAACATGGGATCGATGAACTTCGCCTTCTTCGGCATGCTCAACCGCTTCAACAAGTTCGAGCACGAATGGGAGCGCAAGCACGTCGAAAACAAGGACATCGTGTTTCGCAACACCTTTCAGGATATCGAATATGTGCTTACGACACTTGCGGAAAGTGGCTCCCGTTTCGAGTTCGAATGCTACGACACCGCCCACCTCTATAACCTCAAATATTTCCTCGATCAGGGCCTGGTAAAGCCGCCTCTGTTCATCCAGACCGTGTTCGGCCTGCAGGGCGGGATCGGCGCGCATCCCGACGACGTGCTGCACATGAAGCGCACCGCGGACCGGCTGTTCGGCGACAAGATGATCTGGTCGGTACTCGGCGCCGGACGCAACCAGTTGCCGATCGCGGCGATGTCGGCCGCCATGGGCGGCAACGTCCGCGTCGGGCTGGAGGACTCGCTGTGGGCCGCGCCGGGGCGGATGGCAGCCTCGAACGCCGAGCAGGTGCTGCTCGCCCGCAAGATCATCGAGGGGCTTGGTCTCGAGATCGCAAGCTCCGACGAAGCCCGCGAAATTCTCGATCTGAAGGGCGGCGACAAGCTCGAGGTCTAACCGCAGATTTGACGGCGTCGCCAGGCACGGCGGCAGCGGGCACCGCGCAAGGGAGGCAATCGTGATGAGGTATTGGGTGGCGGCCGCCATCTTTCAGATGGCGATCTTGAGAAGGAAACAGGTCAAAAAGCGGCTCGCCGAGCTCGTAAAGAGCGAAGCGGCGCGGCTGATTCCGATCCTTCAAGCCGCCACCAGCAATAGAGAGGCGAAGGCCAGCGCTGACCGGGCCATGGGGTCAATCATGGCAGCCAGTCGTTGCGCTCGAAAACAGTCGTATCTAAAAGGAGTTGAGAAGTTGGTCGGAGCGGCAGGATTCGAACCTGCGACCCCTGCGTCCCGAACGCCCTTCCCAAGTCGTCAGCCTTTGTATTTTCAGTGTTTTTCATCGGCTTCCGGCCACCCTCTTCGCGTTTCGTTCACGCCATACTTCGGGGGGTTTTCGAGGGGCGGCGTTCGGCAATGTTACCCGCCAAAGCTCGGCTATCAATCGCTAGGCCAACGCCGCCAAGATACCTCAGCTAAAGACCGGGAACCGTCGGTCCCGTCCTCAACGGTGAAATGAAGATCCTTTAGGCGCGTTGCCTCCACGATTCTCAGCATGTCCGAAAATTGCCCGCATTTTTCGCGCCGCGCGGCAAGCCAGCAGGCACATCCCCTGATTGACAGAAGCGCCTTTTACCCGATGATCCCGCCCCGAGACTTGCGATGGGGGCATCAATGATTGCCAAGCTGGACAGTATCGCGTTGCGAGCAGCATTCCCGATTAAGATGCTTTTCGCAATTGTATTTGTCGCCGTCAGCGGAGTTGCTTTTGCTCAAACACCTCCATGTATGCCGGGCGGAAGCTGTTGCATTAACGGTACCTGCGGAACGCTAGAGCAATTCAAGCGAAACGCGACAATCGTCTGCCTACAAGCAGATGCAATCGAAAATAAATCTCTTCCGCAAAGTATCGAGTTGGCTGGGCGATGCACGGCGGCACAAATAATGGCGGAACGAGTTGAAGGGACGCAACAGGCGAACGCTAAGGAACATCAGCAGGCGCTCGATGCGCAACGTAAACTTCGCGAAATGGGCGCGCCGTTACCGCAGCAAGCGCTCAGCCAACCGCCACAAGACGCTATGGTGGTCGCGCAAAACGAAATGGTCGCGGCAATCGCCGAGTGCAGAAATAAGAGGATCAACGGCGAACTGAAATCTTTCGTCGCGTCGGCTGAATGTGCCAATCCTCGCATCATCCAAGCTTTTAGAAGAGCCAACTACCGCTACATGGACCTCATTGAGGACTTCAATACGAAGCGCCTTCAAATATCCGAGCGGGTTGACAGACGGAAACTGACGGAAACCGACGCAAAAATCGAAACACAGAAGCTCTTCGCTAGTATCGTCGAAGCCGAGAGGCAACGCGACAGCATGCGGAAGTGACGTAATGAAGCCCGCTGCTTTGCAAAAGAGAACATCAGGTCACGCTTTGTCGCGCCATAGCGTTAGGGTGAGGAATTGGCCTATTCGTTGGGTTTCACGAGGCCAAACTTTCAACGTTCCGACGAGAAGCTCTGCTGCGAGAGCCGCAATTCCTCGTGCCTTTGGCTGCTCAACGGATATTGGCTACAAGTGCTGGGATGGACCACACGCCTGTCAGCGCAAGTTATCGGCTTCGCGGATTGGCGCGTCGCCCCGGGGGCTGAAATCCATGACCGCTAGACTGCCGACATGCTCCTAGCTAAGCACGAATGAAGCCCATGATTAAGCGGCGAGTCAAAATCGAAAAGGATTTGTTCTTTGAGTACGAGGTTAGTCCTCATCGAGCAATATTGTCTCGAATTTCCGGCACGTCAGACTATCCAACGAATAAAAAAAAATCAGAGCCCAACGGATCATGCGAGACGGAAGTTACTGGAATGCACATGCCCTTTAGGCAGATGCGATCAACAGGGCATATCAATCCGTTGAAGCCCCCGCTCGACGTAGAGACGGTTTTAATTGGTCGGGCATTAGGTCAGGAAGTCGGCTATCTCTATGGCGTGGGCTACAGAATTCGAGACGATGGTTACGTGGAAGGTGAATTCTTGCATGGTGTAGAGAAGTTTGACTCGTTCGACGAACTGGCTCGATCTGTGAAACGGCGGCTGCCCAAACCACCCGATAACGGCAAATGCTGAGTTAACATGCTTTAGGTGGGAATGACGGCGTTGAGAGTCTTATGTTAAGCTGACAACCGTCAATTGCATTTGCTGGGAGGATGTTTAATGAAAAAACTGATTCTAGTATCAACCGGCGCTGTCATAGTCGGTTTCTTCGCGTTTTCCATCCCCGTATTGGCTCAAGGGAAGACCGCTAAAGCTTGCACCGAAGAGTGGCGAGCGGACAAGGCCAATTTCCAAGCGAAGGGCATTACAGAGAAGGCATATGTAGCGCAGTGTCGGGCCGGAACGGCGGCAGTCCCTACCACTGCTCCGCCTTCAGCCCCCACAGCGACGGCACCCAGCACGACCTTTCCAGGTAGCGGCACGGGCGGAAAGACCGCCAAAGCTTGCACCGAAGAATGGCGGGCGGATAAAGCGAATTTCCAGGCTAAGGGCATCACGGAAAGAGCATACGTAGCTGCTTGTCGCGCCGGGACCGCCGTAACCCCGACCGCTGCACCAAGTCCAGCGCCGACGGCTGCGCCTCCTCCTGTTGCAACAGCGCCTGAAGGCAATGCGGGGGCAAAAACCGCTAAAGCCTGCACCGAAGAATGGCGTGCTGATAAAGCCAACTTCCAAGCTAGAGGCATCACAGAAAGAGCGTATGTCGCGGCATGCCGGGCCGGAACTGTCGCAACGCCTACGGTGGCTCCAGCCCCTGCCCCAGCGCCTACGACGACTGCCGCCCCACCGCCACCGTCACCGTCACCGCCGCCTGCACCAACCGCTTCAAGGCCGTCGTCAGAACCGCCCTACGGTACTACGCAACGGGCACCATCCACCGGATCGCCGTCCGGAACTGGCCAATACGCAACTGAGGCTCAAGCGAAGGCTTCCTGCTTGGGAGATACCGTTGTTTGGGTGAACTTGCGGTCCAAAATCTATCATTTTGCGGGAACTCACAATTACGGAAACACCAAAGACGGCGCGTATATGTGTGAAAGAGATACTGCTACACAAGGAATGCGCGCCGCAAAGAACGAACAGCATCCGTGAGACCAATGGGACAACACGCATCAGGCGCTGTGTTGTCCCCTTCGTTCCTATAACTGGACATTGGCGCAGTGCCTACAAGCAGGCCGGTACCTTCGCTCGCTCCGTCTAAATTTTTGATGCAAGTCCTCGACCGAGTGGCTTCATCCTATGACCAGCCGGTTTTGGACGCCCCGTGCGGTTTCGGGCGAAACGCGCTGGCTCTGGCTTCCCGCGGGTACGACGTGATTGCGGTCGATAACGATGTTGCACGTCTCAAATCGGTCGAAGTGTCTGGCGCATTGCAATCGACCGGGTCAGGAAGGATTGTCACGCTCTGCGCCGACCTTGTCGCGAGCCGATTGCCTTTTCGGAACTCATCATTTTCAGCAATTCTCTGCATCCATTATCCGGTGCAGAAGGTCATTGTGGATTTGTGCACTGCGTTAAAAGATGGTGGATGGCTTTACGTCGAGACCTTTGGGGGCCAAGGCCAAAACTATCTCGAATTGCCAAAGCTTGGCGAGATTCCAGAGGCACTCCAGGGATTTGAGCTAGTCCTATGCAAGGAAAGGCCGGTCGGTCCCCCCTCTCAGAGAGCGGCTGTCGTCCAGTTGCTCGCGCAAAAGCGGGGCGGAGCGGACCGGAAAAGTTAGATTAGGGCTGCCAAAGAAGTGTTTTTAATCTAAAGTTGGTCCCCTCTGATACTTGCAACCAATCGCAAAATGGTGCTTTTCATTTCATAACGCCAACACGTGAGCCGGGGGATTTGCCTGATGTCTGTCACTTCCAAAAAGATTCTTTCACTTGGAACTGCGATTGCATCTTTGACTGGCGCTCAGGTGCTCGGCACCGAAGCGCACGCAACAGCGGCAACGGATTCGAACGCTACAAATGTCGGTACAGAGAACTCCGTTCCACGGTTGGAACCAAACGCGCACTACCGAGTGGGCGATGATCTACTCGGCTTTGTGATGACTCAGCAGCCAGACGGAACGTTGGTGGCCCAGCATTCGTCTCACACTTCCCACGCTTCTCATGCGTCTCACGCATCACATGCCTCAAGCCGATACTGAGAAGCACGAGCCGCGACCTTCGATTACCGTAGATTTCGATGCGAGCGTCCAGACTTTGGATGCCTTGCAGGCGGCTGCCTATCGTCTAATCGGAACCGCGGCGTGCCGGATTGAGGAAGTAAACGGCCAATTCGTTTGTCATCTTGAAATTCAGCACGGGCCCTCTGGGCGTGTGGAGGAGGATCCGGATAGACTAAGGGCGCGCTTTCTGGACTTTGTCACCGACGAGAACTTGAGAGCGCAAGTGGCGAGGAAAACGTCCGGTATCCGGAATGTAATACTGGCGCTCGCCTTTGGATCGTTGGCAGCCGACCAAGCTAACAACTAGCGCGTAGAACTGCTCAGCATGGCCCGTTTTGCTAACGTAGAAGCTTTCGGCTCGCCAAGCGGTGAGCTTACCCTTCTGCCGTTCAATTTTGAGCGCACGGGAAACGCACAATTCCTAGTTTCCAATATGGTGGGCGATTTCATCCGACTGACCGAGGATGAAATCAACAACGTCATTGACCTTAAGCTGAAGCCCGGAGACGGGTTATACGAAAGGGCTTACGCCGCTCACCTGATCACTGGCACTCAGCAAAAGGCTCAGCAGCAGCTTCTCGCTCTCCGTCTTCGGAGCCGGATGTCATTCTTGCGGGAAATGACACCTTTGCACATGTTTGTCGTGACGTTGCGCTGCGAGCACTCGTGCCCATATTGCCAAGTCTCGCGTCAGAGTACAGATCGTTCGCGATTTGACATGAGCGAAACGACCGCTCAGCGAGCGCTAGATATTGCGTTCGAAAGCAAGTCATCACGAATTAAGATTGAATTCCAAGGAGGCGAGCCCCTTCTCAACTTCGGCTTAATCCAGAAAATTGTGCAAGCGGCTAACACAAAATCCACAACGCGCGGCAAGCAGGTTGACTTCGTAATTGCGACTAACCTCGCCCTACTGAACACTTCAATCTTGGAATACTGCAAAGCGAATGGAGTCCTTCTATCGACTTCGCTTGATGGCCCCTTAGACCTACATAACAAGAATCGACCTAGACCGGGCGGAAACAGCTACGAATTGGCGACTAGTGGCATCCGCAGGGCACAAGAGGCGCTTGGCAAAGACCGCGTCGGCGCACTTATGACGACAACCGAAGCCAGCTTGGATCGCGTCGATGAAATCATCGATGAATACTTGAAGCTCGGCTTAGAAGGCATTTTTCTCCGACCGTTATCGCCGTTTGGCTTCGCCATTAAAACGAAGCAGTATCAACGTTACGATACGAAGCGCTGGCTTCGTTTCTTCGAACAAGGTCTTCGACGCATTCTAGATATCAATCACAAAGGTACCCCGTTCCGTGAGTTCTACTCCGCGCTGGTCCTGACCAGGATGCTTACAGACAAACCAATCGGCTACGTTGATCTGCGCAGTCCGGCTGGAATTGGAATAGGCGCTTTGGTCTATAATTATGATGGAAGTGTATATGCCTCTGACGAGGGACGCATGCTTGCGGAGACCGGCGACAACGCATTTCGTCTTGGCCATGTTGACACTCATGACTACCGCTCGCTTGTTCTGTCGGACACATTAATCGAGGCAATTTCAGCTTCTCTGACCCAATGCGCCCCCGAATGCTCAGACTGCGTGTTTGAAAGCCACTGCGGGGCGAACCCGGTTCATCACCACGCCACTCAAGGTGACATGCTCGGCATCAAGCCCCTTTCGGACTTCTGCGAACGGCAGAAGGGAACAATGCGTCTGCTGCTCGAAATATTGGAAAGCTCTCCGAAGGACGCAGCAATTCTACGGCAGTGGGCAGGGATATGACGCTTCCGCTATTTGGGATTGCTGATAGTTGTGAGGGATTTGCGAGAGAGCCGTCGAGGATCGTTGTTCGTTTGAAATCGCCGGACACTGAACCCTGCGACGATTCCGATTTTTCGCTCGTCAAATCGACCGTTGATTTGATCCGCTCAATTGAGGGAAAGCACCACTCAATATTTGTGGTCGGCGACTCACTTGATACCCCCGTGTCGCCCAGCCTGTTCAATAGGGTAATTTCACTACCGGCCAAATTCGATTATTTGGATACGGGCGATATCCTCGGGATCCATATTCCAACTAAAAAATTCCGGACACTGTTTAGAAGGAGCTCCCGGCACAACTCATTCTTGGTAACCGAGCGCTGCAACAACTATTGCCTTATGTGCTCCCAGCCACCAAAAGACATAGACGACAATTGGATTCTAAGTGAGATAAAACGGAGCTTGCCGCTTATTCCCAAAAGCACTCCTACTCTAACTTTTACGGGGGGCGAGCCGCTCTCAGATTGGACTGACTTTATCGGGGTTATTGCAGACTGCCGCGACCTTCTTCCGAATACCGCCATTCAAGTTCTGACAAACGGGCGCGCATTTGCTAACTCGACAATTGTAGACGCTTGGAAGGCTATAGGTCATCGAAGCCTGATAGCGGCAATTCCAGTATATGCAGCCGTAGACTATCTGCACGATTACGTTGTCCAGGCCAAAGGTGCCTTCGATGAAACGATCCTAGGCATTTTGAAACTTAAGGATCGAGGACAACGCGTGGAAGTGCGGGTGGTCTTACATGCGCACACAGCACCGATTATCGCCGAGACTAGTCGCTGGATTGCCCGAAATCTGCCCTTCGTCGATCACGTCGCCTTAATGGGAATGGAAAACACTGGTTTCGCGCTCGCTAACGAAAAATCGCTTTGGATCGATCCGATTGACTATCGGGAGAGCCTTTGTGAGGGGGTCCAGACATTGGCCGCCATTGGCATGAATGTCTCTGTTTACAACCTCCCACTGTGTGTCCTCGAACGCAGTATTTGGCCTTATGCTGTCCAGTCGATCTCGGATTGGAAAAATGGTTACGTTGAAGAGTGCACGAAATGTATCGAGCGAAGTAGGTGCAGCGGGCTATTCACGTCTGGCCGTCCACGCCAAAGCCGCGGCATCTCCGCCATTCGATAGAAGATTGCCGCTCAAGTCCGCTCGATGAGTTGAATCGGCGCACCCGATGATCTGAGTGCGCAGTAGCCCTTCAATTTATTAGGCTAGGCCCACCGGACTGTGCGTCCTTTTTGGAAGTCTGAGGCATGTTGGACATCGATGACACGATTGACGCTTTCCGCCGGGGTGCGCTCGATTTCGACTGCAAGCGAATGGTGCTAGCTCAACGAAAGAAAGACGGCGAACGCTTCGAAGGTCAAGGGTATGTCCGCCAGTCAGCAGATGGCACGCTTGTGTGCAAAATTTATGTCGCGCAACACAACGCCAAACCGTTCGGCCATTTTGCAGCCATGTTCGCTACCAAGTCGGGCGAGATTATTAGCGATGACCTGTTTTACGATTTAGATGCAACTGGGCACGACGGCACGCGTTGGACCTCGAAGCGCATTCGATTAGCGCCTCATTGGGACGCGACGGATTTGAGCGTGCTGGTCAACGCTCAGATGCAATCTATAACCGCACATCTTGATATGCCGCAAAGGCTGAATTTCCTGCGTCTGCATTTTTTCGACGAATATGTCGTTCCACTTCATCGTATGAGTGAGACTGAAAAGCACGGAAATCGCTGGATGGTTCGGGACCTTGCCGAATTTGAAGCATGCGGATCGAAGTTTGAGGTTCGGAAGCGCGACGGGTCGGGCGACACCACCATTGAAGTGACTTCCGAAAGCCCCTTCCCTGCGCAGTTTAATCTCAGAATACAGGAAGCTCTCCAATACATAACAGCAAAGACAGCAATCTACCGCGCCCGCCTAGAGAGCGCGGGTAGCGAACTTCACCTCGAACTTGCGTCGTCATTGCGTAAGGCTCCGCGCACTCAATTCAATCCACCCATCGCACCAATCTCTATTGATTTTCATCAGCACGGATGGCGGCTGTTTGGGAAATACTTAGAGTACGTCATCGCCAGTGCAAAAGGTACATACTGGAACCCTGTTGCATATCACCTGTACAACGCTTGCGAAGCGACAGCAGGCTCACTCGACGCTTGGGCGGTCGGTGTATCCGTCGCGGTTGAGGCCTTGACAAGTTTAATCAGCGTGGAAGGAGACAAAGAAAAGGCTGAAAGGGTCGGCGTCCTTCAAGATCGAATGCGTGAATGGTTCTCCGAGCAGGCTGACCTGCAAGACTTCGCTAACCGAATAAACGGACAGATCGATGCGATGGGAAATAAACGCCCGCATGATACTTTACACGTGCTCGCCGAAACAGGGCACGTTACAAAGGAATATATCAAAGCTTGGAATAGGCTTCGTCAGCGACACGTCCACCCAACAATAAGGGATCTAAAGAAACCTGATCAAGTCGATTACCAAGAGCTTTTTGACCTCATACATCGTACCGAAGTTTTGCTCCGGCAGCTAACGTTTTACCTAATAGGATATGAGGGGCCATTCACCGATTACGGCGTCCATGCCGACCAAGGTCCTCCATCAGCGCAGTATCCGTTGCGAGTGGCAGATAGTTCCGCCGATCTAGCCGATGTTCCCTGATAATCGATCTCACCTTCAATCCCGATAAAACATCGCTCGGAGGCGTCGCGTTCTTCGCGTTGGATGCCGAAAAAAACCCGAAATTGGCTGCCTCGTATGGCTTGGGCGGAGGCAATCTTCCGGTCGCGCGCGAAGACCTGATCAAACATCTCCTCTAGGTCGATTCCCTCGCGATGAGCCTTGACGAACTCCGCCCGGACAACTGGCGACACATAAGCCAACACGCCGCCGCCAGCGCCACAAACTAGCGGTCTTGCTTTGCCGCCTCCGCAGCAGCAGTATCAACGCTCGCCGTAAGCCAAGCAGGAACTGAGCCAGTCTCGCGCCTAACCAAGTTCACAGCTTTTCGAAAATCCTCTAGTGCCTCCCTTGGATATCCACGCATGGCTTCCGATATTCCTACGATGGCGAGGCATTTCCAGCAGTTGACGATTTGCTTGTCATCGCGATCCAAAATAGTCACCATCAGCGTCCCCGGTTTTTGCGCCGACATGTTGGGGTCAGAAAGAGTAAGCCACATGATTATATCGATGGCGGCATACTTCGGCGTCTTCGGATCTGCCGCAATGCGTTCGCAAGCCGTGCGGTATGCGGCTGAGCGCCCCTGACTATCGCGGCCCGTTGAAACATAAGTACGAGACGTGGCCGCGTTGGCCCTACAAGCTATGTAGTCTGCTTCATTTGCGCTGGCCGGTGTTACCTCCTCAGCGGGAATGCGGCTTGCCCATCTGTAGCAGTCAACGCCATTATTTGAGGTATCCTCCACGCTCCACTTCATGAGTCCCCAGCACTCGGAGTCTTCGGCACCAAGCCACATCATGTCAGAGGGTTTGGTGTATTTACCGAAACCTTCGATCACGCCCCATGGTACGCCATGCGCGGTCGCATTAGCGGCCATGGCCTTGTTACATTCGAGGGCTGGTGTGCCGTCTGGATTACGGCAAGAATGAATGCCGAGACGCCCGCCCATGTACACAACGCGTGTCTTGCCCGATACGAACAGAGCCATCGCGCACGCAGAAGCACACGATGCACCCGCCCTGACCACCGTCCGAATACCGCCGCGCGCATCCATACGGGCGGCGATAGCGAGCGCCTCGCCAACTAGGCCGCCAGGGCTGTCTAATTCTAACGTTTCGAACTTTGGCAACGCAGCGAATTTCGCTGCGTCATTTTCTTCAATCGGCCCTGATGCATACACCGTCTGGAGGTCACGCCTAGTGAAAGTCATGGCGTCTGCTTCGGTCGCTACGGCAAGTAAGAGGCTTGCGGCTATCGCAATTCGTCGCAACATTCCGAGCGCTGACCTCCCTATCCTGCCCGGGCGAACGCCAGCCGCT
Source organism: Bradyrhizobium sp. (assembly GCF_027307225.1). Lineage (GTDB taxonomy): Bacteria > Pseudomonadota > Alphaproteobacteria > Rhizobiales > Xanthobacteraceae > Bradyrhizobium. The sequence goes on along the minus strand of NZ_DAHUXJ010000154.1, from coordinate 9,242 downwards.
TATCAAAGCGCCGAGCGATCATGCTCAATGTCCGGCACGGCAAGCTTGAGATTGCTCATAAAAGGCTTCAGAGCGCTTGCCAATTTCGGCCCCCACGTAAGCAACCACTCGTGCTGTTTTCCCCATGTTGCCTGATCGCCGCGCTTCTCTAGGCCGGGCATATAAAACGCGATCCGAGAAGCCTGTCTTTCCGGCAATTCCTCCCATGCAAGCGGTGCCCCGAAGGCGTTCTCAATCTGCTCCTTTTGGGCAAGGAGCGCGGCGAACCCGGCCTTCGCCAAAGACCCCTGAATATAGATTTCCAGTCGAAGACTTTTATCCCAGGGGAATGTTGCATTGAGCGCGAAGCTAGGGTTGCCACCTTTCAAAGTTTCAAACGCCTGCCAATTTTCTCTGTACGGACTTCGTTCAGCAAGGGCGGAATATCGGCCGTTCGCTGCTTCGATCAACGCGCGCCAGTAGTCCTTCCACTCTCGCTGATATTCTTTTTCGGTGGCCGTAGTCTGCTTTGCCGTCAGCGTTCTCTTTGCCCAGTCATTCGGTTTCGCGACAATCGAGAAATCGGGGGCAAGCGGGCTATCGCCAATTTTGTAAAGCTCGATCTCCACACCGAAGAAAGCGAACTCCTCGGTAGTAGCTCGATTAAGAAAATCGATTGCTGCGCGGTGCTCTTCCCGAAAATTCTCGGCGATCCAAATGACCGTGCTAGCTTCCAATCCAGCCGCATACGTCAATAACTGCCCGAGATGGCTGTGATCGGTAGGCGTGATCTGGCTTTCGATAATTACCCATCGGCCCGTATCAGCCTCCTTGGCTAAGATGTCCGCAAAGAAGGACCCGACCACCTTTTCAACCGCTTCAAGCTGGAGTGGGATGCCAATTCTCTCAGCAAGTAGATCAAGATTGGCCTTTTCTGCCAGCCACGGAGTGAAGTTACTGGCCTCGTTAGGCCATGCTTTGCGAAGCGTCTCACGTTCAAGGCGCGCCAAAGGCGTTACTGCTGTCATGTTCGCCGCTTTCCCCTACCCTGTTCTATCAATGCCGCGCAGCGGTCGCGCTTCCGAAGGTCTGTTCGTTGATTTTGACGGGTTCACACTTGCCCGAGCCAACCGCGTCGCAGAAGTCCTTAAATGATAGTTTATTGGACTTCATTATCTTGACCATGCTGTCACGCCAGATCGACACGTTCCCCTCCAGAGCAACGTGCTGCACATAGGCGTGTTGCAACGCGCGCACGTAAAGGCCGAATTGGAACGGCTCGGATAGCGTACTCTTTTGCCGATTGGCGGTGACAATGTCGTTTAGGCAGGCGACGAACTCGGCAAAGTTTGTGAGGTTGTGCAGTCCGCAGTCGAACGCAGCATCTTGGCCCCTATCAATTTCTGATCCTACAGTTGGCTGCCGTGAAATCGGCGCGTTCAGCTTCGAGTTCTGCGCCATGCAGGGGGTGAAGATGGCTAGTGCGAGAGCGATGCCGACGCCATGAGGGTATTTCCTAGTTTTCTGCCGCATGGCGATGCTTCTCACTCCGAATCGGACCTGAGCTACTTATTTAAGGCCAATAGCCCTTTGTAAACCGTCGCCGCTTCCTTCGGAGCAAGCGAGGCCATAGCAGTAAGAAAATGATATGCGATGTCGCATCCTTCTTTCGCGGGCAACGAGCCGACATCTTCGAGCTTGCTGATTTCGCCGATGTTAAAGCCGTTGCTTTGATAGGAGCGGGCTAGAATCTTTCCGAGCGCGTCCACCGAGAGACCTGATGGTAGCGGAGCGGGTTGAGTGACGGCCGTTTCGATGATGTCGGCTCTGGCTTTCGCCTTTGCGTTCAATAGGTCGAGCGGGACTTTATCGACGGGAGCATTTGCTGTCCCGAGATAGAGAGCGACACAGTCACTTGGTTGCGATCTCGCGGAACGAACTATGGCCACTTCGCTCAGAAGCAAATTTCGGACGGCTTCATCAGAAGCCACTAACATGTGCAGGTTTACATATTTGTCTGCGATTGCCGCGCCAACCGCGCGAGCGGCTAGACCGGAGTTTGGACTACCCCTGATTTCATTTAGCTTTCGCACGGTCTCCGCTTCCGCGTCAGGGTGATATTTGAGGATCACGCTGAAAATCGGGGATTGCTTCATCATCACCCTGACCGCCGCATCTTGCTGGAGCGATGGGAGAAGTGACTTCGTCGTTAACTGGATTGAGCCAACCACGAAAATAACAGGGATGATCCGCCACGCTTTATTCTGGCCGAAGACTTTCTGAGCCGCAGCGCCAAGCAATGCACCAGTTCCGCCAGCTATCGCGCCGATAATCCCGACGATGGCGAAGGACGGAAGTGAAAGAACCCAGTCAAAGAGGTCGTTCATACGTTGTGATGCTCCCCGCTTACAATCGTAGCGAACTTTATCGAAGGCGCAAAGCCCCACAAAGTCGAAAGCCGCCGCCGGGTTGAGATCGGCGACGGCTTTGCTAGGAAGGGGGCATGATACGCAACCCGGTTCGCCGTATCGTCGCATCCGGTAAAGAAACTCTTAGCTTGCATAGGAGGTTGGCATGTTTGACGTGGCGTTTTTCATTGGTGCACTCGTGCCGACATTCTTGATTAGCAGACTTATGCTTTGGGTTGTCGGCAAAGCTCTTCCGAATGGGCCGTTCCTCGCGATTGCGGCGAACGTCGCTTCTCTGGTAATCGCCAGCCTCATTCTATGGCTGACCGGGAGCTTTCCCACTTACGCACGGGAGGAGCTTGCGGCCCAAGCAGTTTGGCTAGTGGTTGATCTCATTCGCGTTAGCCGTCGCGCATCAACTCTCGCCAAATAGGGGATTGTCTACAGCACCGCGAGCCTAGGCACTAGCTCGTAAGCTGCGTAACCACTCAACGGCACCCGCAAATCCCACAGGAGATTCAGCGGATCTTCAGCCGTCATATCGCCTTTCTTACAGGCCGCCCGAGCGCATCAGCACGATGTAGCGCTTTCGGCGCGATGATGGCCAGCCGAGCGCGGCTCTCATTGCGGAACTAACGTTGTGCTTGGCCCACTCGTGGCCTCTCAAGATATCAAACAAGTAGAGCAAGTCCGATACATCCTGAAGGTATGCCGTAAGGTCCTTTGGCTCGATCTGTATCGCTCCCGTATGAACAAGCTTGTTTCGAGTGATCGCCCCAGACTCAACGCGCTTGAACCACGGCTTCAGCTTGCCCCAATAGTCGATTGGTGTTCCCCGATGCTGATGCAACTCCGGAATATAAGCCCTAAGAATTTTGTGGATTGGAGGTGAAGGCAGCTCAGAAAGCAACCAACTAGTGTCCGGAGAGAGGTGCGCGACATACGCCTTAACGCCGACTTCCAGTGCCGAAGTAGCGATCAAAAACGCGCTGCGTGGGGAGTGCTCTCGAAGAACTTTGGCTTCTCTCAAAAGCTCATGAGCGACACTTTCTTCTGAAGAAGCTTCGTTCCAGACGCTATCCAGGTCGGCGCGATCCAGCTCATTCCACTCGATTCCAGCCGGTGATGCTCCTACTCGTTCTTGCCCTCGACGCCCCACAATCTGGTACGAGCTGCCGCCTACATTCCAATACAGCGCAGGGTCACCATCGAACACCCAATGAGGACCATCCAGATTCTGTTGCCATCGCAGGAGACGGACCAGCCGATAGGCTCGCTGCAAGAGCATTTCGCGCGCTGTGTCGCACAGGGCCTGCACGTCAAGTGGATACAGCTCGAAAGGCACACCAAAGCCTTCTGAAATTGAACCGTCAGCAGCAATCAAGGTACGGTCGCGGTCCTTGTAAGGCAGCTCAACAGGCATCTTGTCATGTGCTTCAAATTTACGGGCAAGCAATGACGTAATGAACTTGTGTGCAGCGGCAGGCGCGGCGAGGCTTACGCGCGCTTTGCACACGAGAGGTCTAAAACCGTCGGGGCGTTCTGGCTTGATGGTGATTTCCACGCCCGATGAAGCATCAGCGAATGTCAGGCCGTCTGGAAGTGCCGGATTGAAGCTAATCTCAGCCAGTCTTTCAGTAAGCAGAAATCGCACTGAGGCGTCGGACGAATTTTCAGACACTTTCCGTTCCTTTAAAGGGTTCGCATCCCGCAAGAGGGGCCCAACGCAGCTTGACTTAATAAGAACATAATGAGAACATCTATTTCGCTCCGTCAAGCGGATTAGCCATCATGAACGAGGCCCAAACGGTCGATCCGCCGTCAGACGCGGAGCGATTGGAGATTGCTGCTGATCAGGCGATAGCGGCTTGTGGCGGTGATGCGCGAGAGGCTGTTAAGGCGCTCTTGGTCGCTCTTGAATTCACAGAGAAGCAAGTATCGGAAGGGTACGTGCGTGGCGTGAAGCACGGAAGGTTCAACACCTATTCAGGTTGAAGTATGGGACAGCAGAAGGTGAAACGGCGCAGCACGGCTGAGTTCATTCGGAACTATCCCGCGTGCTGTCTTTGCGGTGAACGTCCTACCGCTACTCGCGAGCACATGCCGCCCAAAGCGCTCTTCGAGAATAAGCATCGCCCAGACAAGCTAGTCATGCCTGCTTGCGGCGAGTGCAATAGAGGCACCAGCACTTCTGATTTGGTCGTGTCGCTGATAAGTCGTTGGGGCTTTGAACAAACGCCTTATGGTCCAGCCGACCACGCGAAGCTTGTTAGTCAGATCAGGATACAAGCTCCTGACGTTCTGCTTGAGTGGGAGACCGCGTTTACGCCAGATATGCAGCGTCGAGGGCAACTACACCTCAAGCGTCAGGGCGTTGACCTTCCGCGTGGTACGCCGGTCGTGACCATTGGACCTCTCACCGTTCGTCATCTGAACGTGTTCTCCCATAAGGTGGCACTGGCCCTTTACTTCGAGCACTTCAAGCGACCGCTATCAAATAACGGTCGCGTGCAAGCTTTCTGGAGGTCAAAGGAAGACTTTCACCACGGCGTACCGTTGGACCTCATCAATCTGATGGGCAAATACAACAAGTTGGTTCAGGGCCGCTGGGATACAGGAAAAACATTCGAATACAAGTTCGATACGAATGTAAATGAAGGGTTGTTTGGCTGCTTCGTCCGATTTCGGCAAGGCTTTTATGTTCTCGGCTTTGCAGTCGAGAATAAGGACACTCTTTCTAACAATGACGAATTGGAAGACGGTGGATGGATCGCCCCTCGCGATCTGTTAGGTCCGAACCCGCACTTCGCGAAACGGCTGATTTGAGATAGCAGCGAGGGCTGCGATCACTAGCAAGGCTTCCAATCCCTCTCGGAGCAGGATCGCGGCGGCTACTACAAATGTACCTGTCATGAAAGCTTCCTTCGGAGGCGGCTAGTCTCTCTGTGGGAGAGACATTCTCTCTTTGCGCGGCATTCGCAAGATTCAATGGGTCACTTTGGACGTATTCATAGCTTCACGCGCACCAAGCTGACTGAAGAAGAGCGCACTGCGTTGCCGCGCGGCGACCGCAAACAGCGACCCTACCGCTTGCTTAGCTTTTTCTTGATCGGTGCGACTCCTTTCAGAAGTGTCGCGACCAGCAAGCCGCACTGACCGAATCGGCCTCGATACCTTTTTGCTCTTGTTCTCACGACTTGATCTCGCTCGCCTCCGAGCAGAATTCAATAGAACTGATAAGTTCTTTGCGTGTGCCGATTTGTGGTGCGGCATTCGATAAGCTTTTCATAGAAACCTTATCGAATCTGGTTCGTAAATTTCCGTTGCGCGCCGACCAAATCGCTCTAGAATCGAGGTCTACTTTTCTGAGTGACGATGGCAGGCAGACAGGCCAAGACGCTTTCGACTGATCATATCGACGAACTCCTTTATTTCGCCGAAACCTCTCGTCATCCGCACCGCAATCGCCTGATCGTGTTATTGTCAGTGAAAGCTGGCCTTCGCGCGGCTGAAATCGCCAAGCTCACTTGGGATATGATCCTCGATCCGAGCGGCGAAGTTGGCAGTACCATCGAACTTCACGACAAAGTCGCGAAAAAGGGTGGTGGAAGGTCGGTTCCGCTTCATACTGATCTACGACAAGCACTTGTCGCTGTCAGACACCAAAGCACAGGTCGAGGACCTGTGATCCGGTCGCAGCAAGGCGGCGCTATGACGCCTCTCAGTATTGTCGTCTGGTTTCATCGTGTGTTCAAAGCGCTCGATTTGACGGGGTGTTCTTCCCACTCAGGTCGCCGCACGTTTATCACGAGGGCGGCGAGACTGGTGCACAAGACCGGCGGATCGCTCCGCGATGTACAACTACTTGCGGGTCATCGTTCAATACAAACCACGCAGGGATACATCGACGGCGATACGGATGCGCAGCGCAAATTGGTTTCGCTGATTTGAGTCCGCCTCCGCATGCCCGATCTCGGCAACAGATCGCGGCACCCACACGCCCACTGTCCTCTGTGCATCGCAGTCCGAGTGAGCGCACCACATTGCTCATTCGAACCGTCTGTGAATTTGCAGGTCCCTTATCCTTCCTCGACGACATCGACGAGGAAATCCGGGGCACTGGCTTGCGAGAGGCGGTCACGCGAAGACAAACACCACCAATTTTCGATTGGCTCCTACGAGCATTCAATTTTCAAGGAATTTCCGATCAAGCCGCTTGGGAATACATGCGTAAGCACGGCACTGCGTCGTGGTCCCAGGTAGAGGCAAGTATCACGGATTTTCCGCCATGCTCGAAGCTTCGTTCATTTTGGAGCTACGCAGACTGCGGGTACGAAAAGACTCGGCACACCTGCACGGTGCCGGATCGTATCGACGCGTGTCCGGTACCTCGCCTTCGTTTGCGAAACGGGCGACTGAACCAGATCGCCCTCAGCTTCTTTTTATTTGTCCGGGACATCGCCGAGAGCGACCTCGTCGGCTGGATCGACGGTCAACTGAAAGCCGCAGCGCGCGCCCCAGTCGCCGACCTAGAAAAGGCAAGGCAGGAAGCATTAATTGGGCCTCTTCGGGAGATTTTCGGCGTCTCGGACAAACTCCTGACGATGGCGCTGTCCGGCCTCCTCATCGGCTCTCGGGAACAGCGGCCCCTCTGGTTTGAGGCGGGCGTGTCGATGATAGTCGTGGATACCCTCGTCCATGCCTTCCTAACCCGCTCGGGGATTCTGGATGATTGCGGTGTCCCCCACCCCTATGGTCCCGCCTGCTACGCGGAGGGCGGCTGCGCCGAAATTATCAGAGGAGCCGCAGACCGGATTGATGCTCGCACCTTCAATCCGCGGTTTCCGAAGCTTTTCCCGCGTTGGATTCAATTCGCTCTCTGGCGATACTGCTCCGCAGAGGGGCTCGATCTGTGCAACGGCAACCGTCTCCCGGCCACCGAGCCGTGCCAGCTTGGCTACTGCCACCTGTTTCGGATTTGCGCCAGAAAGCCGCTAAAAACGGCGTAATTTCAAGTATTTACGGTATTTTTCAGACTTGTTTCTGACTTAGAATCTCGATATACTTTTGACACAGAGTCGAATTCACGACCTTGCGCATTTTAGACTTGGAGATACTTCCGGGAATACTTCTCTTTGCCCCAGCCTTCGGGTCTGAAATCGCCTTTCCAACCGCGGAAAGAGGGAGCCAATGGCTCCCTTTCGCATTTTTAGGAGCCGCTCGATGGGTAAGAAAGCTGAGAAGAAAGAACCGGCGCGAGTTGATCAAGTCTACGTCCTTGGTCTGGACGCTAATGGAAAGCCGCGCGGCGCACGCTTTCCAGAACTGAAGGACAGCATCGCTTCCGCCGCCATGGATATGAACTGCCGCGTGCTGATCAGCCAACCCGAAGCGGTTTCCGCGCTTGGCATGAAGCTGCCGGTCGGTCGTGTGATCGGTACAGGCAAGGTGGTGAGGCTGTTCGTCCCAAACATCCGGCGCGAACTCTACGACCAGATATCAGAGGCGGCGCGAACCGCCGAAGCTCTATCTAAGACCAAAACGGAAGCCGCTCCCAGCGAGCAGACGGCAGCCAATGAGACCAAGGGCCAAGTGGCTCACTCCGCTCTCCCCGATGTGAAATGTGTCTCGCCCACAATTTCGGGCTTGCCGAGGAGCTGGGACGAGGTCTCGGTCGGTCACATGGTCCTTATGCATGAGAGCCCAGAAGATGGTTGGTTCGAGGCTACAGTTATCAAACGTGAGGGCGAAGTCCTGACCCTCCGCCTGCGTGATTATCCAAAACAGGGAACGTGGGTCCGCCACATCAATGCGGTGGCACTGGTCAACCCCGGCCCCGCCTGATCATAGGCCCAACGTTCGTGTAGCTGGCTCGGACTTCGGCCCGGGCCAACTTCCAAAACTGCGCGACCCGGCTCTTAGGTGCGCAAACTCAGATCCCACCATCTTTTTAGGAGACACACCGATGTCCACCGACACGGATCGCATCCGTTTGCTCAACGATGAACTGCGACAACATTTATATAGTGGAGGTGCCGTCATGACTCCCGGCGTCGCAGCGCTCGGAGAGGCAGCAGTCAATCACATCGTCAATGCGATAGCCAGCTTCCACGATTTCAGCGCCGACAACGATCCTTGGGGTGAGCACGATTTTGGGACGCTCCAATTTGAAGGCCATTCCATCGTTTTCAAGATCGACTACTACGCTCTGGACGCAGAGGCACATTCGCCCGATCCCGCCGATCCGTCTCTTACCGAACGGGTGATTACGATAATGTTGGCAGAAGAATATTAGTAGCTAACCGGCTCATCAGGACGCCCGCCACTACTCAGAAATCAGCTTGGTTAGAGGTACCGAAAGCGCCTCCGCAATGCGCGCCATGACCATCAGACTGGGGTTGCGCTTCCCTCGTTCGATCCCGCCGACATAAGTCAAATCGATCTCGGCCTCGAAGGCCAACTTCTCCTGCGTCATCCGTCGTTGCTGACGGATCTTGCGAACGTTTCTCCCCAATATCGCGCGCCAGTCCTGCATTGCAGGATCGAGCACCATCGGGCATATAGTCTCTAGGGAATATAGTCCCTATTCGTCAACCTAGGCGGGCGCGCTCACGACGAAAACATTGAAAGGATCGAACGATGTCCAGCGCCGAAAACTCTATTCAGCCGAACTTTTTCCGACGCATTTCAACCCCGGTTTTTCTCTTTCTCGCTTTCCTCCTCGTCCCAGCCGGTACGTTCGTATCCTTCACCGTAGGCATCTTAGTGTGCATTATCGGCGGGGTGGAGAATGCCGATGCACAGGCCCGGATTGGCTTGGCGGCTCTACTGATTGGCTTTGTAGGCTCGATTTGC
>NZ_DAHUXJ010000058.1 GCF_027307225.1 Bradyrhizobium sp. | reverse complement strand
GTTTGCGCAAACGCGGCTGGCGAGCTTGCAAGCCCCAGGACAGCTGACACCAGCAAGCCCAGCGCGGCCGCAAAGATCGTTTCCCGGATGCAGGTCGCGCGAGTCACCACACCGCGCGCAGATCGACGCCGGCGAATCGCAGCCAGTCCTTTTTGGAGGGCGGCAACCACAGCCACTACCCGTCCTCCTGGTATAACAAGGCCAAAAAGCCGGTGAGGCCGCCAACGCATACGGGCAGCCACGCCGAAGCGATCGGATGCATCAGCTCAGCCTTGCTCAAATCCTCGGTTACTTTGATCAGAACGTAGAGCAGAAAGCCTGCGCCCACGCCACTCAAAACCATCTTTTGGACACCGCCAAAACGGAAGAAGCGAAGGCTCACGGCGGCGGCCAGCATGACTGTCGCAGCCAGCAAAAAAGGCTGTGCAATCAACTTATGATATTGCAGCCGATAGCCCGCCGTCGCGAAGCCCGAGCTTTCGGACGAGCGGATGTAGTCGGGAAGTTGCCAAAAGGACACAGTTTCCGGGGTGGAGAAGCTGTTCCGGACCTGGGCAGGTGAAAGGCTGGTGGCGAGCCTAAAGCTGTCCTGGTCGACCGGCGGGCCATCCAGTGTGTAGCGGCGGACCGATTTGAATAGCCAATATCCATCTTCCAGGGTCGCCTGCTGCGCCTCAATTCGCTCCTTGAATTGATTGTCGTTGTCGAAGCGGAATACCGTCAGCCCGGTCAGCCGCACGCCCTGTCTCTCGCTGCGGGCGGCGTTGATGATGGCTTGTCCGTCGCTGTTGACCTGATTGATCCAGAACCCGGCCGCATCCTGCACGCCGCCGCCTGGGGCGTTGCCGAACAGCTGCGCTTCCATTCGTTTGGAAACTTCACGAAGGTAAGCGGACATCGGATTGTAGGCGATCGTCGCAAGCACTCCGATCACCAGCGCGCTGGCAAGGGCAGGGGCGATGAACTGCCAGGCTGAAACGCCCGCCGCCCGCGCCACTACGAGTTCAAGTCGCCGCGACAGCGCCAGATAGCACGTCATGGCCCCGATCTGGATGCAAAACGGCATCATCTTTTCGAGCAGCTGCGGCACCCGAAATAGCGATGTTTCCGCGACCGCGATGGCGGAAACATCCGCAAGTCCCGATGTTTTCCGCACCATTTCGATGTAGTCGACGAGCACCAGCAGCACGAAGATGGCGGCAAAGACGCCGAGCGCCGCCACCACGAAGCGGCCGGCGAAATAGCGTCCGAGCGTATTGGTGACCATGCTCATGCGACAGCCGGCCGCCTGAAGAGCCGCAGGATTCGTTCGTTAGATCGATTGATCGCTTCGATCAGGCCGGCGGGAGGCTCGATCACGACGCCGGCGATGATGATCCAGAAGCTGACGCCGATCGCGGCGAACAGCATCAGATATTGAACAACCGCTGCGGCCGGCGATTTCACCGTCAGGACCGAGCAGGCGAATCCCGCCATCCGTATTCCGAACACGGCAAGGATCGAGCCGCCGATCGAAAAGTTCCGGCTCTGACGCGTGGTCCGCGGTGCGCCAAGAAAGGCAAAGGTGAGAGCGGCAAATGCAAACGGATAGATCGGCGACAGGAAGCGATCGTGCAATTCCGCGCGAAACTGTCCCGGCAGTTGCTTGTAGATCGGATCGGATTCGTCGGGGGTCATCAATTCCCAGAGATAGCGTTCGCGAATACCGAGCGTGACATCGTGATTCTGGTTGAACTTCGACATATCGAAGCCATAGCGGCCGAATGCGACCAGCGCCGGGTCGCGTTTGCCGACCTCAAACCGCTGCAGATTCCCATCCTCGAGAATCAGGAACGAGCCACCCTCGCTCTTCACGACCGTGCCGTGGTCGGCGATGATGCTGACGCGTTCCTTCGGGTCGCGGCGGTCATCGATGAAGATGCCCTTGAGAAGGCCTCCGGGCAGCCGTTCGCGGATTCGAATGGTCAGATTCTGATCGAGTTGGGCGAAGCGGCCGGGCTGCAGGACGTTGGTGAGCACGTCAGCGGTAATGTCTGCGTCCCATTGCTTGATCCGCCGCAGGCCTTCGGGCGCGAGATAAGCGGCGATAAAGGCCACCAGGAGCGCAACCACAAGCGTTGCAAAAATAAACGGACGAAACAGCCGTACGGGCGAAAAGCCTGCCGCATTCATGACGATGATTTCCGAATCGGTCGCCAGCTTGTTCAGCGTATGCGAGACCGCGATCATCAATGCGATCGGCGCGATAATCAGGACCAGCGCCGGAATGACGAGGCTGGTGATGCCGAGGAAGGTCAGGATCGTCTGGCCCTGGCTCGTCATCAAGTCGATGCCGCGCAAAGCTTGGGTAATCCAGATCACCCCGGTCAGGCTGACCAGGACCAGCGCAAACGACGCCAGCGTCGTGCGAAAGATATACTTGTCGATCGACCCCATCGCTAACCGTACGGTCCCATTCGGCACACTTTTGCAGCGGTTCGCGGCCAATCCCGATTGGGATCCCCTTTGGCCGGCCCGCCGTATTCAGCTTGGCATCACCTTCTCACTACCATCCCTTTGATCCGTCAACAAAATGGCTGAGCCGTGGCGGCCTTGGCAGATGGTTAAAATTTTGGATTAGTGGCCCTGCCGCCACGGTGGCGGAGTGGATTTGCACAAGCCACGGGCCGGGAAGTTCAACGCCGATCCCAAACCGTGGCGGAATCGGGCAAATGAGCCACTCCAAGGCTCCGATTCCGAAGCTCGCATCATACCGCTCACAACAACTGATGCGAACTTCGAAGCTCCAGCAACATATTGATTCCACGGGCCTTGAATTTGAAGTTTCCATCAAGGACTAGCCGCGGCACCGGTAGGAACTTCAAAGTCGCCGTCCCGCGGCCCGATTCTTACGGTTCGCCTTGCACAAGCGCTTGGCAGCGCGGCAATTGGCAGGTCATATTGTGACGAATTCAATGTCCATCACAGCCGGGAAAAGGGCTTTCGCGCAGGCGGATGGTCTTTCGCCGACGACAGCCCTGATTCTTGGAGGATTTGCTTATGACCGACGCCGTTAAGGTCGGCTTCGTCCCATTTTCTGCCGCTCCGGGCGGCATCCTCGTGGCCTTCTGCGGCCATGGGCTGGAATTCGGTCCGGCCACCCGAAAAGCCCTGGGACCAGCTCTCAGTCTCGTCGAGGGGGCGGCCGAAACCAACCAGTTCAAGGGAAAAAATGGCTCGATTCTGGACATTCTCGCGCCGCAAGGGGTTAAGGCCAAACGCCTTGTCGTGATCGGGACGGGCAAGCCCGCCGAGCTGAAAGACCACGATTTTCTCAAGCTGGGTGGTACGCTCGCCGGCAAGCTGACCGCCAGGGCCGACACGGTCACCGTCATCGCCGAACTGCCCAAGGGCACGATGAGTGCGGATCAGGCCGCGGCCGTGGCCGCAGGCATCCGCCTGAGGGCCTACAAGTTCGATCGCTACAAGACCAGGAAAAAGGACGGCGAGGAGGCGGCTTTACGGGCCAATGTCTCGATCGCCGTCGGTGACCCTTCGGCTGCTCGCAAGGCCTTTGCACCCAATGCAAATATCGTGGACGGGGTCACCACCGCGCGGGATCTGGTCAACGAACCGCCGAACGTGTTGTTTCCGGTCGAATTCGCGCGGCGGGCCGGCCGATTGCGCAAGCTTGGCGTACAGGTCGACGTGCTCGATGTCGCTGCCATGAAGAAACTCGGCATGGGCGCGTTGCTCGGTGTCGCCCAGGGCTCCACGCAGCCCGGTCGTACCGTGATCATGCGTTGGAACGGCGGCAAGCGCGGCGATCAGCCGGTGGCCTTCATCGGAAAGGGCGTTTGCTTCGATACCGGCGGCATCTCGATCAAGCCCGCCGGCAGCATGGAAGACATGAAGGGCGATATGGGTGGCGCGGCCTGCGTCGTCGGGCTGATGCAGGCGCTGGCGGCGCGAAAAGCCAAGGCGAACGTGGTCGGTGCGATCGGGGTCGTCGAAAACATGCCCGATGGCAACGCGCAACGTCCGGGCGATATCGTGACCTCGATGTCCGGCCAAACCATCGAAATCATCAATACCGATGCCGAGGGACGGCTGGTGCTCGCGGACGTACTTTGGTACGTCGCCAAGAAGTTCAAGCCGAAATTCATGGTCGATCTCGCCACGCTGACCGGCGCCATCATGGTCGCGCTCGGCACCGAATATGCCGGCCTGTTTTCGAATAATGACGAACTGGCCGAGCGTCTGACCAAGGTCGGGCTCGCGACAGGCGAGCGCGTCTGGCGCATGCCGCTGGGACCCGAATACGACAAACAGATCGATTCGCAGTTCGCCGACATGAAAAACACCGGTACCCGAAACGGCGGGTCAATTACCGCCGCGCAGTTCCTGCAACGCTTTGTCGATGGCACCCCCTGGGCCCACCTCGATATCGCAGGCACGGCGATGGGGGCGCCAAAAACCGAGATCAACCAGAGCTGGGGATCCGGCTTCGGCGTGCGCCTGCTGGACCGGCTTGTGGCGCAGCATTACGAAGGCAAGCGATGACCGAGGTTTTGTTCTACCATCTGCAAGACATGAGGGTGGAGAACGTGTTGCCGCCGCTGCTCGAAAAATCGATGGAACGCGGCTGGCGGGTCGTCGTCCAGTCGACCTCCGAGGAGCGCGCCGAGGCACTGGATGCGCATCTGTGGACGTATCGCGAGGATTCCTTTTTGCCGCACGCGAGCTGGCGCGTGACCGACGCCGAGGATCATCCGATCATTCTGGCGGTCGAGGACGGTAACCCGAACCGCGCCAATGTCAGGTTTCTGGTCGACAACGCGCCCCTGCCAGCGGACTCGGAACTGTATGATCGCGTCGTCCTTATCTTCAACGGCGACGACACCGATGCGCTCGCTGCGGCGCGGCGGTCGTGGAGCGACTGCAAGGCGCGTGGATTCGACGTAACCTATTGGCAGGCCGACGAGAGAGGCCGATGGCAGAGGCGCGATTAACCTGTTCCATCGTTGATGATAGTCTATGGTTTTGGCAGGTGGCCCTGTATAAAGGCCACGCTCGTGCCGCAAATTGATGGTCGGACAATCGCTTAAGGCGAGGGGTGAGAACTAGTTGGTCGTGCGAGACAATCGGAAATCATTGCTGGTGCTGCTTCTGGCCGCCCCTATGCTGGCGGGCTGCGGGGCTACGGCTTCGGATATTTTCTCTTCCGATCTGCTGTCCAAGGACGCCGGATGGTTTTCGCGCAACGGCAGGCTTATCATCAAGAACGTCTCAATTGAAACGCCGCCGCTGACGCCCGACAAGCCGGTGACGGCCGCAGATCTTGTCAGCGCCGAAGGTGCCTGCCCGGGGATGGCGGCGAACGTTCCAACGAACGCCAATGCGTCGACGGACGGTGCGCTTGCGCCCGCACCCGCTGCCACCGGCACCGTTGCGCTCGGCCACACCGAATGCGACGTCGTCCGTGGCATTGGCGCGCCGGCCTCGGTCAACATTTCCAGGAACGAACGCGGCGATCGCCTCACGGTGGTCAATTTCACGCAGGGCGCGCGTGCCGGAATCTACACTTTTACCGCAGGCCGATTGACGTCGATCGAGCGTGGCGCTGAACCGGTTGTCGAGCCGAAAGTCGCCAAGCCGAAAAAGAAGAAGAAGGCAGCCGCACCGGCGCCGGCCTGATTGCATCCGTCAGACCTGACGCGCGGCATCATCGAATTCCGAACTTGCCTCTAGCCAATCTTCCTCGGCCTTCGTCAGCGCTTCCGCGGCGCTTGCGCGGGCCTTGCCGAGCTGGGCGGCCTGTTTTGGGTCACGCGTAAACAAATCCGGCAAGGCCAGCGCGGCATCGATCTTGGCAATGATGCCACTGATACGCCTCATCTCCGCTTCGGCCTCCGCAATTCGCTGTCTGGGCGGAATTCGCTTTTCCTTTGGGCGCGACGAAGTCGTATCGATTCGCGCGTTTCGTTCGGGTCCGCGCTCTCGCGAAGCGATCTTCGCGCCACGTATCGACAAGACGGTCCGCCGGTAGTCGTCGAGGTCGCCGTCGTAGCTTGTCACGGTGCGATCGGCGACCACCCAAAGCCGATCGGCGCAGGCCTCGATCAGGTAACGGTCGTGCGAGACCATGATGACGGCGCCGGCAAATTCGTTGATCGCCTCTGCCAGGGCCGCACGGCTATCGATGTCGAGATGGTTGGTCGGTTCGTCCAGAATGATCATGTTGGGGCCGAAGAATGTCGCAAGCCCGAGCAGCAGCCGCGCCTTCTCGCCGCCCGAGAGGCTTTTCACTGGTGTATCGGCAGCCTTCCCGGAGAAGCCGATGGCGCCGATACGGCCGCGAATCTTGCTCTCGACCGCGTCAGGCATCAGCTTGCGGACATGTTCGTAGGGCGAAGTATCGGGATTGAGCTCGTCGAGCTGATGCTGGGCGAAGTAGCCGACCGAGAGTTTGTCGGCCCGGGTAACGTTGCCCGAAAACGGCGCAAGCCGGCCCGCGAGTAGCTTGACCAGGGTCGACTTGCCATTGCCGTTGGCGCCCAACAGCGCGATGCGATCGTCTGTGTCAATCCGCAGCGTCACACGGTTGAGAACCGGCGGCTTCGGGTCGTAGCCCACCGACACGTTATCGACGGCAATGATCGGCGGCGACAACATCTTTTCGGGCTGCGGGAAGATGATCTCGCGAGCCTCCTGGGTGACGAGCGCCGTCACCGGTTTCATTCGCTCCAGCATCTTGACGCGAGACTGCGCCTGACGGGCTTTCGAAGCCTTGGCCTTGAAGCGGTCCACGAACGCTTGCAGCCGCTTGCGCTCATCTGCCTGCCGTTTTGCATGCTTGGCATCCAGCAGTTCGCGCGCGGCGCGCTGCTCCTCGAACGCGGAATAGCTGCCTTTGTAGAGCGTGAGCTTGCCGCGATCGAGATGCAGGATCTGATCGACCGAGGTTTCCAGGAGGTCGCGGTCGTGGCTGATCACGATCATGGTGCGCGGATAATTGGCCAGATGATCTTCAAGCCAAAGCGTGCCTTCGAGGTCGAGATAGTTGGTTGGCTCGTCGAGCAATAACAGGTCGGGTGCGGAGAACAGCGTTGCCGCAAGTGCCACGCGCATGCGCCAGCCGCCGGAGAATTCGGCGCAAGGTCGGTGCTGGTCGTCTGGCGAAAAACCCAGGCCGCTGAGGATGGCCGCCGCGCGGGCCGGCGCCGAGTGCGCCTCGATGTCCGCAAGCCGGGTCTGAATTTCGGCGATACGAATGGGATGGCTCGCCGCATCCGCTTCGCGCATCAGCGCCTCGCGCTCGCGATCGGCTTTCAGGACGACCTCGATCAGTTTTTCCGGACCGTCCGGCGCTTCCTGTGCGAGGCTTCCGATAGTCCAGCGGGGAGGGATCGCGACGGTCCCGGTCTCGGTCGGCAAATCGCCGCGGATGGCGTGAAACAGCGTCGATTTGCCGGCGCCGTTTCGGCCGACAAAGCCCACGCGCGCGCCCGGCGTAATCTGCACGGAGCTGCGCTCGATCAAAAGCCGTCCGGCAATGCGGACCGAAATGTCTGACATCGTGAGCATGCGGGCTTTTCACCGCAGCCGCGGCAAAACGCAACCCGTATATTTCGATTCGACAGCTGGGAAGGGTCTCACCCAAGCGGCGGTCGCCGCTGCTCGTCGTCCTAATGCGACTTCCAACCATCGGCCTGATCGCGTCTTCGCAACTCGTCGATGAGGTGCTCGAGATGAGATGATGGGCTAGCCGATTCCGGACGCAAAACGTGTTGAAGGCGCTCGCCGACAGCGTCACAGATCGCCCGGCTGGACCTGCGGTCGAGCGATTCGACCTCGTTGTCAGTGTGTCGGCTTTTCATGGCTGCTTCCGTATCCCGATCGTCCGTTCCGTTCAGGTGACGGCATACCAAGTCGACGGAATGCAATTTGTTTCCGGTTACCGGGGCTTCCCCAGGTTCTTGGCTAATTTTTTATAAATTTTCTATGCTTCCGGAAGGGAACGCCGAGGCTCCCGACCGCCTGTGGTGGGGACCCTCTGTTGCGAGCCGCTCGGGTAGGATCAGTAGCAGCGGGTAGGATCAGTAGCAGCGGTTGATCAACCGCCAGCGAGGCCCAAAGGGCGTCGGGACGAGCCGTCGCACGTAGCAGCCGCCATATCCGCCATAATTGCCGTAGCCGCCGTAGTAGATCGGTCCGCCGACAAGGATGCGCGGACCGCCCCAGCCATGGTGCCAGCCGCCATGCCACCCGCCCCAGGCGGAAGCGGAGGTGGGGGCCAGCGCCGCCGCGCCAAGCGAAACCGCGGCAACGAAAGTGAGCGAGAGTTTGCGAAACATCGTCGTCTCCTCTGTGTTGGGCGCCTTCGGCGCCAAGGTTGAAAGGGGCCTTCCTTGGACGCCATTTCGAAGCTGTGCGGCGTCCTATTGGGAAAGACCCTACGCCGGGGCGGGTGAACGAGAGCGGGACGAGCGTTTCAGAAAAGCTTCATCTGGGTGAATTCGGCGTAATTCTGCGCCAATTGGCGGGTCGAGCAGGTCATCGCATCGCTTGCCGTGCGCGGGCCGCGCCGATATAAGCCCGCAACTTCCATCGGCGCTTTTCTCAAGGATGAAACCATGGCGATCGAACGCACCTTTTCCATCATCAAGCCGGACGCGACGGCTCGCAACCTGACCGGCGCCGTCAACGCGCTGATCGAAAAAGCCGGCCTTCGCATTGTTGGACAAAAGCGAATTCACATGACGCGCGCGCAGGCGGAAGCCTTCTACGCCGTCCACAAGGCCCGTCCGTTCTTTGGCGAACTGGTTGAGTTCATGACGTCCGGCCCGGTGGTCGTTCAGGTGCTCGAAGGCGAAAACGCGGTGCTCAAATATCGTGAAGTTATGGGCGCGACCGATCCGTCCAAGGCGGCCGAAGGTACGATCCGCAAGGCTCATGCGAAGTCGATCGGCGAGAACTCGGTGCATGGCTCGGACGCTGCGGAAACGGCGGCGATCGAGATCGCCCAGTTTTTCTCCGGCAATGAGATCATCGGCTGATTGACGGCAGCGTAGGCGCGCCGTCTCAAAGGGGAAGGCTGTGAACGCGCTGTTGCAGCTCGTTGATCCCGCCGGCGGCGGCGGCTTTTTGGCGCAGCTGCGGGCCGATTTGCAAACGCCGGTGTTCTGGCTGGCGGTCGGCAAGATCATCTGGATCAACGTTCTGTTGTCAGGCGACAACGCGCTCGTGATTGCAATGGCTTGCCGCGGCCTGCGTGGCCGCCGCCGGCTCTGGGGCATGATCATCGGCGCAGGCATCGCCGTCGTGCTCCTGATCGTGTTCACCGGCGTCGTCGCCACACTGATGGCGCTGCCTTATCTGAAGCTGATCGGCGGCCTCGCGCTGCTCGTGATCGCGGCCAAGCTGCTCGTGCCCGAAAACGAGGATGACGAAATCGCGGCCGGCACCACGCTGTGGCATGCGATCCGCATCGTCGTCATTGCCGACATCGTCATGAGCCTCGACAATGTGATTGCGGTCGCGGCCGCTGCCAACGGCCAGCTCTCGCTTCTCATCCTCGGTCTTGCCATCAGTATCCCGATGATTGTCGCGGGCGCCGCGCTGATCGCGATGGTCCTCGATCGTTTTCCGATACTGGTATGGCTCGGTGCAATCCTGCTGGGCTGGATTGCCGGCGATGTGATCGAAAGCGATCCCGCCGTCCAACCCTTGTTGCATCGCCTCCTCAACGGCACAATTGCGCTTCCTATCGAGGCCAAATCGGTAACCTTTGGCGTCTCTCGGCATGTCGTCGGATATTTGGCTTCGATACTCGGTGCGATCATTGTATTGGTCGCTGGATCGATATGGCGGTATGTCCGGCTGAGACAGCATTCCCCAAAATCTAGCGCCTGACGATCGATCCGGAGCGGCCGACGAGCCGCGCGAGCTGCTTGAAACGGCTGCCGACGCGATCGGCAACGAGATCGACCAGTCTGTGCTCGAACACCAGCATCAGCTTGCGGCCGTGAGTCCGGAAGTGGGTCGCCGGCAGCACGCCAGGCCGTGCGGCCGATATCAGATGGGCGACGCGGAACGCTGCACCCAGCAGGCGGGCGCGTTCAAGCATAGCAGGAGGCACCATTTCCCGCATGGTTTCCGGCGGCTCGTTCTCTTCGCTCAATCCTGCATAGCGGTAGAACACCGACAGGGCGACAAAGGCGCGGCCCTGATGGCCGATCGAACCGAAATTCCCGTTGGTGATGAGGTTGAGTGTTTCCTCGCCGCGGTGATCGGGATGCACCCGCCAGCCGATATCCGACAAGAGACACGCGGCGTGCCGCAGACGCCGATCTTCCCCCGTCTCATGCAACTTGACGACCCGCACGAACCGGTCCGTCCACTCGATCAGTTCCTGGGCGTGGCGCGCTGATCGGGACAGCAGTTGATTAAGCTTCTGCGCGGCGCAGAGGAAGCCGTCCTTGGCGCGTTCCGCCTCGGGAAGCATTTCGTAGAGCAGTCCCTCGCGCACGCCGAAGGTCGAAAACACGATGGTTTTGGGACGGACAACGCGAATGACATATTCGAGGACGAGGGCGGCGTAAGCGAGTAGCGGCCGTCTGGCGTCGGCAATGACCTCGATATTGGCCAGCATGTCTGCGGCCACCAGGCGGCGCAGCCGCCGGACGAAGTCGAGCGCATCCTGGGCCGGAATGGAATAGCCGTGCATCACACCGAGCGGGTATTCGCTCTGGATGATGTGGATGCGCGCCAGCGCGCGCCAGGTGCCACCCACCGCATAGAAGGTACGGCCGCGCCCACTTCGGATCTGCGCAACGTCGGACAACTCGGACCTGACGATACGTTCGGCGCGCTTCAGCGATTTGTGCGACAGGTCCTGCAATGCAAGGCTGCCGAGTGGAAGCGTCAGCCCGCCGCGCACGCGGTTGCCGCGTACATCGATCAGCTCCAGCGAGCCGCCGCCGAGATCGCCGACGATGCCATCCGGTCGGTGGACGCCGGAGATGACGCCGAGTGCCGACAATTTCGCCTCGCGCGGGCCGGATAGGATTTCGATTTTGGTCCCGCAAATGCGCTCGGCCTTGGCAATGAAGTCGGGACCGTTGCTGGCGTCGCGGCAGGCGGCGGTTGCGATCGCATAAACGCGCCCGATATTCATCACCCTGCACAGCGCCCGAAAACGGCGCAGCGAGGTCAGAGCCTTGGCAACGGCATCGGGGGCAAGCAAGCCTGTCGATTGGACTTCGCGGCCGAGGCCACACAGCGCCTTTTCGTTGAAGATCGTGATCAGGCTTCGCGCCATCGCCTCGTAGACGACGAGACGCACCGAATTCGAGCCGATGTCGATGACTGCGACGCTCGCGGCGCGCTTGCGCGCCCGCTTCACAGCTCGTTCTCCTTATGACGATGGCTGGCGGTCGGCACGCCGGGTGAGGCGGCGCGGTGATGATTCCTTGAGTGACTTTCCACGGCCAGACAGACTCGGATTCGTCATGAAATAGTTATGCAGATTGAAGGATTCCTCGCCCTTCGCGGCCTTCATACGCGTTGAGGAACCATCGGGCAACAATTGCCAACTTTGCTCGGTGTCCTTCAGGTTAGCTACCATGATCTGCTCGAGAACCTGCTGATGCACCGTGGGATTCTGCAATGGACAGAGAATCTCGACGCGGCGATCGAGGTTCCGCGGCATCATGTCGGCGGACGAGATATACACAGCCGCTTTGGCGCCCGGCAGGCCTTGTCCCATCCCGAAGCAGTAGATCCGGCCGTGTTCCAGGAAGCGGCCGATGACCGATTTGACGCGAATGTTCTCCGAAAGGCCGGGAATACCCGGGCGCAGGCAGCAGATACCGCGCACCACGAGATCGATCGAAACACCCGCTTGCGAGGCCTCGTAGAGAGAATCGATGATCTCGGGGTCGACCAGCGAATTCATCTTGAGCCAGATCGCGGCGGGCTTGCCGTGCTTGGCAAAATTGCTCTCGCCGCGAATGTGTTCAATCATCCGCTTGCGCAAGGTGAGGGGCGACACCGCCATCTTTTCGATGTCGCTCGGCTCGGCATAACCAGTGATGTAATTGAACACCCGCGCCGCGTCGCGGCCGATCGTCGGATCGGAGGTGAAGTAGGAGAGGTCGGTATAGATGCGCGCGGTGACCGGATGATAATTGCCGGTGCCGGTGTGGACGTAGGTCGTGAGATTGCCGCTCTCGCGCCGGACCACCATCGACAGCTTGGCGTGGGTCTTCAATTCGATGAACCCGTAGACCACCTGCACGCCGGCGCGCTCGAGGTCGCGCGCCCAGCGAATGTTGGCTTCTTCGTCGAAACGCGCCTTGAGTTCGATCAGCGCGGTCACCGATTTTCCGGCTTCGGCGGCTTCTGCCAGCGCACGCACAATCGGCGAGTTGTTCGAGGTGCGATACAGCGTTTGCTTGATGGCGACGACGTCGGGATCGCGCGCGGCTTGCTGCAGGAACTGGACGACGACGTCGAAGGATTCGTACGGGTGATGGACGATGAGGTCCTTTTGCCGGATAGCGGCAAAGATATCACCACCATGATCGCGCACGCGCTCGGGATAGCGCGGCACATAGGGTGTGAATTCGAGATCCGGCCGGTCGAGCCGTGTCAGTTGCGACAACTCGTTCATGGCGAGCACGCCGTCGACCAGCAGCACTTCGTCGTCGGCCGTGGAAAGGGCGCGCTGCACGAAGGCTCGCAGCTCTTCCGGCATCTTGGCCTCGATCTCGAGGTGGATCACCGATCCACGGCGTCGACGTTTCAGCGCAGTCTCGAACAGGCGAACGAGATCTTCGGCCTCTTCCTCGATTTCGAGTTCGGAGTCTCGAATGATGCGGAACGCACCCTGGCCTTTGACGGTGTAGCCGGGAAATAGCCGGCCGATGAAAAGACCTGTCGCCTGCTCCAGCGTGATCAGCCGCACCACGCCATCCTTGCCGGCGGGCAGACGAATAAAGCGATCGATCTTGCCGGGCATGCGAATGAGCGCATTCATCGTCTTGCCGTCGGCCGTCCGCGCCAGTTGCAGGGCGACCGTAAAACCCAGGCTTGGAATGAACGGAAAGGGATGGGCCGGGTCGATCGCCAGCGGCGTCAGCAGCGGAAAGATGTTGTGGAGGAAGTGATCCTCGATCCAGGCGCGCTCGGGCTTGCTGACGTCGCGGCTTTCGACCAGCACGATGCCCACATCGGCCAGAATCTTGTGCAGGTCCCTCCAGATCGCCTGCTGGTCTTTCGCAAGCCGGGAAACGGTCTCGTTGATCAGGGTCAGCTGCTCTCCCGGGGTCAGTCCGTCGGGGCTGCGCTCGGTGATGCCTTCACGTACCTGCGCCTTGAGACCGGCGACGCGAACCATGAAGAACTCGTCAAGGTTGTTGGCGGAAATCGACAGGAAGCGGACCCGCTCCAGCGCTGGGTGGCTCGGGTTGACCGATTCCTCCAGGACGCGGCGATTGAAGTGGAGCCAGGAAAGCTCCCGGTTTATGAAACGCTCGGGGCCGGAGCCGATCGCCGGCGTGCTGGGGGCGCTGGTATCTTTTTCATTAATTACAATGGCTTGGGTTGATTCCATCAAGCTTCGATCCATTTCATCTCAAGCCCGGTAAGGATGGCGGGAACGATCCGATTTCTCGGTGACGTTTCAATGACATTGATGTTCCCGTGCCGGCTTACGTCAAGATGGGAAGCGCCTCTCCGGTCAGCCGTTGTTGCGGAGCAGCTCCGCCGCCAATGCCCTTGTGACCGGCCTGCCGAGCCGCAAGGCTTCGGTATCCAATAACTCGACGGCACGCCGCAAGGCGGCATAGGAACGCTCGATGCGGTGCACGAGATAACTCACAACCGTTTCATCGATGGCAAGTTGACGGTCTGCGCAGAATTTGACGATCAGGGCGCGGAACAGGTGATCGTCCGGCGGCAGCAACTGCACCGTCGGAACCGCACGCAGCCTCGATCGCAAATCGCGCAGCTCGACCTCGCTCGGTGCTGCGCGCGCCGTCATCAAGACGAAGGCGTTGTCTTCCCGCGCAAGGTTGAGCAAATGGAACAACGCGCGTTCGTCGATGGCGGCTTTGATATCCTCGACGACAAGCACGCCGGTCGCCAATGCGCCCGGAACTTCCGTCGGTGTCAGCGCGTGAGCCGAGATCGAGCGAGCTCCGGATTGTTCGGCCCAGATCGCGGCGAGATGACTTTTGCCGGAGCCCTCTGGACCGAGCAGGAACATCACCCGGTTTGGCCAGTCCGGCCACCGATCGATCAGAGCAAGGCCTGCCGCGTTCGCCGGTCCCTCGAGAAAGTCATCGCGCGTAAAGCTTTCCGCGTGCGCCAGCGAAAACGCGAGTTGACGAGGTTGAACGCGGCCTGCCACCTAACTCCCTCTCCATACTGGGGCAGCTACTTGTCTAACCTGAAAATGCCTACGATCAAAAAGGATCTAGTGCCCACCTTCACGAACTTCGGAAAGCCATGGGCTACTCACAAACTTATTGATTCTAGTACCGCTTTATCGATCTGAAGTCCCTGATCGAATTCGCCGCTTGTGGTGCAGGGACTTCAGATCGGCGGTACTAGCGCGCGTCGATCGTGCTCATGTGCCGCACCCACTCGACGAGATAGAGGGATACGGAAACCAAAGTAAAGACTGTTACCAATCCCATCAGTACTGCGTCATACGGCATCGGTTTGAAACCGAAAGCGAGCGAGGCCAGGATGACTGCGGCAAGCGCCACCTGCGCTACCGTGTTGAGCTTGGAAACCATTAGCGGTTTCATTTCGACAGGCTTGTCGAATAACCATGATACAATCACCGCCGTCACGATCATGAAATCGCGCGAGACGACGAGGATCACGATCCAGCGCGGCACCGCGCCCCAGATGCCGAGCGCTACATAGATCGAAACCAGCAGGGCCTTGTCGGCGAGCGGATCGAGTAGCGCGCCGAGTTCGCTTGCCATGTTGAAGCGCTTGGCAAGGAATCCGTCGACCGCGTCACTCACGCCTGCGATGACGAAGATCGAAAATGCGATTTCCATCTGGTTGGAGGCAATCGCCCAGATGATGATGGGCACCAAGATGATGCGCCCCAGCGTAATGATATTCGGAATACTCAACGCGGTCGTTTCCCAGCTACCGGCCCGATTCCCTGCATTTATCCAGTCTTTGTGAGGTGAACCAGCCCTTGTCTACATAGTACGCGCCTGCCACCATTGCACATAAGCCAAATCCGACGTAACCCAGCCGTCATCAACTGGAATAGGTTATGGCCGAGCGCAAAAACGGGCTCACTTACGCGGATTCGGGGGTCGATATCGATGCGGGCAACCGGCTGGTCGACCTGATCAAGCCGATGGTTCGCACGACGGCGCGCTCGGGCACCGAGGCCGAAATCGGCGGCTTTGGCGGATTGTTCGATCTTAAGGCCGCGGGCTTCGAGGACCCGGTTCTGGTAGCGGCAACCGACGGGGTCGGCACCAAGGTCAAGATCGCGATCGACACCGGACTGCATGGCGGCATCGGCATCGACCTTGTGGCCATGTCGGTCAACGACCTCGTGGTACAGGGTGCGGAGCCGCTGTTCTTTCTCGACTATTTTGCCTGCGGCAAGCTTGACCCGGAGGCGGCCGCTTCGATCGTTGCCGGTATTGCGGAGGGTTGCCGCGAATCCGGCTGCGCGCTGATCGGGGGCGAGACCGCCGAAATGCCAGGGCTCTACAAGGCCGGCGATTACGATCTTGCCGGCTTTGCCGTCGGTGCCGCCGAGCGCGGCTCATTGCTGCCACGCGCCGATGTTGCCGCTGGCGATACCGTGCTTGGGCTGGCCTCGTCGGGTGTTCACTCCAACGGGTTTTCGCTGGTGCGCAGGATCGTGGAAGCTTCCGGTCTCGGCTTCGATGCGCCCGCGCCGTTTTCGCCGGTCATGACGCTTGGCGGCGCATTGCTCGCTCCGACGAGGCTCTATGTGAAGTCTTGCCTGCGGGCGATCCGCGAGACCGGGGCCGTCAAGGCGCTTGCACACATCACCGGCGGCGGATTCACCGACAACATTCCGCGTGTGCTGCCGAAGCATTTGGGCGTCGGCATTGATCTGGCCAGGCTTCCTGTGTTGCCGGTTTTCAAGTGGCTCGCCGAGCAGGGCCACGTCGCCGAGCTTGAACTGTTGCGCACCTTCAATTGCGGGATCGGCATGATTGCGGTGGTCGAATCCGGTGCGGCCGAAGCGGCCGCGCGCATTCTCACCGATGCCGGCGAGAGCGTCGCGGTGCTGGGCGAGATCATTCCGGCGCAGGGCGAGCATCGCGTGGTCTATAACGGTCACCTCGATCTCTCATGGTAAAGCCCGGCCCGCAGGGTGGGGA
Source organism: Bradyrhizobium sp. (assembly GCF_027307225.1). Classification (GTDB taxonomy): domain Bacteria; phylum Pseudomonadota; class Alphaproteobacteria; order Rhizobiales; family Xanthobacteraceae; genus Bradyrhizobium. The sequence goes on along the minus strand of NZ_DAHUXJ010000058.1, from coordinate 23,052 downwards.
TCCGAAGCCCCGCGTCGCCATCCTGATTTCAGGACGTGGTTCGAACATGGTCGCCTTGATCAAGGCCGCCAAGGTGGACGGATTTCCGGCTGAGATCGCGGTAGTGATTTCAAACCGTACCGATGCGGCGGGACTTGCCTTGGCCGCTGCAGAAGGCATCCAGACGGTTACGATCGAAAGCAAGTCATTCGGAAAAGATCGCGCCGCGTTCGAAACGGTCCTGCAGTCGGCCCTTCAGAAACACCGGATCGGTCTGATTTGTCTTGCCGGCTTCATGCGGCTGTTCACCGCCGAATTCGTTCAAGCTTGGTATGGCAAGATGCTCAATATCCATCCTTCGCTGCTGCCATCGTTCCCGGGTCTTGATCCCCACGCGCAGGCTTTGAATGCCGGGGTCAAAGTATCTGGCGCGACCGTCCACTTCGTGACGCCGGAAACCGACGCGGGACCAATTGTGATGCAAGGGGTGGTGGAAGTTCGCGACGACGATACGCCGGAGACATTGTCGACGCGAATTCTGTCGATCGAGCACCAGATCTACCCGAACGCTTTGCGACTCCTCGCCAGCGGAAAACTTCGGCTGGATGGTGCAATCTGCCGGGTAAGCGGCGATGCCGATTCCGCCGGCACGTTGATCGCGCCGCGACCTACAAGCGGATAACGAATAACAAAATCCCCCGGCTAGGCCGGGGGGTCCATCAAGATTGCTTGCGCGGATCGTGACGAGGCTTAGGAGACCTTGAGATTTTCCGCGGAACTCTTGCCGCGATTCTCAACAAGGTCGTATTCGATAACCTGATTCTCGTTAAGGGTGGTGAGCCCAGCGCGCTCGACCGCCGAGATATGGACGAACACGTCCTTATCGCCGACCATCGGCTTGATGAACCCATAACCCTTCGTCGGGTTGAACCACTTGACGGTGCCTTTTTGCATCGCCTGTCTCCTGGTCTAGACATAAAGAAGACGCGCCACGCGATCTGCGTGCCGCGCCACAAGCGGGCCTTCCGGATGTCTGCTGAATTTCCTAGTAGCGAAACGCACAGTCGATCGGCCGAATTCCGATTGTGATAGGGATTGCAACACGAATTTTGCGCCTTAGCAAGCTTCTGGGGTGCTTGGAAAAATCCGCAGCCGGGCTTTAGGCGGCTGCCGGCGGGTGTGACCTGGAGACAACAAGGGCCGGCAATTGCCGTCAGAGCTGGGTTAACAGCGATTGACGCTGTTGCAGAACTGCGACCAAATTCCCCGATTGAAACCAAATTAGTGTTGTCGGGCTGGCACGCCCAATTTTTGGGAATGGCGTCGAATGGGCCGGTTATGGCGGTCATCAGCGGGAGAGCGCCGCTGGCCGGGAACGGCGCTTTTCCTCGTCATGGCCTTGGCCGTTTGGCTCTCGGCGACGGACGCTCGGGCGCAAAGCCTGGCCCCTCCGCCGACACCAACACCCGCGCCGTCGCCTACGCCGTCGATTCCGATGACCGACATGTCAGCCGGTGCGTCGGTTGTGAACCTCGGCAGCAACTTCCTGGAGCGACTCGGCGATCAGGCGAGCGGTGGCTTCGGACGCACGTCGCGCAGCAATCCGGGAGGCGGAGGCGCCTCGGAGACCCTGGACGGCCAGCCATTCCGAAGCTGGGGTGAACTCTACGGCATCGCCAGCAAGACCGGCCCGCAACTCAATTTCTTTGGCGACGAGCGCCGGACCAGCGGCGGGGTGGCTGGATTCGGGGCCCGCATTGCGCCGGGGGTGAACGTCGGTTTCTCGATCGACCAAAGCCGGACCGGTATCGATGTGGCGCCAGCGATGCAATCGGCGACCCTCGATCTAACCCAACTCGGCTTCAACGCATCGATCGACAAGGGACCGTGGACGTGGGCAGTCGCGCTGGTTCATGGCTTTGGAAAGATCGGCTCCAGCCGCGACACCCCGCTGGGCATGGCGACTGCGGGTTACAACGGCCAGATCGATGGTGCGCTGACGGAACTCAGTTACTTCTGGACGCTGGACCAGAGTCGGATCGTGCCGAGGGCTGCGCTTGAATATATTCGCGCGTCGACCGGCTCGTTCCAGGAAATGGGCGGCCTGGACCCGGTTTCGGTGACCGGCGCGACGCTCGAACGCTCGCAGATGCTGCTTGGCGCGGAAATCGGCCACTACTGGATCGTCGATCAAAAGATCCTGGATCTTTCGGCCTACGGCAAATTCGTCGACAATTTCGAGCAAAAGCTGGGTGCGGTCACCGTCAGCCTGGGGCCGCAAAGTCTCCTGGTGCAGGGGATCGGTGAAAGCCGGTATGGCGCGGATACCGGAGCTGCGCTTTCGGTCAGCCTGAGCAATACCGCGCGGCTCTATCTCGATTACGACGGCAAATTCCGTTCCGCCTATCAATCCCATCAGGCGACGATGGGCCTGGAGCTCAAGTGGTAGGTGCCGCGGCGCTAGTGTCGCCTATTTGAAGTTCCTGCACCACGAGCGACGAATTCTGTTCAGGAACTTCAAAATAGAAAAGCGACACTGGAATCAATAAGTTTGTGAGTAGCCCATAGCTTTCCGAAGCCCGTAACAGGTCATGCTGAGATGTAACACGGACTTCGGAAAGTGGGCACTAGGCCGAACGGCGCTGCGCTTGATCGGCAAAACAGGATGAGTTGAAAGCCGTAGAAAGTTCTCGTTGAAGTAGCATGACGCGACGGAAGACATTTTGCAAGGCGCTCGGCGAGTTGCATGCCGGCGCTTATTTTCTATCGATGGCGCTCGCGGAAGTATCGAAGGCCGCGAAAGCGTTCGCAAGCAGCAGCACTGACGGCGGTAAGGGGCCTTGGACCCACTGCTCGTTTTCGTTAGGGCCGATCAACTTTTACAACCCGGCCTTTCTCGATCGCGAGCGCGAGTCGGCCCTGCTTGAGCGCGAGCGCCGCTTCGCCGAACAATTCCCGGCGCCAGCCGTGCAGGGCACCGACGTCGGCGTTGTCATCGGCCGCGATCTGTTCGAGATCGTCGACGGTCGCGATGACCTTGCTTGCAACTGCGTGACGTTCCGACGTCATGCGCAGCAGGACCTTGAGCAATTCGACAACCGCTGCGCCGTTGGAATTACTGCGCGGCTTTTCGATTCTTGGCAGCGCCGAAAGATCACGCGCGAGGCCGCGCTGCACAGCCGCGACGATATCAGCGCCCCATTTCGAGCGGTCGAACCCTTTCGGCAGCGAGCGCAGATGAGCCAGCCTTTCAAGATTGGTCGGTGCGTGGGTGGCGATATCGCCGACGGCGTCGTCCTTCAGGATGCGGCCGCGCGGAACGTCCCGGCTTTGCGCTTCCTGCTCGCGCCACGCGGCGACCTCGATCAGTACGGCCAGTTCCTTTGGCTTGCGCACCCGAGTCTTGAGACGCTCCCAGGCGCGCTCAGGATGAAAGTCATAAGTCCTGGGGCTCGTCAGAACCTCCATCTCCTCGCTGACCCAATCGCCGCGGCCACGCTTTCTGAGATCGGCATCGAGCGCTGCGAACACGTCGCGCAGATGGGTGACGTCGGCCAGCGCGTAGTGCGTCTGGTCGTCCGTCAACGGACGCCGCGACCAATCGGTAAAGCGATGGGTCTTGTCGGGGCGATGGCCGGTGACGCGCTCGACCAGCGCGTCATATGCAATTGAGTCGCCATAGCCGAGCGCCATGGCGGCCACCTGCGTGTCGAAAATCGGGTGAGGAACGATGCCGGCGCGGTGCCAGACGATCTCGATGTCCTGGCGGGCGGCGTGAAAGACCTTCAGCACCTTCTCGTTGGACATCAATTCAAAAAAGGACTTGAGGTCGATGCCTTCGGCCAGCGCATCGATCACCGCCGCTTCCTCCGCGCTCGCCATTTGCACGACGCACAGCAGGGGGTAGTAGGTGGTCTCGCGAAGGAATTCAGTATCGACCGTGATGACCCGGTGCTTGGCGAGGCGATCACAGAGGGCAGAGAGTTCCGCAGTCGTGGTAATTAGATCCATAAACGGTCCATCACGCTTTACCGAAGGGCGTTCGGCCGAAAGCGCTGATATGTCAAGGGCGTTGCGGCGAAATCGAGACCTGAATTCTACGCCGGGCGCGTCATTCAAGGCAAACGGTCGCCGAACGGCGCAGCCGTTCGGGCGATTTTTCTGGCCTCAGCTCGATCAGGAGCCGCTCACGCGGCGATCCGACGGCCGCCTCGCGGCGGGAACGGCCAGTACGATGACGCAGAGTCCAAGCATCGCCAGGCCCATGAATTCGAAAACGAGTGCGTCCACGTAAAGGTCCCCCAAACAAACCGGCAGGTTTGCTGGAAAGCGATTGAACGCTCCTTAATTTTCGACGCTTCGCGCGGCGTAGCCCGCCCAATGTTCGGTGGAAGGTTAACGATCTATGTGCCGCAAAATGTCCGGAGCACGCGCTGATCCGGTTCAGGAGGGGTGGCGTAATCGGCAAACGCGGGCTGCACGTCATAGGGTTTCGAGAGAACCGCGAGGAGCTTTTCGAACGGCGCAAAATCGTCGCGGCCGATGGCAGCCGCGATCACCGCCTCGATCCGGTGGTTGCGCGGGATGAAAGCCGGGTTGACGGCCCGCATGGCCGATGCGCGTTGGGCTGGCGTTTGCGGTTCGCCGCCGATGCGTTGCCGCCATCGCGCCACCCAGTCGTCATAGGCTGAGGGGTCCGCAAAAAGCTGACGGACGTCCGAATCGCGGTTGGCATCCTCCGCGGCATCGCTGAGCCGGCGGAATGTGACGGTGAAGTCGGCCTGACCTTTGGCCATGGTGTCCAGGAGGTCTTGCGCCAGGGCCTCGTCGCCGTCCCGTCTGGTGAACATGCCGATTTTCTGCCGCAGCCCGGCCTGATAGGCCAAGGTAAATCTCCCCGGAAACTCGCCGAGAATGCTCTGGGCTTGTTCGATCGCCTTGTCTTTGTCGTCCGAAAACAGCGACAGCAGGCATTCGGCGAGCCGCGTCAGATTCCAGAGCGCAATGCGAGGTTGGTTGGCGTAGGCGTAACGGCCGTGTTCGTCGATCGAGGAAAACACCGCCGCCGGATCGTAGTGATCGAGGAACGCGCAAGGTCCGTAGTCGATCGTTTCGCCGGAGATCGACGTGTTGTCGGTATTCATGACACCGTGAATGAAGCCGACGAGCAGCCAGCGCGCGACCAGGTCGGCCTGTCGTGCGATCACGCCCTCGAGCAAGGCGTGATAGGGACGGTCGGCACCGGCAGCATTCGGATAGTGCCGGGCAATGGCATGGTCGGCGAGACGCTTGATGCCCTCGGTGTCGCCGCGGGCCGCAAAGTACTGGAATGTACCGACGCGGATATGGCTCGAGGCCACGCGGGCCAGCACGGCGCCCGGTAGCACCGTTTCGCGCATGACACTTTCACCGGTGATGGTCGCCGCAAGCGATCGCGTGGTCGGAATTCCCAGCGCCGCCATTGCCTCGCTGACGATGTACTCGCGCAGGACCGGACCGAGCGCGGCGCGGCCGTCGCCGCGGCGGGAGTACGGGGTGGGGCCAGAGCCTTTGAGCTGGATATCGCGCCGGACACCGTCGATATCGACGACTTCGCCAAGCAGGATGGCGCGGCCGTCGCCCAGCTGCGGAACGAAATAGCCAAACTGGTGGCCGGCATAGGCCATGGCGATGGGGTCGGCACCGTTCGGGACGCGCTTGCCGGCGAGGATTTCCACCCCTTCCGGGCTCTCGAGCATATCGGGATCAAGTCCAAGCCGGACCGCCAGCGGCCGGTTCAGCTTGATGAGCCGGGGCGCGGCCACGGGCGTTGGGGTCACGCGGGCAAAAAAGCCCTCCGGCAGCGCGGCGTAGGTGTTCTGGAAGGGGAAATGCACGGTCATGTCATCAAGATAGGCATATGTGGCGATTAGACAATCGCTCGCCTGGATCAGGGCACGGTTTCCGCTTTTTGCGCCTCCCGGAGCGGCTTTGGTCGGTTGCCGCGCATGACGGCCTCGGGTAAACCCTCAACCTCTTTGGGCAGGCCCCTGGGGTAGCTCGATTCGACCCCTCCGACACTTGATTGATGGAAACTCGATGCATCGTTACCGGTCCCATACCTGCGGCGCGCTCCGGGAGAGCGACATCGGCCAGAACGTTCGCTTGTCCGGCTGGTGCCATCGCATTCGCGACCATGGCGGGGTCCTGTTCGTCGATCTGCGTGACCATTACGGTCTGACGCAATGCGTCGCTGACCCGGATTCGCCGGCTTTCAAAGTGGCAGAAAAACTGCGCTCGGAATGGGTGGTCCGGATCGACGGCAAGGTGCGGCGGCGGCCGGATGGTACCGACAACCTGGAACTGGCGACTGGGCTGGTCGAGGTCTATGCCACCGAAATCGAAGTGCTTGGACCGGCGGCCGAGCTGCCGATGCCGGTGTTCGGCGAGCAGGAATATCCTGAAGATATCAGGCTCAAGTACCGGTTCCTCGACCTTCGCCGCGACAAGCTGCATCAAAATATCATCAAGCGCGGCCAGATTATCGATTCCATCCGCAAGCGGATGAAAGACCAGGGGTTCTTCGAGTTCCAGACTCCGATCCTCACAGCGTCCTCGCCGGAGGGCGCCCGCGACTTCCTGGTGCCGTCGCGGCTGCATCCGGGCAAGTTCTATGCGCTGCCGCAGGCGCCCCAGCAGTTCAAGCAGCTCACGATGGTGGCGGGCTTTGATCGCTATTTCCAGATCGCGCCGTGCTTCCGCGATGAGGACGCGCGCGCCGACCGCTCGCCGGGCGAATTCTACCAGCTCGATATCGAGATGAGCTTCGTCACCCAGGAAGACGTGTTCAACGCGGTCGAGCCTGTCATGCGCGGCGTGTTCGAGGAGTTCGCGGAAGGAAAGTCCGTCACCGCGAAATTCCCGATGATTCCGTACGCGACCGCGGTGAGCAAATACGGCACCGACAAGCCGGACCTGCGCAATCCCATCGAGATGCAGGTCGTGTCGGAGCATTTCCGCGGCTCCGGTTTCAAAGTGTTCGCGCGAATGCTGGAAGACCCGAAGAACCAGGTGTGGGCGATCCCCGGTGAGGGCGGCGGCTCGCGCGCCTTCTGCGACCGGATGAATTCCTGGGCGCAAGGCGAGGGCCAACCCGGACTTGGTTATATCTTCTGGCGCGAAGGCGGCGAGGGCGCAGGCCCGCTCGCGAACAATATCGGTCCGGAGCGCACAGAAGCAATCCGTGCGCAACTCGGATTGAAGGAAGGCGATGCTGCGTTCTTCGTTGCCGGCGATCCCGACAAGTTCTGGAAGTTCGCAGGCCTTGCCCGCACCAGGCTCGGCGAGGAGTTGAACCTGGTCGAGAAGGGCCAGTTCATGTTCTGCTGGATCGTCGACTTCCCGATGTTCGACTGGAATGAGGAAGAGAAGAAGATCGACTTCTCGCACAACCCGTTCTCGATGCCGAACATCGAGCCGGAAGAGTTCTTGAAGCTCGATCCGAACGACCACGAAAAGCTGCTGGGCCTGAAGGCCATTCAGTACGACATCGTCTGCAATGGTACGGAGCTATCGTCGGGAGCAATCCGCAATCATCGTCCCGATGTGATGAAGAAGGCGTTTGCGATTGCAGGCTACCCGGAGGACGTCCTGGAGGCGAAATTCGGCGGCATGCTGCGGGCGCTTTCGCTCGGAGCACCGCCGCACGGCGGCATCGCGCCCGGCATCGACCGGATCGTCATGCTGTTATGTGGCGAAGAGAACTTGCGCGAAGTCGTGCTGTTCCCGATGAACCAGCGGGCGGAAGACCTGATGATGGGCGCTCCCTCCGAGGTCACGCCGAAACAGTTGCGCGAGCTTCACATCCGGCTCAATTTGCCACAAAACTGAACGGCAGATACCACCGAAAAACATTGTTTCGGGGCATAGTGCGCCCCCGGGGGAAGCGAATGTCCTATTCCGACGAACTTCACGCCGCGGCGCTCGCTTATCACCGGCTGCCGCGGCCGGGCAAGCTCGAGATCCAGGCGACCAAGCCGCTCGCAAACCAGCGCGATCTCGCTCTCGCCTATTCGCCGGGCGTCGCGTACGCCTGTACCGAAATCGCCAAGAACCCGGCAGAAGCGGCGTCTCTCACCTCGCGCGCCAACCTGGTTGCGGTGGTCACCAACGGCACCGCCGTGCTCGGCCTCGGGAATATCGGGCCGCTCGCCTCCAAGCCGGTCATGGAAGGCAAGGCGGTCCTGTTCAAGAAGTTCGCCGGCATCGATGTCTTCGATATCGAGATTGCCGCCGACACCATTGAGCGCGTGGTCGAGACGGTCGCAGCCCTCGAACCGACCTTTGGCGGCATAAACCTTGAGGACATCAAGGGACCGGACTGCTTTGAGATCGAAGCCCAGCTCAAGGAGCGGATGAAAATTCCGGTCTTCCACGATGATCAGCATGGCACGGCGATCATCGTCGGTGCGGCTATCACCAACGCTCTGTTCCTGAACGGCAAGAAACTGTCCGACGTCAAGATCGTCTGCTCGGGTGCAGGCGCTGCGGCGCTCGCCTGTCTCAATCTGCTGGTGTCGATGGGTGCCAAGCGTGAAAACATCTGGGTCTGCGATATCGAAGGCGTCGTCTACGAAGGCCGCGCCAAGCTGATGGATCGCTGGAAGTCGGTCTACGCGCAGAAGACCGACAAGCGCGTACTCGCCGACGTCATTTCCGGCGCTGATATCTTCCTCGGCCTTTCCGCGCCCAACGTGCTGAAGCCCGAGATGGTCAAGCAGATGGCCGCCCAGCCGCTGGTGATGGCGCTCGCTAATCCGGATCCGGAGATCATGCCGGACGAAGCGCGAAAGGCGCGCCCCGATGCGATGATCTGCACCGGTCGGTCTGACTTTCCCAACCAGGTCAACAACGTTCTGTGCTTTCCGTTCATCTTCCGCGGCGCGCTCGATGTCGGTGCGACCGCAATCAATGAGGAAATGAAGAAAGCAGCGGTGGATGCGATCGCACAACTGGCACGCGATCCGCCGGTCGATGCGCTCACGCCGGGCTTCGACACCGGCCAGGCACAAGGCTTTGGCCCGGGCTCGCTCATTCCGGGTCCGTTCGATCCGCGCTTGATCCTGCGCATCGCGCCGGCGGTCGCCAAAGCGGCGATGGATTCCGGCGTGGCAACGCGGCCGATCGCGAAATTCGAGGAATACGCAGTCCACCTCGAGCGCTTCGCGTTCCGCTCCGGGCTGATCATGAAGCCGATTTTCGCCAAGGCAAAGAGCCAGCCGGTCCGGGTGATCTACGCCGAGGGCGAAGACGAGCGTGTGTTGCATGCGGCGCAGGTGGTGCTGGAAGAGAACGTCGCGCGGCCGATCCTCGTCGGCCGGCCTTCAGTGGTCGAAGCGCGGATCAAGCGGTTTGGCCTCGCGATCAAGGCCGGCAAGGATTTCGACCTCATCAATCCCGAGGACGATCCCCGTTATCGTTCCTACGTCCAATCGTACATCAACATCGCCGGCCGGCATGGCGTGACGCCGGATGCCGCGCGAACGATGGTTCGGACCAATGCTACCGTCATTGCTGCGCTCGCGGTCAGCCGCGGTGAGGCTGACGCCATGATCTGCGGCGTCGAGGGCGGCTATCGGAGCCATTTGCGCCACGTGCGCGAAATCATTGGCTTCCGGCCGGGGGTAAGCGACTTCGCGGCGCTTTCCCTGCTGATCACGCGCAAGGGGTCCTATTTCATCGCCGATACCCAGGTGCGCCCGAATCCAAGCGCCGAGGAAATCGCCGAAATGGCGGCGCTGGCAGCGGTTCACGTTCAGCGCTTCAACATCAAGCCCAAGATCGCCTTCGTGTCGCATTCCGATTTCGGCAGCTTTGACACGGATTCCTCTCGCAAGATGCGCCGCGCGACGGCGTTGTTGCGCGAGAAGCATCCGGAGATCGAGGCGGACGGCGAAATGCAGGGCGATACCGCGCTTTCCGAGGCGGCCCGCAGGCTGGTCCTGCCGCATTCCAACCTTGAAGGCGAGGCAAATGTGCTGGTCATGCCTAACCTCGACACCGCCAACGTCGCCTATCAGATGATCAAGTCGGTGGCCGATGCTCTGCCGGTGGGTCCGATCCTCATCGGAACGTCACGGCCGGCGCACATTCTCACACCATCGGTCACCGCACGCGGCATCCTCAATATGACGGCGATAGCCGCCGTGGAGGCCCAGGAGCCGACAGGGCGGCTGCAGCCGTCGTTGTTCGGGTAGGGCGAGAAGGCATCGATTGACCGTTTGAAAAGCCAGCGCGGAACCCCCATAATCGTTTAGCGATCCCTGAGCCAACGACCCAGAGAGGCCGATGATGCCAGCGCTTGTTACACTTGGACGAATTCTGTTCTCCGTGCTGTTCGTGTTGTCCGGAGCCCTGAAGCTCATGAACGTGTCGGCGACGGCGCAGATGACACAGAAGATCATCCTCCCGGCGATCGTAGCTCCCTATACCGCCCAGCTCGAGAGTCTCACGGGCATGCCGATGGCCAATATCCTGGCGATTGCGTCGGGTGCGATCGAAGTGATCTGCGGTGTCATGATCGCCGTGAACTTTGGCGCGCGCTTCTTTGCGATCGTACTGGCGCTGTTCGTGGCGGCTGCGACGTTCTATTTCCACGATTTCTGGAATCAGACCGGGGCCGAAGCGACAAACAATATGTTCCAGGCGCTGAAAAATCTGTCGCTGATCGGCGCCTTACTCATGATCGCGGGGAGCGGCCGAATGGCCAAGGCCGTCGAGCCGGCCTACGACGTCTAGAGCTCCGATTCCGAAGTTCGCAAGCGATTGCGGCCCCTCCGCTCGTCGCCAAGGCGTCACCGTGACGCCGTTGGTTTCGTCGAGAATCTGGCTTTCGCCCGGCTTAAGGCCGTGCTGCGCCAGGATTTGCCGCGGCGTCAGACGGGGCACGCCTAAGAACACGGGCTCTCCGCCGGGCAAGCGGACCTTTGGGGCTTCCGAAAGCCAGAACGTGTCGTAGCGGTCCAAGAACATGTCGAACACGTTAGGTCCGCCAATGATCGCAATCGTACCCGAATGAATGCCGGCATGGTCGCATGCCGCCTCGAACGACGCGCCGGCCGGATTCCAGAGTGTCGCTTTCGGATTGGAGGGGTCGTGGGCGGTGCCGGCGACCTTACGCGTCAGGATAATCCGTTTTCGATGCGGCGAATTCGGCTGGCCCTCTTCCGAATGACGGCCATGGACGATCAGCTCGGCGGAATCGAGCGCGGCCGTAAAGAACTGCTTGTCGCCCTCGAATTTCAGCGTTTCCGGCATCACGTGGCTCGTATCCGCCAACATCCCGTCGGCGGACACGATCACGTAGCCATCGATCTTGAATACCGTCACAGTGCTGTCGCGACCCGGTGAGGCGCTATTCCGAAATCGTCTGCACCACGCTCGATACCGGCCGTGTGCTCACGGTAGGCAGCTTGGTGTCCTTCAGAAGTTCTTCGTCGTATTGCGGAAGCGTTTGAACGGGCGCCTTGGGCTTCATCCACACGACCTTGTAGCCGCCTTCCTTCAATCTGCGCAGCAAGGTAGGCAACGCCTCGGCGGTATGCTTGTGGAAATCGTGCAGCAGGATGATGCCCTTGCCGAGCTTGTCGAGCTTCTTCATCGTGACGTCGATGACCTGCTGCGCGTTCTTTGCTTTGAAGTCAAAGGAATCGAGGTCGCAGGAGAAGATCGCGATATTCCGCGTGCCGAGATAGGTCACCATCTCCGGCGGATGTTGCAGCGCGGGGAAGCGGAAGAACGGGGCAGGCGCGACGCCCCCGAGCGCCCACTTCACGGCCGAGAAGCCCTTCTCGATCTCTTCCTTGCGCTGGTCTTCGGTCAGCTTCTTGTTGTTGAGATTCGCGTGCGACCAGGTGTGGGTCCCGATGGTGTGGCCGGCCGCGGCAACCTCCTTGAGAATTTCGGGATAGTAGGTCGCGTGTTTGCCGATCGAAAAGAAAATCCCGGTCGTGCACTCGTTGGCGAGAGCCTTGAGGACGGCGGGCGTGTTCTCCGGCCACGGGCCGTCGTCAAAGGTCAGCACGACCTCCTTGTCGCGCAGGAAGTCGAGCTGCTTGAAGTGCTCGAAGCCGAATCCGGGGCCGCCCGTGGTGTCGACCTCAACGACGCGGCTGATTCCAAGTGCGTCGGGATTGGAACACGGCATCTTGTTTAGGGTGGGGGCCGCCGGCACAGGTGTTGCGGCGGTAGCCTGGGTAGCAGCGGGCTTGGCGTCGGTCTTGGCGGGCGGGGTTTGCGACCATGCCGCTCCGCTCGCGCAAAATGAAATCACGCCTGCAACGATTAGTCCTGCCGCCGTCCGCATCCTGGTTTTCCTTGCGCTCTGACCGCGCCTTCTGCGCGCGGTTTCCCCACCTGATCCATCATAGCCGAGTTGCGGCTTAACGCCATATCGGCTTTGGCGGGTCCGAGCTTCTCCGGTGCTGCGGTTCCCAGCGCGAGAACGGATATCAGCTTCGCCCTGCGGGGCACCAGGGCAGCGGCATCAGCGGCAGGTAATACTGGTTCCACTCGCATATCGATTCTGGCCCGCGGCGCATGAAGGCGTATTTGACCGGCTCGGCCTGACTGATCGCGATCTGCAGGGTGAAAAGAACCAGCGCGATCGGATAGGCCCATTTTTGAAAGCGCAGGTCGGGCATCCGATCGAGCAGCAGCGCGCCGGCGAGGATGATCAAGGGGTCGGTGAAGATGAAGTATTCGGACTTCAGCCCTCGCCGCACGCCGAGCGCATCGATGCCGACCGCTGCCATCAGCAGCAGGAAGGCCTGGATCGCGGCCTGCCTCTCGCCGCGTAGCCTTGCATAGACGATACCCGGCACGATCAGCCAAGTGATGAAAACGGTGGGGCGAGGAGACGAGTGCAAGACGAAAGAATAGCGTGCCGCGACCGAGGCGAGACCATCGAGCAAAAGCCGGAAGATGGCACTGGCACTTGATTGGCTTGCCGCCGCAGACGTTCCGGCATCGACGAACTTCAGCATCTTCTCCAGTGGATTGAAGACTGCAATTACGTTGTTGGCGTTGTAGTCGATGTTGAGCATCAGCAGCGCTAGCGATGCACCCGCCGCGACGGCAGCCATCGACGTTACGGTCTCTGCCGCGCTGATCCGCCAGAGTGCCGCATAGGTCAGCAGGCATGCGCCGATCACGACGAGAAGCAGCAGTTGATAGATTCCAAAGCGGCCAAGCAGCAATGCGTGAAATCCGGCCGCATCAAGCAGCGAACGGTCGAAGCCGGTCGTGATGAGCGGCCATGCCATCCATACCGCGACGATCGCGGCAACCACCGCGACAAGGGCCGGTAGAAACGCGGATCGGCCGTCGCGCCAGAAGGCGACGCTCGCGCCTTGTGCGCCTCCAAACGGTAGGCTGAGAAAGGGCAGTGCCGCGATCAGGAGGACCGCTTGCACCTTGTTTTCCAGCCCCAGCATGCAAAGCGCGGCGGCGAGCGCCATCCACAGCGGACGCGCGACACTGGCGCGGCGCCCGACCACAATCAAAATCATCAGCGCGAAAATGACCGGGCACGCCGCCACGAGTTCGGTACGCAGGATCCGCTCATGCACGGCAATCCCGCCGGAAAAGGCGAATGCAAAAGTTGCGATCAGGGCAAGACGCCGGTCGCGGACGACGGCACGGATCAGGCTGGCAAAGATCAGCACACAGGCGCTTGCGGTCAGCCAGGCGAGCAGGCGACCGGCGCGAATGGCGTCGGTCATGGCAGCATCGAAGGCTTGGGGATTGGAGGCCGGAGGCATGGTCGACAGCGACCATGAGCCGAGAAGGCCGAACGCGTGCAACATCTCGAACCAGGCCTTCACGGAAAGAATGGTGACATAGCCGGTGTGGTCGAAGAATTGCTGCGGCTTGCCGTCGTTGAGAACAAGCGCGTTGTAGACGACCATCAGATCCATATCGGCATTGCGCCAGTAGACCAGCGCGTAGCCGCAGAGAAAAAACGAGGCCGCAAGGCCTGCGACAATTGCGGTCAGTCCCAGCCGCCAGCCAAGAAAGGTAAGCGGCGCCAGCGCATCGCGGCCTGTGCCAGATTGCGATCTCAGCGCCGAAGTCAGTGTCGGGGATTGGTCCATGCCGGCGGTCTTTTAGCGCATGACGCGGAAAAGGAGGAGCCGGTTTTCCCTTGCTGCGAGCGCCTGAAAAAGGCGCTAGTGGAGTGGATTTGACATTCGCTACCCGCCTCGCCGCGAACTCGCGAAACGCGAATGTCAAATCCGAAACTCCACTAGAAACATATAATTGCTAGTGGTCCTTTGATTCTAACATTCGCAAAGGTACCTGCTGAGAAGGGATGCGAATGTTAGAATCGGACCACTAGCGCAGGGAGACGATGAAATCCGTTCCCTCGCCGGTTTCGCCCGCGGCGATGCCCTGGTCGGAGACGATGATCGATCCACCGGTGGAGACCGCATCGTAGATCTTGGCCATGACTTCGGGAGGCAGGCTGAGGCGGTCCAGCGCTTCGGCGGGCGTGTCGGGTACAGGTAGCGGCTTGGCTTCGGCCCGGGCCGCGCCCACGAATCTGTGGCCGCGAGAAGTGCGTTCTCCGGCGTGGCGCTCGGCCGATTTCGACAGGGCGGGCAGCGACACCACCGACCAATGCAAGACATTGGCGTCGTGGCTATCGACCTGCGCGGTGAAAATATGCGTGCCGAGCGGACGCGTGTCGGCCGTAATCGTCACCGGAATCTGGAACAGCGGCGCGAAATTCTGCCGGATGTAGAGTTTCGAGTCCTTGCGGCTGACGAAGACCGCAATCTGCCCTGAGCCCCGGAACGCAAAGCCTGCATCGGCCTTCGGCGAAGCAGACTTGGCAAAGTCGCTCTTGAGGTCATCCTTGAGCGGCGCCTCAGCCGTTGCCGCGGGCGAGGTTGCATGATCGACCGGCGGCGTGGCAGCGACCGCGGGTGCGGCATCGGTCGGCTTCTGGCTCGGAACTTCCGCCGTGACATCGCTCTTTGGCGCCTCGGCTGGAGAGCCGCTTGCCGCCCTTGCGGCTCGCGCGTCGTTGTGCTTGGCGGCGTTTTTTGCGGGTGCGGTCTCAAGCTTTGAGGCAGACTCAGTCTTTGAGGATGACGCGTCGGCACTCTCGGCCGGCTTTGCGTCCGAGGAAGTCACATCGTCGCGCTTTGCGGTGCTCGGATCAATCGCCGATTTCGGAGCGCTCGTTGCAGTCGTGGCTTTCGAGGTTTGCTGATCGGAGGCGGTTGCCTGAGCAGCCTGCGGTGCAGGGTCGCTCGCCGGGACACCGCCAGTCGCTTCGTTCGTTATGAGCGCCGCCGGCAGTGCGCCGCTGGCGTCGGCGGTCTTCAATGCCGCCGAAGGTAGGGTCTCCTCGGTAGCGGATTTGATTGGCTCGACGTGAGCGATCCTGGATCGCAATTCGAATTTCGCTTCGGTGGCGTTCGCCAGCGCGCTTGCCTCTGGCTCGACCGGCTTTTCCGGCGCTTGAACCGCAGCCATGTCCGTCTTGCTCTCCTGCATCGTCACCGGCTGTGGCGCGGCCTTGATCGTCGCAAGCAAGGGATGAGAGAAGCCCGCAGGGGTTATATCACCCGGCGTGATGATGACGCGCGCGCCCATCCGGGTCCAGCCATACATCTTGACGGCGAAGGCCGTGGGCATACGAATGCAGCCGTGCGAGGCCGGATAACCCGGCAGCACGCCGGCGTGCATGGCGACGCCAGACCAGGTGATCCGCTGCATGAACGGCATCGGTGCGCCGCTGTAGATGTTGGATTTGTGGAATTTCTGCTTCTGGATGATGCTGAAAACGCCCATCGGGGTCGGGTGGCCGGACATACCCGTCGAAACAGGCGATTCCGCGTACAGGCCGTTGGCGTCGTAAAGGCGCAGCTTTTGCTGCGCGATGGAAATCGAAATAATCAGCGGCCCTTGCGGTTTGAATTCTTTCTGAAGAACGGCACGAGTCTTTTTATCGCCATGGTGGGCTCCCTTGGCGTGGCGCTGCTGTGCCTTCGGTGCTGGCTCCCTGACGACGGGCGCTGAATCTTCCCAATAGTAGATGGTAGCTTTCGCTTGCGGCGCGAGGCCCATCGTTCCGGCCGCCGCAAAAATGGCGAACTGCCAAAACCGCCCACCCCTAAAGCCAACCCCGTGTCCGCTCACGCGTGTGCCTTCCGTTTTCCAGCTTCTGGTTGAGTGTTGCAGACGAGGTACGCCTTCACCAGTTGAACGCCTTGGAAGCGGTGATCTGTCCCCAAGCGTAACAAAAAAGCCTCACTTAATGTTAACGCCACGCTAATTCAGGACCTTTCCGCCGGGCCGGCCGGCCCCTACATCGGGGGTCCACCTCATTTGACAGCTCCGTTGGAAAATCCGCACCCATTACCATCAGCCGTCGATCGACCCGGGTTCCCAGTCAAACCCGCGGTCGATCAACGGGTTGCCGACCCTTTTGATCCCGATCTTCGGGGACGAAGGTGTTCACGTCATCGCAGTCAGGTTAGAGGAGGCTTCCATGCCATGCGCCCCACGGCAAACTTATGACCGAAGATTGAGAATCAGCCTCCTGTTGCTGATGGCAGCTCTGCTGGCCTCGGCGGCAACGGCTGCCCTAGCGGCGGACGAGCCCGACTTGATCTTTCGCCGTTCCACGGTGTTCAAATTGCTCAGCCCCAACGACAAGCTTGCGACCTATGGCGTTGACGATCCCGAGGTTGAGGGCGTGGCCTGTCACTTCACGGTGCCCGAGAAGGGCGGCGTCAAGGGCTGGCTGGGCGTGGCCGAGCAGGTCTCGGATATTTCGCTGTCGTGCAGTCAGATCGGGCCCATCCATTTCAAGGAAAAGCTGGGGCAGGGCGACGACATGTTCCGGCAACGTCGCTCTTTCTTCTTCAAGAAGATGCAGATCGTTCGTGGCTGCGATGCCAAGCGCAATGTGCTGGTCTACATGGTCTACTCGGACAAGCTGATCGAAGGTTCGCCAAAGAATTCGACCTCGTCGGTGCCGATCATGCCTTGGGGAGCAGCCGACAGTACGGTGCAGAAATGCGGCGAGTTCATCCAATAGCGAACGAGTCGTTTTTTCGGCGCCGTCAGTCCCTGGAAAGCTTTTGCGGCTTGCCCGCGTCCCTGTCAGTCATGGGGCGAACTCGTCCGAATGACTGATGAGGCCATTGGAATCGACCGGCCTTTCTGATTTGAGGCGGCGGTCCGTCTCTACCTCACCGGCCGGTCCGGTTTCATCTTGGGCCCGGTGCGGGGGACGCACTTCCGCGCCCGAACCACCCCGGCTTCTCCCATCTTGGCACCCGACACTTCCTTGATCTGGCCCGCGGGACACGTTCCGTCGTCGATTCTTACGCGCTGCCCGAGCTTCAAATCGAGGATGTCCTGCTCACGCGAGAGAACCGTCGCTTGAGCCGCGGAGGCAAACGCCAGCAGTCCCAAAACGGCCAGGAAAGCGAGCTTTCCCGTCGCGACCCGGTTGCCGAAGCGCGCGGGCAAGAATGTGACATGACGTTCGGTCATCGAAGATTTTCCCGTGGCAGCAAAGTCCAGAAACAGAGTCTATCGAGACGGCGGTGATTCTCAAACCACACCGAGTATGCCGGGCGAGGTTCGCTGCTATAATCGCCTGGTCAGGACTGACGGGGAACTCCGGGGCGATGAACTCAGACGATATCACACAGAAGATCCAGGATGCGGTCGATGCCAATTTTGACGCGCAATTGGCGACGACCCGCGATTTTGTCGCGATTCCTTCGACGCGCGGCGCGGAGGGCCCGTGTCAGGACATGATCGCCGACCTCCTGCGCGAGCGCGGCTACGAAGTCGACGACTGGCACATCGATGTCGAGGACCTCAGGGAACTGCGCGGCTTTGGCCCGATCGAGCACGATTTCTCCAAAGCTCGCACCGTTGTCGGCACCTATCGGCCGGCGAGTGACCGCGGCAGGTCGCTGATCCTGCAAGGCCACTGCGATGTCGTCCCCGCCGGACCGCGCGACATGTGGGAAACGCCGCCGTTCGCTCCGGTCGTAAAGGACGGTCGCATGTACGGGCGTGGCGCGTGCGACATGAAGTCCGGCACCATTGGCGCGCTTTATGCGCTCGACGCGATCAGGGCCGCCGGCCTCAAGCCGGCTGCGCGGATTCATTTTCAGTCGGTCATTGAAGAGGAAAGCACGGGTCTCGGCGCGCTCTCAACATTGCAGCGCGGCTATCGGGCTGACGCCTGTTTGATACCGGAGCCGACCAATGGCAAGATGGTGCGCTCGCAGGTCGGCGTGATCTGGTTTCGCCTGAAGGTGCGCGGTCATCCCGTTCATGTGTTCGAGGCGGGCAGTGGATCGAACGCCATCACTGCGGCGTATCACCTGATTCAATCGCTGCAGCAACTCGAGGCCGAATGGAATGAGCGCGCCAAAGCCGATCGCCACTTCGGCAAGGTAACTCATCCAATCAACCTCAATCCCGGTATCATCAAGGGCGGCGACTGGGCCTCGAGCGTGCCAGCGTGGTGTGACGTCGATTGCCGGATCGCAATTCTGCCCGGCTGGTCTGTGGCCGACTGTCAGGAAGAGATTCTGAAGTCCGTCGCCGCGGCATCGCGAGGCCATCGCTTCCTCGCCAACAATCCGCCCGGCGTGGAATGGTGCGGGTTTCTTTCGGAGGGCTATGAGCTGAAGGACTCGTCGGAGGCGGAAGCCGCCTTCGCGAAAGCATATGACGCGGTTTACGGCGGCGCGGTGCCGGAACTTGCCTTCACCGCGCTGACGGACACGCGCTTCTACGGGTTGAACCACAACATTCCGTCTCTGTGTTTTGGTGCGAGCGGCGCGGCAATGCACGGCTTCAACGAATATGTCGATCTCGAATCCTTGCGCAAATCGACCAAGGCTACGGCGCTCTTCATCGCCGAATGGTGCGGGGTGGAAAAGGTGTAGCCGCCAGTGTTTCTTCGGTTTCGAAGTTCGAAACGTGGCTCCGTAAAATGCTACGAACTTCGGAATCGGGACACTAGGTGGCAGTTGAAAACCTCGCGTCCGGGCTTTGAAATGCGCGCGTGGGAGGACAGCGAATGACGCCGCTTGAAAAAATTCAATCAATGAAGATGCCGTTTGCGGAATTGAAGGGCGTGACCTTCGTCGAAGCCGGCAAGGACCGCGTCGTGGCGCGCATGCTGGTCCGTCCCGACCTCTGTACGCTCGGCCACATCGTTCATGGCGGAGCGGTGATGGCATTTGCGGACTCGGTGGGCGCGGCCGCAACGGTGATCAATTTACCCGAGGATGCCAAAGGTACGACAACCATCGAAAGCAAGACGAACTTCATCGGCGGCGCGAAGGAGGGGATGACCGTCATTGCGACCGCGACGCCGATCCATCGCGGGCGGCGCACGCAGGTCTGGCAAACGCGGCTTGAAACCGAAGACGGCAAGCTCGTCGCGGTGGTGACGCAGACCCAGATGGTCCTCTAGCTCGGGCTGCAATCGCGGCGATTAACGATGATCGCGCCGGGGCCGAACGCGGCCTTGCATTTCATGTTGCAATGCACAATATGAGTGGTCTAGGGATTCGACGCCTCCTCGAGGGCTGCCACGAGGAGATTGGACGTGAACTACCAAGACGTTGCCGCTTCGACCGTTGCCAAGGGCACGGTTCGGGCGCTCAGCCAGCGGGAAACGCTGACGCTATTGCGTGAGCATCTGTTGAGGCTTGATCATGCAAGCCGCCATGACCGGTTCCACGGTTTCATCGATCATAGCTTCATCGAGCGATATGCCGCGAAATGCGCGAGCGACGGTACGCTCGTCATCGCCTATCTCGAAGACGGCGTGGTGCGAGGCGCCGCGGAACTTCATCCACCGGAAACGGCACAGGACCTTCAGCCCGAGATTGCTTTTAGCGTGGAGGCGGACCTTCGTCGCAAGCGCATCGGCAGCATTTTATTCCGAAAGCTGATCGAGGAAGCGCGGACCGAAGGCTATCGCACGTTGCGGATTACCACTGGCGCGCAGAACGACGCGATGCGGGCGCTCGCCAACAAGTTTGGCGCGCATCTGACCTTCCGTCATGGCGAATCCGCAGGGACGATTGACCTGGAACAGCAGCCTCAGCCGGAAAAGGTGCGAGCGGCAGCTATCACGCCGATCAATGCCGCCCGCGCGGTCATCCAGTTTAATCGCGCTTGCTGGAAATTCTTCCTGGGGCTTTACGGCTGGAAGATTGCGTAGCGGGCGAACGGCGGCGCCGACTTCTGGACGCGCCGCAATTGCCTTAAGTGCCGGTCCGCTTATCGTTGCCGAATTTGCGCACCACGCGACGTTCGACCACGACAGAACGCTGCGCGCCCTGCTCGCCGGCGATCACGCGGGTTGCGGAACGTGCCTGGATGCGGCTCGTCTTCTTGACTTCGGCAGTGACCGCCTCGATCGGCATGCCCATCAGCGAGGCCGCGATTTCCGCCTGCTCGCTCAGGTCCTCGGTGATGCCGGCCGCCGCGAAGATCGCCTCCTCGAGCGTAGGCGGATCACGCCGAACGCGCCGCGGTCCATATTTCGTATTCCAATCCTGGCTCATCGCCGACCCCATCATTGTCGCGGCCGATATCTAGGGATGGTTATGGTGCATTGCAATATGAAACTGGTGTGACAACTCAGCTATGCAGGGTCGGCTGTGCATGCGGTCAATCACGGTGCGACCTCAACGCCGGCGGGCTCGATCGGTTGCTGCGGCCAGCGTTTGAGCGCCGCACGTCCTGCGTCGGTCAGAGCATAGACCCCGCGCTCAATGCGTTCGAACCAGCCATACACGTTGTGCAGCAGAATCTTTGACGCGTCTGGAATCGCAGGCTTGAGATCACGCACTTTGCGTGCGCCGGGCGATAGCGCAGAGGCGCAGGCCAGCGCCTGCTGGCGATAGGCGGTCATGATCGGGGCGCGGGTGCTGCCGCCGAGTGCAGGATCGCCCTGGCGCTTGCGATGCTCGGCGATCAGGCGCGAGCGCCGTTTGTTGTCGCGGCGAGGCGTTGTGGTCGGAGAGACGATCACCTCGACCGTGCCCGATTTTGTGACCGCAAGCATCCCGAAACCGAGGCGGCGGCAGAGATTGCGATAGCGCGCGTCGCTCTCCCGGCCCTTGCCGCGTTCGGAGAATTTGGCGGCGAGCCAGACTTCGTCGCTCGCAGCGGCGCGATCGACCGCCTGCAAGATCAGTTCGAGATTGAAGGAAAGCTTGAGTTCGCCGATCACCACGACCGGAGGCTCGTCGCCGGAAAGTGCGACGAGATCGCAGCCGCCGATCTCGCCCTTGACCGTAAAGCCAAGCTTTTCGAGAAAGCGTTTGACGGGCAGATAGAGCGCGGTTTCCAAGACGAAACTTTCCGGAACGGGTCTGAGCGACTCACCGGCTCATTTTACCCCAGATCAGCCTTCTAACTCTGGCCGGAATTGATCGGGCAGTGCTTGTGCAGGTATTCCGCCAAAGGGATCGATTGCGGGCGTAAGATGATCAGAAATGGGCTCTACCACATCACTGCCGAGATGCTTGACGGCATCAAGGGCGGTGACCAGGGCGCGCCCTACACGCGTCCGTTGACCGGAAGTAGCGCCCCCGTAACCGCGCTTGCCGCACCGCTCACGAGAAACAGGATGACTTCGGCCAGCTCTTCCGGCCTGACCCATTTCGCAAAGTCCGCATCCGGCATGCTGGTGCGGTTGGCGGTGGTGTCGATCGTCGATGGCAGAACGGCGTTCACGGTGATCTTGCCCTTCCATTCGGCGGCAAGGGCCTCGGTGAGGCGGTGTACGCCCGCTTTCGACGCCGCATAGGCGCCCATGCCGGCGCCTGCCTGGATCGCGCCCATCGCGCCGACATTGACGATCCGACCGGCATTGGATTTGCAGAGGTGAGGGATCGCCGATCGACAGGCGTTCAGCGCGGTCAGGACATTCAGCGCGTACATTCGTTGCCAGGTCTTTGGATCGCTCTCGACCGCCGTCTCGTAGGCAAAGCCGCCGGCGATATTGACCAACGCGTCCAGCCTGCCGAAATGCGAAACGGCTGCATCGATCGCCTTGTTGGCCGCGGCGGCATCGGTCAGGTCGACGCCGCCCAACTCGATCCGTTCGGCGGTGGGTTTGATCGCCGATGCGGCGTAATCGATGCCGGCGACCATCGCGTCTTTGGCAAGCGCCGAAGCCACCACGACCCGGCCGAGCGCGCCCGAGGCGCCGGTCACGACCACAATCTTTCCGTGCATAGGGGATCTCCGGGGCATCAACGCCAGGACGAGAACATCTCGTTAGAAATATCGTCGGCCAAAAATCGGTTGGCAATGCGGCCAAACCGACCAGCGGCAGCCCGGTTTTGCCGGGAAAGGCTGCAATTTGGCTCCGTTTTGGCGGTCGTTAAAATTTGCGCGGCTTTTGTAAGCGAACTTCAGACCAATCCCGGTATAGCGGGGTTTCGTGCAATTGAGGGGTTGAAGCATCATGTTGAAACATTTGCCGGACCACGGCTTGCCGCTCGTCCAGCTCAAGGAGCAGCGGCGGGACCTGGTAGTCGCGCTTCAGAACCGCAACGGGCCGGTCAGCAGCTGGGAGTTGATGCAGATCGCGGCGGTTCAGCAGGCGATCTCCGCGTTCGAGGACGTCATCGCCGATCTCGATGCCGAAGCCGAACTGGACGCAGCCGCCTAAAGTCGATCTGGCACGTCTTCCCTGACGTTCAAAAGCCGACGGCGGCCTGCCGGCCGGAGAATCCTAAAATTCAGAATCACCGCGCAATCAGGCATTCGTGTCCTGGCGGCCGATCGTCCCTAGTGCTCCGATTCCGAAGTTCGTATCATATTGCGGCTCCACGTTTACGAACTTCGGAATCAAAGGAGCACTAGCCAATTATATGATTCTAGTCCAATGGGAGACCCCCCGGCTCTGCCGGGGTGGCAGTAGAAGTTTGACATTTCCAGCAGTGGCCCATCGACGAAACGCCCCGACTCGTGAGCCACCACGCGCACGAAAAGGAGTTTCGCGATGGGCCTGTACTT
>NZ_DAHUXJ010000149.1 GCF_027307225.1 Bradyrhizobium sp. | reverse complement strand
GGCCGTCCTTCAGCCGCTTCGGACGCGGCAGGCATGCATCGAGCGGCAGGCGCGTGAGCTTGGCGCCGAGCTGCTTTTCGACTTCGGCCATGTAGCCGTCGAGACCGAGCCGGTCGATGACGTATTTCATCCGCGCTTTCTTGCGGTCGGTGCGGTCGCCGTGCTCGATGAAGGCGCGCACCACCGCCACGGCGACGGGCACGCATTCGTCCGGGCGCACGATGACCCCCGTATCGGCCGCGAAGGTGCCGTGGCCGGTGATGCCGCCGAGCTGCATGCGGAAATAGACTCCTTCCGGCACTGCCTCGCCGGGTCCGACCGCAATGGCGGCGAAGCCGATGTCGTTGGTGTCCTCCAGCACGGAAATCCGGCCGCCGCCGTCGAAGGCGATGTTGAACTTGCGCGGCAGGCCGTAGAGCTCGCGGTGATTGAGGATGTAGTGGTGCAGCTCATGCGCGAGCGGCCGGGTATCGATCAGCTCCTGCGGATCGATGCCGGCGGTCGGACTGCCGGTGATGTTGCGGATGTTGTCGGCGCCCGCGCCGCGCGAGGTCAGGCCGATCTCCGACAGCCGCAGCAGCATCTCGGCCGCCTGCCCCGCCGGGATCTCGCGGATCTGCACATTCGCCCGCGTCGTGATGTCGGCATAGCCGCCGCCAAGGTCATCGGCGATCGCCGCGAGACCACGCAGCTGAAATGCATTCAGGAGGCCGCCGGGGATGCGCACCCGGCACATGAAGGCATCCTGCGCCGGCGCCACGTAGAACAGGCCGTAATAGCGCCAGCGGAAATTATCCGCCGGCGACGGCGGCGCGTTGGTCAGCGCCTGCTGCTTCAGACGCGGATAGGCATCGAACGGATGCTCCTCGCGTTTGAACTTCTCCTGGTCGGCGAGTTTTTTGCCCGACGCCAGAATCTGATCTTGCGCCTTGATGTGCGCGGCGTCGGGTCCGGTGGGCTCGCTCGCGCCGGCGCCGCTCTTGACGACACCACCGCCCAGACCTCGCCCCACCCGGCTGATCTGCAAGCCGCTCGTGAAGCCTTCCAGATATCGCTTCTGCTCGTCGGTAAAGTCGACGGCCAGAGTATCCATCATCATAACGCGAGAGCCTTCGGTGCTGTGACGGCTGGCGCTGCGGAGGACGCTTCGGTGGGCTTGTAGGTCGCGTAGATCGCAAGGCCTGTGCACAGGAAGCCGCCGACGATGTTGCCGAGCGTGACGGGGATCTGGTTCCAGACCCACCAGTCATACATTCCAACCTTGGCGCCGAGCAGCATGCCGGTTGGAATCAGGAACATGTTGACCACGGCGTGTTCGAAGCCGAGCGCGAAGAAAAGGAAGATGGCCCACCACGTCGCGAACATCTTTCCGATCGTCGAGTTCGACGTCATGGCCATGACGACGCCCAGGCTCACCAGCCAGTTGCAGAGGATCCCTTTGACAAAGAGCGAGACCATGCCGGCTGCGCCGAGCGCTTCGTTGGCAATCGTCTTGCTTTCGGCGATCGAAACGATCTTCGCGGCAACCCCGGTTACCTCCGCCTTGCCCGCGTTGGTCAGCGAGATCGCGATCAGCAGTCCAAACGCGATGCTACCAATCAGGTTCGCCAGATAGACCCACGACCAGTTGGCCACAACGGCGCCCCAGCCAGCGCGGCCCTCCAACCGCGCGAGCGGCACCAGCGCGAAACTGCCCGTCACCAGCTCGAGGTTCAACAGAACGATGATAATGAGGGCGACGGGAAAGATCAGAGCGCCCACCAGTGGCTGGCCTGTGGTCGCCGCGCCGGTCATAGCGAGGGTCGTCGCCGCGCCCAACAGCGCGCCCGAGAGAATGCCGCGGATCAGAAGGTCGCGCGGAGGAAGCGCCAGCTTCTTCAGGCTGGCGTCAATCATCGAATTAACAACGTCGGTAGGTCTTACGTAGTCCATATCGAGGCTCCAGCTGTCACGCGCCTGCGTGGGTCACGACGGGCGAAGAATGTGCGATCGCTCGGAAGTTCGACGGAGGCGCCGGCGCCTTGTCGAACTTCGCTCTCGCGATCCGGTCAGCCTCGTTGCTGCGGACATCCATCTCCGATGGAAGCCAATCGCCATCAGCGGCGCTGGCTGCACTGCAACAATACAAGTTGCGTGCCATAACGACGCCCGGATTAAATATGTCGCCTTTTCAAAGGCTTCTATTCGACGTGCGGTGAGCGGGTCGATTGCCCGATCTTATGAATATTGGGCAGCAAGATTATTTTTTTGGCAGAGTGTATTGATGCCTATTTTCTGCTCACATCGCCGATATGAGCGCCAAACCGATGCCCATCGGGAAAAAACCGTCGTCACTTCAGGAGCTCCGACGCCGTCAGGATCGACTGGGCGATCTCGCCGATTTTTTTCTTTTCACGCATGGCGGTTGATCGCAGCAGCCCATAGGCCTCGTCTTCGCTTAGGCCTTTCAGCTTCATCAGGATGCCCTTTGCACGGTCGATCACCTTGCGGTCTTCCAGGGCCGACCTGGCCCGATCGAGCTCGTCCTGAAGCTTGGCGAAGGCATTGAAACGGGAAATGCAGAGATCAAGGATCGGTTTGAGCCGCTCCTTCTTCAAACCGTCGACGATATAGGCGGAAACGCCGGCATCAACGGACGCTTGAATTGCAGCGGCGTCGCTTTGATTGACGAACATCGCGATCGGCCGCCGCACGGCTCGGCTGACCTGAAACATCTGCTCCAGAAGGTCGCGGCTGGGATTTTCCAGGTCGATCACGATGACGTCGGGCTCGAGTGCGTGGATGCGGTTCTGCAGCTTCTGCATCTCTTCGATGCGCACGACATTGGTGTAGCCCGCCTCCCGCAATCCCTGTTCGAGAATTGCAGCGCGGACCGGGCTTTCGTCGACAATCGCAATTTTTGGAGACGACTCGGCGCCCATCGTTTACCCGCATTCCTCGCCGTTCATAGTACGCCGAGACTGTGGGTCTCAAAGCCTTGTATTTGAGCAGGATTGGGATTAGCTCCTGCCCATTATTTATCTGGACAGCTCAAAAATGTCGCAGGCCGCCGCGCCTAAAGTCAGCTTTGTTTCGCTTGGATGCCCAAAGGCGTTGGTGGATTCCGAGCGCATCATCACGCGACTGCGCGCCGAAGGCTATGAACTGGCGCGCAAGCACGATGGCGCCGATCTGGTCATCGTCAATACGTGCGGTTTTCTCGACAGTGCCAAGCAGGAATCGCTCTCCGCCATCGGCGATGCGATGGCCGAAAACGGCAAGGTGATTGTCACCGGTTGCATGGGCGCCGAGCCCGACCAGATCGAGCAAGCCTATCCCGGCGTGTTGTCGATCACGGGTCCGCAGCAATATGAAAGCGTGCTCGAAGCCGTGCATCGCGCGGTGCCGCCGGCCCACAACCCGCATCTTGATCTGGTGCCGCCGCAGGGCATCAAGCTGACGCCGCGGCATTACGCGTATCTTAAGATTTCCGAAGGCTGCAATAACCGCTGCTCCTTCTGCATCATCCCGAAATTGCGCGGCGATCTGGTGTCGCGCCCGGCGAACGACGTGCTCCGCGAGGCCGAGCGGCTGGTCGATGCCGGCGTCAAGGAATTACTTGTCATCTCGCAGGACACCTCCGCCTATGGCGTCGACATCAAATATGCGACCAGTCCCTGGAGGGATCGCGAAGTCCGCGCCAAATTTTTCGATCTGGCGCAGGCGCTCGGCGAATTCGGCGTTTGGGTACGGCTGCAATATGTCTACCCCTACCCCCATGTCGACGAGGTCATCGGCCTCATGAACGAGGGCAAGGTGCTGCCTTATCTCGATATCCCGTTCCAGCACGCAAGCCCGGAAATTCTGAAGGCGATGAAGCGTCCGGCCGCGCAGGAAAAGACGCTGGCGCGTATCAGGAGCTGGCGCGCGGAGTGCCCCGATCTCGCCTTGCGCTCTACGTTCATCGTTGGTTTTCCCGGCGAGACCGACGCCGATTTTGCCGAGTTGCTCGACTGGCTTGAGGAAGCCGAGATCGACCGCCTTGGCTGCTTCAAATATGAACCTGTGGCAGGGGCTCCCGCCAACGCGCTTGGGCATGCCGTTGCTGATGAGGTCAAACAGGAACGCTGGAAGGCGCTGATGGCGCGGCAGCAGAAGATTTCGGTACGACGCTTGAAGCGCAAGGTCGGCACCCGACAACAAGTCATCATCGACGAAGTCGGTCCGACCGTCGCCAAAGGACGCTCAAAGGCCGACGCGCCGGAGATCGACGGCGCGGTCTATGTCACGAGCCGCAGGCCTCTGAAAGTCGGCGAAATCGTCACGGCAAAGATCGAACGATCCGACGAATACGACCTGCACGGATCGGTCGCAGGGTTTTGAGCCGCTTGACAGCATACGGCCGCAAGCTGTATCAGCGCAGCCCATGATTTCGAACCGGACCATTGCCCGCGCCGCCTGCCGCCGTCACCGCCGTGACGACGATGGGGTGCGCCATGTCCGACGACGACGCTGATCAGATAAATCAGCAAGGTTCTCGAGAAGGCCGCACCCAGAAAGGTGCGGCCTTCTTGCTTTTCGGTCCCCTTCCCGCAAAAACCGCAAGGAGAGTTCGAGATGACGCCAACCACGCATTCGTTCGACGCGCTGATGGAGATCACCGCCCGCCCGCCGATCGTTTTCGTACGCGGCAAGGGTTCGTATCTCTGGGACGACACGGGAAAACGCTATCTCGATTTCATCCAGGGTTGGGCCGTGAACTGCCTTGGCCACTCACCGTCTGTGCTTGCGGAAGCAATTTCGGCGCAGGCCAAACGGCTGATCACGCCGAGCCCGGCTTTCCACAACGATGCCAGCCTGAAGCTTGCCAAGGCACTCACGGATGTGAGTTGCTTCGACCGCGTGTTCTTCGCCAACTCGGGCGCCGAAGCCAATGAAGGTGCGATCAAGCTCGCGCGGAAATACGCCGCTCTGCACAAGAACGGCGCCTACGAGATCATCACCTTCGAAGGAGGTTTTCACGGCCGGACACTGGCGACCATGTCGGCCTCCGGCAAGAAAGCCTTCGAGCCGTTGTTCGAACCGAAGGTTTCCGGCTTTCGAAAAGCGAAATGGAACGATCTCGCCTCCGTCGAAGCGCTGATCACCGACAACACGGTCGCCGTCATGCTGGAACCGATCCAGGGCGAAGCGGGCGTCTGGCCCGCGAGCGATCAATTCCTGCGCGACCTGCGCGCGCTGACCACGGCGCACGGATTGCTCTTGATCTTCGATGAGATCCAGACCGGCATGGGCCGCACCGGCAAGCTCTTCCATTATGAGCATACCGGGATTGCGCCCAACATCATGACGCTCGGCAAAGGGATCGGCGGCGGCGTGCCGCTCGCGGCGCTGCTCGCGACTGAGGCCGCCTCCTGCTTTGAGCACGGTGACCAGGGCGGGACATTCAACGGCAATGCGCTGATGTGCGCGGCGGGTCTTGCCGTGCTCGAGCAGGTCGGAGCGCCCGCTTTCTTGAAATCGGTGGCGGAAAACGGGCTTTACCTCGAGAGCGAGCTCCAGCGGCTCTCGGCGCGCCATGGTCTCGGCGAAGTGCGCGGACGGGGACTGTTGCTCGCGCTCGATCTGCGGATGCCGATTGCGTCATCGATCGTGGCCGCGGCGCTGGACGATGGCGTGCTCCTGAACGCGCCCCGTCCCGATGCCTTGCGGTTTATGCCGGCTCTCAACGTCAAGCGGCACGAGATTGATCTGATGATCGATTGTCTCGATACCGTGCTGGCCAAGGCCGGCGTGGCGCGTCGGGTTGCTTAGTTATGGCTTGAGGATCGACGCGCCGGTGGTTGACCTGCTCTCGAGGTCGGCATGCGCCTTGGCTGCATCCTTAAGCGCGTAGGCATGATTGATCGGCACATGCAATTTGCCGTTGATGACCGCGGCAAACAGCGTGTCCGCGCCTTCGAGCAATTCGGAACGCTTGCCGATATAGTCGTTGAGTTTGGGACGGGTCGCAAACAGCGAGCCGTGATTGTTGAGTTCGGCGATCGCAAACGGCGGCACAGGGCCCGAGGCGTTGCCGAAGCTCACAAACAGGCCGCGCGGCTTGAGGCACGACAGCGAACCCGGGAAGGTCGATTTGCCGACGCCGTCATAGACGACGTCGCAGAGCTCGTTACGGCTGATCTGTTTGACGCGCGCGACGAAGTCTTCCTCGTTGTAGAGGATGACGTGATCGCAGCCGTTGGCGAGCGCCAGATCCGCCTTTGCCCTCGAGCCGACGGTGCCGATGACGTGTGCGCCGAGCGCCCTTGCCCACTGGCAGGCGAGCAGCCCAATGCCGCCGGCGGCCGCATGGATCAACACGCGATGATGCGGTTCGACCTTGAAAGTCCTGTGCAGAAGGTACCAGACCGTCAGCCCCTTCAGCATCAACACCGCGCCCTGCTCATAGGTGATGTGATCGGGCAGCTTGACCAGCCGCTCCCAGGGGATGTTGCGTTCGCCGGCATAGGCGCCGAGATTCACGTAGTAGGCGACGCGATCGCCGGGATGAAAATGGGTTCCGCCTGGCCCTACCGCCATGACTTCGCCCGCAGCTTCGTTGCCGACGATGAAAGGCAGACCGGGCGCCTTGTAAAGACCGGTGCGGTAGTAGGTGTCGATGAAGTTCAGACCGACGGCATGCTGACGGATACGGACCTCGCCGGGGCCCGGCGCGGGCAAGTCCGTATCCTCATAGATGAGGGCCTCCGGACCACCAATCTTGTGCACCCGCACGGCCTTGGTCATCGCCCTTTCTCCCATCGTGGGTTCGCTGAACTCAAGCGAATGACATCGAAGTCTCAATGTCAACTCAGCGGGCCTCAACCTGGCGTGCCCGGCTTGGTTAACGGCCTGGTGGGGAGGATGCGAATGTCAGAATCGGATCACTAGACTAGACTTTGCTGCGGTTGCGTCGGGCCAGCACATTGAAGAATTCCACGGCGGCCGAAAACGCAATCGCGAAGTAGATGTAGCCGCGTGGAATGTGGAATTTGAATCCGTCGGCGACCAGCGCAACGCCGATCAGAACCAGAAACGCCAGTGCCAGCATTTTGGTTGTCGGATGCGCCGCGACGAATCGGGCGACCGGACCCGCGGCAGCATACATGACCGCACAGGCGATGACGACGGCCGCGATCATGATCGAAAGCTCCTGCGCCATGCCGATCGCGGTGATGATCGAGTCAAGCGAGAAAACGGCATCGATGACGATGATCTCGAGTATCACCCTGAAGAACGCGGCCCCGCCGGAAGCGGCCGGGCGCGCACCCTCGCGTGCTTCGACCTCGTGATGGATTTCATAGGTCGCCTTGGCGATCAGGAATAGGCCGCCGCCGATCAGGATGAGGTCGCGCCATGAGAAGGCAAAATCCTGAACGGTGACGACGGCGCGGGTCAGGCCGATCAGCCACACGAGAGCGCTCAGCAGCACAATGCGAAAGACCAGCGCGAGCGCAAGGCCGATCTGTCGCGCGCGGGTCGCTTGCGCGGGCGGAATGGCGGAGACAATGACGGAAAGAAAGATGACATTGTCGATGCCGAGAACGATCTCGAGCGCCGTCAGGGTCAGGAGAGCCGCCCAGGCTTCCGGGCTCGTTATCAGCGCGATCATGTCTTGAACGACCTGACCAACCGTATAGCGCTGTCGCTGCCGACCACATAAAGCCCGATCGCACAAAACGCTGACGTCACGGCGGTGCCTGGTTCAAAATCGTCGAGCAACGTGACCACCGCCAGGGCAATGCCGGCACCGATCAGGCTTAGCGTCAACCAGCGCAGACGAGCGACGCGGACGGGATGAATGACGTGAAACGGCATGAAGGTGAGCGCGACCAGGACTGCGACCGCAAGGCTTGATGCGACCGGAGGCCAATGCAGCAAGAACAGATAGAACGCCGCCATGTTCCACAATCCGGGGAAGCCGCGGAAATGATTGTCGTCCGATTTCATACGGCGGTTGGCGAAATAAAGCGCGCCGGAGGCCGCAATTCCGACCCCCAGCACCGGTGCGGCCAACGGCCACAGCAGGCCGCTGGTGGCGATAGCGTAGGCTGGCACGAAGACATAGGTGACGAAATCGACCACGAGGTCGAGCACCTCGCCTGACCAGTTTGGCTGGAGACGCTCAACGTCGAGGCGGCGTGCCATCGGGCCGTCGACGCCGTCGATGACAAGTGCGACGCCGAGCCACCAGAACATCGCGGTCCAGTGCTCGCGAACGGCTTCCATCAGCGCCAGCAGCGCCACACCGGCGCCGAGCGCAGTGAATACATGCACGGAAAATGCCGCTGCGCGCAGGCCCGCCGAGGCTTTGGATTGCGAAGGTTCGGTCTGCTGATCCATGTCGGTCAAATGCGCCCGTTTGCGCTCACTGCTATCAGGAATCGCGAGGTTTGCACATCTGGACTGCGGGCTTGAAAATGCCGCCGGGAATGTCAAATGTCGTGGGTATGAACGAGAATTCCGCGATTTATGACGTTGCCGTGGTCGGCGGCGGACCGGCGGGGTTGGCTGCCGCGATTGCGGTTGCACAGTCCGGCGCAAGGACCGCGTTGATTGCCCGGCGGTCGCCTTACGCCGACAACAGGACGACGGCGCTCCTCGGCGGATCGATCGATTTCCTGCAGAGGCTGGAAGTTTGGCCGAACTGCAAGGACAGGGCTACGGAGCTGCGCGTCATGCGGCTGGTCGACGATACCGGGCGCCTGATCCGGGCGCCGGAGGTCAAATTTTCCTGCGACGAGATCGGCCTTGATGTATTCGGCTACAACATCGAAAACCGCGCGCTAGTGTCAGCGCTCGAAGAACGCGCGGCCAATCTCTCCGGTCTGACGCGGTTTGATGACGAGGCGGCTGCGATCAACTCCGGGGAAGATGCGGTATCGATCGAGTTTGTGAGCGCAAAACCATTGTCGGCACGGCTCGTGGTAGGCGCCGACGGCAGACACTCGCTCTGCCGGGAGGCGGCAGGAATCGCTGTCCGGCACCGCGATCTTCAGCAGTCCGCGCTGACCTTCAATGTCAGCCATTCCCGCCCCCATCGGAATATCTCGACTGAATTTCACACGCCGCACGGACCTTGCGTCTTTGTGCCCCTGCCCGGCAGTCGCTCGAGCGTGGTGTGGGTATCGGAGCCAAGGGAAGCCGAGCGACTGATGTCGTTGAGCGACGAGGAATTGTCAGACGCCGTCGAAGCGCGCTCGCATTCGATCCTGGGGCAGATGCGCGTTGAGCCGGGCCGAAGCCGGTTTCCGCTTGTCATCGAGCAGCCCGCCAATTTTGCCAAAGCGCGTACCGTGCTTGCCGGCGAGGCCGCCCATGTGCTGCCGCCGATCGGTGCGCAAGGCCTCAATATGGGGCTTCGAGATGCCGCCGATATTGCCGATATCGTGCGGGACGCCTTGGCCGCGGGTGAAGATCCCGGCTCAGCCGATGCGCTTGGCCGTTATGCTTCCGCGCGACGCCCCGACGTGATGAGCCGAACCCTCGCCATCGATCTCGCCAACCGCTCGCTCTTGAGCGCATTTCTGCCGATGCAATCGCTGCGCGCTGCCGGGTTACATCTGATCGGCTCATTCGGACCGCTGCGACGGCTGGCCATGCGCGAGGGGCTGGCACCGTCATGGCGCTCGTCGCGGGCAGGCCTTGGCGTTACGGAAACGTCAACCGCCCGCTCGATTTAGCGGCGTGCGTGGGATCAGCGGCTAAGGTTAATTCGATGGTTTGCCCTCTAGCATCGGTCTCAATCCTGGTCTATCGACGAGCTATGATCAAAACGCGCACCGCCAAGTTCCAGATCGGGCAGATTGTCCGCCACCGGATCTTTTCTTTCCGCGGTGTGATTTTCGATATCGATCCGGAATTCAACAATACCGAGGAGTGGTGGCTGTCGATCCCCGAAGAGGTCCGCCCCCACAAGGACCAGCCGTTCTATCATCTGCTGGCCGAAAATTCGGAATCCGAGTACGTGGCCTATGTTTCAGAGCAGAACCTCCTGCCCGACGATTCCGGCCAGCCAATCCGGCATTCGCAGGTCGCCGAGATTTTCGTGAAGGACAAGTCCGGCGGTTACCGGCCACGCAATCCGTCGCTCAACTAGAGCTCCGATTCCAAAGTTCGCAAGCTATTGCGGCCCCTCCGATGCGAACTTCGGAATCAAAGGAGCTCTGGCAACTTGTCGATTTGAGTAGCGGTTTTGAATTTGAAGTTCCTATAACGAACTCACGGCGAAACTGATAGGAACTTCAAATTCGCCGCATTAGCCAAGCACGGCTCGGCTAAAAATACGGTCATCAAAAAAAAGCGCTTCTTTCGAAGCGCCTTTTTGCTGCCGATGCAAGATGGCTTACTTGGCCGCTGGCGCGGCGGCCTGGCCGCCGGCCTCCAGCTTCTTGCGGGCTTCGTCAGCACGCTTCTGCAATTCCTCTTGCAGCTTCTTCTGGTTTTCCTCGAACTGCTTCGGATCGGTCGGCGGGCCATCATAGGCCTTGGCGAAATCGCCAAGCGGCAGCGGCAGCGTCACCGGCTGGTTGTTGGAAGAGATCGCCTGAACGACGAGGTTCTGGCCCTTCTTCATCTGGTCGAGCATTTGAGGCGTCACTTCGTAGTCCGACATGCAGCCGTTCTGGAAGCAGATCACGAAGGGGCTCTGCGCCGGCGGATTGTTGTCGATGATGATACGGGTGCCGTGAACGAGCAGCATGCCGAGCGGCAGCGTCACGCGAAGGATCTTCTTCGGCTCGCCTTCCGGCTCGATCACGACCGCGGCAATCACCGGCTGGCCGGACTCGATGCGGCCGTCCTTGCCGGTGAAGCAAACCTGCTTCGCGTTCGCATCCTGGCCCTTGAGACAGAACTTGGTCCAGGGCGCGTAGATCAATTGAACCTGTTGGTCGGCCGGCGGCTGGGCTCCGGGTGCGGCGGGTGTTGCAGCCGGCGCTCCCTGGGCCGACGGTGCGGGAGCTGGTGCCGCGGGAGCCGCCTTGGGCGCCCTCGCCTTGGCTTTTGGCGCAGGTGTGGGAGCCTGTGCCTGGGCCGAAACGTTGGACGCAAGGAACGCGGCACCGAGTGCCGTAACCGCCATCAAGGCGAAAAGGCGCTTACGCGGCCAGATAGGCGTGGCCAACATACGGAAATTCATTGCAGAAAACCCTTTCTGAACGGAAGTGCCGAAAACCGCTCAAGCGCCGAAACCCGGCCATTTTTGGCGGCTGTCTCCTTGCCAATTGAGGCGGATGCGTGACCGCCCCTGCCCGACTGGTCAATTGGACGTCTTCATACAGGCGCGGACGAAAAGATCAATGCCGACGGGCCATATTACGACGCGTCGCCATGCCAGTCTGGCGAGCGTGTTACAGGTCAATTGTGAACCAGATCGAATCAAATCGGCGCGCGCAACGGCGGGTTCCGGTCGGTCGGCGTCTCGCCGCGGCGCTGTTTGGCCTGCTCGTTTTCAGCACGCTGACCGATCACACGGCCGTTGCGGCCGAAAGCTATGCAATTGCCATGCATGGCGCGCCCGCGCTGCCGGCGACCTTCACCCACATGCCCTACGCAAGGGCGGAGGCGCCGAAGGGCGGAAGGCTGGTGCAGGGCCTTCTCGGTACCTTCGACAGCCTCAATCCCCTGATCGTGAAGGGATTGCCGGTTCGGCAGATCAGCGGCTACGTGCTCGAAAGCCTGATGACGCGGGGCAACGACGAAGCCTTCACCCTCTACGGGCTTGTCGCCCGAAGCGTCGAGACCGACGAGCAAAGGCGCTACGTCACCTTCCATCTCGATCCACGCGCCCGCTTCTCCGATGGGCAACCGGTCACCGCCGATGACGTGCTGTTCTCCTGGGCGTTGCTGCGCGACAAGGGACGCCCCAACTATCGGCAATATTATTCGAAAGTAGCAAGGGCGGAGGTGACGGACCCGCTCACGGTGAGATTCGATTTTGGAGGTGCTCAGGACCGCGAACTGCCTTTGATCCTCGGCCTGATGCCGATCCTGCCGCGCCATGCCGTCGACGCCGCAACCTTCGATGAGACGTCGCTGGCAGCCCCGATCGGTTCGGGGCCGTACCGGGTCACTGCGGTAAATCCCGGCGTGAGCGTCACGCTGACGCGAAACCCCGATTATTGGGGGCGTGATCTGCCGGCCAACCGGGGCCTGTGGAATTTCGACGAGGTCCGGCTCGACTACTATCGCGAGGCCAACGGCTACTTCGAAGCCTTCAGGCGCGGCCTCTATGATTTTCGTGTCGAGACCGAACCGCTGCGCTGGCACGATGGCTACGATTTTCCCGCCGTCCGTAGCGGCCAGGTGATCCGGGACACCATCAAGCCCGGAACGCCGCAGCCCTCCCAATTTCTGGTTTTCAACACGCGCCGGCCGGTTTTCGCGGACATTCGCGTCCGTCAGGCGCTCACGCTGCTGTTCGATTTCGAATGGATCAACCGCAACTACTTCTTCGGCATCTATGGCCGCTCGGCCGGTTACTTCGCCGGTTCCGAGCTCTCCGCCTATGGCCGCGCCGCCGACGCCCGCGAACTGGAATTTTTGAAGCCCTTCGCGCCGCATATTCCTGCCGGCATTCTCGACGGCAGTTACCGCCTGCCAGTCACCGACGGCTCGGGCCGCGATCGCGCCAGCTTGCGGCAGGCGCTGGATTTACTCTCGCAAGCCGGTTACGAGCTCGATCATGCGGTGCTCCGGAAGCGCGACAGCAAGACGCCCTTCAGCTTCGAGATTTTGGTGACCACGCGCGATCAGGAACGTATTGCACTTGCCTTTTCGCGCGACCTCAAGCGTGCGGGGATCGAGGCCAGGGTTCGTGCGGTCGATCCCGTGCAGTTCGATCAGCGCCGCCTCGGTTTTGATTTCGACATGATCCAGAACCGCCTCGATCAATCGCTTTCACCCGGCAATGAACAGTATTTTTACTGGGGCAGCGAGGCCGCCGATACTCCGGGCACGCGCAACTATATGGGCTGCAAGGATCCGGCGATCGACGCCATGATCGGTGAGATGCTGGCGGCACGCGATCGCAACGTCTTTGTGGCCGCGGTGCGTGCGCTGGATCGCGTTCTGATGTCCGGCTTTTACGCCATCCCGGTTTTTAACATCAGCGAGCAATGGATCGCGCGCTGGAATCGCATAGAACGTCCGGAAGCCACAGCTTTGACCGGCTATCTTCCGGAAACCTGGTGGTATCGACCGCCGCAATCGAAGTAGTCTCGATCATAACGATTCGCAGCCGAGCCAACTCCCGTGATGCCGACTCCCAACGTATCGCCAACGCTCGACGGCTTGTTTCAGCGGATTTTGGCACGCCAACCGGATGCGCTTGCGCTGGTTGACCCGATCAACAAAGCCCGGATCACCGGCCACGCGCCGCGGCGCTTGACCTTTGCCCAGGCCGACCGCGCCATCTCGGCATTGGCGGCACATTTTGTCGAAGCGGGCCTGCCGATCAACGCGGTGATCGGGGTGCAACTTCCCAACACCATCGAGTTCATGCTCACGCTGCTCGCAGCCCATCGCGCCGGACTGATCGTCGCGCTGCTGCCGCAGCTATGGCGGCAGGCGGAACTGACCACCGCGCTCAACCGCACCGGCGCGAGGGCGATCGTGACCATGTCGAAGATCGACGGCGTCAGCCACGCCGATCTCGCCATGAACGCCGCGGCGGAGGCGTTCTCCATCCGTCACGTCTGCGGCTTCGGCGAGGATCTCCCGGAAGGCATGGCCTCGCTCGACCCCGCCATGACGAATGGATCGTCAACCGACCGCCTCGTCGTTCAGGATGGGCGCAAGGCAGGGCTGGTCTCCTTCGATGTCACCTCCGATGGACTTCGCGCAGTGCCGCGAACCCATCTCAACCTGATCGCCGGCGGACTTGCGATTTTCCTCGAAAGCCGGGTGCCCCAGGGCGCAAGGGTGATGTCCGCGTTCGCGCCCTCTTCCTTCGCGGGTTTGACCTCATCGCTTCTGCTCTGGCTGTTGTCGGGCGGAACGCTCGCTCTACATCACCCCTTTGATGGCGAGGCACTGGAGCGACAAATCAACGAGGGTGCTTTCGACACGCTGGTCGCGCCCGCGCCGTTGGCGTTGCGGCTCAACGACGCCGACGTGGCCTCGCGCCTGCCGTCCTTGCGTCATGTGATCGGCCTGTGGCGGATGCCGGAGCAGATCGCCTCGAGCGCGCAATGGACGGTGGAACAAGCCAGATTCACCGACGTCTATTTGTTCGGCGAGGTCGGCCTGTTCGGCGCGCGGCGAAGCGCTGACGGCGTGCCGGTCCCGATCATGCCGGGCCCGCATGGCGCACCGCGGGATATTCCTGGCACCTCGATCGCCGGCGAAACCTCGCTGACGCCGAAGGGCACGCTGGCCTTGCGCGGACCGATGGTGACGGTCGCCGCTTATGCGCCGCCGGCCCCGTCGACGGATTCCTTGATGACCCCCTCCCCGCCACCTGACTACGCCGATACAGGCTATGCGGTGCGGCTTGACCGATCCTCCGGCGCGCTCTGCATCACTTCGCCACCGTCGGGCATCGTCGCCGTAGGCGGGTACCGCTTCCTGTCGCAAGACCTTCAGGAATGGGCAAAGCGGCTCGGACAGGGCGCGCTACTCACGGCGCTGCCTGATCGTCTTTGCGGATACCGTTTGGCCGGGCGCGCCCAGGACAACGCCCGCGGGCGTGAGGCGCTGAACCAGCTCGGCCTTAACCCGCTGATGGCAGAAGCTTTTCGGGATCGTACCATTATTGGCTGACGGTTCGGCGTGCCGCTTCGTTGACAAGGCGTTAAGCTCGCCAAACTAGGATCGCGCCAGCAAACCAACCGCGTTGATCCGAATTTTGAGATGTCCCAGCAGCAAGGCTTGATCCTCGTCGTGTCTGACGACAGGCCGCCGGCCTTCGCGGCGGTGCTAGGCGAGGCGATGTTTCCAGTGATCGAAACAAGCTGGGCCGAAGCATCGACGGCGGTGATGCAGTTGCATCCCACCGTCGTCATCGCCACTGCGGATGATCGTGCCGACGGCAAGCTCGATGCACTGGCCGGACAAATCAACGCCATTCAGCCATACCTGCCGCTGCTCGCAATCGACCCGAAGATTGTGCTGCCTGGAAATGCCATCCCGTTTTCGCAAGTCCGTCGCAAATGGGATCGGCTGACTCCGCGTCTGCGGGCCGCGCTCAGGGTCAGAACCCTGCACACGACGGTCCTGCGCCGGCTGAGCGATCAGCCCGTCAAAGCGGCGGGCGCTGAAATCGATCCACTCCATGATGCGACCGTGCTTCTGGTCGGACGCGGCGGCACGTATCCCGCTCTGTCCGTCGCCCTCGGCGAGCGGGTGGGCGTTGTCGGGGCGCTCAGCATTGAGGCGGCCGCCAGGCACCTCAACACCCGTGACATCGACGGCATCGTGCTCGGAGAAGGCTTCACAGACCGCGTGGTCGACGCCTTTCTTACCGTCCTTAGTGAAGATCCGCGGTTTCGCAATTTGCCGATCGTGGCCACGCTCGCCGGACTCGTGCCGAGCTATGATTTGCCAAACCTGGAAGTCATCAGCGGCGATCCAGCCTATATCGCGGCGAATGCACTGCCATTGATCCGTCAGCGTGCGTTTGAAGCTCATTTGAGCCGAACACTGCGTTCGATCGATGCCGGCGGCTTGCTCGATCCCTTGACCGGATTGTTGACGGCGGACGCCTTCGAGCGTGATTTTGCCACCGCCGTCCGGCAGACGCTCGCGAATGGCAGCGGATTGTCGGTCGCGCGCTTCGCTTTCGGTGCTGCCAATTCACGCGCGCAGCGCGACGGCGCGCGGCTCCTCAGCCGGCTGATGCGGCAGATGGATTTCGGAACGCTTTACGCCGACGGATCGGCGCTGGTCGTGCTTACCGAAACCGATTTACGCACAGCGCATGTAATCGCGCGGCGGCTCTCCAGCGTCATGCGACACACGGCCTATGACAGCAAGGACAGGCGGGGAAACGAGCCCACCGTCTCAATTGCGACGCTGGAGCCTTCCGATACGGCGCAATCGCTACTCGCCCGCCTCAACGACGAAGGCCGCCGCGCCGCGTCCTGAACCGGTCAGGCGGCCTTGCGATCCTCGGCAAGATTCGCGAGTTGCCGCAGGATTTCGGTCGTCCCGGCAAGCCGTTCCTCGGCCGTTTCCCAGTCCTGGAAGAACACCACTTTCATATCCGGGCGCACGCGCGCAGCCTGACCATGCTGGCGGATGAAGAAC
Source organism: Bradyrhizobium sp. (assembly GCF_027307225.1). Taxonomy (GTDB): domain Bacteria; phylum Pseudomonadota; class Alphaproteobacteria; order Rhizobiales; family Xanthobacteraceae; genus Bradyrhizobium. The sequence goes on along the minus strand of NZ_DAHUXJ010000149.1, from coordinate 109,336 downwards.
ACCAGACGATCCGGTTGTGCGAATTTATTGTCGCGGAAGGTGATGACCGCGCCTTTCGGTCCGGCATCAACCTTTTCGACATTGGCCCTGCGGCAATAGTTCTTGATCGCCGCAACCTTGAAGAGGTAGCGGACTTCGTCCGGCAACACGCCGAAGCGATCGCGCAGTTCGGCGGCGAAATTGTCGATCTCCTCGTCGGTCTCGAGATCGGCGAGCCGCCGGTACAACGACAGCCGGACGGAGAGGTCTGCGACATAGTGCTCGGGAATGAGCACCGGCATGCCGATGGTGATTTGCGGCGACCAGCGGTCGGCGGCAGGCTCGACCACGCCGGCCTTGAGGTTGACGATCGCCTCCTCCAGCATCGACTGATAGAGCTCGAAGCCGACTTCCTTGATGTGGCCGGACTGCTCCTCGCCGAGCAGATTGCCGGCGCCGCGGATATCGAGGTCGTGGGATGCAAGCTGGAAGCCGGCCCCCAATGTCTCCAGCGATTGCAGCACCTTCAGCCGCCGCTCGGCTTGCGCGGTGATCTTCTGCTGCGCCGGTAGCGTAAACAGTGCATAGGCGCGCAGCTTCGAGCGCCCGACCCGTCCGCGCAACTGGTAGAGCTGGGCGAGACCAAACATGTCGGCACGATGGACGATCAGCGTATTGGCATTCGGGATATCGAGGCCGGACTCGACGATCGTTGTCGACAACAGAATGTCGTATTTGCCGTCGTAGAACGCCGACATGATGTCCTCGATCACGGTCGGCGGCATCTGGCCATGCGCGACCGCGACTTTCATTTCCGGCACGTTCTTGTCGACGAAATCCTTGACGCCGGCGAGATCTTCGATGCGCGGCACCACATAGAACGCCTGCCCGCCGCGGTAACGCTCGCGGAGCAGCGCCTCGCGGATCATCAGGGGATCGTGCGGCGCCACGAAGGTGCGAACCGCCAGGCGGTCGACCGGCGGCGAAGCGATGATCGAAAGTTCGCGCACGCCGGTGAGCGCCAGTTGTAGCGTGCGCGGGATCGGCGTCGCGCTCAGCGTGAGCACATGCACCTCGGCGCGCAATTGCTTGAGCCGCTCCTTGTGGCTGACGCCGAAGTGCTGTTCCTCGTCGACGATGAGAAGGCCGAGTTCGCGGAACTTGATCGATTTGCCGAGCAGCGCATGGGTGCCGACCACGATATCGATCGATCCGTCCGTCAGTCCCTTTTTGACCTGCGTCAATTCCTTGGCCGCGATCAGGCGCGAGGCCTGCGCGACCTTCACCGGAAATCCGCGGAAGCGCTCGGTAAAGGTTTTGGCGTGCTGGCGCGCCAGAAGCGTCGTCGGCACAACGACGGCCACCTGTTTGCCGTCGAGCGCGGTGGCAAAGGCTGCGCGCAACGCCACCTCGGTCTTGCCGAAGCCGACGTCGCCGCAGATCAGCCGGTCCATCGGACGGCCGATCTCGAGATCCTTCAAGGTCGCGTTGATGGCGGTGAGCTGGTCTTCGGTCTCTTCGTAGGGGAAGCGCGCACAGAATTCGTCATAAACATGCGGTTGCACCGGCAGTTTCGGCGCCTCGTGCAGATGACGTTCGGCGGCGATCTTGATCAATTCGCCGGCGATCTCGCGGATGCGGCTCTTCAGCTTGGCTTTTCGGGCCTGCCAGCCGCTGCCGCCAAGCCGGTCGAGCTCCACATTGGCGCTGTCGGAGCCAAAGCGCGAGAGCAGTTCGATGTTCTCGACCGGCAGGAACAGTTTGGTTTCGGCGGCATAATGCAGTTCGAGACAGTCGTGCGGCGCGCCGGCGACATCAAGCGTCTGCAAACCGACGAAGCGGCCGATGCCGTGCTCGACGTGAACGACGATATCACCGGTCGCGAGGCTCGTGACTTCCGAGATGAAGTTGTCGAGCTTGCGGCTCGCCTTGCGCGGCCGTACCAGACGGTCGCCGAGGATATCCTGTTCGGTGAGGATTGCGACCTGGTCGGTCTCGAACCCGGTTTCCATGCCGACAACCGCCAGCATGGTTTCGTTGCGTGGCGTCGCCTGCACGGTTCGCCAGGCATTGACGCTGGTCAGGTTGAGCAGCTTGTGGTCGCGAAGCATGCTTTCCATGCGATCGCGCGAGCCTTCGCTCCATAGCGCGATGATAACCTTCTTGCGCTCAGCCTGCAGAGCGTGGACGTGCCCGACGACCGCTTCGAAGACATTGACTGAGCCGTCATTGCGTTCCGGCGCAAAATTCCGTCCTTGTCGCGCGCCGGCGTCGACCGTATCGGCGCTGCCGTCAGGCACCGCGAACGGCGTCAGCCGTGCCAAGGCTGCCTCTTGCAGCCGCTTCTTCCATTCGTCGTCCGTCAGATAGAGCCGGTCCGGCGGCAATGGCTGGTAGATCGCGCCGCTGCCGGGATGTTCGAGCGCATCGCGCCGGGCCTCGTAATAATCGGCAATCTGCTTGAAGCGCTCGATGGTTGCGTCTTCGCTTTGCGGCTCGATCGCAATCGGCGCATCGCCGAGATAATCGAACAGCGTGTCCATGTGATCGTGGAACAGCGGCAGCCAATGTTCCATGCCGGGATGGCGGCGGCCTTCGCTCACGGCCTCATAGAGCTGGTCGTCGCGACCGGGCGCGCCAAAGGCTGCGACATACCCCATGCGGAAACGCCGGATGGTCTCGGTGGTCAACTGAAATTCGGAAATCGGCACGAGATCGAGCGAGCGCATGTCGAGCAGCGTGCGTTGGGTCTCGGCGTCGAAGCTGCGGATCGACTCCAGGCTGTCGCCAAAGAAATCGAAGCGCACCGGCTGATCGAGCCCGGCCGGAAACAGATCGAGAATGCCGCCGCGTACGGCGTATTCGCCGGGTTCGCGGACGGTCGATGAGCGGCTATAGCCATTGTGCTCGAGCCAGGCGACGATGGAATCCATCGGCACGACATGGCCCGGCGCCACCGAGAGCGCTTGTGCCGCGACCAGATCGCGCGTGGGCACCCGCTGCACGATCGCGTTCACGGTGGTCAGCACGATCAGCGGCTTTTCGCTGCCGGCGAGACGCGACAGTTGCGCGAGCGTCGTCATCCGCTGACTGAGGATACCGCCGTGCGGGGACACCCGATCGTAAGGCTGGCAGTCCCAGGCCGGAAAATGCAGCACCGACAAATCCGGTGCGAAGAACGACAGCGCGCGGGCAAGCTGCTGCATCCGCGGACCGTCGCGGCAGACCACCGCAAGGCTGACGGCGGACCGCGTCGGCCGCGCGGCGACCGCGCGTGCCAGGTCCGAGAGAATGAGCCCTTCGGCGCCCTCGGCGACGTTGGCAAAGGTAATGGCGCGGCCGGGAACCAACGATTGCGCAGGCGATTGGCTTGGCTGTTTCATTCGCCCTGCTCTCCCGGCCGGAACGCCTTGATCCGGTCGAACAGCGCGCCGGCATATTGCGGAGCCAGCTGCCCATCGCCTGACAGCGCAGCGTAGAGATCGGGATCGGGGACCTCGATCAGGCGCTCGAGTTGGGTAAGCTCATGGTCGGACAGGCTTTCGATTGTGGTGTCGGCAAAGCGGCCGAGGATGAGATCCATCTCACGGGTGCCGCGATGCCAGCAGCGAAATAAGAGCCGCTTGCGGCGGTCATCGAGGCCGCCGCTCGACCGTGTCATTCCCGTCATTTCTTCAATTCCAGTTCAACGCCAAACGCCCGGACGTGCCGGGCGGCGTTGATATAGCCATCCGAATGCCCGTTGTCAGCCCCAACAGTTGCGTGATTGCCACAAGGTTGTCATTGCCGGGCTGGACCGTGCAATCCATCATCTTTGAAAAGAGATGGATGCGCGGATCCCGTCTCCGCCGCGGCTGCGCCGGGCCACTAGCTCACTCGGCCGACGAAGCTTTAGCGAAGGCGGCGGGTCCACGCATGACGGATTGTGTGCGACGAAAGATTTTGATGCGCCCTCCTGTGCTCAATTCCCTGTTTGCGCCGGTCACGAGCCTGCCCGGCGTCGGCCCCAAGCAGGACAAGCTGTTTCGCTACCTGCTCGGGCGCGAAGAGACGCCGCGGCTGATCGATCTCTTGCTGCATCTGCCCTCCGGCGTGATCGATCGCCGAGCCCGGCCGAAAATTCGCGACGCGCTGGCGGGAACCGTGGTTACGCTGGAAGTGACCGTCGATCGCCACCGGCCCTCGCCTCCGCGCAACGCGCGGGCACCCTATCTGGTCTACGCCAGCGACGACACCGGCGACGTCGTCCTGACTTATTTCCGCGCCAAGGCCGACTACATTCAGAAGCTGCTTCCGGTCGGTGCCAAGCGCTATGTCTCCGGCACCTTGCAGATGTTCGACGGTGTACCGCAGATCGTGCATCCCGACCGCGTCGTCGACGAGGCCGGTTTTGCCAAACTATCCGGGATCGATCCGGTCTATCCCCTAACGGAGGGATTGGCGCTTGGCTCGCTGCGGCGGGCGATCGCACAAGCACTGCAAAAGCTGCCCGATCTGCCGGAATGGATCAGCGGCGAAGTCATTCGCCGCTGTAAATTTCCGCCCATCAGGGAGGCGTTGAACCGCGTCCATATCCCCATCGAACTGACCGATATTCTGCCGGATGGACCGTTCTGGTCGCGGCTGGCTTTCGATGAACTGCTCGCGGGCCAGCTGGCGCTCGCGCTGGTGCGCGCGCAGTTGCGGCGTCCCGCGGGCAATCGTCATGCCGGCGATGGCCATTTGCGGCGGAAAATCATCGACGCGCTGCCCTATGCGCTCACCCCATCCCAGCGCGAGGCGGCGGCCGCCATCGCCGACGATCTGCGCCAACCCGTCCGCATGCTGCGGCTGCTGCAAGGCGATGTCGGCTCCGGCAAGACGGTGGTTGCGCTACTCGCAGCTGCAGCCGTGGCCGAGGTCGGCAAGCAGGCCGCGCTGATGGCGCCGACGGAAATTCTGGCGCGGCAGCACATCAAGACCATCACGCCGCTCGCCGAACGCGCCGGCATGCGGGTTGCGATCCTTACCGGGCGCGAAAAAGGCAAGGAACGTCGCGATATTCTGGCGCGGCTCGAGACCGGCGAGATCGATTTGCTGGTCGGCACCCATGCGCTGATCCAGGACGATGTGATCTTCAAATCGCTCGCGCTGGCGGTGGTCGATGAACAGCACCGGTTCGGGGTGCGTGAGCGTCTTGCGCTCACCTCCAAGGGCGAAGCCGTCGATGTGCTGGTGCTGAGCGCAACACCGATCCCCCGCACGCTGGTGCTGACTTATTTTGGCGACATGGACGTCTCGGAGTTACGCGAAAAGCCCGCCGGACGGCAGCCGATCGATACGCGCGCGGTCCCGATGAGCCGGCTTGCAGAGGTGATGGACGCGGTCTGGCGTGCGATCGACAAAGGCAAGCGCGTCTATTGGATCGTGCCGCTGGTGGAGGAATCCGAGGCCATGGAAGTGGTCCTCACCGATGCCGAACAACGCTTCGCGAGCCTGAAGGAACGCTTTGGCGACAAGGTCGGCCTCGTCCACGGCAAGATGCGCGGACCGGACAAGGATCGGACCATGGCGCAGTTTGCTGCCGGCGAGACCAATCTGTTGGTGGCAACGACCGTTGTCGAAGTCGGCGTCGACGTGCCCGAGGCCACCATCATGGTGATCGAGAACGCCGAACGTTTCGGGCTCGCGCAATTGCACCAATTGCGCGGCCGGATCGGCCGCGGCTCGGAGGCTTCGACCTGCCTGCTGCTCTACCGCGAGCCGCTCAGCGAAATGTCGAAAGCCCGGCTGACAGTGATACGCGAGACCACCGACGGCTTTCGTATCGCGGAAGAGGATTTGCGGCTGCGCGGCGAAGGCGATGTCCTTGGCATCAGGCAAAGCGGCCTGCCCGGCTATCGCATCGCCCGATCGGATGTGCACGGCCAGCTCATCGTCCAGGCCCGCGACGAAGCGCTGCGCATCATGAGGGACAATCCGAAACTGACGGGATCGCGCGGCGAGGCGCTGCGTTGCCTGCTCTATTTGTTTGAACGCGGCGAAGCCATACCGCTGATGGGCGCGGGCTAAGCTCAGTCGACCTTCGCCGGTTCCGGCAGCCGCGCGGAAGCATTTGCCGCCTGCGCGGCTTGCGCCATTCCCGCGAGTGCCGCCATCTTCTTCTGCGGGTCAGAACTGGTGCCCGGCTGTACCACACCACAGGACATGATCAGCGTGGCGGCATCTTCGGTGCTCATCTCGACTTCGACGATCTTGCTCTTCGGGACGTAGAAGAAGAACCCCGTGGTCGGGTTGGGCGCACAAGGCAGGAATACGGAGATATGCTCTTCCTGGCCGGGAATGCTCGTCGCGATCTCTTCGCTCGGCGCTTGCGAGATCAACACGATCGACCACATGCCGGGCGAAGGAAATTCGACAAGGCCGACACGGCGAAAGCTCGACCCCTTGCCCGAAAACAAGGTCTCGAATACCTGCTTGAGGCTGCGGTAGATCGCACGCACCACCGGCATGCGTCCAAGTAGCCGCTCGCCGAGATCGACGAGCGTGCGCCCGATCAGGTTGGCAGTGAGAAACCCGAGCAGCGTCAGCGCGAACACTGCAACGACCAGCCCCGAACCGGGCAGGCCGAACGGCAAATAGGTCTCCGGCCGGTAGGCAATGGGAACGAACGGCCGCACCAGGCCGTCGACCCAGGTGACAAACCACCAGGTCAGATAGAAGGTGATTGCGATTGGGCCGGCGACGATCAGGCCAGTGAGGAAATAGTTGCGGAATCGGGCAACGAAGCCGCTATGGACCTCCGGCGAAGGCTCGGCCGGGGGCTTGGGCGGGGGCAAATCGTCGCGGTCCATCGGGGGGTTCCAGGTCGGTCGAGGCGGCAGTCTTATACGCCAGCTATGCCATCCTAACAGACTTTTGAAGACCCCTAATGTTAACCCGCGGAAGACTCCCGTTAATCCGACCTGGCCGTTATTCCACGGTTACCGATTTGGCGAGATTTCGCGGCTGGTCGACGTCGGTGCCCATGACCACGGCGGTATGATAGGCCAACAGTTGAACCGGAATGGCATAGACCATCGCGGCGAACATAGCCCCCATGTCCGGCAGCACGATCGTTAGAAGCGATTCGATCGTCGCTTCCGCGGCGCCCTTGGCATCGGTCATCAGGATAATCTGGCCGCCTCGGGCCGCCACTTCCTGCATGTTGGAGACCGTCTTATCGAACACCTGGTCGTAGGGCGCGATCACCACGACCGGCATCTTCTCGTCGATCAGGGCGATCGGCCCGTGCTTGAGTTCGCCGGCGGCGTAACCTTCCGCATGGATGTAGGAGATTTCCTTGAGCTTCAGCGCGCCTTCCAGCGCCAGCGGATAGCTGGTGCCGCGGCCGAGATAGAGCACGTCGGTCGATTTCGAGATGTCTCGCGCGAGCTTTTCAATCTGCGGCTCTGTTGCCAGGGCCGCCGCCATCAGGCGGGGAATTTCGACGAGGCCATGAACGAGCCTGGTTTCGTCGGTATCCGAGACGGCGCCGCGCGCCTTGCCGGCGGCAACCGCCAGCGCGGCTAGCACCATCAGCTGACAGGTGAAGGCCTTGGTGGAGGCGACGCCGATCTCGGGACCTGCGAGCGTCGGCAACACGGTCTCGCTTTCGCGGGCAATGGTCGAGGTCGGCACGTTGACGACGGAGAGCGTGTGCAAGCCCTGCGACTTTGCATAGCGCAAGGCAGCCAGCGTGTCGGCGGTCTCGCCCGACTGCGAAATGAAGATCGCGAGATCGTTCTTGTACAGCGGCGGCTCGCGGTAGCGGAACTCGGAGGCGACGTCGAGTTCGACCGGAATCCGCGCCAGCCGCTCCAACCAGTATTTGGCGATGTAGCCCGCATAGCTCGCGGTGCCGCAGGCGGAAATGGAAATGCGCTGAATATCCTTGAAGTCGAACGGCAGGTTCAGCGGTAACGACACCCGATCGGTCGCCATATCGACGTAGCGCGCGAGCGTATGACCGACGACTTCCGGCTGCTCGTGAATTTCCTTCGCCATGAAGTGGCGAAAGTTGGCCTTGTCGACCAGGAATGACGACGCGCCGGACTTCAGTACCTCGCGATGGACGCGCTCATTCATGGCGTTGTAGACCACGGCAGCATCTCGTGTGAGCACAGCCCAGTCGCCGTCCTCGAGATAGCTGATGGTATCGGTAAACGGCGCGAGCGCAATCGCGTCCGAGCCGAGATACATCTCGCCCTTGCCGTAGCCGATCGCAAGTGGCGAGCCGCGACGCGCGCCGATCAGAAGATCCTTGTGGCCCTGGAAGACGAACGCGAGCGCAAACGCACCGCGAAGCTGCGGCAGCGTCGCCTTCACCGATTCCTGCGGTGAGGCACCTTTCAGGAGGTAGGAGTTGACGAGGTGGGCAATGACTTCGGTGTCGGTTTCGCTGGCAAATTTCGCGCCCCTCGCTTCGAGGCTTTGCCGCAGTTCGCGGAAATTCTCGATGATGCCGTTGTGAACTACGGCGACGTTCTCGGTCGCGTGGGGATGGGCGTTGCTTTCGGTCGGCTTGCCGTGGGTGGCCCAGCGCGTGTGCCCGATGCCGGTGTGCCCTTTCAGCGGCTCAGCGCGCAGCCGGGCTTCGAGATTTTTCAATTTGCCTTCGGCGCGGCGGCGCTCGAGCTTGCCGCCTTCCAGCGTCGCAACGCCGGCGGAATCATAGCCGCGATATTCGAGACGCTTGAGCGAATCCACCAATTGCTCGGCGACCGGTCCGCGTCCGAGAATGCCGACGATGCCGCACATGCGGTAGTTACCCCCACGATCCAAAAGCCCGAAGGTCTCTTAGCGAAATTAGGCTGCGCCGACATATTCAATAATTATTGCCGATTGAGACAGCGTTAGATTGAGACAGCGTTAAATGGAAGGCTTAACAAGCTGCCTTAACTGGTGTCCCGGTTCTGACATTCGTATCATATCGCGGCGCCCACTTTTGCGAATGTCAGAACCAAAGGGACACCAGCAAGCATATGATTCCAGTGCGGCTTTGAATTTGAAGTTCCTATGACGAACTTGCCGCAATCCTGATAGGAACTTCAAATTCGCCGCGCTAGCTCTTCGGCGGCTTGTCGCGGGTCTTGAGCTCGCGGTAGCGCGTGGCCCCGCCCTCGCGATTGGTTTGCTGGCTGCGTTCAACCGCCATGGCATCGTCCGGCACGTCGCGGGTGATCACCGAACCCGAGCCGATATAGGCGCCCTTGCCGATCTTGACCGGCGCCACCAGCGACGAATTGGTGCCGATGAAAGCGCCGTTGCCGATTTCGGTCTTGTGCTTGCTGAAGCCATCATAGTTGCAGGTAATAGTGCCTGCGCCGATGTTGGAATTGGCGCCGACATGGGCGTCGCCGACATAGCTCAGATGGTTGACCTTGACGCCGGCCTCGAGCGTCGCGGCCTTGGTCTCGACGAAGTTGCCGATCCTCGCGCCTTCGCCGAGCGAAGTCCCCGGCCGCAAGCGCGCATACGGACCGACCGACGCGTTCTTGCCGATCGAGGCTTGCACGATATGGGAAAACGAGTGGATCACGGCGCCGTCAGCGATCGAGACGCCCGGTCCGATGACGACAAATGGCTCGATCGTTACGTCCTTGCCGAAGCTGGTGTCGGCAGCAAGGAAAATCGTCTCCGGCGCGATCAGGGTCACGCCGGCTTCCATGGCGTCCTTGCGCAAGCGCACCTGCATCGCGCCCTCCGCTTCGGCAAGTTGCGCCTTGGTGTTAATGCCGCGTACTTCATCCTCGCCGGTTTCGATCACGACAGCCTCCAATCCCAGATCCCGAACGATTGTCACCGCATCCGTCAGATAGTACTCGCCCTTGCTGTTGGCATTGCCGATCTTTTCGAGAATCGAAAGCGCCTTGCGGCCGTCAAAAGCCATGACGCCGGCATTGCACAGCGTGACGTCGCGCTCGGCCGGGCTCGCATCGGCCTGTTCGCGGATCGCCATCAGACGCCCGCCCTCGACCAAAAGACGTCCGTAGCCGGTAGGGTCGGCGGCCCGAAAGCCGAGTACGGCCAGCGTTGCACCCTGATTCAAGGCCGTTCGCAACCGCTCGAATGTTTTCGCCGAAATCAGCGGCGTATCGCCGAAGGCAATGATCAGATCGTCGGCGCCGGGCGCCAGCGCCTGGCGCGCCGCCAGCACCGCATGCGCCGTGCCCTTGCGATGGCGCTGAACGAACGTCTCGGCATCCGGCCGGTACCGCTTTGCCTCGTCGCCGACGGCCTGGTGATCCGGCCCAATCACGACCGCAAGCGACGTGCCAGCTCCCTTGGGGGCGGCCGACAGCACATGAGCAAGCAGCGACTGTCCGGCGACCGGGTGCAAAACCTTGGGCGTGGACGAGCGCATTCGCGTTCCCTCGCCGGCAGCAAGTACGATGGTCAGGCTGGTCCTGCCGCTCATCGGAATTCCCTTGATCCACCTCAAGCGGCCCCGGCCGCCGCCGCCCTCATAGAGCCTTTTGGTCTCCGAAGGAAACCGGATTCGCTTCGACTCACGGTGACGATCGGAAGATAGCGGCCGATTTCCTGTTAATGTTTACCGGTTGATTCGGTTGGGGCCGAGGGGGGCCGAAGACATCTCATGGCGAAGGATCCCGACAGGAAGCGCGGCCGGTTGGACGTCGAAGAGACCGGCGGGGGGCTATCCGGCTTGCTCGCCGAGGAGGACGAATTCGACCGTCGCACGCTGTGGCGGCTCGGAACCTGGGCGGCTATCTCGGTCGGCGCCGTCGTCGTGGCGCTCGTTACCAACCAATCCTCAATCGGCCTTCGGCGCGAACAGACCGCCTCCGTCGATCTGATGAAGCAAGCCCAGCAGCTACAGCTCACCGCCAAGGAAAGCCAGAACGAGACCCACCGGCTGGCGTCCGCCGTCGATACGCTCAACGGCGATCGCGACCGGCTTTACGCCCGCGTTGCCGTTCTTGAGCAGGGACTCGATTCCGTGACCGGAGCGATCTCGCGGCAAGCTCCCGCGCCGTCGCTGCAGCCAACGGGCGCAAGCCCCGCCAAGGCCGGCCAGGCCGGTGCAAACGCGGCTCCGTCTGCCAGTTCTTCCGCGCCACAACCTGCGTCAGCTCCGGCCACGGCGACCACCCCAGTAGCGCCGACGGTGACCGCATCGACGGCACCGGCCGTCACCGCAAGCGCCGAGCTGCCTCCAGCCGCCTCCAAGCCCACTCCACCCGTCCCCGTGGTGACGTCGGTGGCCGCAACCATGCCGGTTACTGCCGACAAAAAGGACAAGCAAGCCTCAACGACCGTTCCGCCGGAACCGAGCTCGGCCATGAAATTGGCGAACGCGCAGCAAAGCGCTTCGGTGCAGCCGTTCGGCTATTTGATGGCGCCGAAATCGATGATGGCACCGCCGGATCCGGCGGCCGAAAAACTCATCGAACCGACCTCACCGCCCCGGCAAGCCTCGCCGCCAAAGACGTTTACCTCAGCACCAATGCCTGAAATCGCTGCGGTCGCGCCCAAGGCGTCAGAGGAAAAGGCGTCAGAGGAAAAGGCGTTGGAGGAAAAGACATCAGAGGAAAAGGCCGCCGGGGAAAATGAACCGGACTCGCCGCCCGAACTCGTGGCGCGACGCACGGAATTCGGCGTCGATGTCGGCGGCGCGAATTCGCTTCCAGGTCTGCGCGCGCTGTGGCGCGGGCTTCTGAAGTCACGGTCCAATGCGGCGCTGGCGACGTTGCGTCCGATCATCGTCATCAAGGAAAATAACAACGGGCTCGGCATGCAATTGCGGCTGGTAGCGGGACCGATCAACGATGCGGCGGCGGCGGCGAAAATCTGCGCCTCACTGACGGTGAGCGATCGGGGCTGCAGCACCACGGTGTTCGAAGGTCAGCGGCTCAGCATGGGCGCTGACCAGCAGCCCAAGGTGAACACACGAACCTCGTCGGAGACCAAGCCTGCCTCCGAAGCCAGACCAGAGGCCGAGACCAAGCCGAAATACCCCGCCCACAGGCACTACGCGCCAAAGCGACAGGCCAAGGAAGACGATCCCCCGCCGCCGCCCCCGAAGGAGGAGCAGCCGTCGACGCTGTCGCTGATTTTCGGCAAGCACTAGTGGTCCGATTCTAACATTCGCATCCCATCTCAGCGGCCACTTTTGCGAATGTTAGAATCAAAGGACCACTAGCAAATATAGGTTTCTAGTGGAGTTTTGGATTTGACATTCGCCTGACGAACTCGCGGCCAAGTGGGTAGCGAATGTCAAATCCACTCCACTAAGTCGCGGTGGAACTGATTTTCGCACCCCGACGAGGTAAAAACCTCATTACTCCAGCCGGTTGAAAGATCTTCTTGATTGCTCTCAAGAAGGCTTTCAGACGTGACTTTCAGATTGGCCTTGCGCGTCCGAACCAAAAGCGGCAAACCGGCTCAGCTTGCCGAAGGATATCCCCGTGACCAAAGCCCCGTTCCGCCTCTCCCCTTATCAGGTGCAGTGGCTGCTGATTGTGGGGTTCCTCACCGTCGGCTACGCGATCTACGTTCGCTACATGGCGATCGAGTTGTCGTCTACGTCGCTCGCCTGCGATGCGGGTCTGCAAACCCTGCTCTGCAAATCGAGGTCGCTTGCGACCACGCTGTTTCGCAATTCGGTTTTCGGAATAACCGCGCTTGTCATCGCGGCCCTGCATCTCATCCGGCCGTCCATCGTCCTGCTGACGCTCGGCCTGATCGCGGCCGGTCTCGGCATCGTGCTCTATAACGTCGTCCTGTCGGGGCTTGCGATCGGCCTGCTTATTTTGGGATTTGCACGGCCCGCGCCCGCCACAGCGTAGCGGCGAGCAGGACATACATCACGCAAGTCCACACCGACTGCCAGTTGTCCGAACCTTCGTTGAAGCCGGTATAGATAGCCGCCATCACAAGCAAACCCGCAAACGCCGCCTCCGCGATCGGGCGGGCGCCCTCCTTCGGGCGCTTGAGCAGGGAGAGCAGCGCGAACGGGACCACCGCCATGGTCAGGGCTGCGAAGGGAAAATCCCGATAGCGCGGATCGAACGCGAGGCCGATCGCGGTGTCGGCGCCGATGACCGTGGTGATCGCCAGAACCAGCCCGAGGATCGAAGCCGACCACGAGCGGTCGCGATAGTCGGCGGGACCGAGCACTTCGAGAAAGGTCGGCACCCCGCGGCCGGACATCAAGGCCTGCGCGCCAAGCAAGGGCGAGGTGACGCCGGCGGCCAGCAGAAAGCCCCAGAATAGCCAACCGCCGATGCCGTAGCTTTCGTAATACATCTTGTCGACGGCCATGCCGAGCAGCGCACCGGCAGTGGTGGCGGAAATACCGACCGCGATCCACGCCGCGAGCCCCGGTTTCCAGGGCTTGCGTCGCAAGGCTAACCAGCCGACCGCAAATGTCAGGATGGCCAGCACCATGCCGCCGGCCATTTGCAGCTTCCAATAGGGATAGTTGCTGATGGCAATCCCCGGCGGATATTTCAACGCCCGGTGCACGGAATCAAACAGCCCCCAGTAGCCGCCGACTGTGCCTTCGAGCTGGCGCTTCCACGGCTGGTCATAGGCCTCGATCAGATTGACGCGGAAGTTTTCGCGCTTGGCGAGATCAAGAATCTCGGAGACGACCAGCGCCTGGTTGGTGCGGGAGGGCAAGGCGGCAGCGCGCATGCGCCCCATGCTGGGCCAACCGGTTTCGCCGATCAGGATTTCCTTGCCCGGAAAGGCAATTTCCATGCGATGCCGAATGGCTTGAACATGGGCAGCCGCGTATTTGGCGCGGACTGGAAGATCCTCCCAGTACGGAAGGATGTGAATGGTGATGAAGTCGACCGCGTCGTAGATCTCGCGGTAGCGCAGCCAGAACTCCCAGACGTCGGCATAGGTGACGGGCACCGAGACCTGCGCCTTGACCGATCGGATCGTGGCGGCGAGATCCGACTGGGTCATCTCCCCGCGTAACAAGACCTCATTCCCGACAACGAGGGCCGTAATCGTGGAAGGGTATTCCTTGGCCAACCGAATACCGGTTGCGAGTTGAACCGCGTTCTTCTGGCGGCTGCTGCTCAGCCAGATTCCCTGGATGACCTTCAGCCCCACCTTGGCCGCAAGCTCGGGGACCTGATCGAGGCCGTTTGCAATCGAATACGTGCGGACGCAGTCCGATACCTTGGCGAGTTGGGCAAGGTCTTCGGAAATCTGCCCTGCTGAGATGTAGGTCGACGGCGATAGCGGCGACTGGTCATCACGGAAAGGGGCATAGGAAACGCACATCAGCTTGGCGTGCGGGTCGATCGGGGCACGCGCCAGCGAGATCGGTGTGGCGAGCCACCACCACAGCGCGGCGATCGAACCTAAGGATAGTATGAGAAGCGCCAGCGGCGTGCGAAAAGTAATCGGTTCCATCCTCCGGGCCGGGATCGTCGATTAACCGGTCGCGGGCAATCTGCCAAGAGCGGGAAAGAGCGGGGCCCGTCCCAAGCCTCCGCCGGCTTTACAGAGGTACGTTAAAGTTGTGGGTTTGCTTGCCAAAATCCAAAATCTCCGCCATGGGATTCCGGCACGCCCTCTTGCCGTATTGGAGACCCAATTCGGCGGCAAGCGTTGTTGGGTGGGATCGTAGCCAACGGGACCCGGCTGGGAACCAAATCGGGGAATTTATGCGTAAGCGGTTGTTTCTGCAGGCTCGGTTTTCTGTTTTGCGCTACTTCGTGGTTCCCGGACTAGCCCTGATGCTCGGGTTCGGCAGTGCGTTGGCCCAGAGCGGTACGCCGCAAAATGGCGACCAGTCCGGTAAGTCAGCAGCCGCTGCTGCCGAGGCGGCCAAGGAAAACCAGCGCAAGACCGACGAATTTGCCGAAGCCGCCCAGGCCATCAGTGGTCCGGCCGGCAACCCGGAGTGCGTCTGGCTCGGTCGCAGGGTCGTTCAGTTGATGTACCGGGACGATCTCGATACCGCCTTCCGCCATCTCGACCTGTACGACCGCTTCGGCTGCCCCGGGGGCCATGTGCAGGCGACGTTCCGCTGCCTCACCCGCTTCCTCCCCCAGATTGACGACAAGGTGGCGAACAGCCTGAACAACCGCATTCACACCTGTTGGATCAATCCGAATGCCCAGCCGCAGGCGGCGGTCGCCGCGACGCCTGCCCCTGCTGCCACCACGGCCGGCAGCGCCGCCGGCGCACCTCCCGCCGCGGCCCCGGCTCCCGCCACGAAGTAGTCCGCCCGTCCGCCTGAATAGGAACGATGCGGACTTTGAAGGATTGAGGGCGGCGCGCCTCGATCTGCGCCCTCAAAACGCCATCCGTGCATACCAGTTGTTAAATTGCGTGGCAGGATTATCCTTAGAATCGCTCCCGTGTCTGCCGAACCTTGGGGACGGGTTCGCTTTATTCCACTGCACGCCCCGTATGGTTAGTTGCGATGCGCGCCGTCGTCGCCGTTTTGTTGTTGGTTACCGCTGCCCACGCCGCGCTTTGGGGTTTTTTTCAGGATAAGCGACAAGCCCCTGACTTCACGGGTGTCCTGCCGAGCGTTTCCTATACGCCTTTCGAACCGGGTCACAACGCCACGGCTGACCCTGCCGCGGACGCCGAGACGATCCGCGCTGATCTGAAGAAACTCTCCTCTGTCAGCCGCGCCGTCCGTCTCTATACCTCGACCGAAGGCAGTGAACTGGTGCCGCCAATCGCCGCCGAGTTGGGCATGAAGGTCATGCTCGGCATCTGGATCGCCAAGGATACCGATCGCAACGACCGTGAGATCGATGCCGCCATCGATCTCGCCCGGCACAACAGCAACGTCATCGGCATCGTCGTCGGCAATGAGACGATCTTCACCGACCTGCAGATTCCGCTCGAAAACCTGGTACCTCCCTCGGAGCGAGATGCGTCCGCGGGCGAGTTCCAGCGAATAGAGGCCGAGGAAGTCCAGCGAATCAAGGATGCCGAAACGGCGCCCGCGAAGGACAGGGAAAAAGCAATTGAATGGGCAAAGGCTGAGAACAATGCCCATCGGCTCATCCGCCTGATTCAGCGGGTCAAGAAATCGGTCAATGGGGTGCCGGTGACGACCGGCGATATCTACAGCGTCTGGAGCGAGCATCCCGACCTCGGCTACGCCGCCGATTTCATCGCCGCGCACGTGCTGCCTTATTGGGAGCGATTCTCTTCGACTGAGGCGGTCGATCAAGCCATCGACCGCTACAACTCCCTTCGCAAGCAATTCCCGGGCAAGCGAATCATGATTGCGGAATTCGGCTGGCCGAGCGCGGGCTATAACCTGGGAAATGCTGTGCCCGGTCTTTTCGAACAAGCAACGGTGCTGCGCAATTTCGTCAGCCGCGCCCAAGCCATTGGCGTGGACTACAACATCGTCGAGGGCATCGATCGACCCTGGAAATATTTCGAGGGTGGCGTCGGTCCATACTGGGGCGTTCTCAAATACGACGGCGACGCCAAGTTCAACTGGGCCGGCCCGATCGTCAATCCGGACTACTGGAAGCTTGCGGGGATTGCGCTACTGGTCGGAATCCTGATGTCGCTGCCGATCCTGGGCCTGGCCGAACCGACGATCTTGCAGGCGCTGACGCTGTCGGCAGCAGCCAACGGCGTCGGTGCCTGGGTTGCCACCGTTTTTGCCTTTTGGAACGGGCACTACTTCGTCTTCGGTTCATCCTTCGCCTTGTCGCTCGGCCTGACCCTGCTGGTGCCGCTGATCCTGATCGCGATGGCGCGGGTAGAGGAAATTGCCGCCGTTACCTTTGGCCGAAAGCCGCGCCGGCTCATCGTCAAGGGCGCGCCGACCGTGCCCGCGACCATCGGCGACGGCTTGAGCTTCCCGAAAGTCTCGATCCATATTCCTGCTTATTTCGAACCGCCGGAGATGCTGAAAGCAACGCTCGATGCGGTATCCCGGCTCGACTATCCGAATTTCGAATGCGTGGTGATCATCAACAACACGCCCGATCCGGCATTCTGGCAACCGATCCAGGATCATTGCCGCACCCTCGGCGAGCGCTTCAAGTTCATCAATGCCGAGAAGGTTCAGGGCTTCAAGGCCGGCGCCTTGCGCATCGCGATGGAGCGGACCGCGGTCGATGCCGAGATCATCGGCGTCATCGATGCTGATTATGTCGTCGGCCCGGACTGGCTGAAGGACCTCGTGCCTGTCTTTGCCGATCCGCGCGTCGGGCTCGTGCAGGCCCCGCAGGATCATCGCGATGGCGACCGTTCGCTGATGCACTACATCATGAACGGCGAATATGCCGGCTTCTTCGACATCGGCATGGTCCAACGCAATGAGGAGAACGCAATTATCGTGCATGGCACGATGTGCCTGATCCGCCGTACCGCGATGGATATGGCAGGCGGCTGGGCTGGTGACACCATCTGCGAAGACACCGATCTCGGATTGAACATCATCGAGCACGGCTGGCTGACGCACTACACGAACTATCGTCATGGCCACGGGCTGCTGCCGGATACCTATGAGGCGTTCAAAAAGCAGCGCCATCGCTGGGCCTATGGCGGCTTCCAGATCGTCAAGAAGCACTGGCGGCGTTTCCTGCCCGGCGGGAGCCGGCTGTCGCGGGTTCAGAAGCGCGAATTTTCGCTCGGCTGGCTGAACTGGCTTGGCGCGGAAAGCCTTGGCGTCGTGGTCGCGATCCTTAATCTGATCTGGGTGCCGATCGTCGCCTTTGCCGACATCGCCATTCCCGACAAGATCTTGACGCTACCGATCATCGCGGCCTTCGTGGTGACGCTGGCGCATTTCCTCATTCTCTACCGCCTGCGCGTGCCGGTGAAATGGGGACAGATGCTGGGCGCCATGATCGCCGCCATGAGCGTGCAGTGGACAGTGGCACGCGCGGTCGCGCAGGGCCTGATCACCGAACATCTGCCGTTCGCGCGCACCTCCAAAGGCGGCCTGTCGCGGATGTCAATCGAGTTTCAGGCATTTTGGGAAGCCGTCATCGGCGTGCTGCTCCTGATCGGCGCTGTCGTGCTTGTGGTCACCAATAATTCCAAGCAGATCCGCGAGATCTATATCTTCGCGGGCGTGCTGGTGCTGGAAAGCCTGCCGTTCCTGTCGGCGGTCGCGATCGCCATCCTCGAGAGCTCCCGGATCAACTCGTTCAAATTCTGGCACGATGCGGGCGTGCGCACCGCCGAGCTGATCGGCTTGCGGCCGGTGGCGTTACCTTCGGTCGCCCCGCCGCAGCCGGCAGTCAACGAGATCCGCTCCGAGGCCAGCTGACAGCCCCCGGTGCGGTCTTGGCTGCGCCGAGATCGCACAGGAAGCGCAACCGACAGTGGCGCTAACTGGGAATTAATCTCGTCCGCTTATGATCCATAGCAGTATTAGTTGGGTCACGCGTAAAGGAGCCGTCGCGAGGACGAATCCAGCGGCGGCTCCTTTTTATTCACGCATTGGGGTGCACGTGACCAACACATCGGAAACGCAGAGCCAAACCGAACAACTCGAGCCCACCGTGCCCAGCAAACGGCCCAGCCGGAAATCGATCCTGGCCCTGTCGGTGTTCGCCTTGGCCATCAACGGTACGGCGGCCATCTACACGCTGCCGTCGTCCTTCGATATCTCCTTGCCAAACGTCAGTCTCGCGTTGCCGGATATCGGCACGTTGTCCGAGCTGCTTCCGCACCATCGAGCCTCAGTTCAAGTACCAGATCCGGTTGTCACGGCCTTGAAGGATATTCAATCGGCCCAGCAGCAATACACCGCCTCGTTGCAAGAGAATAACGCCGCGTTGCAACAACACACGGCCCTGCTTCAGAAGGATTCAACGACGCTTCTTGGGCTACGGCAGAGCGTCACGGACGAACAGTCCGACATCAAGAAGATATCTTCTCAACTGTCGACGCTGATGGCGAAGGTCGACACGCTCCAAAACGCGATTGCGCCGGAGATAACCTCCTCCATTTCAAAAGGACGCGCGCGCAGCCGGCTGCTGGCCCGCAAAAGGTGGGCTCGCATGTCAAAATCTGCCGGGCCTATGGGACCCGTTTCGGTTGGTGGAGCGCCGTTGGCCATAGCACCGGTCCAGAGCCGGAGCACTGGACAAAGCCCCGAAGGCTAAACCACAGCGCACCACGCACCACTGGCTGAGCCTGGAGGTCACGCCTTATCGTGGGCGTACTTCTCCACGATCAGCCGATTATACTCGGCGTGCACCGCCTTGCGCGAGATATGCCCTTTGCGGTCTTTGGCGATCTTCAGAAGATCGGGATCCGTCGGCGCCTGTGATTTTCGTCTGAATTTGGCAAAGAGTTTCTTGGCGGGTTCCGAGGTCCTTCCAAACAGGATGTCAAAAAATCCCATTTTGTCCTCCCTTACGGTCTCACTGCCCGGTCGGCTTCTTTGGCTTCCTTGAATTGATCGCTTCTGAATCGGCGGACAGCAGGCTGAACGGCGATGGATTGCTCTGCCTGGCACAATGCGGGCCGACGCAATCGTCCCGCACCGGTTGTCGTTGATCGGCTTTGGAGTCTGAGCCAACGACGTTCTGGAGATCCTTCGGGGCTGCAGGAAACTGCAGCCACCATCACAAGCCAAAACGCTCGTTAGCGGCACCGCAGAAATAACTGCGGCAATCTCCGTCGTAAATACCGCGGTTCTAAGACGTCCTCAGACGACCACACGGAGCGAAAACTGTCCAGTAAACAGGCCTGCGGGTGCGACCGGTAACGGCAATCGACCCTGCCCACCAAATGCTATTAAGTTATTGATTTTATTGGTGAGCGCGCTGGGGATCGAACCCAGGACCCCGTGATTAAAAGTCACGTGCTCTACCATCTGAGCTACGCGCTCGCTCAAGGCCGCTGTGTAGGGGGCTGCCGGGTGCGGGTCAATAGCGCCCGCCGAGCAGGGGGCGAGACCGATCTTCGGAAATTCCGACGGGGTTGCGGCGCCTTGCTCGCTACTTCCGATGTGAAAGCATATGCAGATGAAGCAACGTCCATGGCGGCTACCGCGAACGAACCGGCGCAGACGGTTGATGCCGGTAGCTTGACGCTGGCCTGGCAGGCAAGCCGAACCGTCGACCCAGCAAATCAGCGAGGAAAAACGGTCGCAGCTTGCCTGCGAGGCAGCCAACTCGCTCACGCAACCAGAATCTTTATTCCCCAACACACAACCACAAGCGCAACGATGATGCAGGTAGCGGTAAGGGCGTTCTCCAAGGCAGATGAAGCCATCGCAATGCTCTCATTTGCCTACCCCACAGAAACGCTAGGCGATTCCGCTGCGATCCCGCAACTCGGCAACGGCAGATATCAACAGCCTGAGCAAGCTCGCAATCGCAAGGGAACCAATGCGTTCGCACGAACTGTTCCTTGGGAGCTTTAGCACCAGGAGCGCATCACTTTTCCCGGTGGAATACCAGCGTGCGGAGCTCGATGCTTTCCCGCAGCGGGGCGTCTTTCGGCGTCGTCGGATCAACGAACGCCGTGTGCGGGGCGAAGCGGGAGCGGCCGTCGGTCGCTGAATCGTAGCACTTCAGAAGCAGCGCTTCGTCCGCCGTCATCTCCGGAAAATAGAACCAGCGATGGTCCGAATTGAATTTGACCGAATAGGTCTCGCCGTTGCGGTTCGGGTAGACGAGGTCGGAGGCGACGAGATCGCCCTCGGCAACGCTGGTCGCATCGCAAAGCGCTAGCGGCGTGTCGCGCACCGGGCCGCGAATGGGGCGCCATAGATTGATCGCCTGCACGCGGCCCTTGAGCAGTTCGTCCGCCTCGGAAGGCAGGTGTTCGCGCACCCGGTTGGCGCCGGACGCGTCGGTCTGATCGACATGCACGCGCGTGGCGGGCTGCCGCGGGCCGGCGCCGCGAATATCGGCTGCACTGTCAACCCGCTTGCGTACGGTGTGATCGAAGATAACGACGCGGTCGGCGCGCAGCGTCGCCCTGATGAAGGCTTCTGCGGCAGGATAGTAAACTTGCCGTATCTCCTTATCATCGTAGAAGTCACGTACTGCGGTCGGGTGCCGGACCAGCGCAAAACCTTCGCGATCGAGCGAGAAACCATTCGCAATCGAACGGCCGTCGAAGATGGGCACATGGTGCGCTTCCGGCAATGCGGTGGATTTGGGCTCTCCGGGCGGCGGATCGAACGCATAAGTCCGCGGCTTGCCGTCCGTCGGCGCCAGGTAGTTCAGTTCACCAAGGACGAAGGGCAGCGATTCGATTTTTCTCTCGACCAGGCTCATGAGCATCTCCCGCAATTCAGACATACAGGAGATTTGGTCCGGCATCCCGAAGGCAACAAGGGGCGGCAACCGTCCGCCTGAAATAGCAACGCAACAGCTGTCGTGAGCATCGCCGGGAGCAAATCCTTTCGCCAAAGCAGCCGCCTGCCGACAAGCTTTTTCTGTTCAGAGCTTGCCATGTCACGGAATGCATGCGCGCTCGGACCTGGACTGGGCACAACGCGAACGGTCCCGGAATCAAGCTTTCGGGGCAGTTTGCGAATTTGCTCGATCTTGCGCTATGACCGCTTAGCTGCCTGACGGATTCACTGACGGCGAGTCACTGCCGACGCGCGACGGATCTCGTCCCGTGAAGCCGTGATTCATGAGGCTCCAGTACTCATCCGAGGTCTGGGGCGGATAGTCGCCAGGCACCTGACCATACGACCGATAATAGGCTGGGGGGCCGTATCCCGGCCCATACGGTCCGCCCACAGGTCCGTACTCCTGCGCGAACGCCGGGGCGGCGACGGCGGCGGACAAAATTACCGCAGCGCTGATCGCTTTCATCATACTCATTGGTTTTCTCCATCACTTACGCCCGATCAACCCCGCGCGCAGAAGGACGTTCCGAAATTTCAATCCAACGTGATGTTTTGCGAGGCGCAAATACCGTTAACAATTTTTAAGACTGCGGCGTTGCCTGGAGTGCGGCTGCGTAAGGCCCGTGTAAGGCGAAACGAATATGGTCGCTGTCGCCCCCAAGCCTTCCCAGTGTGACCAACACGCTGAAAAAGGCGATGAACGGCCTTTGGTACAGTGGAAATTGCCCCCAACTGCACCGGGGCCGTTTATTTTTGGCGTTCCTGTTCTCCGGCCAAGCTGCGAGCTTGCCGCCAGCCTGCATTGTTTTCGCGCGACGGCTGGCCTAAACCTGCTCCTAGTGCTCCGATTCCGAAGTTCGTGCTCCATCGCAGCGCCCACCTTCACGAACTTCGGAATCGGAGCACTAGAGCCTTACCCGAATGTCAGTGTCCTGATTCCGACGCCACGCCAGCGCAGTTCTCCGACGAAAGCCACATGGCCCGATTGCTGGCACTGATCCGCAAATACCTTCACCGCTATCGGTTGCAGTTGATTCTCGCCTTGCGCGTCACGGTCGCCGCCGTGCTGGCCTTCGCGGTAGCGCAAGTGCTGCACCTGCATCTGCCACTCTGGGCAGTCCTGACATCGCTGATCGTGACCCAGATGAGCCTTGGCCGCTCGTTGAAGGTGGCGAGCGACTATCTGATCGGTACCTTTGGCGGCGTCGCCTATGGCGGCGCGCTGGCGATTCTGATTCCGCACGAAAGCGAATGGGCCCTGCTCGCGGTGCTGGCGCTGGCGGTCGCGCCGCTCGCCTTCATTGCCTCCTTCCGCGCCAATTTCAACGTGCTGCCGGTGACCGCGATCATCGTGCTTCTGGTGCCGAGCATGCAGCATGTCAGCCCGGCGGGCTCGGCGATCGATCGTGTGTTGGAGGTCACTGTTGGTGGAGCCGTCGGCTTCATCGTGTCCTTTCTGCTGTTTCCCTCGCGCGCGAATGCGATCACCGTCCAGGCCGCAGCCGATATGCTGGACCTGCTGGCGGATAGCCTTTCACGGTTTCTGAAAGACCACACCCGCGAACTCGACCTGGCCGAGCGGCGGCGCATTCAGGACGGGATCGCGGCCGCGCTGACCCGGCTGAATGCGACCGGAGCCGAGGCCGAGCATGAGCGCAGCGCCCGCCTCACCTCGGGTCCGGCAACCGGGCCTCTGTTGCGGACGCTGCTACGGCTGCGCCATGACATCGTCTTGCTCGGCCGCGTGGTCGGCTGCGAACTGCCGCAAGGTGTCGCCGAGCGGCTGAAACCATCGATCGGCCACGTCGAGGCCTCAGCGCGCGATTTCCTCCGCAGCAGCGCCGTCGCCTTGCGCGACCAAGAGGCTCCCCCCAGCCCGGACGCCGTCGAACTCGCCTTCCGCGATTACCTCGAGGCATTCGGCGCGGTGCGTCACGAGGGACTGACGCGGGACATGAAAAGCGAAACCGCCGAGCGCTTCTTTGCGCTCGGCTTCGCACTCGAACAGCTTCGCGAACACCTGCTCGAAGTGCATCGCGTGGTCGGCGAATGGGCCCACGGCTAGGGGCGGTTTCAGCCAATAACCTCGAGCAAAGCTGGAGGATATTGGCTGGCTTTGGCCGATGTGGCGGCGGCCCCGCAATCAGAAGGCGCGATCAGAAGTACCGGTAGCGCATGAAGCAGGCCCGGCAATATTCCCGATAGATGAGGCGAAGGATCAATGTCATGGAATCAACCCCTGTGTTGATTGCTGACAAGGATTACAGCCCTGTGTTTCACGCCCATTTCGTCGGGGAACCAAAACGACGTCGTCAGGGCGAAATCCGGCTTCGCGGACAACTATCGCCAGTGCGGGGCAGCCGTGGGCGGCGCTCTCGCGCTCGATCGGGGGCGCCCGACCCTGTGCATGAACGAGACGTCTTTCATGAAGTTCGCCGGCGTGGTGATGTAGTCGATGTCGGAATCGGCGATCATTGCGACCGAGTCGTCGGCCGGGTGGCTCGCGCTTGATGAAGGCGTTGGCTTCATGCCTTGCCCGTTCAATTACAATTCTGTGAGCCGCATCACGAAAGGATGAAATCTTCATCAGGGGCGTCTAAATTCGGCGAGAAAGATCACAAGAGAACACCCACATGAAAACGACCCTTCTTCTGGCTGCGACGGCACTGGCACTCACGGCAAGCGTTGCCACGGCAAGGCCGATGCCACGCGCCTCCTATGGCGAGAGCATCTATTGCGCGACCCGGGAGGCCGGTAATCCCCACAGCAGGTACTGCGACTACCTCGCCTGGAGCTTCTGGCGCCGGCGCGGTGGCTGGGATTCGACGCTCGACAATGCCTGCCTGATGAACCCGCATTACGTGCCGGACGAGTGCGGCGGAGCGGCGCACTACTAAGGTCGCCTGCGGGGTAGCCGATTGGCTGCATGGCGCAATCGCGAGCGTCTTGATATCAAGTCCGTATGCAACCCAATTATGTGGCGCTGGCCATCGTCGTCGCCTATATGGCCGCTCTCGGACTGCTGACGAGCATCGTGCAGCGCTCGGTGACATCAACGACAACCTTCACGTCGGGCACCACGGATTCCGGGGTGCCTGCCGTTCTCGTCGGCTTGATGCTGATGTCCGAATTCATCGGCACCTCGGCCAGCGTCGGAACGGCGCAAGAGGCCTATGTGTTCGGCATCTCAGCCGCCTGGAACATCATCGCGCTCGGGGCGGGCTTTCTGTTCTACGCCTGGTTTCTCGCCGGCAAATACAAGACCTCCGGTCACAACACGATCTCGGGCGTGTTTGCCGACGTCTACGGTCCCGCGACCAAGGCCGCCACCTCGCTGGTCATGATCTTTGCGCTTCAGATCGTCGCGGTCGCGCTCTATGCCGGCGGCGGCGCGATCCTGAGCGTGCTGCTTGCCGTCGATCGGACGCTGGCGACGGTAATTTGCGGCGTCGCCGCCGTGCTCTATGTTTTCGTCGGGGGAATGAAGTCGGTGGTCTACACCAACGTCATCCATTCCCTGATGAAGTATATCGGCATCAGCATTGCGCTGTATTTCGGGCTGACCAGAGTCGGTGGACTTGCGCAATTGCACGCTCGCCTGCCCGGCGAGATGTTTTCCTGGACTCACGTGGGTCTCAGCCAGATCTTTGCGTGGTTCATCGCCGGCATCGGCGCCACGTTCTCCACCCAATACGTCATTCAGGCCATCAACACGGTTGAAACGCCGCAAAAGGCGAGAACCGCGAGCTTCAGCGCGGCCCTCCTGCTGGTGCCTTTCGGGATCGCCACTGCACTGATCGGAATGTGCTCGCAGGTCCTTTCACCCGGGATCAAGTCCATCAATGCCTTCTCGGCGCTCATCGCCGACATGAACGGTCCGATGGCCGGTGTGGTCGCGGCGGGACTGGCGGCCTCGCTGTTCGGCACCATCGCGGCCATCAGCGTTTCCACGGCCACTCTGCTCTACAGGGACTTCTACGTCCGGTTCGTAAAAGCGGAAGATGACAAAGGCCGCTCACTCGTTTTCGTCAGGGTGACGACGATCATCGTCGGCCTGCTCCCGATTGTGCTGGCGATCTACACGCCGAACGTCTTGCAGATGACCTTCCTCGCCAAGGCTATACGGGCCTCGCTATCCGTTCTGGTGCTGCTGGTGTTCTATGCGCCTTGGCTCGGCACCAGCGGCGGCGCGCTGGTCAGCATCATCGTGTCGATGGTGACAACCATCGCCTGGTTCTTGATGGGCAATCCGTTCGGCATCGACAACGCCTATGTAGCGCTGGCAATTCCGCCGGTCGTGATGGTTGGGAGTTCGGTCCTCGCATGGCTGAGGACCGGTCAGGCCTTTGGGACCCGGCCGGGACAGGAGCCGCGATAGGCCGTATCCTGCTGAAAACAGGCTATTTGCCCGTAGTTCTCCGATCGAGAACAAAGTTCCCCATAGCGACCTGAAAGCGCACAGCCGGCTACGCGACCTCGCGAAGTAGCCGAGCGCTTTCGCTCTCTGGGGTAGGTGAAAAAAGGGCGGCGCCCGGCTACTCGGCCGCGCGGCGGTGCGGCCTTTTAATAACAGCATCAATGATTTAAAAATTCGTCTTCGCCCACCACAAGAAGCGGCGATTTATTCCGGCGCCTGATGTGCCTTTGGCGCACTTCTCCGAGGCTCCTTTCAAGCCCAAAAAATAAAACTGCCCCGAACCGATCAGGTTCGGGGCAGCTTCTTCGGCCCGAGGGTGAGGCCGTTCGCCTCAAGCTACAGCTTGATGCGGAAGCCCGTCATGACGGTAGCGGTATCGATGGAGGTACCGGTACCGGCGAAGCCGAACTTGGCACCGGGTGTCCCCGGGAAGCCCGACGCCAGACCGTCGGTCACCCTGGCCCAGGTGGCGCCCGCATAGACATCCAGGTGCTTGTTCAACGCATAGTCAGTCAGGAACGACACCTGATCATAGGCGCCGGCGCAGTCGCCCTTGCTGGCGCTATTGAGGGCGCAGGCCGCGGGGTCCGTGAACTTGCTGTCCGCGATAAAGGCGCTCTGGTTGACGTGATAGTAAGCGCCGGTGAAGCTCAGGCCCCACGCCAGTTCATACTTTGCACCCACCCAGAAGAAGTTCAGAACCTTCGCGGTCGTGAACGCATCGTTGTCCGGCAAGAGAGCCGTGCTGGTCAGGGGATAGCCGCCAGCAGCACCGCCGAACGTAACCGGCGTGTTCGGATTGGCCTGGCTGAGATTGGTGTAACCGGCAAACAGGATCAGTTTGTCTTGCTGGGGTGGGGCGTTGACAGCGGCCTTGGTCGGATAAGGGGCGGGCGGAGCATATCCGCCGCCGAGGTGGAAGGTGTATTTGGCCATCACTGAATAGGCGGTGTTGTCGGCAATGCTGGCCGCCAGCGTGGTGGCGTTAAGCGGATCGTTGACCGACGACTGGAGATTAACCGCCCCGTGCTCCTTGGTATAAATCGCATCGATCGCGAAGCCCTGGTAGGCGGCACCAACGTTGACGCCGTAGGAGTTACCGAAGAAGCCGGTGTTCGAGCCACCTTGGGAGAACATGCCACCGATATGAGCGAGGCCGTTGAAATCGTAGACGTACTTGGCCGAGTTATCCCAACGGGCCGCCTGGGTGCTGCCCATGCCGCCGTCCGTGCCGGAGTAGCCGAGCAGCGAGAAGGCGTAAGACAGCTCCATCGGATCGTACTTGGCGATGTTATCGAGTTCGAACGAGTTCTGGCGGCCGATCGTCAGCGTGCCGTACTGCTTGTTGCTGATGCCGCCCCAGAGCACGCCGTTGAAGGCCTGGCCGCAGCGACCGCTGTCGGCGTTGGACGTCTGTTGGTTGTAAGGGATGCCGGCGTTCTGGATGAACGAACTGCAGCCATCGGAAAGCTTGCCCTGCAACGGATCAATGCCGGTGTCGGCGCGGCCGATCGCTGCCCAGCCAGCGCCGAGCGGCTCTTCGATCTTCACGCCGAGAAACGACTGCGTGAGACCGCTGTGGGCAATCGTCGAAATCGCCTGCCCGGTATAGTTGCGGGTGGTCGTAAACGGCGAGAATTCAAGGCCAGAGACCACACTTCCGAGCGGCCGGCCGTTGGTCTGGTAGGCGTAGCCCAGATCGAGCACGCCAATCGGCGTGATGCCGTACCAGGTCAAATTGTCAGGAATCGGATCCGGGACTTTCGGCGGAGTCCAGTCCGCGGCCCGGGCGCTAGCCGCCAGGCCTGACAAGGCGAGCGCAACTGCGAGCGCTTTCTTCATGTTTTGATACTCCCCAAAAATTTGGCCGCCCCAGAGAGCCAGACGGGCGTCTGGCTGTTTTTCGCTATGTCCAGCCAAACACAGCGACCGATATATTTTGCGAAACATAACGGTGGTGAAACCCGCCACAAGTGCAACTGCGCAACACTCCAAGATTAAAAATGGATTTGACTTGCCTATTGCCGGATTTGCGATCCCGAACATCCGAGTACCGCTGCACGGCATCCCGTGAGGCGTTCAGCGAACGTCAAAGCGCTAGTGCCCACTTTCCGAAGTCCGTGTTACATCTCAGCACGACCTTTCGCGGACTTCGGAAAGCTATGGGCACTAGCAAACTTATTGATTCTAGTACCGCTTTTCTATTTGAAGTTCCTGGACAGAATTCACCGCTTGTGGTGCAGGAACTTCAAATAGGCGGCACTAGGTTGAAGGGTTCGGAAAGCGGTGGCCGGTTAGCCCTTGGCGCGATGGCCGATGTCGGCCCGCAAGGCTTGAAGCTCCTTGCGCGCGGCGCTTTCGGCCGAGCGCTCGATTTTCCGGTAGCGCGTCACCAGCGACTCGCCGAACGGCGTGAGCATCGCGCCTCCGCCGTTCTTGCCACCGGTTTGCCGCTCGACCGCGGCGCGCTTGCAGATCCGGTTGATCTCGTCGACGAGGTCCCAGGCCCGCTTGTAGGACATGTTCATGGCCCGCCCGGCCGCGGAGATCGAACCGCAGCTGGCGATCTTCTCGAGCAGCCTGATCTTGCCCGGACCAATCCGCCCCTCGGGGTCGAGGTCGATCCGAACGCTCAAGGATGGCAGCGATGACTTGCGCATCGATGGCTCGCTCTTCCCCTCAAGTCATTCCAGCAAGGATGACGGCGCACTCACTTTGCGGCCCGCGCGCCATCGTCGGATTTAGTAGCAGCTACGCGGATCGACCTGAACGTACTGCCCGGATGGATATTTATAATAGCAGTTATCTTGCGCCAGATAATAGCCCGGACGTGCGGCCGCCTGCGCACCTGCGATCGCGCCGATCGTGCCGCCGGTGATGGCACCCACGGCAGCACCGACCGGCCGCCCGCTGATCAGGCCGCCCAGGATGCCGCCAACGATCGCGCCGCCAACAGCACTTGCGGCTGGATCGGGCGCCGGCGGTGGGGGAGCATAAGCGGCGACCGGCGGCGGTCCACCCGGACCGGCATCCGGGCCATCAGCATAAGCATCGTCCATCACCTCATCGTCCGAGACGTAAGCCGGCGGCCCGCCCATCGGCTGCGGGTAGAAGTACCAGACGCCGCCAACGTCCCACCACCAGCCATAGCGGCCATTATGCATCTCGTGGCGCCACCGCCCGCCTTCCCATGCGAGGTGACCGTGATAGGGATGACCGCCAAAATTTCGCGCCGGGAAATTGCCGTGCGCAAAGCGGGCGCCGCCCTGCGGCCCGCGCAACTGCGGCCCGTGCACCTGTGCCCCTCTGGCCGCCGCCGGACGCGCTGCCGGCGCGGCCGGGCGCGCATGCTGTTCGCGCGGGTTTGGTTGCTGTTGTTGTTGCGCTTGCGCTGACACGGCAAAAACAGCGGCAACGGATACCAACGGAACGGCGATCAGCGAGCGTTTCAATGCGCGCATAACTTTCTTTCTCCACTGCCGCGATGGACGGCCATTATGGATCGGCGGAGGGTCGAAATCTACGTCAGCCGCTGCGTTTGAAATGAACGCAAACCGAATGCCGCCATCTTGCCACAAACGCCGATTCATCGCCGTCGATTGAGATGGACCGAGGTTCGCAAAAGGTCGGATTTGCGTTCAACTTGCGCTAACTTCGTGTTGCAACGCGCGCGGACGGCCCTATAGAGGGGCACGGATCCGACATCCGCCGCCTGCCCTGCCGCCGGCGGCTCGGCGATGCGATCCTCCGAATCAAGCCACGAGGGTTCGACCTCAAAGAGGACAGGGATATGAAGAAATTGCTCGCGTTGATCGTCGTGCTGTTTGCATCGGCCGCCATGGCCCAGCAGGACAACGCACCGCCCGCCGCGCCCGCCCCCGCCAAGCCGCCGGCGCATCACGCCAAGTCGAAGGGCCCTGCGGCCCCCGCGAAGTCGCTCGCCGAGAAGCTATTGGCTTGCCTCGACATCGACGACCAAACCAAGGACCGGCTCGATTGCTATGATGCGGCCGTTCCGCCCAAGCCGAAAGCGAAAGCTGGGCCTGCGAACGGCGTCATGGACTGCCGCTTTGTCAAGGAAGAGGACGAGCGGTTGACCTGCTTCAATGGCTTTGCGGAGAAAATTCCGAAGTTTTCGTCGCGATAAAGGCGATCGTACCCTTACCGAAGTGCGGCCCCACCGATTCCATACCGGCGCGCCCAGTCTGTTGATAAGCCAGCGCTCGCTGCTTTCGGCATGAGGCCGGCGCCCGCGGCATGCTATCGACATTTTCGGATTACAGCTGACGGAAGAAATACCATGCGGATCACCCTCGTCGGTTCCCGCCATTTCGGCGTGACGACCCTGCAAATGCTGCGTCAGCGCGACATCGACGTCGTGCGGGTGGTCGTTGCCGACGCGGACGACCGTTTGGCGGCGGCGGCTCACGCCGCTGGTATCGAGGTGGTCATACAGGCCAACCCGAAACTGGTGGTCGCGTCTGAAATTGCACCGGCGACCGATCTCATTGTCACCGCACATAGCCACGCGCGGATCGGCAAGGACGCGCTGGCAGCCTCCCGTCTCGGCGGTATCGGCTATCATCCCTCGCTGCTGCCCCGGCACCGCGGGATCGCCGCGGTCGAATGGACGATCCGCGAGAAGGATCCGATTGCCGGTGGCACGGTGTACCACCTGGCCGATCGCATGGACGCTGGCGCGATCGCCGCGCAGGATTGGTGTTTTGTCGGAAAGGATGAAACCGCCCGCCAGCTGTGGGAACGTGCGCTGGCGCCGATGGGTCAGAGATTGCTGGCTGAAGTCATTGAGTACGCAAAGGCACACAACTTTCTGCCGGCGCGGCCGCAAGACGAGCAATTTGCTACCAACGCGCCAGCGCTGGCAGACTAACCGGAGGGCCTCTCGCGCACAGGAATCACTTCAATCAGTTGATCCACTGACTTGCCTTTTAATTTAAATCCATGTTTCGAAACTGCTTTTGCAGGTGAAAATAAGCCCAAACGAGTTCGTGATCTTGCGGCAGGCGCACGCTGCTTTCGCGTGGCGGGGTGGCCTCTTCGGCCGGCATCAATGTCGCGGGTTTGTTGCGGCCGCAGGGCTCTTGTACTTGTTCCGATCAATGTGCATATGCAAAACGCCGGTGTAGTGACAATGCCCGATGGGGGAAGTGAATGGAGTATCGCGCAGCGGGTGGAGGAAAGCTTCACGTGAGCAGTAACAGGAAGCCTTTCGGCATCGGCTCGACGCGGCGCGCCATTCTTGCCGCTGGCGCAGCGCTGGTTGTGTCGATGTGGAGCGGGGCAAGCTACGCGCAAGCCGGCGGACCGTTTGCCGGCCTGGCTGGCGTCTGGAGCGGTGCTGGCACCGTGACATTGGACGACGGCTCAACCGAACGCATCCGTTGCCGCGCCACTTACGCGGTCGGCGCCGGTGGCAACGGTTTGCAGCAGACGCTGACCTGCGCCAGCGACAGTTACAAATTCAACCTGTCGAGCAACGTGATGGCCCAGGGTCCGGCGATTTCCGGCACCTGGAGTGAATCCAGCCGCAACATCCATGGCGCGATCGAGGGACGCTCGGCCGGCGGCGTGGTTCAGGTCATCGCAAGCGCCCCGGGTTTCACGGCGAATATCTCGCTGACCACCCGCGGCAACAGGCAGTCGGTGGTCATCAGGGCCGAGGGCCAGTTCAAGAGCGCCTCGATTTCGCTGGCGCGCAGTTGAGCTTGGATCGGATCCAATTGCCGGCGGACATCTCGGCGCCGCCGGCGATTTTATGCCGGCACGAAGGCAGTCACCTCGATCTCGACCTTGGCACGGGCATCAACCAATCCATCGATGTAAAGCAAGGTCGAAGGCGGAAAGTTCTTTCCGATGGTTTCTCGCCAGGCCGAGCCGATTCCAGCCCCAGCGGCCTCGTATTCGCTCCGGCTGGTCAGGTACCAGGTCAAGCGGACGATGTGCTCAGGCCCGGCACCGGCCTCCGCGAGCAAGCGGATGATACGCTTTAGCGCCACGCCAACCTGCTCAGCCATGTCAGGCGGATAGTCAGCCCTCCCGTCGCCGCCGGTCTGGCCGGCCAGGACGATCCATCGCCCGGGAGCCTCGACCGCGACGCCATGGGAAAAGCCGCGCGGTTTCGACCAATCGGCTGGCTGCAGGATGCGCATGAAAGTTCTCCTGAACGTCGTGCGGGTACACTGATTATAGCATCGCCTCATTTGGCCGTTGCAAACAAGCGCCTGCTCGACGATACCGGCATGCTTTGTTGACGCGTCCCGCGTCATCGCCCCCTAAGCCCGGCTTGTTTGATCCATGACCCGAACGCCGTCAAAACCGAAGGCCGCATTGTGGATGGCAGGCTGGCTCAGCCTGATGCTGGTGGTCGCAGTGGCCGGCCGCGAGGCGACGCGCGAACTCAACGTCTTCCAGATCATGGAGATCCGATCGAGCCTCGGCCTGATCATGCTGTATCCCCTGATCCGCCTGGCAGGCGGTCTCGCGGCGCTGCGCACGTCGCGGCTGCGTATGCACGCCGGCCGCGGTCTCCTGCACTATGCCGGGCAGCTCGGCTGGTTCTACGCGCTGACGCTGATCCCGCTCGGACAAGTGGTGTCGCTCGAATTCACCATGCCGATCTGGACGGCCATCCTGGCCGCGAGCTTTCTCGGCGAGCGCATGACGACCTGGAAGGTCGTGGCCATCGTGCTCGGCCTGATCGGCGTCTTCGTGATCGTCCGTCCGGCAACGGGCGAGGTCAATCCGGGCCAGCTCATCGCGCTGGCCGCCGCGGTCGGCTTCGGCACGTCGGTTGCGATGATGAAATCCCTGACCCGCACCGAGACGACGGTTGCCATCGTGTTCTGGATGATGGCGGTCCAGGTCGTGGCCGGCGCGCTGCCTACCTTCTACGTCTGGGTCTGGCCTTCGCCCTATGTCTGGGCTTGCGCGATCGCAATTGCCATCGGGGGCACCTTCTCGCATTTCTGCATGGCGCGCGCGATGCTCTATGCCGACGCCACGATCGTGCTGCCGATGGATTTCCTCCGCGTACCGCTGACCGCCGCTGCCGGCTGGCTACTTTACGCCGAGCGGATGGATATCTTCACCGTACTGGGCGCGCTCCTCATCCTGACCGGCAATCTCTTGAACTTGAAGCCACTAGGTCCCGGTTCTGACATTCGAATCTTGTTGCGGCGCGCGCGTTTGCGAATGTCAGAACCAAAGGGACGCTAGCAAAAATATGTCTTTGGTGGAGTTTTGGATTTGACATTCGCTACAAGCGGTCGCGGATCCCTGCGAGCGAATGTCAAATCCACTCCACCACGGCCGCAGGCTGCACCCGTCGAAGCCTGAGGCCGGATTTGGGCGATCGGCGGTTAACGCCGACTATTTCCCGGCGGCCTTGCGCAACGCCTCGTTGATCCGATCCTGCCACCCCGGCCCGCCCGCTCGAAAGAATTCGAGCACACCCTGGTCGATCCGCAGCGAGACCTGCTCCTTTACGCCCGGCGCCACATTAGCCTTGGGCGCCGCTTCCGGCTCTTTCCTGGTCATCTTCTTGAACGCCGCTTCCGCTTCGGTACGGGCATCATTGAGGGTTCGCGGTCGCCGTGGTTGGTCGGACACGATCAGATTCCTTCAAAAAGCACGGTTGAGAGATAGCGCTCGGAGAACGACGGCACGACCGCCAGGATGGTCTTGCCGGCATTTTCGGGACGTTGCCCCAGTTTGATCGCAGCCGCAATCGCAGCGCCCGAGGAGATGCCACCGGCGATGCCCTCGTTGCGCGCCGTTGCCCGCGCCGTCTCGATGGCGTCGGCGCTGCCCACCGTGACGATTTCATCGATGACCGAGCGATCGAGGACGTCGGGAATGAACCCGGCCCCGATACCCTGGATCTTGTGCGAAGAATGCCGGCCGCCCGAAAGCACCGGGCTTTCTTCCGGCTCGACGGCAACGACCCGCAGCGAGGGTTTGCGTGCCTTCAGCACCTGCCCCACCCCCGTGATGGTGCCGCCTGTCCCGACCCCCGCGACAAAGATGTCGATGTTGCCGCCGGTATCGTTCCAGATTTCCTCGGCTGTGGTCTGACGATGAATTTCGGGGTTGGCGAGGTTCTTGAACTGCTGCGGCATGATGGCCTTCGGCGTGGTCCGCACCAGCTCTTCGGCGGTCGCGATCGCGGCCTTCATTCCCTGGCCCGCTGGCGTGAGGACAATCTCGGCGCCGAGGAACGCCAGCATCTTGCGCCGTTCGATCGACATCGATTCCGGCATCACCAGTTTCAATCGGTAACCGCGCGAGGCGGCCGCGAAGGCGAGCGCAATGCCGGTGTTGCCGGAGGTCGGTTCGATCAGAACTGTGTCGGCATCGATGAGGCCGGCCTTCTCCATTGCCACGATCATGGCGACGCCGATGCGATCCTTCACGCTCGCGGCGGGACTGAGA
Organism: Bradyrhizobium sp.; assembly: GCF_027307225.1. Taxonomy (GTDB): domain Bacteria; phylum Pseudomonadota; class Alphaproteobacteria; order Rhizobiales; family Xanthobacteraceae; genus Bradyrhizobium. The sequence goes on along the minus strand of NZ_DAHUXJ010000149.1, from coordinate 75,167 downwards.
TATTCGAGTTTGGCTAAAATCGTCGCGTTCGCGCCTCGCTGCTGCGGCAGCCGTTGCAGCCGCACTATCGGCGTATCGCCAATCGCATCCACGATGCTATCGAATACCCGGCCACGACCGCGATGCTGCGCAGCATGCGTCGTCAACGTTTCAGTCATGCGCGTCTCTCCGATGCGAGCGACAATTTGAGTCAGTTTTTATAGAGGAAAATGCGCGCCGTCGTTCAAGCATTTCCGCGCCACAATTCGCTGCATCGCAAAAATTCGCGCCACTTCAAATATCGCAAAACCAACGCATTTGTGTTGCGACACCGTCAAACAAATTGTTGTATGGTGACGTCACGCTCACATCGAGAGGGAGGCCGCGATGTCAGCACTTGCAGAAGTCCTGTCCACCACATCCACATCGCATAGCCCGCGTGGCAGCGATCTGCCGACGTGTCCTGTATGCGCCGATTCCATGGTGGCTGCCGAAGCGTCAGCCTATCTGGCCGATAACGTTGTCAGTTACCTCTGGACCTGCGACACTTGCGGTTACGGCTTCGTTACCAAGCATTCGTTCAAGCGTTTGTCGTGTAACTAGAGCTCCGATTCCGAAGTTCGCACGCTATTGCGGCCCCTCCGATGCGAACTTCGGAATCAAAGGAGCTCTAGCAACTTACTGATTCTAGTGCGGCTTTGAATTTGAAGTTCCTATAACGAACTCACGGCGAAACCGATAGGAACTTCAAATTCGCCGCACTAGGTTCCAGCGTTTTTCGAACCTGCATGCCTGCGCGAGGCCTTCAGCGCGCCGTAATGTCGCCTTTTTTCCAACCGCTGCGCGTGCGTTCGCGAAACCCTGCGAACGTTCCCTGGGCGATCGCCTGCCTGATCTCGCTCATCAAATGTTGATAGTAGGCGATGTTGATCTCGGAGAGCAGCATCGCGCCGAGCGTTTCGCCTGACCTGACGAGGTGATGCAGGTAGGCGCGTGAACAGGTGCGCGCGGATGGCCAGGAGCTGGTTTCGTCAAGCGGCCTTGGATCGTCGGCGTGGCGCGCATTGCGCAAATTGATCTGGCCGTACCGCGTGAACGCCGTGCCGTGGCGGCCATTGCGGGTCGGCATCACGCAATCGAACATGTCGATGCCGCGCGCCACGGCCTCAAGGATGTCATCGGGCGTTCCAACCCCCATCAGATAACGCGCCCGCTCCTTGGGAAGGAACGGCGCGGTCTCCTCGATCATCGTAAGCATCACCGGTTGCGGCTCGCCGACGGCCAGCCCCCCGATCGCATAGCCGTGAAAGCCGATATCGACGAGGCCTTGCGCGCTCGTTCGCCGCAACTCGGGAACGTCGCCGCCTTGCACGATGCCGAACAGCATGTAGCCGGATGGTGCGGTCTCGAACGCGCGTTTGCTGCGCTCGGCCCAGCGCAACGATAGCTGCATCGCCCGCTCAATGTCGCCACGCTCGGCTGGCAAGCGAACGCACTCGTCCATCTGCATCGCGATGTCGGACCCGAGCAGACGCTGCACCTCGATCGAGCGCTCCGGCGACAATTCGACGATGGCGCCGTCGATATGCGAGCGAAAGGTGACGGCCGTCTCCTTCACGTTGCGCAGCTCGGACAGCGACATCACCTGAAAGCCGCCGGAGTCGGTCAGCATCGGGCCGTTCCAGCCGGTGAAGGCCTGCAAGCCGCCGAGCGCCGCGATCCGCTCAGCGCCCGGCCGCAGCATCAAATGGTAGGTGTTGCCCAGTACGATATCGGCACCCGCGTCGCGCACCTCGCGCCAGTGCATGCCCTTCATGGCCCCTGCCGTGCCGACCGGCATGAAGGCCGGTGTCCGCACCACGCCATGCGGCGTCGTCAGCTCGCCGGCTCGCGCCTCGCCATCGGTTGCAAGCAGTTCGAAATGATTGGCAACGGTCATGGAAGCGGCTTATCGCGTAACAATACCGCCCTGTTCAACCGTTGCTTTACGGTTTCGCGGCAAAATCGGTTGACGACTTGCCTACTCTTGCCCATAAGTCCGCTCCCATGATGTCAGCGACTACCAAAACCACGACCAAAACCAAGCCCTCCGGGGGCGCGGGAGGCGTGCGCGCGTAGTCGAACGACGCACCATCCGATCCGAAGCCCCGCACCAAATGGTCCGGGGCTTTTTTATTGCCCGCGGCATGATCCGGAAAAGTAGAAACAGGTTTTCCCTCGCGACAAACGCCTAAGCGTTTGCGCGAAGATCATGTCCAAACAAAGTGGAGACGAACGTGAATAGAGATCCCGTTGTTGCCATTGCCGGTGTGACCGGCGCCGTTGGCGCGGAATTCATCGCAACCCTGAACAAGCGCGGATTCCCCGTGGGCAAGCTCAAGGCGCTGGCGAGTAGGCGGTCCGCGGGAAAAACGGTGGGCTTCCGGGGCCAGACCATCGAGATCGAGGAGCTGCGCGAAGATTCGTTCGACGGCGTCGACATCGCGCTGTTCTCGGCCGGAAGCCACGTCTCGCGAAAGTTTACGCCGATTGCGGTCAAGGCCGGCGCCGTCGTGATCGATAACTCCTCGGCGTTCCGCATGGATCCGAACGTGCCGCTGGTGGTGCCCGAGATCAACGGCCGCCGTATCCGTGAGCACAAGGGCGTCATCGCCGTCCCCAACTGCTCGGCGATAACAGCACTGATGCCGCTCTGGCCGATCCACCGGCAGAACCGCATCAAGCGGATGATCATTTCGACCTACCAGGCGGCCTCCGGCGCAGGCGCCGCGGCGATGGCAGAACTGGTGGAATCGACCCGCGCCAACCTCGCAGGCGAGAGCTTCACCCCGAAGGTGCTGCCCCACCCTTACGCCTTCAACGTCTTCAACCACGATACCCCGATCGATCCCGAGACCGGCTACAACGAGGAAGAGACCAAGGTGATCAACGAGAGCCGGAAGATCCTCGAGGACGACGCCATCGCGATCGGCGTCACCTGCGTGCGCGTGCCGGTGCTGCGCGCCCACAGCCAGGCGATCACCTTCGAATGTGAGCGACCGATCTCGGAAAGTGAGGTCCGCAGGGTCCTGACCAACGCCCCCGGCGTGAAGATCGTCGACGACCGCGTCAGGAATTATTTTCCGATGCCGATCGAGGCCTCAGGTCAGGACGATGTGCTGGTCGGACGTATCCGGAAGGATCTCAGCGACCCGAGCGGACGTTCGATTTCGCTTTTTGTCTCGGCCGATCAACTGCTCAAGGGCGCAGCGCTGAACGCGGTGCAGATCGCGGAACTCCTGCCGGAGCGGGTGACGGCGTAATGCTAGCTATCTTCCCGAAACAAAAGACAGGCATCGCCATAGGAGTAAAACCGGTAGCCGCTCTTGATGGCGTGCTTGTAGGCCTGCTTCATGGTCTCCAGCCCTGAAAAGGCCGAGACCAGCATGAACAGCGTCGAGCGCGGCAGATGAAAGTTGGTCAGGAGAATATCGACTGCGCGGAAGCGATAGCCCGGGGTGATGAAGATCGCGGTCTCGTCGGTGAATGGCTGGATGATGCCGTTCTCCGTGGCCGCGCTCTCGAGTAGCCGCATCGAGGTGGTGCCGACGGCGACGACGCGGCCACCCCTGGCGCGCGCCGTATTGAGCGTGTCGGCGACATCAGCGGAAATCGTACCCCACTCCGCGTGCATCCTGTGCTCGGAGGTGTCGTCGGCCTTGACCGGCAGGAACGTGCCAGCGCCGACATGGAGCGTGATCCGGTTCAGGCCGACTCCGCGTTCGCGCAAAGCTGTCTCCAGCGCCGGCGTGAAATGCAAACCGGCGGTGGGCGCGGCGACCGCACCCTCGTTCACCGCAAACATGGTCTGGTAATCGGCCGCGTCCTGCTCGTCCGGCGCCCGCCTGGAGGCGATGTAAGGCGGCAGCGGCGGGCTGCCGAGGTCTGATATCGCGGAATCCAGTGTCGGCCCGTGAAAGGAGAACGACAGCGTCACCGCGCCCTCTTTGCCTTTCTCCTCCACTTCGGCATCGAGATGCCCGAGCAGACAGACCTTGCCCTCGTTGCCGAAGCGCACGACATCGCCGGGCGCAAGCTTCTTGGCCGGCTTCACCAACGCCTGCCAGCGCGAGCCGTCGAGCCGCTTGATCAGCGTCGCTTCGATTTTCGGCTCAGTCTCGCGTCCAATCCGTCTCCCCTTAAGCTGCGCCGCGATCACCTTGGTATCGTTGACGACGATCTGATCGCCTTCCCTCAGCCATTGCGGCAGATCGGTCACCACGCGGTCGTGCAGGCGTGCGCCGGGTTCGACGACCAATAGCCGCGCGCTGTCGCGCGGATGCGCCGGGCGGAGTGCGATCCGCTCGGTGGGGAGTTCGAAGTCGAAAAGATCGGTGCGCATTTCGAGCTAAGCGTCATTCCGGAAGCCGCGCCTCTTGCGCGGCTATCCGGAATCTCAGATTCCGGGTTCGTCGCCTGCGCGACGCCCCGGAATGACAACAAACCATCACGCCGCGTCCTTGGCCATGCGCGCCTTCACGATCTTGTCGGGATCCTTGACCGGCTCGCCGCGCTTGATCTCGTCGACGTTCTCCATGCCCGAGGTCACCTTTCCCCAGACGGTGTACTGCTTGTTGAGGAACGGCGCATCGTCGAAGCAGATAAAGAACTGGCTGTCGCCGGAATCGGGATTGGCGGCGCGCGCCATCGACGCCGTGCCGCGCACATGCGGCTCGGCATTGAACTCGGCCTTCAGCTTCTGGCCGGAACCGCCGGTGCCGGTACCTTGCGGGCAGCCGGTCTGGGCCATGAATCCCTCGATGACGCGGTGGAACACGATGCCATCGTAAAAGCCGGCGCGCACCAGTTCCTTGATCCGCGCCACGTGGCCCGGCGCCAGATCCGGACGCATTTCGATGGTGACGGGCCCCTGCGTAGTTTCGAGGATCAAAGTATTTTCGGTATCAGCCATGCTCGCTTCTCTGTTGGTGAAGGTTTCCGGTTTTGAAATCGAACGGCGAAGGGGCGGCCGGCTACGGCACCGGCCATTCCTTCTGTAAATGGCATTGGCGTGCAGCGCTGCAATGCCTCCATCACGGCAATCCGGTACAATAGACGGTCGTTGTCGTCAGCCTGTTCCGATTCATAGGTGACGCGCGGCTTGCCCAAAATCTCTCCGTTTCGCTTGAAACTGACGATCACCGTAATGTCGATGCCGGCGTGGGCTCGCCTGGGGTCTGGCGGCTGCCAACAAGCTTTCAATCTCGCAACGACGTCAGCAATGGTATTGACCTGCGCCGGTTGCGCCGGCGCAGGGTTTGGTCCGACGAACCACGCCGCCGCAGCGCAGATCAAGGCGAACCGGCAAGGCAGGCTCGTCACTAGTGGAGTGGATTTGACATTCGCTACCCCGTAGCCTGGAACCCGCAAAGCGAATGTCAAATCCAAAACTCCACTAGAAACCTATACTTGCTAGTGGTCCTTTGATTCTAACATTTGCAAGAGTGCCATCCACACCGGGATGCAAATGTTAGAATCGGACCACTAGAGCTCCGATTCCGAAGTTCGCAAACAACCGCAGCAACCCTCCGATGCGACTTCGAAATCAAAGGAGCTCTAGCAACTTATTGTTTCCAGTGCGGCTTCGAATTTGATGTTCCCGTGATGAATTTGCAGCAAAACTGATAGGAACTTCCAATGTACCGCGCTGGTCACTTCATGTCGGAAGCGACCTGAACCTTCACCATCTTGTCAGGATTGACCGGCGGTTCGCCGCGATTGAACTTGTCGATCACGTCCATGCCCTGCACGACTTCGCCGATCACCGTATATTTGGAGTTCAGGAACGAAGCATCGGCGAAGCAGATGAAGAATTGCGCGTTCGCGGAGTCCGGTTCGCCTTTGCGCGCCATGCCGACGACGCCACGCTTGAATGGCACATTGGAAAATTCCTGCTTCAGGTTCGGATATTTTGATCCACCGGTGCCGTTGAAATTCTGGCCGTCACCTGTCTGCGCCATGAAGCCGTCGATGACGCGATGGAAAGGCACATTGTTGTAGAAGCCGTCACGCGCAAGCTGCTTGATGCGCTCGGCATGCTGGGGCGCTACATCTGTGCGCAGCTTGATGACGATCCGGCCCTTGGTGGTGTCGATGACGATCGCATTCTTCTTGTCGAGACCTGCAGGAAGCGGCTGGGCGATGGCGGGCGCAACGCAAACCAGCGCGGCAAGAACGGCGAGAATTCGGATCATGGAAGCTCCAGCGTGAGAGAATGAGCGAAAGAGATCAGTGGCCGAACCTGGCCTTGAGGCGTTTGGCAACGGCCTTGGGCACGAAGTTCGAGACGTCGCCACCCATACCGGCGATCTGTCGCACCAGTGTGGCAGTGATCGGGCGGACGGTCGGGGATGCCGGCAGGAAAACGGTGTGAACCTCGGGCGCCATGGTCTCATTCATGCCGGCGATCTGCATTTCGTAGTCGAGGTCGGTGCCGTCGCGCAAACCGCGGATCAGAATGGTGGCCTTGGCGCGCTTGGCCGCGGTCACCGTGAGATCGTCGAAAGTAACGCAATCGAATTCGCATTTCGCGCTGGCCGCTACCGGCTCGCACACCTCGCGTAGCATCGCGAGCCGCTCTTCCACCGGGAACAGCGGTGCACGGCTGGGATGGACGCCGACAGCGACCACCAGGCGGTCGCAGAGCGCGACCGCATGCCGGACGACGTCCAGATGGCCATTGGTGACGGGGTCGAAGGAGCCGGGATAGAGCGCGATACGGGGCATGAAACCGTCCTACCCCGCTCCGTGCGCGCCCGCAAGCCGCTCCGGCTGCGCAGCCTGATCCCGGCGGCAAAGCCGTTAATTTTGTCGGTCTTTGAACCCGTTGCCCGCCGGGCGCGTCTGCTGGGGGTCCGATTCTAACGTTCGCGAGTCTGCTTTGTTTCGCCGGCCCCTGGCCGACGAAACAATATGGCGGGGGGACGAAACCATTTTCGCCAGTTTTGAGGCTTTCGCGAAGAACTCCGGAAACGCCCGGTTTGTATCAACGCGGCCAGTTAACGGGGCCACCAAGGCCCGACAGGGGACCGTCATGATCAAGACTCTTTCAGCAATCGCTGCCGCCGCTTGCGTTGCCGCTGCCCTGGCCATCCTGCCGGGCTTTGCGCCCCAGGTCGAAGCGAGCGTGCCGCGCCCGCTCGCCAAATCCGACCGCCTCGACATCCGCCCGGTCGGCCGCGACTGCTCGCAGCAGGCCTGGCCGAATTTCGAAGCTTCCTGCCTGCGCGCCGCTGGCTCCAGGGGAGCGGTCCGGCAAGCCCGTCTGGTAACTGCCGACCGCACGCCGTAGGGCTCGGCCTGCGATCGACCTAGAGCTCCGATTCCGAAATTCGCAAGCTATTGCGGCCCCTCCGATGCGACCTTCGGAATCGCCGGAGCGCATGGCGAAGCTGGCGCCATTGTGGTGGCCCGCCGGATAACGCTGCCAACGGCTTGCGCCAACCACGCGCACCTGCGGCGTGATCTGCTTTCGCTGGCTGTAGGAGGCTCGTAGTCGAATTTGTCAGGTGCCGAACTTCCGGAGAGCAGAACCATATCCTTTTTGGGATCAAGCGCTGCTGTCGGTCGCGGCCTCGGCCTTCGGGAGCGCGGACAGCGAACGGCCTACGATCAGGTTTGCCGCGAGCAGACCTGACGTTTGCACGAAATCACGCCGCCTGATCTCGCCGCTTCCTCCCATCGCGTCCCCCCATGACACCGCCTCTCAAAAGTGCTGGGTCATCTTATTGGCTACACTGCAACAGCGGCTTGAATTGTTGCGGCTGGTGAAAATCGGCTTTGGCGGCCTTCGGCAGGAAGGTGCTCCAATAGCTGCGCTCCTTTACCGGCCCCAAAACCGAATAGAAGTTTCCACCAATATCTTCCGGGTCGCCGTCCCAACCCAGTGATTTCAAGGGAATATTCAACTCGGCTTTCCAGCCGCCGGTCGCGATGGTTGCTGTCGATGTCAAACCGAGATCGACGCCTTCCTGGTGCTCCTTGGCGCTGACGATCTTGACCTGGAAGGTTTGATTGTACGGAGACACTTCGAATTCGAAATAAGGAAATCCGCTGTCCGAAAAGGTCACGAATACTTCCACGACATCGAATTGATAGGGATATTCGCCGGCATCAAGGGCCTTCTTCGCGTTCAGCGACGGCGTCGACACCGAGAAGCGCACGATCAATGTGTCGCCGGTCAACGAGGCCTGGACCTGGACCGGTTTCTTCAGAACCGATGTCGCGGGCGCGACCAACGACAGCTCGCAGGCGAGCGCCCCCCGACAGTTCGGCAACATCGCAATGACAAGAACGAGAAAGAGTCTCATCGCCAGGCCCCCGCGCGCATGGACGGGAGCCAAGTGTGCCGGACAAGCCGGTCCAGTCAACTAGTGGAGTGGATTTGACATTCGCGACCCACCCGGCCGCGAATTCGCAAAGCGAATGTCAAAATCCTAAACTCCACTAGAAACATATATTTGGTAGTGGTCCTTTGATTCTAACATTCGCAAAAAGTGCACGCTGAGAAGGGATGCGAATGTTAGAATCGGACCACTACCCGTTGCGGGATCGCCGGTCAGGAGTTGGGGGCGACCGCCTAATGTGGCGGTTCAGAAGTTCGCATCATTTGTGCCGCGGGTCCGTCGTGCGGACTTCTGAACCAAAGCCACACTAGAACAGTAGGTTGGCTAGTGTCCTTTCGATTCCGAAGTTCGAAACGTGGCTCCGAAAAATGCTACGAACTTCGGAATCGGGACACTAGCTCGCGGCGCCCTCTCCGTTACCATTGCCGTTCTCGGCTTCCTCGCCGATATGCTCAACCGACACCACATGCTCGTCTTCGGCGGTGTCGAACACGATCACGCCCTGGGTCGAGCGGCCGGCGATCCGGATGTCCTCTACCGGACAACGGATCAGCTGGCCCTTGTCGGTTACCAGCATGATCTGGTCGGACTCCTCCACCGGGAAGGAAGCCACCAGCCTGCCGTTGCGGTCGTTGACGGACATTGCGACGATGCCTTTGCCGCCACGCCCGGTCGTCCGGTACTCGTAGGACGAGGTGCGCTTGCCATAGCCGTTGACCGAAACGGTCAGCACCACCTGCTCGTGCGCCGACATTTCGACATAGCGGTCGGATGAGAGCTGGATCGCGCTCGAAGCCTCCTCGGTCTCTGCCTCGGCCGCTGTCTCCTCGCTCGCATTCTCGCCGGCCACTGCACGACGCATCTTCAGGTACGCGGACCGCTCGTCCGATGTCGCCTCGACGTGGCGTAGGATCGTGAGCGAAATCAGCCGGTCGCCTTCAGGCAACGCGATGCCGCGGACCCCCATCGAGGTGCGGCCCGAGAATACGCGCACATCGGTAACCGGGAAGCGGATACATTGGCCGCCGCCGGCGGTCAGCAACACGTCGTCGTGCTCGGTGCAGATCTGCACGTCCACGATCGCCTCGTCGTCGGCGAGTTTCATCGCGATGATGCCCGACCGTCTTACGTCGACGAAATCGGAGAGCTTGTTGCGGCGAACGGTGCCGCCGGTGGTGGCGAACATCACGTCGAGATTACCCCAGGAGGATTCATCCTCGGGGAGCGGCATGATGGTCGTGATGCGCTCGCCCTGCTCCAGCGGCAGGATATTGATCATGGCCTTGCCACGGGCGTTCGGAGCGGCCATCGGCAATCGCCAGACCTTTTCCTTGTAGACCTGCCCGCGCGACGAGAAGAACAGCATCGGCGTGTGGGTCGAGGCAACGAACAGCCGGCTGACGAAGTCCTCGTCGCGGGTCTGCATGCCGGCCCTGCCCTTGCCGCCGCGCCGCTGCGCGCGATAGGTCGACAGCGGCACGCGCTTGACGTAGCCGGCGTGGGACACGGTCACGACCATGTCCTCGCGCTGGATGAGATCCTCGTCCTCGACCTCGCCTTCCTGTTCGACGATGACGGTCCTGCGCGGCGTCGCGAATTCCGATCTGACCCCGGCAAGCTCGGTCTTGATGATGTCTTGAATCCGGGCGCGCGAGCGCAGGATGTCGAGATAATCGTTGATTTCGACCGCGAGCTTGTCGAGTTCTTCGGAAATTTCCTCGCGGCCGAGCGCGGTCAGCCGTTGCAGTCGCAAGTCGAGAATGGCCTTGGCCTGCTCCATCGATAGCCGCGCCGTGCCGTCGGGAGCGAGCCGATGGCGGGCATCGTCGATCAGCGTGATCATGGCGGCGACATCGTTCGCCGGCCAATCGCGCGACATCAGGGCATCGCGCGCCGTATTCGGATCGGGCGAGGTGCGGATGACGCGGATGATCTCGTCGATATTGGCGACCGCAATGGCGAGACCTACCAGGATGTGGGCGCGGTCACGCGCCTTGTTGAGCCGGAACTTCGTCCGCCGCGTCACCACCTGCTCGCGGAAGGCGATAAAGACCGTGAGCATGTCCTTCAGATTCATGGTCTGAGGACGACGATTGTCCAGCGCCAGCATGTTGGCGGCGAAATTCGACTGCAACGGCGTGAACTTGTAGAGCTGATTCAAGACAACGTCCGCCATGGCGTCGCGCTTCAGTTCGACCACGACGCGGAATCCTTCGCGGTCGGATTCGTCGCGCAGATCCGCAATGCCGTCGATCTTCTTCTCGCGCACCAGTTCAGCAATGCGCTCGACCATATTGGCCTTGTTCACCTGATAGGGAATTTCGGTGACGACGATGGCCTCGCGGTCCTTGCGGATGGTATCGATCGAAACCCTGCCGCGCATCACAATCGAGCCGCGGCCGAGATGATAGGCCGAGCGAATGCCTTGCCTGCCGAGGATGATGCCGCCGGTCGGAAAATCCGGACCCGGGACAATGTTGATGAGATCGTCGATTGTAAGCGACGGATTGTCGATCAGCGCGACGCAGGCATCGATGACTTCGCCGAGATTGTGCGGCGGGATGTTGGTGGCCATGCCGACAGCGATACCGCCAGCGCCGTTCACCAGGAGGTTCGGAAACTTCGCGGGAAGAACCGCGGGTTCCTTGTCGGAGTTGTCGTAGTTTGGTTCGAAATCGACGGTGTCCTCGTCGATGTCGTCGAGAAGCGGGATCGCCGAGCGCGTCAAACGCGCTTCGGTGTACCGATAGGCCGCTGGCGGATCACCGTCGACCGAGCCGAAATTGCCCTGCCCGTCGACCAGTGGCACGCGCATGGAAAAATCCTGCGCCATGCGAACCATTGCGTCGTAGATCGATTGGTCGCCGTGCGGATGATATTTACCGATGACGTCGCCAACCACTCGGGCGGATTTGACGTATTTTTTGTCCGGCGTGTGCCCCTGCTCATACATCGAGTACAGGATGCGCCGATGCACCGGCTTCAGGCCGTCGCGCGCATCCGGCAGCGCACGCGCCACGATCACGCTCATGGCGTAATCGAGGTAGGAGCGCTTCATCTCGTCGAGGATGGAAACGGGACGAATATCGGACGGCACCGGCGGATCGCCGGGCTTCGTATCTTCAGGTTCAGACAAGGGAAAATCCGGTCAGATCAGAATCATGATCATATAGCGCATCGGGGGCCGCAAAACCACCCCTTGATCGCCCGGAGCAGACGATTTTCCCCTCGTTTTTCCAGTAACTTAGCAGGCCGTCCACCCGCCAGATTCCGCGCCTCCGGACCGACACCCAAAAGCCACTTCACGGGCGCGGTTTCAGGGGCCGAAAACGACCATATGCATGATGCGCCCTGGCAGGAGCGTGAACAGCCCGGCGACGACAAGAGCGCCGGAGAATATCCCGATCATGACGCGCCGGTGATCCACGACCCGATGGCGGTGCGCATACCACACACCGAGCGGAAGCATCGTCAGCGTGAAGATCGACAACAAGTGGATCGGGCTCCACGGTCCCCACAGCTTGATCCTATGGATCCAGAACGAGCTCAGCGCCACCGCGAGCATCAGCAAAACCCAGATCCAGCCGACGGTACGATGGGGTAGCGTTCCCTTGGACCCCGCCAGCTGAATGACGCCGAGCACGAAGGCCGCCATCGCGGCCATCGCGTGAAGAGGGATTGCAGGCTCCGCATCGAGCAACGGTGCGAGGCTCAAGTCGCGCGTCTCCTCTCGCCGCCATCCAGCACCGGATCAAACGACCGCTACTCCATCTGCAACCGTCTTGGGTTCGGATGGAAATTCGATGCCGTGCTTGAAAAACCAGATCAGAACGGGATGTCGTCGTCCATGTCGCTGCTGCGAGAGCCGGCGGCCACCGCCCGGCGCGGCGCACTCGAGGGTCCGCTGACACCGAAATCGCCGCCGCCCTGATCGTCGGAGCCAACGCTGGCGCCGCCTCCGCCGCTACGCCCGTCCAGCATGGTCAGGTTCGAGTTGAAGCCTTGCAGCACCACCTCGGTCGAATACTTCTCGGCACCGCTCTGATCGGTCCACTTTCGGGTCTGCAACTGGCCTTCGAGGTAAACCTTGGCGCCCTTCTTCAGGTACTGCTCGGCAACCTTGCAAAGCCCTTCATTGAAGATCACCACACGGTGCCACTCGGTCTTTTCCTTGCGCTCGCCGGTCGCCTTGTCGCGCCAGCTCTCGGAAGTGGCGACGCTGAGATTGGCGATCGGACGGCCGTCCTGGGTGCGCCGGATTTCGGGATCCTTGCCGAGATTTCCGACCAGAATCACCTTGTTTACGCTTCCTGCCATCGCCGCTCTCCACTCACTTCGCTTGTCCGGGCAGACCCTATACGCTCACTTGCCGGGCGCGCCCGCGGATCCCGTGTTATCCCCACATATAGCACCGCCAGCCGCAATGTTCCAGTTTTGTTCCTGGGCAATTTGCCGAAATGCGCCGGGACGGCCTGCAAGTCTCGATTGGGTCGTCCTTGGCCCTTCGGGCCACTGAAAAGCCCGACAAATCATCGGCTTCACCAGGGCGCAGTTCGGTTCGGACTGTGGCTTTTGGGAGACGGCCTTTGGGACCATACTGCGGTAGTGTCGCGTCCGAGCAGGGGTAGATGGGCGCTCCTTCGACCGATAGGACAAAACGCTTCTCCTCAAGCGAAGCGAACGAAGAAGCCGGAGCTATTGAGATGAAGGGGATTTTGCTGGGCGCTGTTGCTCTCCTTGCCTTGGGAGCGGTGGCACCGGCAGTGGCGGCTGATTTGCCTGCCCGGACCTACACGAAAGCGCCGGAAATGATGCCGGCGGTTTACGATTGGAGCGGCTTCTACGTCGGCCTAAACGGCGGCTGGGGTACAGCGAATAGTTGCTGGGATCAAATCGCTCCCGCTGTCGGCCCGGAAGGCTGCCACAACCCGTCCGGCGGTTTCGCGGGCGGCCAGGCCGGCTATCGCTGGCAAACCGGCGCATGGGTTTGGGGCTTTGATGCCCAGGGCGACTGGGCAAGCCTGAACGGCAGCAATGTCAGCTCCATCACCGGCAATACCAACCGTTCGCGCGTCGAGGCGTTCGGCCTGTTCACCGGCCAGGTCGGTTACGCCTGGAATACGGCGCTGCTCTACATCAAGGGCGGCGGAGCGATCGTTGCCGATCGCAACGACATCCTCACTGCCGGCACGCTGAGCGGAACGGCATCCGGCGATAACCGCTGGGGCGGCACTGTCGGCGCCGGCCTCGAATTCTCGTTTGCGCCGAACTGGTCGGCGGCTTTTGAGTACGATCACCTGTTCGTCGCCACCAACAACACCACCTTCACCAACCCGAACACCGGTGCGGTCGTCAGCACTGATCGGCTGCATGGCGATGCCGATCTGGTATCGGTGCGTGTCAACTATCGCTGGGGCGGCCCGGTCGTTGCGAAGTACTGATCGCGGCGAACTGATCGATTCCAAAAGCCGGCGGTTTCGCCGGCTTTTTCATTGCCGTCATTGGCGTATTCGGGAACCGGTTCGCGCGAAGAAGACGCGCCGAATGGAGTGGCAGCAGCGGTCAGCACCCCAACAATCCGTTGATGGTTGTCACGCGGCACTGGAAATCGATTCCCGTTCTTCCTATGTTCCGAAACTGGAGCTCCGATTTCGAAGTTCGCAAGCGGTCGCGGCGACCTCTCATGCGAACTTCGGAATCAAAGGAGCTCCAGCAGTAAATGATCATAGTGCGGCTTTGAATTTGAAGTTCCTATTGCGAACTTGCCGTGAATACCGATAGGAACTTCAAATTCGCCGCACTATCCTTTGGCGTCTGATCGCTGCTCCGGCGACGCGCCCGAATGCGTCGCGTGGAAATCCCGATATGGACGAAGTGATCAAGGCCAAGCAGCGTCACCCGACAGGCCCCTTGAGCCTGCGCGGGATCAGCATTCGCGGCGCGCGCGAGCACAATCTGAAGAACATCGACGTCGAGGTTCCCAGAGACAAGCTCGTGGTGTTCACGGGGTTGTCGGGCTCGGGAAAATCCTCGCTCGCTTTCGACACGATCTACGCCGAAGGCCAGCGGCGCTACGTCGAGTCGCTGTCGGCCTATGCGCGCCAGTTTCTGGAGATGATGCAGAAGCCCGACGTCGACCAGATCGACGGACTGTCGCCGGCAATTTCCATCGAACAGAAGACGACGTCGAAGAATCCACGCTCCACCGTCGGCACCGTCACCGAGATCTACGACTACATGCGCCTGTTGTGGGCGCGCGTCGGCGTGCCCTACTCGCCCGCCACCGGGCTGCCGATCGAAAGCCAGACCGTCTCGCAGATGGTCGATCGCGTGCTGGCGCTGCCCGAAGGCTCGCGGCTCTATCTGCTGGCGCCGGTTGTACGCGGCCGCAAGGGCGAATACAAGAAAGAGCTCGCCGAATACCTCAAGAAGGGTTTTCAGCGCGTCAAGATCGACGGCAAGTACTACGAACTTGCCGAGGCACCGACGCTCGACAAGAAGTTCCCGCATGACATCGACGTCGTGGTCGACCGCATCGTGGTTCGGTCCGACATCGGACAGCGTCTGGCGGAGAGTTTTGAAACCGCGCTGAAGCTCGCCGAAGGGCTCGCGGTGATCGAATATGCCGATGCGCCGGTCGCCCAACCATCATCCTTCGAGACGCGCCCTGCGGGCGCTCCCTCGGTGAGCGCAACGCGCTCATCCGGGGATGAGGACGGTGCTCGACGATCGAAGGCAGCAAAGCGAGGCGCTTCCCCTCATCCTGAGGAGACGCAAAGCGTCGTCTCGAAGGATGAGGCCCCGACAAAAAAAATCGCCAAAATCCACGACAAGAGCGGGCCGGAAAGAATCCTGTTTTCGGAACAGTTCGCCTGCCCGGTATCCGGCTTCACCATTCCGGAAATTGAGCCGCGGCTGTTTTCGTTCAACAACCCCTATGGCGCCTGCCCCGCCTGCGGCGGGCTTGGCATCGAGCAGCATATCGACGAGGACCTCGTCATTCCCGACAAGGAGGCGACCCTGCGCAAGGGTGCGATCGCGCCCTGGGCCAAATCGTCGTCGCCCTATTACATCCAGACGCTGACCGCGCTCGGCAAATTCTACAAGTTCACGCTCGACACCAAATGGAAGGATCTGCCGAAGAAGACGCAGGCCGCGATCCTGCACGGCTCCGGCGAGGACGAGATCAAGTTCTCCTACGAAGACGGCGTGCGCTCCTACGATACCAAAAAGCCGTTCGAGGGCGTCATCACCAACATCAACCGCCGCTATCGCGAGACCGAGAGCGAATGGGCACGCGAGGAGATGGCCAAATATTTCTCCGACGTGCCCTGCGAAGCCTGCCACTGCCATCGGCTCAAGCCGGAAGCGCTCTGCGTCAAAATCGCTGGCAAGCATATCGGCGAGATCTCGGAAATGTCGGTGCGGCGCGCCGGCGAATGGTTCGAGACGGTGCCTGCGGCGCTGAACGCCCAGCAGAACGAGATCGCCGCCCGCGTCCTGAAGGAAATCCGCGAGCGCCTCTCCTTCCTGCTCGACGTCGGCCGGAATTACCTGACGCTGTCGCGCTCTTCCGGCACGCTGTCCGGCGGCGAGAGCCAGCGCATTCGGCTGGCCTCGCAGATCGGCTCGGGCCTCACCGGCGTGCTCTATGTGCTGGACGAGCCTTCGATCGGCCTGCATCAGCGCGACAACGCGCGGCTGCTCGATACGCTGAAGCGGCTGCGCGACCTCGGCAACACCGTGATCGTGGTCGAGCATGACGAGGACGCCATCCGCCTCGCCGACCACGTGCTCGATATCGGCCCCGGCGCCGGCATGCATGGCGGCCATATCGTAGCCCAGGGCACGCCCACCGACATCATGCGCAGTCCGAAATCGCTGACCGGCAAATACCTCACCGGCGAAATGTCGGTGGATGTGCCGGAGCGGCGGCCGCCGAACCATCGCCGCACCATCAAGGTCATCAACGCCCGCGGCAATAATTTGAAGAACGTCTCGGCGGAAATTCCGCTGGGATTGTTCACCTGCGTCACCGGCGTGTCCGGCGGCGGCAAGTCGACGCTTCTGATCGATACGCTCTACAAGGCGATCGCGCGCAAGCTGAACAATGCCAGCGAAGGCGCCGCGCCGCACGATCGCATCGAGGGGCTGGAGCACATCGACAAGATCATCGATATCGACCAGTCGCCGATCGGCCGCACCCCGCGCTCCAATCCGGCGACCTATACCGGCGCGTTCACGCCGATCCGCGAATGGTTCGCCGGCCTGCCGGAGGCGAAGGCGCGCGGCTACGAGCCCGGCCGCTTCTCGTTCAATGTCAAAGGCGGCCGCTGCGAGGCCTGCGAGGGCGATGGCGTCATCAAGATCGAGATGCACTTTTTGCCCGACGTCTACGTCACCTGCGATGTCTGCAAGGGCAAGCGCTACAACCGCGAGACATTGGAGGTGCTGTTCAAGGGCAAGTCGATCGCCGACGTGCTCGACATGACGGTCGAGGAAGCCGCCGAATTCTTCAAGGCGGTGCCGCGGGTGCGCGAGACCTTCAAGACGCTGCATCGCGTCGGCCTCGACTATATCCATGTCGGCCAACAGGCGACGACGCTGTCGGGTGGCGAAGCCCAGCGCGTCAAGCTCGCCAAGGAATTATCCAAGCGCGCAACGGGCCGCACGCTCTATATCCTGGACGAGCCGACCACGGGGTTGCACTTCCACGACGTGAAGAAGCTGCTCGAAGTGCTGCACGAGCTGGTGTCGCAGGGCAACACGGTCGTCGTGATCGAGCACAATCTCGAAGTCATCAAGACGGCGGACTGGGTGATCGACCTCGGCCCGGAAGGCGGCGACGGCGGCGGCGAAATCGTCGCCTGGGGTCCGCCGGAAGATATCGTCAAGGCGCCGCGGAGCTACACCGGTAAGTTTTTGAAACCGGTCTTGGAGAAGGCTGGCAAGGTGCGCAAGAGTGGCGGCGGGACGAGCGAGGCGGCGGAGTGAGGAACGGCTCTTCAACGAGACAATAAAATGAGCCTATCAAGCATCAGCTTCGATAACATATCGGAAGCTCACTTAAGCGAACAGGTAAGCGCCGGTGTGCCTGAAGGCGTTCTCGTCGACTACAAGAGAGACATGTATGGCCGCGCCGACGCCGATGTAAAGGAATTTCTGAAAGACGTTTCTTCCTTCGCGAATTCTTCGGGCGGTCATCTCGCGATCGGTATTGACGAAGTGGGCGGCGTTCCGTCAGCAATATCTGCGTTAAGCGGTGACCCTGACCAGGACTTACAGAGACTAGAAAGCTTGGTTCGAGACGGCCTAGAACCGCGCATCTCTGGACTACGGATGAAGGCAATCTCAATAAGCGGCGGCGGCGGCTATGTGCTTCTGCTAAGAATCCCGAAAAGTTGGAATCCTCCCCATCGCGTTAGTGCCAGAAATACCAACCGCATCTATGGTCGAAACTCGGCGGGCGCGTACGAGTTTAGCGTAGAAGAGCTACGTGTTCTTTTTACATCGTCGGCAACGGCCTTGGACAGGGTGCGCTTATTCCGTGCTCAGCGTTTAGCAAAGATCGATGCTGGTGAAGCTATTGCTCCTCTCGTAAAAAATAATGGCCGCCTCGTCCTCCACCTCTTGCCTGCCTCATCTTTCGGGATTGAAAATAATATCGACCTTGCAAAAGCTAATACACTTCAAGAGCTCTTAAAGCCCATGGGCACAATGGGTTACTCGCCGCGCATTAACTTTGATGGATTTTCAACCCTGTCTCATGGAGCAAACAACAAATGCGTCTCATATACACAAGTCTTCAGGACCGGAGCGATCGAAGCCGTCAAGGTTCGCGTCACGGGCGACCCAACAGACGGGGCCGTTTGGATACCGACCCTAGCTTTTGATCGTTGGATTTTCCAACAGCTTCCCAATTATTTTGCCGCCTTACAGCAGCTGGAAGTCCCACCGCCAATTGTGCTGATGGTGACGCTGCAAGGGGTTCGTGGGGCCCGTTTAGGGGTTGAACCTAGGCCCATTGACGATCCTCCGCAAATCGACCGGGACGTCCTTGAGCTGCCCGAAGCCGTCATCGAGCAATACGGCGCCGAAGAATCTTATCAACGTGCTTCCCGACCGGTTTTCGACGCGTTGTGGAATACTGGAGGGTATTCGCGCTCCAAGCATTTCGATCAGACAGGTAAGTGGACGTTGAGCAAATACTAGTCATCTGAGTTGCGAATTCTGCCCTTCACTCCTCGATCGCCGCTTCGACAAATCCCTTGGGATCATAGAAAAACTCGCGCATCGCCTTGTAATGATCGGTCTGCTCGGGGGTCGTCGGCTCCAGCCCGCATTTGGTCAGCCGCAATAACGTCGCATCGGGATAGGCCATCAAGATAGGTGCGTGCGTCTTCATGATCACCTGGCAGCGCTCGGACTTGTCCATGCGATGGAGCAGCTTCAAAAATTCCATCTGGCGTTTAGTCGACAAAGCCGACTCCGGCTCGTCGAAGATAAAGAAGCCCTGTCGCTGGCAACGCTCCTCGAGGAAGCGGATAAAACCCTCACCGTGCGAGAACGACAGCCCGCGTAGGATGGGTAGAGCGTAGCGAAACCCATTGTGCTCACCATTGGTGGGTTTCGCTTCGCTCTACCCACCCTACATGACCTGCCTCACGCCACATCCGCCGGGCTGACGCGCCTTGCAATCTCGGCGCCCTTCTCCCGTTCAACCCCGCCAATGTCGTGTTGGCTCTGCAAGTCGAGCCAGAACTGCGCGCTATGCCAAGTAGCGACCAAGCCGCACGGCGGTATCGGCTGTGATCCCGCGGCGAAAGTTGAGAATGTCGGTGATACGACCAGACGGGACGTCGATATCAAGTGACAGCCGGTTGGCGCTGAGTTTGCGGGCCAGCATTTCTCGTTTCAGCAAACGGCCGGGATGTACAATGCGAGACATGATGTTCAACTTTGTGATGGATTCTCAGGTGCGCAATTGTGCGCATAGTTCGCTCGTTTCACTCGCGCCCCCGAATGACGTCACTTTCGTCGAGCCCGCCCATGCCGCCGCGAGATCGAATCTGGATTGCTTCCGCCGACCCGTGCGGGATGGATTCAGCTAAGCCAAACCCACCCCGCTCGGTCAGGAAGCGACCGCCCATCCCTCCGCACTGTTGGGCACCTCGATATCGATTTCCAGCACCGAGACGAGGTTGCCTCTGTCCATCTTGATCTGAAGCTTTTCCGGATCGAACGTCACATGCCGGGAGACCACGGCCAGAATCTCGCCCCGCAGCAGTTCCAACAAATCCGGCTGGCCGCGCAGACCACGCTCATGCGCCAGCAGAATCTGCAACCGTTCCCGCGCCACGGGCGCGGTGGCAGTCGCAGTTGCGGTGCGGCCGCCGAACAGCCGCGGAAAGATCATCATGCGGCCCTCCGTCCCAGCAACCTGTTCATCAGTCCCTTCCGTGCGGCCGGCACCAGCACCGGAATGGTCGCGCCCATCAGGCGACGTGCCGCATCGGTATAGGCGCGGGCCGGTGCGCTGGTGGCGTCGTTGAGTGTCACGGGCATTCCCACGTTGGAGGCGCGCAAGACGTCCTGACTTTCGGGAATGATGCCGAGCATCGGCGTCGCCAGAATATCGGTGACGTCGCCAATCGAAAGCATTTCTCCCCGCGCTGCGCGGCCGGTGTCGTAGCGAGTGATCAACAGATGCTTTTGCACCTGCTCGCCCTGCTCGGCCTTCACGGTCCTGGAATCCAGCATTCCGATGATGCGGTCGGAGTCGCGCACCGAAGAAACTTCCGGATTGGTGACGACGACCGCTTCGTCGGCAAAGCGCATCGCAAGCATCGCGCCCCGTTCGATTCCGGCCGGACTATCGCAAATGATCCAGTCGAATTTCGTGCGCAGCTCGGCGATGATCTTGCCGACGCCCTCGTCGGTCAGCGCATCCTTGTCCCGCGTCTGCGACGCCGGCAGCAGCCACAAATTCTCCAGACGCTTGTCGCGAATGAGCGCCTGCGACAGGTTGGCAATGCCCTGCACCACGTTGATGAAGTCGAACACCACCCGCCGTTCTGCCCCGAGCACCAGATCGAGGTTGCGCAGGCCGACATCGAAATCGACGACGACGACTTTTTCTCCCATCTGCGCGAGCGCCGCACCGAGTGCGGCGGTCGACGTCGTCTTGCCCACGCCGCCTTTGCCTGACGTCACGACCAGCACTTTGGCCATTCTCTATTTCTCCCCAAAATACAATCAACTGAGTGGTGAAATCTCCACGACCTCACCCTGGAGCCAGACCTGTATCGGTCCGGCATACGAGGTGGCGTCGATCTGTTCGGCAGTCCGGTAATAACCATCGATCGCGAGTAATTCGGCTTCGACCTTCTGGCAGTAGATCCGTGCGGTCAGATTGCCGTTGATGCCCGCCATCGCCCGGCCGCGCAGCGTGCCGTAGACATGGATGGAGCCACCTGCGACGATCTCGGCGCCCGAGCTGACTGAACCCACAATCGTGATGTCGCCTTCGGGAAACACCACCGACTGGCCCGAGCGCACCTGTGTGTCGATCAACAGGGATGCGGCCTTCTTCGGAGGCGGCTTCTTCGGTTCGCTGTTCGAGACCACGGCATTGCGGCCGCCAGTGAGCAAGGGCGGCAGGTTCGCGCTCAGCCGCTCGGCGCCTACCCCCTCGATACCGAGGATGCGGAGACCCCGCTGTTCCAGGCTTGCGACAAGCTGGCCAATCGCATTCTGGCTGAGATCAACCGCGGAAAGATCGAGCACCATCGGCTTGCCGGCAAAAAAGCCCGGCGATTGATTCAGCGTTACGTCGATCTCGTCGAGCCAGTCGATGATCGGAACCACGGGAAAGAACACAAACGCAACATAGGATCGCCCGCGTAAGCGAATGGACTTCGGCTTTGGCCTCACAACCGCACCCATGACGATCCGCTCACGCCTCTAATAAATATTAAAATATGCCGGCGCACGACCGGCGATCCATCAGTGTGTGCCCCCGCTCACCCTTTCAGATTCGCGCTCAATGAAATTGAGTCGCCGGGCGAAATTGAGTCGAAAAGTGGAAACGGTTGAGGCGCCGCAAAATCATTGTCTGGGCTTCGTTCGTCGCGCGAAGGAATTTGGCGAGATATGAGTTGACAGTTTCAAAATCCGATTGCGCCAGGTGATTTGCCCGTCGTGCCAATGTGTCGCAGCCTTTTCGCTTGTGACGTCGGGCAAATCACGGGCACTTTCCGCGCATCCCGTGCCCGCCAAGAGGGACGTATCGCGATCGTCACGAACGTTGGGCACAGGATGCGGTGGACGCCTCACATGCGACGGACGAGCGCATGCGAGGTGTACGGCGAAGCCACGTGGTTCTGACGTCTCGACGCTGACGTCAAGTTGGCGACAATGCTTGCGCATTGCGCTGGCGACGGTGACAAAAAGCCCGATCGCCGGGAAGAGCGTGGAATAAGCCGTTCAAACCATTGCGCGGGGAATGCCGGAATGTTTCGGCGAACCTGCGGTGACTAACTCGTGTGCTTTTTACTTTTGCGCACGAGGCTGCGGGCGAGCTTGAACGCCCGGCATTCCCTGCGCCCTCGTCATGAGGGCCTTTTTCGCATCATCCGGGCGCGTTTTGTGCCGCGGGAATGCGAAGCATTGCCGTTTCACATCTGCACGGCAGGCCAGGTTAATTCGTCATTGCCTGCGACAAACGCGAAACGTTTGCGCAAGGGAGCGTCAGCGACGACCCCTCTTCGCTCGCTGTGCGAGCTACGCGGGGTAGAAGTCCGCCAAAGCGTTCTTCCGCGAAGGCGGAAGCAATCCAGTCTGGATCGCTTCGCTTGGGCTCGCGATGACGGCTTGGGGGCTCAGTGCTGCCCTCACCTGCGTCCGACGAACCAGCCGGCGATCAGCAAGACGATGCCCGCGGCGCCTGCGACAACGCCGTGCTTGACGTGAACATGCGTCACGCCGGCTTCGTGTCCGGGGAGAAAGCCGGGCAACTGGTCTGCGGGGAAAATGAAATAGAAGCCGGCGGCGATGAGGAGCAAGATGCCGACAAGCATAAGAATGATTTTCATGGACTTATCCTTGTGATGTATGACCGGCTTGAGCTTGAACCAGATTCACGCCACTTTGTTAAGACCGATCGATGCGGTGCGGATAACAGGAAACTTCCATGACTGATGTCGTCAACAACAAGGCGGAGCATCGCTACGAACTCGTGGTCGACGGCCATCTCGCCGCGACCTATTACACGCTTGCCGACGGCGTCATCACTTTTGTTCACACGGAAGTTCCGCCGGAGCTCGGCGGCAAGGGCGTCGGCTCAAAGCTGGTGAAGGGTGCGCTCGATCAGGTGCGAGCCGATGGCTTGAAGGTCATCGCGCAATGCCCCTTCGTCAAAGGCTATATCGACAAGCATGCCGACTATGCCGACCTCCTGCTCGTGCGCTGAGATTTCCCGCATGGCCATCGTTCGCGACAACAAGGCACTGAACCGGTTCGAACTCGATGTCGAGGGCGGCATGGCCTTCGCCAATTACCGCCTCACGCCCGCGGCCGTCGTCATCACGCATACCGAGACGCCGCGCGCGCTGCGCGGCCACGGCGTTGCATCAGAGTTGGTCAAAGGGACACTTGCCCTGATCCGTGCCGACGGCCTCCAGGTGATCGGCGCCTGCGGCTTCGTCGTCGACTACCTGCGCAAGCATCCGGAATATGCGGATATGGTGGGGTGATGCTTATCTGGCGTCGTTCCGGGGCGACGCTCGCGTCGAACCCGGAACCTCGAGATTCCGGGCTCGTCCTTCGGACGCCCCGGAATGACGCAAACCAAGTCACACGATCCGGATCGACATGTCCGGCAGGCCATCGAGCTTGCAGAGCAGCACGTCGCCCTTGACGACCGGGCCGACATTTTCCGGTGTGCCGGAATAGATGATGTCGCCGGCCTTCAGTTCGAACGCCTCCGAAAGCTTGGCGATCTGCTCGGCGACGCTCCAGATCATCTTGCTGAGATCGGACGATTGGCGCACGTTGCCGTTGACCGCGAGCGAGATCGCACCCTTGGTGAAATGCCCGGTGTTGCTCGCCGAATGGATCGGTCCAAGCACCGCCGCGTGATCAAAACTCTTGCCGATCTCCCACGGTTTTTTCTGCACGGCCATGCCGTTCTGGAGATCGCGCCGCGTCATGTCGAGGCCGATCGCGTAACCATAGACGTGATCAAGCGCCTGCTCCGGCGCAATGTTGGTGCCGCCGGATTTCAGCGCGGCCACGAGCTCGACCTCATGGTGATAATTCCTGGTGAGCGACGGATAGCGATGATCGGCAACCGTGTCGGGCGGGACATTCTGGATTGCATCGGTCGGCTTCTGGAAGAAGAAGGGCGGCTCGCGCGTGGGGTCGGAGCCGCGCTCCAGCGCATGCGCAGCGTAATTGCGGCCAATGCAGTAGATGCGGCGAACCGGAAACACGTTCTTCTCGCCGGCGATCGGGATGGTCACCGCGGGCACGTCGAAGATCGGCTTCGGTCCCGATTGGGCCTCGGCCGAACGGCTTCCGGCAGCCGTGCCCGCGAGCGCAAGCGCGCCCGTGGCCAGCAAGGTCCTGCGATCGACGGTTTCCATAGGGTGCTCCGGATTGTCGTTGATGTTGAGCACGCTATCTACTGTCCGGTCCTTGGCCCGGCAAGCCAGAGCGACTGCAACGAAGGCATGAAAAAGGCTCGCGAAATGGCGGGCCTTTTGGCATCCTGTGAAAATCAGGTCACCACTTCACATCGGACGGCAGCTTTCCGCCGTTGGCGGCGAGTTTGGCCATCACCTGCTTGTGCAGCCAGATGTTCATGGAGGCGGAATCGTTGGTATCACCGGTGTAGCCGAGTTCGTGGGCGAGCTCCTTGCGGGCGGAGAGGCTTGAATCGATGTCGAGTGCTTTCATCAGATCGACGATCGAGGTGCGCCATGCCAGCTTTTCCTTCTTCGCCGCCACCGCCTTGTCCAGAATCGGCGCGACATCGACGCTTTGCGCGGGTGCCGCAGGCGCAGCAGACGCGCTGCCTGACGATGCCGCTCCGCCTGACGCCGGCGCAGCTACGCCACCGCTCGCCGGGGTCGCGCTTGCCGAGGTGCCGAAAATCGCGCTCATGATTTTTCCGAAAATACTCATCGCTCGCTCCTGATGATTTCTGGATTTTGTGACGGCGTGAACAGATTATTCTTCAGTCCGGCAGCACCCCGACCGGATCAAGGAAAGCTTAGTCTTCCCGGCAGACCTTGCCAATGCAACGAGCCCGCGGCGATTTGACTGAACACCGCAGCAATGACGGCGCAATGACACGAGCGGTAACCAAAAATGTACCGGGGCTTTGTTGCGCCGCGAAGCAAGAACGCGAAAGCTTTCGGCAAAGCTGCCTCGAATACCGTTTCAAATTGAGGCGAATATATGCGTATTGGATTTGCAACCGGCGTCAACGAAGCGTGAGAGACAACGCATGCAAATCGGAGTACCATTGCGCCATCAGTTCGCGACATGGCCAGTTCGGTTTCCTTGTCTTCGCGTCTGGCCAGATCGTGATCATTATCCCGCGGACGGTGCCGTACGTCCTCTTCCGAGGTCCAGGCAAAACCGCCGCGTCAAGGGAGTGCGAACATGGCCAATCAATATTCGGGCAATGCCCCACCGCTGGCTCAGCCAGCTCAGGAAACCGCAGATCCCATCATTCGCCGGATCGGACTCTCCGATCTGCACGACGCGTTGCGGCTTGGCTGGGAAGATTTCAAGGCCGTCCCGAGCCACGCCATCATCCTCTGCGTGATCTACCCCGTGCTTGGCCTGGCGCTTGCGCGGGCCGTGATGGGCTACGCGGTCTTGCCGCTGTTGTTCCCGCTGGCCGCCGGCTTTGCCCTGCTCGGCCCCTTCGCTGCACTTGGCCTTTACGAACTGAGCCGCCGCCGCGAGCTCGGTGAGGAAGCTTCGGCCTGGAACGCGTTTGACGTGTTTTCCTCGCCATCCTTCGGCGCCATGCTTGGCCTCGGCACGCTGCTGCTGGCCTTGTTCGTCGTCTGGATCGGGGTTGCGCAAGCGGTCTACGTTGCGGCATTCGGTTATGCATCCGCCGCCGAGATCCCCGACTTCGTCGGGCGCGTCCTGACCACGCCACAGGGATGGTGGCTGATCGTGGTTGGCTGCGGCGTCGGCTTCCTGTTCGCGCTGCTGGCGCTGTGCATCAGCGTGGTTTCCTTCCCGCTGATGCTCGATCGCCACGCCACGACCGGCGAGGCCATGGTGACCTCGCTTCGCGTGGTCGCCGCCAATCCGGTTGCCATGGCGGCCTGGGGTTTGATCGTTGCTGCGCTCCTGGTGGCAGGATCGATCCCGCTATTTCTGGGGCTCGCGATCGTGGTCCCGCTGCTCGGTCACGCGACCTGGCATCTTTATCGCAAGGTGATCGCGCCGGATCCCCATCGACGGCCGATTCCGCCGCGTCCGCCGCGCGAAAAACGCCCGGCCGCGGATTTTCCAGCCAACCTGTTCCCCTGGCGACGCAAGGACAGCGTCTGAGCTGATGCAAAAGTGAACTGGTGGTCCGATTCTAACATTCGCATCCGTTCGCAGCCGGCTTCTTTGCGAATTTTAGAATCAAAGGACCACCAGCAAATACAGGTTTCTTCACATGGTTCCGCGACGTCCCACGCGAGCCTTGTTTTGGCCGCGGTTGCGCCCGACATAACGCCCGACCGTTCTTCAGCGCGGAAGGCAATTCCCTTGCAATATCGCCAGATCCTACATTGCGCCCTGGCAGCGGGCATTGGTCTCGCTCTCTCGGTGGCATCAGCGAATGCGGCCGTGCCATGCGGTTCTGGCAGCTTTCAGGCCTGGCTTGATGATTTCAAGACTGAAGCCGCATCCAAGGGCATTTCACAGGCGACCATCACTGCAAGCCTGAACGGCGTAACGCTCGATCAGAGCGTGCTCTCCCGCGATCACTCGCAAAAGGTCTTTGACCAAACGTTTGAGCAGTTTTCCGGCCGCATGGTGCCGCCACGCCTCGCGCGCGGCGCCAACATGCTGAAACGGTATGGATCGGTCCTGTCGCGGATCGAGGAAACCTACGGCGTGCCCGGCGAGGTGCTGGTCGCGATCTGGGGCCTCGAGACCGATTACGGCGTCAACATCGGCAAGTTCCCGACGCTGAGATCGCTGGCGACGTTGGCCTATGATTGCCGGCGCTCGGAAATGTTTCGGGGCGAATTGCTCGATGCGCTCCGCATCATCGATCGCGGTGACCTCACGCCAGCCGAAATGCGCGGCGCCTGGGCCGGCGAAATTGGCCAGACGCAGTTCATGCCGTCGAACTACATGAAGTACGCGGTTGATTTCGACGCGAACGGCCGCCGTGACCTGCTGCGCAGCCCGCCAGACGTGCTTGCTTCCACCGCAAACCTTCTCGCGAGTTACGGCTGGCAGCGCGGCAAGGATTGGCAGCCCGGAAGTCCCAACTTCGCGGTGCTCCAGCAATGGAACAAGAGCGACGTTTACATCCGCACCGTCGCCTATTTCGCTACCCAGCTGACCCACGCGCCGTAGCTAAGCCGTTTCCTTACAATGATTTTATATTCACTTTTTATCATGCATATGATTCATACACCCGACAGATCAAAACCGCGCCGGAATTGATCGGAACCTACGATTTTGCCCTGTAGTAGCCGAAACTTCGGCAATATTCTGAGCATTCCTGCTGGGGGTCTACGGAACCGTTTCCCGAATAGTTAATCAATTCTTACATAGCTATGCATATATCGATTAGCTGCAACGCAGCATCTTGGCTTCTGCACTGCGGTATAGGGATCTATATTGCCATCAACGATTCAGTCCTCTTCGAAAGATTGAATCAAGAATTCAAGGAGACTACCCATGCTGCTCTCGCTCATCCGAATGATCCAGGCGTTCCGCGACTATCAGCGCAACGTCGCCGAATTGTCCCAGCTCACCGACCGGGAACTGGCGGATATTGGACTCGACCGCTCGGATATTCCGCGCGTTGCGGCCGGCAATTACACCGCCTGATATTTCAAACCCGCTGACGGAAAACGGATAGCGCCCGCCGATGGCGGGCGTTGTCGTTTGTAGGCGGTCGCGCGCATTCCACTCACGGAAGAAACGCGCTACCTCTGTGCCGCATGACAGGCACTCTCTCATTGGAACCCATCCATATCATCGGTGGCGGTCTCGCCGGCTCTGAAGCCGCATGGCAGGTTGCCAATGCGGGCGTCCGCGTCATTCTCCACGAGATGCGGCCGCAGCGGATGACCGAGGCGCATCGAACCGAAGGCTTTGCCGAGCTCGTCTGTTCGAATTCGTTTCGCTCCGACGACGCCGCCAACAACGCGGTCGGATTATTGCACGCCGAAATGCGCCGGCTCTCCTCCCTGATTATGCAAGCCGCCGACGCCCATCAGGTGCCAGCCGGTGGCGCGTTGGCGGTCGATCGGGACGGCTTTTCAGCCGCCGTCACCAAAGCGCTGGCAGATCATCCGCTGATCGAACTCAAGCGCGGTGAAATCGAGGGCTTACCGCCCGCCGATTGGGCCAACGTCATCATCTCGACCGGCCCCCTCACCTCTGCGCCGCTCGCCGAGGCCATCCGCCAGCTGACAGACGAAAACGCCCTGGCTTTTTTCGATGCGATCGCGCCGATCGTTCATCGCGACAGCATCGATATGTCGAAGGCATGGTTTCAGTCGCGCTACGACAAGGTCGGCCCCGGCGGCACGGGCGCCGATTACATCAACTGCCCGATGACAAAGGAGCAGTACGAGGATTTCGTCGCGGCGCTCATTGCAGGTGAAAAGACCGACTTCAAGGAATGGGAAACCAACACGCCCTATTTCGACGGCTGTCTGCCAATCGAAGTCATGGCCGAACGCGGCGCGGAGACGCTTCGCCATGGCCCGATGAAGCCGGTCGGGTTGACCAACCCGCACAACCCGACTGTAAAGGCCTACGCGATCGTGCAGCTGCGACAGGACAATAAGCTCGGCACCCTCTACAATGTGGTGGGTTTTCAAACCAAGCTGAAGTATGGCGCGCAGCAGCGCATCTTTCGCATGATTCCTGGACTTGAGAACGCCGAGTTCGCTCGGCTCGGCGGCCTCCACCGCAACACTTTTCTGAACTCGCCAAAGCTATTGGATGAACAGCTGCGCCTGAAGGCTGCCTCACGATTGCGGTTTGCGGGACAAATGACCGGCTGCGAAGGGTATGTCGAGTCCGCCAGCATCGGCCTGATCGCGGGCCTTTATGCCGCCGCCGACGCGCGTGGCCGCGTGCTGCCCTCGCCACCTCCAACCACGGCGCTAGGATCGCTGCTCGGACATATCACCGGCGGTCATCTGGAAACGATCGACAATGGTCCACGCTCGTTCCAGCCGATGAACATCAATTTCGGGCTGTTTCCGCCGCTCGCCAACCCGCCGACACGAAAGACGGATGGAACGCGGCTGCGCGGCAACGAAAAGGCCATCGCGAAACGCCAAGCGCTCAGCGCCCGGGCGCTAGCCGACATCGATCGCTGGATTGCTGATCATTTGCGGCTGGCGGCGGCCGCGTGAGCTTATCATGAGTTTTGCAAGACACGACGCTGAAATTCTGTCGGCGCAATGGACCGAAGGCGTCCTGCTCAAACGCGACGTGTTTTCGTCCGTGGAGCGCGGCCGCTTCCGCACACCGAATGGCGAGGTCGATGCCATCTTGCGCCGGATCGATCAGGTGCCCCGGTGGTCATATCTGCTCGCGCGACATTTGTTCCGCCGTGAGCGTCACGCCTTGGCGGTGGTGCGCGACCTCAATGTTGGGCCGCCGCTCCTATGGGGCGGCCGGCAGGCGCTGGTCCGCGGCTTCATCGATGGCGTCGCGTTACACTTGGTCAAACCGACCGGCGACGTCGCTTATTTCCGTTCAGCCAAAGAGGCCTTGCGGCGGTTGCATCGCGCCGGCGTCTGCCACAACGACCTCGCCAAGGAGCAGAACTGGCTGGTCGGACGTGACGGCCGCGCTTACCTGACGGACTTTCAGCTGGCGGCATGCTTTCGCAAGCGCAGCTGGCTGTTTCGTGTCGCGGCCTACGAGGATCTGCGACACCTTCTGAAGCACAAGCGCAGCTATGCGCCGCAAGCGCTGACCCCGAAAGAGCGTCAGATTCTCACCCGCAAGTCGGTCGTCGCAAGTTTGTGGCTCGCAACCGGGAAAAAGGTCTATCAGGCGATCACCCGTGGCCTGTTCAATTTCACCGACCGCGAAGGCGGCGGGCGTCGCCTGGTCAACGACGCCCCGGTGCTGGTGCAGGAGATACGGAAAAATCCTGCCGTTCGTGATGCGGCTATCGTCGCCTTTCCGGATCGCCGGGTCGGTGTGGGCCTTTATGCCTTTGTTGAATCCGATCAGACAGCACTCGAGACCGAGCTGAAAGGCGCGCTTGCCGCGGGCCACGGGCCCAAACCGCCGGAGCACATCCAGGTTGTCAAGGCGCTGCCGCGCGATTCCAGCGGACAGCCTCGCATCGAGCTGTTGCAATTGGTCGCAACCAATCAGCTCGATCTGATCGAGACCATGATCACCAGCGAGCCGGACCGCGCCTTTTTGAATACCATTCTGGAATCGCGGAAAAACCTGCGCGATCGCTTCAATTTCGAAACCGCCGGGATGAATTGATCATCGTCCCGCAAGGGCCGATGACCGCGACGCACGCCACAGCGTCCACAGCACCGCAAGCCGCGATGGTGGCCGCGCCACAAAGGGATCGTTGTCGGCCCGCATCAACCTGGCGAGATCGCGTTTGGCTTGCGCCAACGGCAGAAACGCCGGCCGAACATCCGGCATCACTGACGCAAGCAGCGCGTAGGCTGTATCGAGATGCGCGCGTGCTTCACCCAGCAGGTCATTCAACGCTTCGCGCAGCCTCGGCGCCTGCTTGCCCGCGAACAGCTCATCAGGATCGCAGCCATGTTTCGTAAACACCTGCTGCGGCACAAAGAGCCGGCCTTGCGAGGCATCAAGCGGCAGTGAAGCCATCACCCGAACCATTCCCTGCGCCAATCCCGCATGGCGTGCCAAGTGCTCGACCTCACTGGATGGCGGTCCCATCATCGCCGCAGCCAGCGAAAAGATGGCCGAAGAGGTGTCGTTGAGATACCCCTCGAGCGCGGCCATGGTCGGCATCGGATCGTTGTAGAGGTCGAACAGGTGCTCGTCGATCAGACGCGAGAGACGTTCAACCGGCAGACGATGGCTGCGCATCGCCGACAGAAGTTCGGCGGCAACCGGATTGCCCTCGACGCCGCCATGACCCTGCCCTGCAAGCATATCGCGCCACCACTGCAATCTTATCTCGCCTGGCAGGGGTTGGCTCACCTGGGTATGGACCCGGCAAATCTCGACATCGAAGGCATAGAGCGCAAGCAAGGCGCGCCGCGCCGGCGCCGGCACGAACAGCGTGGATGCATAACGGGTGAAATCGTGTGCACGGACAAGCTCGGCGCATTGGCCGGCCGCGTCGCTGCCGTCATCGACGGATGTGCTCATGGCACGGCGATCAGCGCTGCGGCTACTCGCCGCCGTTCGCCCATCATGATGTTGTAGGTGCGGATCGCCGGCCCCGTCTGCATGATATCGAGGCTGACACGGACAGTGCGAAATGCCTCCCGCAAATGCCGGGGGGCAACCCAGACCTCCGTGCCGGTGCCAACGATCAGTGTATCGATCTGATTTGCGGCAGCAAACACGCGCGATAACGAATACTCGTCGATTTCAGCGACCTTCGTCACCGGCCAAGCCCAGATGGCGTCCGGCAAGCACAGCAGCGAACCGCGATGCGACATATCGGCGAAGGCGAAGCCGCCCTTTCCGTAAGCGTCGATTGCTGCTGACCTCGGAAGATGTGGCGCGTCGGCGCCTTCGCTTGCTAGCTTGGACATGATCTTTTCCGAAAACAGGATCCCGATCTCCGGGATCACGCCCGCGTTACTTCTTCGCGGGCGTATCCGGCGTATCGGCGCGGTGGGTACCCACGCCAAGATAGATCAGGATCGGAGCGGCGATGAAGATCGACGTATAAGTGCCGACCAGCACGACGCCGAACATCATCACGGCCGTGAAACTGTGGATCGCGTTGCCGCCGAACAACAACAGCGCCAGCAGGGCCAGCGTCACCGTGACGTGGGTAATGATGGACCGTGACAGCGTCGAGTTGATGGATTCGTTGAGCAGTTCCGGCATCGGCATCTTCTTGTAACGCCGCAGCATTTCGCGGATTCGGTCGTAAATGACGACCGTATCGTTCAGCGAGTAACCCAGAATGGTCAGCAAGGCAGCGATACTGGTGAGGTCGAAGTCGACCTGCGAGATCGACATGAAGCCGATCGTCAGCACGATATCATGCACGTTGGCGATCATGGCGCCCAGGGCGAACTGCCATTCGAACCGGAACCAGAGATAGATCAGGATGCCTACGATCGCGAGCATCAGCCCGATCATCCCGTAGGCCAGCAGTTCGCCGGAGACGCGCGGGCCGACGACTTCGACGCGCCGGTATTCAACGGAATCGCCGAGCGCACCGCGAACCTTCTGGACGGCAACCTGTTGCGCCTGATCGCCGCCGGGTTGCTCGGCAACCCTGATCAGGACCTCGTCGGGACCGCCGAACTGTTGCATCTGGATGTCGCCGAGGCCCAATCCGCTCAGCGTGGAGCGCATCGCGCCGATGTCGGCCGCACCCGACTTGGCTTTCACTTCCATGAGCGTGCCGCCCTTGAAGTCGATGCCGAAGTTCAGGCCATGGGTAAAGAACAGCGTGATCGCGACGATCGAGAGCAGCGCCGAGATCGGAAAGCTGATGCGGCGAAAGCGCGTGAAATCGAAATGGGTATTGTCCGGCACGATCCGCAACGGCGGCAGAATGCCGAAAATGCTGACAATCGTCAGGACGACGATCAGAATGCCCAGCCCAATCAAAACGGTATGAGTCACGGCCGCATTCCCTTCAGATCGGCACGCTTTGCGGCCGCTTCCAACGCACCCAGGTGGCGACGATAAGCCGGGTCAACGTGAACGCGGTGAAAACCGTGGTGAGGATGCCGACGCCAAGTGTCACTGCGAAGCCGCGAACCGGTCCGGTGCCGATGTAGAACAGGACCGCGGCAGCGATGAATGTTGTGATGTTCGAGTCAAGGATGGTTGCGAGCGCCCGCTTGAAACCGGCGTCAATCGCCGAGATCGCATTGCGTCCTCCGCGGATTTCCTCGCGAATACGCTCGTAGATCAGCACGTTGGAGTCGACGGCGATGCCCACCGTCAGCACGATGCCGGCAATGCCGGGCAGCGTCAGCGTGGCGTTCAGAAGCGACAGCACGCCGAAGATCATCGCGACGTTGATAGCCACGGCAATGTTGGCAAACAGGCCAAACAGGCGGTAGGTCACGAGCATGAAGACGACCACCATGATCGAGCCGACATAGGCCGCGAGTTCGCCTTTTTCGATCGAGTCCTGGCCGAGGCCCGGACCGACGGTGCGTTCCTCGATGACGGTCAGAGGGGCGGGCAACGCGCCAGCGCGCAGCAGGATCGCGAGGTCGTTGGCGGACTGGACCGTGAAGCTGCCGGAGATCTGACCTTGGCCGCCGATGATGGGCTCGCGGATCACGGGAGCCGAAATCACCTGGTTATCCAGCACGATCGCAAAGCGCTGACCGACGTTCTCGGTTGTGGCTTGCGCGAATTTGCGCGCGCCGGCTGAATTGAACTTGAAATTCACGACCGGTTCGCCAGAGCGTTGATCGAACCCGGTCTGCGCGTCGCTTAAATCTCCGCCCGATACCAGCACTTGCTTCTTGATGACGATCTTTTGCCCGGAAACTTCAGACAGGAGTTCATCCTCGGGCGGTATTCTTCCCTGCGCTGCCGCGTCCGGCGACACGGCCTCGTCGACCATGCGAAATTCCATCTTGGCCGTCCTGCCAAGCAGCTGCTTCAACCGCGTCGGATCCTGCAGGCCCGGGACCTGCACCAGAATGCGATCGGTGCCCTGACGCTGGATCACGGGCTCGACAGTGCCGAGCTGGTTGACGCGGCGCTCGACGATCTGGATTGACTGTTCGATGGTCTGGCGGATGCGAGCGGTGATGGCCGCCGGGGGCACCGTCAGACGAATCGTTCCGTTGCCAGCGTCGGTCACTTCCAGGCTGCGCTGGCCGTTGGAACCGAGCAGTCCGCCAAGCGGCTGGGACAATTCGCGCAGTTTCGCCAGCGCGGGTTGCAACTCGTTGTCGCGGGAGATGTGCACCTCGACGGCATCGTTGCGCGCGTTGAGGCCGGTGTAGCCGATCTTCGCCTCACGCAACACGCGGCGAGCGTCGTCGCGCACCGCGTCGAGCTTCTCTTTCTTGACGTAGTTGGAATCGACTTCAAGCAGCAGATAGGAGCCGCCTTGCAGGTCGAGGCCAAGCACCAGATGGCGCTGCGCCCAGAGCGGCCAGGTCTTCACGCGTGCTTCCGAAAAGAAATTCGGCACGGCGCACAGGCACACCACCAGCGCGGTCAGGATGATCGCCAGCGCTTTCCACCGTGTGAAATACAGCATCGAATTGACTCGTCAGATCCAGAGAAAACGGTGCCTGATTTCAGCCCGCGGCGGTCTCGTCCTTGCCGAAGTCGCCCTTCTCCTTGGCCGGCTCTCCCTTGGCGCGAACGCCGGAGATCATTTGCCGCATCTGGCGGACGCGAACGCCATCGGAAATCTCGAACTCGATCTGATCGTCGTCGACGACCTTGGTCACCTTGCCGACCAGCCCGCCCGTGGTCACCACGGTGTCGCCCCGGCGGATGTTTTTCACGAGTTCCGCGTGGTCCTTTACCTTCTTCTGCTGCGGCCGCAGGATGAGAAAATACATGATCACGAAGATCAGGGCGAACGGCAGCAGCGACATCAACATACTGTTGGTATCGCCGCCGGCTGCGGCCTGGGCGTACGCAGGGGTAATCAGCATTCGTTCAATCCTCGTGGAGCGGTGACCGGAAGGCGCGCATATCTGGCGCCAGCCCGGTCCGGCAGGCAAATTTGGCGCGGACTATAGCGGCCAACCGCCCAATTGCAACGCCGCTAACCCCCTCATAGACCCCTCATTTGGGCCGCTTGCGAGGCTCCGCAAGGCCCGTTAAGGGTTCGCCGTCGGAAAGGCCAAAGATGTCGAAAAAGCCCGCAAAAAAAGTCACGCCTGCCGCTCGAAAGGCGCAGCGGTCCGGCTCACAGCAACGGCCCGCGAACCGTGCCGCGCCGACCCCCGGACAGGATGCGGCGGAACGGATTGCGGGTGCGCTGGAGGCCATCGCGACCCACCTGGCCGCGGCCGCGCCTTGCGCGGAAGGCGGCGACGCCCTGCACCGGGCGGACGCTTTCATCTGGCACCCCGAAGGACGGCTCGCGCCCGTTCCGCATGTCAGCCGCGTCGATATCGGCCTGCTCAAGGGCATCGAGCGGATGCGCGACATCCTGATCGAGAATACCGAACGCTTCGCGAACGGCTTTCCCGCCAACAACGCGCTGTTGTGGGGCGCGCGCGGCATGGGGAAATCCTCTCTGGTCAAGGCCGCCCACGCCAGCATCAATCGTGACCGCAAGCCGGCCGACCGGCTCAAGCTGATCGAGATTCACCGTGAGGATATCGAGAGCCTGCCGTCCCTGATGGAGGTCCTGCGCAAGGCGCCGTTCAATGTCATCGTGTTCTGCGATGACCTCTCCTTCGACGGCAACGATGCGTCCTACAAATCGCTCAAGGCGGTGTTGGAGGGCGGCATCGAGGGGCGTCCCGACAATGTGATCCTGTATGCGACCTCTAATCGCAGGCACCTGCTCGCTCGCGAGATGATCGAGAACGAGCGTTCAACGGCGATCAATCCCGGCGAAGCCGTCGAAGAAAAAGTTTCGCTTTCGGATCGTTTCGGTTTGTGGCTCGGCTTTCACCGCTGCAGCCAGGACGAGTACCTGGCGATGGTGGAGGGCTATTGCAGCCATTTCGGCATCAAGCTGCCGGAAGAAGAGCTTGAGCGTGAGGCCCTGGAATGGTCAACCACCCGTGGCTCGCGCTCAGGCCGCGTGGCCTGGCAGTTCACCCAGGAACTGGCAGGCCGGCTAGGCGTGCGGATCAAGCTCCGTTGAGGAATTGCAGCGGATCGACCGGGGTTGAACCCTTGCGAATTTCGAAGTGGAGCTGCGGCGATGCAACCTCGCCCGACTGCCCCGACTTGGCGATGACCTGACCGCGCTTGATGCTATCGCCGCGCTTCACCAGAAGCTCGCTGGCATGGGCATAAGCCGTCACATAGCCGTTGGCATGGCGGATCAGCACCAGATTGCCGTAACCCTTCAACTCGTTTCCGGCATATGCGACCACCCCGTCCTCGGCGGCCTTCACCGGCGTGCCTTCAGGCACGGCCACGTTGATACCGTCATTGGCTTTGCCGTTGGTCTTGGCGCCATAGCTCGTGATCACCTTGCCCCGGACCGGCCAGCGGAACGTCGGCAGCGCGCCAG
This sequence comes from Bradyrhizobium sp., assembly GCF_027307225.1. GTDB lineage: Bacteria > Pseudomonadota > Alphaproteobacteria > Rhizobiales > Xanthobacteraceae > Bradyrhizobium. The sequence goes on along the minus strand of NZ_DAHUXJ010000149.1, from coordinate 39,203 downwards.
TTGCCTCGGCGGCTTTCGCCGGCGTTGCAACTGCCGCTGCCTCCGCAACGTCAGTCGTTTGCGCCAACCTTGCTTTTTGTTGTGGATCGGGCGCGACAGCGGCGATCCTGGTCATGGGCATGGACAATGGCGCTGCCTGGGCGTCCATCGGACGCGCCACCGGCGCCGTGGCGGCGGATGTCCTGGTCGGCACGTTGAGCTTCATGCCTATCCGGAGCTTTGCACCCGCCTCGAGACCGTTGGCCCTGGCGAGTTCGGCTGCCGAGATGTGGTTGTGGCGCGCAATGGCCATCAACGTCTCGCCGCGATTGACGACATGGACGGGCGAAGCGGCGGCGACCGTAACCGGCCTGTAGGCGGGCACGGACACGGCGGGGGCAACCGCAACGGTGCCTGGGCGCGGGATGATCAGTTGCTGCCCCGGAGACAGCACGCGCGGTCCCTTGTAGCCGTTGGCCTGAAGGATCGCGGCCGGCGTCACATTGTAGCGGCGGGCCAGAATTTCCAGCGTGTCACTGGTGCCGACGATGATGGTCGTGACATGGGCCGGATGCACCGCCGCAACCGAGTGCGGAACGCTGCCGGTGGCCTCGATCGGATGGAGTGGAGGCGCGTAGGACGCCATGCCACGGCCACCGCCGGAAACGCCTGCGTTTGCCGTGGAATAGGACTGCGGCGCGGCAATCGGCGGCGGAAGTGCCCGCGACTGAACCTGCGACTGGGGCCTTGAATATTGCGGCAGGTCACGACGCTGGACCGGGGCCGGAGGCACCGATGCGGTCGATTCATTGGACGCAAAGGGGTTTTCCGAAAGGCGGCCCTGCATGTCGGAGCTGCAACCAGCAAATCCGATCGACATCAGCGCCAGCACCGCGATCTGCGGCACGCGACGCGAGCAAAGCAACTCGACGGCACGGGACATGGTTACTCACTCGTACGCAACAAAATACTGATTTGAGTTAACACGCGCCGAGTAAATAACCGCTTAAGCCCAAGAATTAAGACGTTGGCGGGACAGCCGATCCGGGGTTTTACAGCTCGCGCGCGATACCGGGTAACGCCGGTACGAAGCGCACGTCGACAAGCTGCTTCCGATCGAAGCCTCCTTCGGTCCTGACCAGACGGACGAGGGTCTGCACGCCGTGAAGCGGCCCGACCGGTGCAATCAAGATGCCGCCGGGTTCGAGCCGTTGCGAAAGCGCCTCTGGAATTTCCTCCATCGCCGCGGTCACGATGATGCGGTCAAAACTGCCGACGTTTTCAGGAACGTCAAAGCCGTCGCCCGCCATCACCTCGACGTTGTCGTAGCCGAGCTCGTTTAACCGCGCCCGGGCGCGGTCGGCCAAGGTCCTATAGCGCTCGATCGTCAGGACGTGGCTGCACAGCTTCGACAGCACGGCCGCCTGATAGCCGGAACCGGTACCGATCTCGAGCACCCGGTGCGATTTCTGCAGCTGGAGCTGTTCGGTCATGTAGGCTACGACAAAGGGCTGGCTGATCGTCTGCCCACAGGCAATGCCAAGCGCCATGTCGCGAAAGGCGTCGGCGCGATCGGCGGGATCGACGAACAGGTCCCGCGGCACCGCCTCCATGGTGCGAAGCACCGCCTGATCGCTGATGCCGCGCCGCCGCAGATTCAGCTGAAACATCATCTTCTGGGGCGGGTTTTGCGGATCTGGCATCTTTGTCTGCAAGCTTGCCTGTCGGCGGCCATACATGTGATGGCACAGCCATTCCGATTCCAGGAAACATAGCACTTCTGAGCCGTGTTCCCGCAGTGCATCCGAACTTTTCGTCACACAGGTCAAGATTGCGCCAGGAGTGGATATTTGCGATCCTCGCACGAACGTAGTCAGGGGTTCCACGGATGGGCGCGGCGCGGACATCAGGCAGATCGGTATTCCTCGTTGAAGACGAGGTCATGATCAGAATGATGGTAGCGGACATGCTGGAAGAGCTTGGCTACACCGTTGTCGCGGAAGCCGGCGACATCGGCGAGGCGATCGAGCTCGCCCAATCGACCAACTTCGACCTCGCCATCCTCGATGTGAACGTCAACGGCAAGGTGATTTCGCCGGTCGCGGAGCTCCTTGCGGCCCGCAATCGCCCCTTCATCTTCGCAACTGGCTATGGATCGTCGGGACTTCCGGCAGAATATCGCGACCGGCCGGCGCTGCAGAAACCCTTCCAGATCGAGACGCTGAGACGGGTGATCGAGCAGGCGCTTAACCGCACGGCGGCTTGATCGGCAGGCAGCCTCGGCCTTACTTCAGGGTCGATGCGAGGTTTGCGGAAAATGCCTCGTCGGTACGGTCAAGCCGCAGCGGCGTCACCGACACGTAGCGCGCACCCAGCGCCCACAGGTCAGTCCCCTCCGCCGGCACGTCGACCTTGGACAACCGCTCGAAGCCGATCCAGAAATAGGGGTTGCCGCGGCCGTCGCGCCGCTGATCGACTTTCAGGAAACCCAGATTGCGCTTGCCCTGCCGGGTGACGCGAACACCGGCCACTTCGTCGGGCGCGCAGGCCGGAAAATTGACGTTGATCACGGTGTCCTTCGGCACGCCGGCATCGATCACCTTGCGCAGGATCGACGGGCCGAACTGCAGGGCCGTATCCCACAACGGCTTCTCGCGCGTCTCCAGCGTAAATTCCTGCGACAGCGCAAATGACGGCAGGCCCAGGATCGTGCCCTCGAGCGCACCGGCAATGGTGCCAGAATAGACGACGTCCTCAGCGACGTTGCGTCCCTTGTTGACGCCCGACAGCACGAGGTCCGGCAATTTTTGGCCCAGGATGTGACGCGCGCCCATGATGACGCAGTCGGTCGGCGTCCCCCGCACGGCAAAATGGCGGGGACCGATCTCGCGCAGACGAAGGGGATCATTGAGCGACAGCGAATGCGAGACGCCGGACTGGTCGAGTTCAGGCGCAACGACCCAGACGTCGTCGGACAGTTTCCGCGCGATCTCTTCGACCACCTTTAGGCCGGGCGCGTGAATACCATCATCGTTGGTGCATAAAATTCGCATCGCTCGAGCGGCCCTTTCCGGTCGATTCCGTGGCGCGGCTGGCGCCGTCTTATCCGGCTATCAACCAAGAGGCAAACCCGTTGTTCTCGTTACAAAATTTCTTCAACTGCGCGTCATGGGCCATCAATTTCAGCCGCGACCACGTCCGCCCGCTAGCGGGGGCGGACACGCCACACCGGTCGCAGTTTGGCCGGCACGCTGCCCAACCGCATATCGAATTTGGGAGCAAGCCTCGACGGCTCAGCTTCAGGCGCGGGGGCCATGTGGGTGGGCGGCGAAACCGGCGGCGCGGGCGACGGCTCGTTTCGCAGCGGCTCGGGATAGTGCTTGCGGGCGGCTGCGACCGCTTTGTCGAAATCTTCCTTGTTGACCCAGTTCAGGCTGCGCACGGCGTCCTGAACGCCATCGTCCCATAGGTGCGAGCCTGCGATGTCGAATTGCCCCTTCTGCTTCTGATTGCAGGCTTGAATGCCGTGGCCGGTGACCGCCCATTGCTTGCCCACCCAGTAGATGTCGCGGTGCAGGGCCATCGGCTTTGTCGGTTTGCGAAAATGGATTTGGGCGCAATTCTTCGGCGCTATCCGAAACCAAGATACCCGCGCGCCGTGGCTTCGCAACCGCAGATCGCGGCTCGCCGCAAACAAATCGCGTTATCGATCAGCCGCGACTACCTTTACACCGCCCATATAAGGCTGGAGCACGTCGGGTACAGCGATCGTGCCATCGGCTTGCTGGTAGGTCTCCATGATCGCGATCAGGGCGCGGCCGACCGCCGTGCCGGACCCGTTCAAGGTGTGCACGAAGCGCGGCTTGCCGTCGCTGCCGCGATAACGGGCATCCATCCGCCGCGCCTGGAAGTCGCCACAGACCGAGCAGCTGGAAATTTCGCGAAAGGCCCCGCCCTCGCCCTGCCCGGGCATCCACACTTCGATGTCGTAGGTCTTTTGCGCGGAAAAGCCCATGTCGCCTGCGCACAACGTCATCACGCGGTAATGCAGATCCAGGCGCCGAAGCACCTCCTCCGCGCAAGCCAGCATGCGTTCGTGTTCGTCCTTGCTGGTCTCGGGCGTGGTGATCGACACGAGCTCGACCTTGGTGAATTGATGCTGCCGGATCATGCCGCGGGTGTCGCGCCCTGCAGCGCCCGCTTCGGCGCGGAAGCACGGCGTCAGGGCCGTGAGCCGCATCGGCAGTTCCTTCTCGTCGACGATGGATTCGCGGACGAGGTTGGTGAGCGGCACTTCGGCGGTGGGAATGAGCCAGCGCCGACTAGAGCCCGGTTCATATTGGAAAGCGCCTACCGACGCCTGCTCAGCTCTTGCTGCAGGTATTCCGAATTTTTCTGCATAATCCAAAACGGCTGTTTTTGCCCTATCAAAGTCGTGCAGTGCACCCTCTCGCAATTCTATTTCGCTAGCGATACGAAATTGATCCTCACTAAATTTCGGAAGTTGTCCTGTACCAAACATAACGTCCTGACGGACCGCGAGCGGCGGATTTACTTCTGTGTACCCGTGCTCATTGGTATGGAGGTCGAGCAAGAATTGCCCGATCGCGCGCTCCAGCCGCGCCAGCCCCTTCTTCAGCACGACAAAGCGTGCGCCTGACAGTTTTGCCGCGGCCTCGAAGTCCATGAAGCCGAGCGCGTTGCCGAGATCGTCGTGGGGCTTTGGCGCAAACGCGTAATTGCGCGCCGCGCCGAAGACGTGATGCTGAACATTGCCATGCTCGTCGACGCCGTCGGGGACCTCGCCGAGCGGCAAGTTCGGGATCGCGGCCAAGGCCGTCTCGAGCTCGGCATCCGCAGCCTTGGTCGCGGCCTCAAGCTCCGGCATGGTCGTCTTGAGCTCGGCGACTTCAGCCATCAGGCTCGACGCGCGCGCTTCATCCTTTGCCTTCTTGGCTTCGCCGATTTCCTTGGACGCCGCGTTGCGCCGCGCCTGCGCCTGCTCGGACCTCAGGATCGCGGCCCGGCGTTTCTCGTCGATCGCCAGCAACGAAGCGGAGAGAGCCGAAAGCCCCCGCCGCTTTAAAGCTGCGTCGAACGCGTCGGCATTCTCGCGTATCCATTTGATGTCATGCATGGCGGGACTCTCTCAGGCCTCAATCGTCGATGTTGACAGTTAGCAAAAGCGTTAACTGTCTACACAACGGTGCGCCCTCAACTAGCACGGCCGTCATCGTCCGCGAAAGCGGGTGATCCATCTTTCCAGGGAATGAGTCCCTACTCTGCCGGTGTCGGCGTGGTCGGCGCCGGCGGCGTTGGCACGGTCGAGGTCTGGCGGGCGGCGGCGTTCTTTTCCACGATACGCACGGCCCAGATCGAGCCCTCGTAGAGCGCTACCAAGGGAAGGGCGAGCGAAGACATGCTCAAGACGTCTGGTGGGGTCAGCACGGCCGCGATAATGAAAGCGAGCACAATGAAATAGCGCCGCTTGTCGCGCAGTTGTTGGGACGTGATCAGCCCGATCCGTCCCAGCAGCGTCAGGATGACCGGAAGCTGGAAAGCAACGCCGAAGGCAAAGATCAGCGACATCGTCAGCGACAGGAATTCGCCGACCCTGGGCAGAAGCTCGATCCGCGCGCTGTCCGTGCCGCCCGATTGCTGCATGCTGAGCGAGAAGCGCACCAGCATCGGCAGCACGACGAAATAGACGAGCATCGCACCAAGCAAGAAGAAGACCGGGGTCGCGATCAGATACGGCCTGAAAGCATTCCGCTCGTGCTTGTAGAGGCCGGGCGCCACAAAGGCATAAATTTGCCCCGCCACAATGGGAAACGAAATGAAACCCGCGCCAAACAGCGCAACCTTCAACTGGGTGATGAAATATTCCAGAAGCGCCGTGTAGATGAACTTCGAATTTTCCGGTCCGGCGATCCAGACGTAAGGCCAGATCAGCCAGTTGTAGATATACTTGGCAAAGAAAAAGCAGACGATGAACGCGAGACCAAAGCCAAGCAGCGCCTTGATCAGGCGCGAGCGCAACTCAATCAAGTGGTCCATCAGCGGCGCTTTGCTGGCCTCGATGTCGTCGTCGCTCATGACGCCTTGGCATCCCGTGGAGGTTCAGCAGTCTCGGTAGCCTCGGCTGCAGCCGCGTGAGTATCCGGCGTCACCGAAGCCGGCTCGCTGACTGGGGCGATTGCCAAGGGCTCCGACGCCGCAACCTCGGCGGAGGCGCTCGCCGCTTCTTCTACAGGGCCCGTTGCTTCTGAAGGTGAGCTTGCTTCGACCGCCGCAGTGGGCTTTTCATCGGAGCCAAAAGCAGCGGTGACGTCCTTGTGGAGCGATGTCATGATGTCGCCGCTCGCGAATCCGGTGGCGGCTTCCTTGACCTCATCAAAACTTTTCTTGAGGTCGGCCATTTCGGCCTCACGCATCGCTTCCTGGAATTGTCCCTGGAATTCGGCGGCCATCTTGCGAGCCTTGTTGACCCACTGGCCGACCATGCGCAGAACGCCGGGCAATTCCTTCGGGCCGATCGCAACCAACGCGATCACCGCGATGACGAGGTACTCACTCCACCCGATGTTGAACATGAAAGCTTCCGCTCACGCGAGGCCAAGGTTTTCCGTTACCGAGACCGGGCCATCCGCGTCTATATTCCGCAGGCCTTCCCGCCTGCATGATCACGATCATAGGCGGCTTGCTGAGGCGCCCGACGGATCAAACCGCCTTGCTGCCGACGTCCGTCCGTGCCGCCTGCGGCGAGCCGTCGTGGTCGATCGACTTCACAGGCTCGGTCTTCTGGGCCGTGCTGTCGTCGTCCTGCATGCCCTTCTTGAAGGCCTTGATGCCCTGGGCGACGTCACCCATCAGGTCGGAAATCTTGCCGCGACCAAACAGCAGCAGGACGACTGCGATCACCACGATCCAGTGCCAAATGCTCAAAGAACCCATCCTGCAACCCTCCAAACACGCGAATTGGGACGCCTGCGGCGCCCGCCTGCCATCCAGCGAACGTAGGCTTAAGGGGTGCCAAAAACAAGGACTTAGGCCGCGTAAAATACCCGTTACGCGGCGAACCGTTAACGTGCGCTGCGGCCAAGCACCTCAGCGATCCGATCGCTGGGAAATCTGCGTTTATTCGCCTTCAGAGCCTGTTTCCGGTTCGACCCGCGGAGCCAAAACCAGTTCCAGGTCGCCTGCTTCCAGCGGATCTTCATCCTCGCGCAAGGTGGGATCGTCGGAGGGCGTCGGAACGGTGAACCCTGTCGGCAAGCGCGTATCCAGCAGGCCCGTTCCCTTCAGTTCCTCAAGGCCCGGCAGGTCACTAAGCGCCTCAAGGCTGAACTGCGACAAAAAGGCTTCTGTGGTTCCGAAGGTCAACGGACGACCAGGAGTCTTGCGGCGGCCGCGCGGCCTGATCCACCCGGTCTCGAGCAGCACATCCAGCGTTCCCTTCGACGTCACTACACCGCGGATCTCTTCGATCTCGGCGCGCGTGACCGGCTGATGATAGGCGATGATGGCCAGCATCTCGGTCGCCGCGCGCGACAGCCGCCGCGTTTCGGTGCTCTCGCGCGTCATCAGCCACGACAGATCGCCGGCGGTACGGAACGTCCATTTGTTGGCAATGCGAACGAGATTGACGCCGCGCGGAGCATAGTCCTCCTGCAACTGCGTCAGCGCGGCCTTGATATCGACACCGTCGGGCATCCGCTTCGCCAGCGTAGCCTGGTCGAGCGGCTCGGTGGAGGCAAACAGCAGTGCCTCCAGCAGGCGCAGTTCTTCAGGCCGCGTCCGCGGATTGTTGTCGGCCTGCTCGGCGTCGACCATGCGCTTTTCCGCCAGGCTTGCCATGGCACAATCTCCTTCTTCCACTTACTCACTCACTCACTCACTCACTCACTCACTCACTCACTCACTCACTCACTCACTCACTCACTCACTCACTCAGCCCGCGTCGCCTGTGGGCATGGTGTCGGGCGCCGGTAGCGGCGGACGCTTTCTGAAAAACAGCGGAGCAAACGGCTCCTGCTGATGCAGTTCGACTTCGCCTTCCCTGACAAGCTCCAGCGCCGCGGCAAAGCTCGATGCAAACACGGTCGCCTTTTGCGAGGGGTCGACCACGTAATGGAGAAGATATTCGTCGAGGCGGCTCCAATCCTCGGCGAGTCCCACCATCCGCTCCAGGGACGCTCTCGCCTCGGCGAGCGACCACACCGTGCGCTTGGCAAGATGCACCGACGCCAGCACGGTCTGCTGACGTTGCACGGCATAGGCCGCAAGCAGGTCGTACAAGGTCGCCGTGTATCTGGGGTGACGGATTTCCGCGATCGTTTCGGGAAAGCCGCGCGGGAAGATATCGCGCTGCAGCTGCGGGCGATTCATCAGCCGGTTCGACGCTTCGCGAATGGCTTCCAGGCAGCGCAGGCGGTTGGCAAGCGCGGTTGCCATTTGCTCCGCGCTCGGACCCTCGGCCGTCGGCGGCTCCGGCAACAGAAGCCGTGATTTGAGAAAGGCGAGCCAGGCCGCCATGACGAGATAATCGGCAGCAAGCTCTAGCCGGATCTTTCGCGCCGCCTCGATGAATTGCAGGTACTGGTCGGCCAGGGCCAGAATTGAAATCTTGGCGAGATCGACCTTCTGCTGCCGCGCCAGCGCAAGCAGCAGATCAAGCGGCCCCTCATAGCCTTCAACGTCGACGACCAGCGCCGGCTCGCCATCGGCGAGTTCGGCCGGACGACCGGTTTCGAACGAGAGAATTTCCGCGGTCATGTGCTCCTCAAGTCCCCGCGCTGTTCATAATCGCTTCAAGCTCGGCCCGGGCTGCGCCCCGGTCGAGCGGCTGCGCGTTGCCACGCGACGCCAGAGCCTGCTCGGCGCGCTGGAGTGCTTTCCCTGACAATTCCGGCGTCCAGGCGGCGACCTCGCGCATTTCCTCGAGGTCACCGTTGCAGTGGAGCACGACGTCGCAGCCGGCAGCAAAAATGGCTTTCGTTCGCTCCCCGATCGATCCGGAGAGCGCATCCATCGAAACGTCATCACTCATCAACAAACCCTGGAACCCGATCGCGCCGCGAATCACTTGGCTGATGATTGTCGCAGAAGTTGTCGTCGGGTGGACCGGGTCGAGCGCGCTAAACACAACATGTGCGGTCATCGCCATCGGCAGGTCCGACAGAGGCTGGAAGGCCGCAAAATCGGTCTTTTCGAGCTCTTGTCTGGGCGTATCCACCGTGGGAAGCCGCAAATGGCTATCAGCCGTGGCCCGGCCATGACCGGGAATGTGCTTCAAAACCGGTAAAATTCCACCTTCAGCGAGCCCTTCCGTGACCGCGCGTGCGATCGCAGCCACCTTGGGCGGCTCGGTTCCGTACGCGCGATTGCCGATGACGGCGTTGGCGCCTGCAACAGGCACGTCCGCCAACGGCAAACAGTCGACACTGATGCCGAGTTCGGACAGGTCGGCGGCAATGAGGCGTGCGCTCAGCCGCGCCGCTCTGAGCCCGATCGCAGGGTCGACATCGTAAAGCGCGCTGAATAACGCTCCCGGCGGATAGACGGGCCAATGCGGCGGTCCGAGGCGCTGCACCCGGCCCCCTTCCTGATCGATGAGAACTGGGGCATCGCTGCGGCCAGCGCATTTCTTCAGTTCGGCAACCAACCCGCCAACTTGCTCAGGGGTTTCGATGTTCCGTTTGAACAGAATGAAACCCCAGGGCCGCGTCGCCTGGATGAACGTGCGCTCGTCGGCGCTCAATTCTGGTCCGGCGATGCCGGTGATGAAGGCGCGTCGTTTCATCGAGGCCGATTAGCCCTCGGCCCTCCGAGGGTCAACACCCGGTCGGGGGCGGTCGCCGCTAGTTCGTGTGGACCACGTGCGGCGAATTTGAAGTTCCTATCAGTTTCGCCGTGAGTTCGTTATAGGAACTTCAAATTCAAAGCCGCTACTCAAATCAATAAGTTGCTTGAGCTCCTTTGATTCCGAAGTTCGCATCGGAAAGGCCGCAATAGCTTGTGAACTTCGGAATCGGAGCTCTAGTTCCGGTGGACCACTAGTTCCGGTGGATGAGGCACTGGCCGCCGGCGGATTTCAAGCTACCGCAGAACTGCGATGCCTCCGCAGACGACCCGAACGGGCCGACCATGGCCCGATACACGACCTTGTCGCCGCTAAGCTCGGCGCGCCTGATCACTGGCGCATGCGATCGGAGCACCGACGGATATTTGCTCTGGAGCATTTTGTAGGATGCCTGAGCTTCGGCTTCGCTGGATTGCGACGAGACCTGCACGAGGTAGCCGCCACCAGCGGCGGCCGGACTGGGAGCGCTGGGCACCATCTGGGTGGGATTGGTCGCAGCCATCCGAACCGGCGGCTCCGGCGCCGCTGAAGCCTCACCCTGTGGCGCCAGCGACAACGGGCCGTTCGCGTTAGCGGCATTGGGGTTGCCGGCGGACGGTCTGATGGGGCTCGCCGCTGCTGTGCGCGATGAAGGCCTGGCCGGGGCTGCCGCAGGAGGCGCGGCAGCCGGCGGCGTTCCGGAGTTCGCCGCATCTTGACGAACCGTGACGGTCCGAACCTGGTGTGGTTCGTTGTTCGTGAAGGTCCCGTTCGGAGAACCGGCGGCCGGGGCCGGCCCACCCGGTGTAATTGTCGCCGGCAGTGGCGCGTTTCCGTTCTGAGTGAGCGGCGGAAATACGACGCGGGGTCCTGGCTGTCTCGCGCTGCCGGGATCCATCGGCGTTTCCTCGCGCGAGACGATCTTCTCGGTGCCATCGCTGATGGCCATTCGATCCGGTACCTTTGCCGTCGCATCGGCCTGCGCAGGAATGATCTTGGTCGGACCGGTGTCAGCCCGGATGATCGGCGGCTCGCCACTGCGGACCCTGCCGGTGTAGGTGCGATAAGCAAAGGCGCCACCAACGCCGAACACAGCCAAGGCCAGCACAGCTGCGACCTTGATCATGTCGCCGCGCCGTTTTGGTTCTGGCTGGTCCTCGAATTGCTGGTCGTCTTCGTAGCCGTAACCATCGTCGCCATAGCCCTGATCGTGCTGGGCGTGCTGCGTGCCGGAATCGAAGCTGCCGTAGAGCGCTTCATCGTAGCGCGACGGATCCGCCTCATGACTGGGCTCGGCAAAGGACTTTCCGTGATCATACTGCCCATGATCGTATTGCCCATGATCGTATTGCGCGTGGTCATAGTCCGGCTCGGCAGGAGGATGTGCGGCCGCGTAACGGTGCAGCGGATGTACCGCGTTTGGATAGTCATCCTCTCGCGGAGCCGGCGGTGCCTCTTGTCTCGTAGCGGCTCGCTGCATCCAGGATGGCGGCGCAGGAGGCGGTACCTCCTCCGGCTCCGAGGCCTCGTAGTAGCTGTCCTGATAACCGTCCGGATCGCCGTCTTGATAATCGCCCTCGGCGGGCCCCGGCTCGGACGGTCGCGCCGGCGGCTGCGTCGGCAAGTTGGCCCGGCTCATGGGCCTGGTGCCGAATGGATCGGTCTGGCCGATCAAGCGCGCAAGCTCGGCCAGCGGATCGCTTTCCGCATTGCCGGGTCCACGCGAGCCCGCGCCGCGATCATAGCCGTCACCGGCCGGATAAGCTCTGTTCTGATATCGATCAGCCATCGTCGTGATGCGTCCCCTCGGGGAAAGTCGCCAACCCGCCTTCAGAAACGAACCGGCTTCTGCCGGAATCCACCCAAAAATTTCCCCCGGGTGGTGGCACGTCAATCAGCGCATCTCGTTTGGCGCGCCGACCCCAAGGACCGCGAGGCCCGACGCCAACACCGTGACAACGCCCTGCACCATCGCCAGCCGGGCCGTCGTCATCTCGGCATCATTATTGTTAATAAAGCGTAAATAGGGCAAATCGCGCCCCTTGGTCCATAAGGCGTGGAATTCACTGGCGAGATCATACAGATAAAAAGCGATTCGGTGCGGTTCATGCGCCGATGCCGCCGCTTCCACCGCGCGGGGGTAGACGGCGAGCTTCCTGAGCAGGCTCAGTTCCGCCGGATCCACGAGCCGCTCGACCGGAGCGGCAGCAAGGTAGGCCAGCCGCGCGCTCTCCTCCGCCGGAAGGTCAGGCAAGACCTCCTCCCGCGCCGTGCGGAAGATCGAATGCCCGCGGGCATGGCCGTACTGCACGTAAAACACCGGATTATCGCGCGACTGCTCGATGACTTTCGCCAGGTCGAAATCAAGCACCGCATCGTTCTTGCGGTACAGCATCATGAAGCGGACGGCATCCTTGCCGACCTCATCGACAACCTCGCGCAAGGTGACGAAATCGCCTGATCGCTTGGACATCTTCACCGGCTCGCCGTTGCGCAGCAGCCGGACAAGCTGAACGATCTTCACATCGAGCGCGGCCTTGCCGCCGGTCACCGCCTTGATCGCCGCCTCGACGCGCTTGATGTAGCCGCCGTGATCGGCGCCCCAGACGTCGACCAGATTGTGGAATCCGCGGTCGAACTTGTCCTTGTGATAGGCGATGTCGGAAGCGAAATACGTGTAGCTGCCGTCGGACTTGAGCAGCGGCCGATCGACGTCGTCGCCAAAGGCGGTCGCGCGAAACAGTGTCTGCTGGCGGTCTTCGTAGTCGTCGACAGGCGCGCCCTTCGGCGGCGGCAGCCGGCCTTCGTAGACGTCGCCTTTGGCGCGCAGAAAATCGATCGTCGCGGCGACGCGGCTGTGGCCGCCTGCATTCAGCGAGCGCTCCGAGAAAAACACGTCATGCCTGATGTTGAGTGCGGCCAGATCGTCTTTGATCGCCTCAATCATCATGTCGATCGCTTTGGCGCGCACGAGCGGCAGCCATTCGCTCTCGGGTTTGGCGAGAAGCGACTTGCCGTGTTCGGCGGCCAACGCCTGCCCGACCGGCTTCAGATAGTCGCCGGGATAAAGCCCTTCGGGAATCCCGCCGATGTCTTCGCCAAGCGCCTCGCGGTAGCGCAAGAAGGCCGAACGCGCGAGCACGTCGACCTGGGCGCCGGCATCGTTGATGTAATATTCGCGCGTGACGTCAGAGCCGGCGAGTTCGAGCAGGCTGGCGAGCGCGTCGCCAAACACGGCGCCGCGGCAATGCCCGACGTGCATCGGCCCGGTCGGGTTGGCCGAAACGTATTCGACGTTGACCTTCTCCGCTGCACCGACGGCGCTTTTCCCGTAAGCGCGACCCGCCCGCATGATAACGCACAGCGTGTCGGTCCAGACTGCTGGCTTCAAAGTGAGATTGATGAAGCCGGGACCGGCGACATCGACCGACGCGACAATTTCCTCGGCGCGCAGTCGCCCTGCGATCCTTTCGGCGAGGTCGCGCGGCTTGGCCTTCGCCTCCTTGGCAAGCACCATGGCGGCATTGGTCGCCACGTCGCCGTGGGTCGGGTCTTTCGGCGGCTCGACCACCACGCGCGACAGGTCCGCGCCCAGCCCTAGTTCCGCAGCGCAGACGGCTTGCACGCGCGCCAGCACCTGGGCGAAAAGATGTTGTGTCTGAGGTGTATCGGCCATGCCGCCGCCTAACGTAAATCCGGGGTCGAGTCAAAAAGCCGCCGATGTTCGGTCAGCGCGAATCGGTCGGTCATTCCCGCGATAAAATTGCCGATCCGCCGTGCGCGTTCGGCCTCCGTTTCCGGCTGACTCTCCGCAGGCAGCCATTCGGCCGGCAGGGCGGCCGGATCGCTCTGATAGCGCGCAAAAAGGTCGAAGAGGAGTTGTTCGGCGTCCTGCATCACCCGCATCACCCGCTGGTGCCGGTACATCCTGATCTTCAGGAACGCCTTGATCGCGGCTTCGGCTTGCGCCGTATCGTCGGGAAACGCAATCAGCGCCTCGTTCTGGTGGCGGACGTCATCGACTGATGCCGGCTGCCTCTGCTCGAGCCGGCGACGGGTTTCCAAAACGACGCCGCCGATCAAGCGCGAAATCAACTCGCGCACGAGTTCAGCGCCGCGGCGGCTTTCGTCGAGACCAGGGTAATGGGCTTCGATTTCCGCAATGATGACCGCCATCAGCGGAATAGCCTTGAGATCATCGATCTTAAAAAGGCCGGCGCGCAAACCGTCATCGATGTCATGGGCGTCATAGGCGATGTCATCGGCGATCGCGGCGACCTGTGCCTCGAGCGAGGCAAAGCTCCACAGTTCGAGATCGTAGGCCGCCACAAATTGCGAAATCCCGACGGGAACACCGGGCGCGCGATAGCGGCCGACCGGCACGCCATCGCGCGCCGTCAAGGGACCGTTGTGCTTGACTATACCCTCAAGCGACTCCCAGGTCAGATTGAGCCCGTCGAATTCGGGATAGCGGTGCTCGAGCGCAGTGACCACCCGCAAGGTCTGCGCGTTGTGATCAAACCCGCCATGGGCGTGCAGGCAGGCATCGAGCGCCCGCTCGCCAGCGTGACCGAACGGCGGATGGCCGAGGTCATGCGCGAGCGCCAGCGCTTCTGTCAGATCTTCATCGAGCCCCAGTTGACGAGCCAGCGCACGGGCGATCTGGGCCACTTCCAGACTGTGCGTAAGGCGGGTGCGGTAATGATCGCCTTCATGGAACACGAAGACCTGGGTTTTATGCTTCAGACGCCGGAAGGCGGTAGAATGAATCACGCGGTCGCAATCGCGCCGGAACGGACTGCGGGTCCGACTCGGCGGCTCCACGAACTGCCGGCCCCGGCTGCGATCGGGGTCGCAGGCATAGACCGAGCGAGGGGCAGCCATTCCAACCGACACGGGATATCCTGTCATTAACGGGCCGGCGGGTTTGATTCCCGCGGCCCCTGCACCTAACTATGATAGGCCAGTTACGAGATAAATACGCGCATATCGGAGCTTCATGATGACCACAGCCTTCACCATCAGCGAGCGGGCTGCCCTCCGCATTGGCGAGATCCTCCGGAAAGAGGGCGACGGCGCCATGCTGCGGATCAGCGTCGAGGGCGGCGGCTGCTCCGGCTTCCAGTACAAATTCGACGTCGAGCGGGCGCAGGCCGAGGACGACCTCGTCATTGCCCGCGACAGTGCGGTCGTGCTGGTCGATCCGGCCTCGGTGCCGTTTCTGGCGGGCTCCGAGGTCGACTTCGTCGATGACCTGATCGGCGCGTCGTTCCGAGTCAACAATCCCAACGCGACCGCCTCCTGCGGCTGCGGCACCAGCTTCTCGATTTAACAGAGACGATTTCAGATGCGCATCGCCACCTGGAACGTCAACTCGGTCCGTCAGCGGATCGAGAATCTGATGAGCTGGCTGAAGGAATGCTCGCCTGATATTGTTTGCCTTCAGGAAATCAAATGCACCGACGATGCGTTTCCGCGGCTGGAGATCGAAAGCCTCGGTTACAACGTGGTCACGCATGGCCAGAAGACCTTCAACGGCGTCGCGCTGTTATCAAAGCTTCCGTTCGATGAGACAAAGTCGGGTCTTGCCGGTGACGATGAAGACGCGCATGCGCGCTTCGTCGAGGGCGTGGTGACCCTCAAGCAGGGCGTGATCAGGATCGCCTGTCTTTATCTGCCCAACGGCAATCCGGCCAATACCGACAAATACCCTTACAAACTCAAATGGATGTCGCGCCTTCTTGAGTATTCGAGGCAGCGACTTAAAGCGGAAGAGCCGCTTGTCCTCGCAGGCGACTTTAACGTGATCCCAAAACCGGAAGACGTCTCCAATCCGGCCGCGTGGGTGGACGATGCGCTGTTTCGAACCCAGACGCGCGAAAGCTTTCAATCCCTGTTGGGCCTTGGACTGACGGACGCGCTGCGCGCTGTCACCGACGCACCGGGCCAATATACGTTCTGGGATTATCAGGCCGGCGCCTGGCAGAAGAACCAGGGCCTGCGCATCGATCACCTCCTGCTGTCACCGCAGGCCAGCGATCGCTTGGAGGATGTGGGCGTCGACAGCTATGTCCGCGCCTGGGAAAAGCCCTCCGATCACGTGCCGGTGTGGATCGATCTCGATCTGGCTACGGCGTAGGTCCTACCTGCCCACCCTCAATCAACTTCGGAATCAAGGGAGCTCGAGCGACTATTGGTTTTCCAGGGCGGCCCTGACTTTGAAATTCCTGTTACGAACCCGCGGCGAAACGGGCAGTAACTTCAAATTCGTCACACTAGTCTCTGCCGCCGGTTCGTACCCAACGCTCAACCATTTGCAGCGCCATGGTGCGGTCGTCATCGGATGCCTTGGCAACCGCCTTGTTGTAGCTGTCCCTGATCCAGGTCTCATCCGGGGTCGCGCTATCGCGCGCGAGCATCAGCCACATCAATCCGCGCGCGGCCTGCTTCGGCAGCTGATCGCCGTTGAACAGCATCTGGCCAAGCAGCGCCTGGGCCTGATGCTGGCCCTTTTGTGCAGCCAGGAACAGCCAACGCGTGCCGTAGCGGAAGTCGTCGCGGGAGGTCCCGGCGCTCTTCAGATAGAGCCGGGCGAGATCGTATTGCGCGTCTGCGTTTCCGAAATAGGACGCGGCGTAGGAAAACATCTCACGCGCCCGCTCGGTGTCCGGCTTGATTTTCGAATTCGGGATACCGCTCAGATAATACCGTCCAAGCGCCACGAACGCGTTGGCGACAATCGCGGCCTGCGGCGCCGACGGATTGTCTTCGGCATGGGTGTTGGCGATTCCGCTAAAATATTCGAAGGCCCGCAGATCGTCCTGCGCCACGCCGTTGCCGTCGGCGTACATGCGACCGAGCTTCCACTGCGTGACCGTTTCGGCAGCATAGGCCGACGCCGAACCGTCGATGCCGGATGGCGCGCCCTTCTTCAGGGTTACCGCAGCGCCTGACGGCGTCGAAACCACTGGAATGGTCGAGTTCTGATTCACTGGAGAGCCATCGAAGGCGAATCCGGGAGTGGCCACCGGTGCGGCCCCTAAAATCAGAGCAAATGCGATGCGCTCAAATGTCCGCATAACACAACTTCTCGTGCGCTCCGCCCGGGTGGGTGACAGCGCCAGCCACTGCCGGCCCGACCTGCTGGGCGTATTTCCACAAAGCACCTGACGTATGGTTAGTCGCGCGAGGCCTCCATACTGTCTTGCGCTGAGCGAGTTCCGCGTCGGTCAATTTTACGTTAAGAGTCCCGACGATCGCGTCGATCTCGATGATGTCGCCGTCCCGCAACAGTGCGATCGGACCGCCGACGGCAGCTTCCGGCCCGACATGGCCGATGCAGAAGCCGCGTGTGGCGCCTGAAAACCGGCCGTCGGTGATGAGGGCGATCTTGCCTCCCATTCCCTGGCCCGTCAGCGCCGCCGTCGTCGAAAGCATTTCGCGCATCCCGGGGCCACCGCGGGGCCCCTCATAGCGGATGACGATGACCTCACCTTCCTTGTAAGTCTTCTTCTGGACCGCCTCAAAGGCATCCTCTTCGCGATCGAAGCAGCGGGCGGGACCTGAGAATTTCAGGTTGGTCATGCCCGCGACCTTCACGATCGCTCCCTCCGGCGCGAGGTTACCCTTCAGGCCGACCACACCGCCAGTTACCGTGATCGGCTTGTCGGCAGGCCGCACCACGTCCTGGTGCGGGTTCCACTTCACGCTCCGGAGGTTCTCGGCAATGGTCCGCCCCGTGACCGTCAAGCAGTCACCGTGCATGTAGCCATTGTCGAGCAGTGTCTTCATGAGAAGCGGTATGCCGCCAGCCTCGAACATGTCTTTGGCGACATAACGGCCACCTGGCTTCAAATCTGCGACATATGGCGTTTTCTTAAAAATCTCGGCAACGTCGAACAGATCGAATTTGATGCCGCACTCATGGGCGATTGCCGGCAGGTGCAGCGCTGCATTGGTCGATCCGCCGGATGCCGCAACCACGGCAGCCGCATTTTCCAGCGCCTTGCGCGTCACGATGTCGCGCGGGCGGATGTTCTTGGCGATCAGCTCCATGATCTTTTCGCCGGCGGCCATGCAGAAGGAATCGCGAATTTCGTAAGGTGCCGGAGCACCGGCCGAATACGGCAACGCCAAGCCGATGGCTTCGGACACGGTCGCCATGGTGTTGGCGGTGAATTGTGCGCCGCACGCACCGGCGGAGGGGCAAGCCACGCGCTCGATTTCATCGAGGTCCGCATCCGACATCGCACCCACCGAGTGCTTGCCGACCGCCTCAAACATGTCCTGCACGGTGACTTGCTGACCACGGAAATTGCCGGGCAGGATCGAGCCGCCATAGATGAAGATCGACGGTACGTTCAGCCGCAGCATCGCCATCATCATGCCGGGCAGCGACTTGTCACAGCCGGCAAGGCCGACCAGCGCGTCATAGGCGTGGCCGCGGATGGTCAGTTCGACGGAATCGGCGATGCATTCGCGCGAGGGCAGCGACGACCGCATGCCGTCATGGCCCATCGCGATACCGTCGGTCACGGTAATGGTGCAGAACTCCCGGGGCGTGCCGCCGCCTGCCGCGACACCCTTTTTCACGGCCTGAGCTTGGCGCATCAGCGCGATATTGCAGGGCGCGGCCTCATTCCAGCAGGAGGCGACGCCGACGAACGGCTGATGGATTTGCTCGGTCGTCAGCCCCATGGCGTAGAGGTAGGAGCGATGCGGCGCCCGCTCCGGCCCCTCGGTCACGTGGCGGCTCGGCAGTCGCTTCTTGATGTCGGTCTTGGCGTCCATCGCGAACCTGTTTTCCCGGCCATCTCGCATCAGGTCGATCGGTGGACCATTGCCACCGCCGCGGCGATTACCGGGGCCTCAAAATCTTCTGCATTTATGATCTCATGGAGGGGTGTGGCTAAAAAGCGGCGCAACGGTGCAGGAGCCGGGATGAGGGTTAAATGTTCGGGAAGTGTTGCAACCACGACACAACCGTTGCGGTAAAGCCACCATTTCTAGGTATTATTTGAAGGCCAAGCCTTCCGGGAGGACTGGGTTTCGTACTGCGACGGCAGCCAGCCGGTGGCCGACTGCGTCGAATAGACACTGCAACGGGACCGCTCGGGCTCCCGACTCGGGCTAGATGTTCAGCACACGCCCATACGCATCCAGCACTGCTTCCTTCATCATCTCCGACAAGGTCGGATGCGGGAACACCGTATGCATGAGCTCTTCCTCGGTGGTCTCGAGGTTCATCGCCACCACATAGCCCTGGATCAATTCGGTGACTTCCGCACCGATCATGTGGGCGCCAAGCAATTGTCCGGTCTTCTTGTCGAAGACCACTTTGACGAGGCCCTGATCTTCGCCGAGCGCGATCGCCTTGCCATTGCCGACGAAGGGGAAGCGGCCGACGCGGATCTCACGTCCGCCCTCTTTTGCCTTCGCTTCGGTAAGGCCGACGGAGGCCACCTGCGGATTGCAGTAGGTGCAACCGGGGATCAGGTTCTTGTCGAGCGCATGCGGATGAAGGCCCTTGATCGCCTCGACACAAATCACGCCTTCATGTTCGGCCTTATGGGCCAGCATCGGCGGACCGGCGACGTCGCCGATGGCGTGGATGCCGGGCACGTTGGTCTTGCCAAAGCCGTCGACGACGATGCAGCCACGATCGGTTTTGACGCCGAGTTTTTCCAGGCCCAAGTTTTCGATATTGCCGACGACGCCGACGGCTGAAATCACCCGATCGAATTCGACTGTCTGGGGTTTCTTGCCGTCATCGATGGTAGCGACCACGCTATCGCTCTTCTTCTCAAGCTTCGTCACCTTGGTACTGGTGAGAATCTTGATGCCCTGCTTCTCGAAGCGCTTGCGCGCGAGGCCGGCGATCTCCGCATCTTCCGCGGGGAGAATTTGCGGCAACACCTCAACGACGGTGACCTCCGCCCCCATGGTGTGGAAGAACGAGGCGAACTCGATGCCGATCGCGCCGGAGCCGACCACCAGCAGCGACTTCGGCATTTTGTCCGGCACCATGGCCTCGAAATAGGTCCAGACCAGCTTCTTGTCGGGCTCGAGCCCCGGCAATACGCGCGGCCGCGCCCCGGTGGCGACGATGATGTCTTTGGCCTGGTAGGCGCCCTCGCCGAGCGCGCCCTTGGGCGCTTCGACGGCGGACTTCTTCACGCTGATCTTGCCGGGCGCGTCGATCGACGCCTCGCCCCAGATGATCGTCACCTTGTTCTTCTTCATCAGGAAGCCGACGCCGTCGTTCAAGCGTTTGGAGACGCCACGCGAGCGTTGCACGACCGCCTTGGGATCGTAGGCCACCTTCTCGGCAGACAGGCCGTAATCCTTGGCGTGCTGCATATAGTGGTAGATCTCGGCCGAACGCAGCAGTGCTTTGGTCGGAATGCAGCCCCAGTTCAGGCAGATGCCGCCGAGATAGGATTTCTCGATGATCGCAGTCTTTAAACCAAGCTGCGCCGCGCGAATGGCAGTGACGTAACCGCCGGGACCCGAACCGATGATGATGACGTCAAAGGATGTGTCGGCCATCGTCACACCATCATCATCACGGGGTTTTCAATCAGCGTCTTGAAGGCGCCGATCAACTCGGCGCCAAGCGCTCCGTCGATCGCGCGGTGATCGCACGACAACGTCACGCTCATCATCTGGGCGATCTCGATCTTGCCGCCGCGCACAACGGGACGCTCCTCGCTGGTGCCGACCGCCAGGATCGTGGCGTGCGGCGGATTGATCACGGCGGTGAAGTGATTGATGCCGTACATGCCGAGATTGGACACGGCCGTGGTGCCGCCCTGGTATTCTTCCGGTTTGAGCTTGCGGGCCCGCGCGCGGGCGGCAAAGTCCTTCATCTCGTTCGAGATCGCCGACAGCGTCTTGGTTTCGGCCTTGCGGATGATCGGTGTGATCAGGCCGCCTGGCATGGCGACCGCAACTCCGATATCCGAGTGCTTGTGCTTGACCATGCCGCCTTCGGTCCAGCTCACATTGCAATTGGGAATCTTCTGCAACGCGACCGCCATCGCCTTGATGACGAAGTCATTGACCGAGAGCTTGTAGAGCGGCTTCTTCTCCTTGTCCTTCGGCGCGGCCGCATTGATCTCCTCGCGCGCGGCCACGAGCTTGCCGATCTCGCAGTCGATCGTGAGATAGAACGTCGGAATGGTCTGCACCGCAGCCGTGAGTCGCTGCGCAATCGTGCGGCGCATACCGTCATGCGGCACGATCTCGTAGCTGCCCGGCTCGAACAGCGCGAGAATCTGCTTGTCCGACATCGACGGTGCGAGTGCGGGTCCCGCGCCCGGTATCGCCGCCGGCGCTTTGAGCCCTTTGCCGGATTTGGCCTCCGCGACGTCGCGCGCGATGACGCGACCATGCGGACCCGTACCGGCGATGCGCGCAACGTCGATGCCGGCTTCCTTGGCCAGGCGCCGCGCGAGCGGCGACGAGAAGGTGCGCCCTTGGCCATTGGCCTGTGGTGCGGGGGATACCGCCTGCTGCGGAGGTGCTGCGGCGGGTTGCGGAGCTGGCGCGGCAGCCGGCGCTGGCGATGCCGGCTTTGGCGGAGGAGCTTCAGTCTTGGCCGGTGCCGGTGCGGGCTTTGCGGCCGCCGATGCGCTGGCGGATTTCACATCTTCGCCATCGCCGGCCAGCACCGCGATCACATCGTTGACGGCGACGTCCTGGGTGCCTTCAGGCACGAGGATCTTCGCGATGGTGCCCTCATCGACCGCCTCGACCTCCATGGTCGCCTTGTCGGTCTCGATCTCCGCGATCACGTCGCCGGACTTGACCTGATCGCCTTCCTTCTTGAGCCACTTGGCGAGATTGCCCTTCTCCATCGTCGGCGACAGTGCGGGCATCAGAATATTGATCGGCATGTGCTAGGCCCCGCTCAGTCAGCGATAACAAACAGCTTTGGCCGCCGCGACCACTTCGGCCACCGAAGGCAGTGCGAGCTTTTCCAGGTTGGCCGCGTAAGGCATCGGCACATCCTTGCCCGAGACGCGCGTCACCGGCGCATCGAGATAGTCGAAGGCGTGCTCCATGATCCTTGCTGCGACTTCGGCGCCGACACCGCTCTGCTGCCAGCCTTCCTCGACGGTGACGGCGCGTCCCGTCTTCCTGACCGATGCGACGATGGTCTCGGTATCGAGCGGGCGGATGGTCCTGAGGTCGACGATCTCGGCCTCGATGCCTTCCTTCGCCAACTCGTCGGCGGCTTTCAGCGCGTAACTCATGCCCATGGACCACGAGATGATCGTCACGTGGTTGCCAGTTCGCGCCACACGCGCCTTGCCGATCGGGATCACATAGTCGTCCAGCTTCGGTATCTCGCCGGTGTGACCGTAGAGCATTTCGTTCTCGAGGAAGATCACCGGGTTGGGATCGCGGATCGCCGCCTTCAGCAAGCCCTTGTAATCGGCAGCCGAGAACGGCGCGATCACCTTCAGGCCCGGGACCTGCGAATACCAGGCGGCGTAGTCCTGGCTGTGCTGGGCGGCGACGCGGGCGGCCGCGCCATTCGGGCCGCGGAAGACGATGGCGCAGCCCATCTGGCCGCCCGACATGTAGAGTGTCTTCGCCGCCGAATTGATGATCTGGTCGATCGCCTGCATGGCGAAATTGAAGGTCATGAACTCGACGATCGGCTTCAGGCCGCTCATCGCCGCGCCAACGCCAATGCCGGCAAAGCCATGCTCGGTGATCGGCGTATCGATCACGCGCCGGGCGCTGAACTCCTGCAACAGTCCCTGGCTGACCTTGTAGGCGCCCTGATATTCGGCGACCTCTTCGCCCATCAGGAACACGTCCGGGTCGCGCCGCATTTCCTCCGCCATGGCATCGCGCAACGCATCGCGGATGGTCATGGTCACCATCTCGGTGCCGGCGGGAATTTCCGGATCGGGCGGAGCAACAGCGCTCGGCGCCGCCGGAGCGGCGGCGGGTTCGCTCTTCGCCGCCGGTGCAGCGGGCGCATCGGCGGGCTTCTCTTGTTTCGCGGCCGCGGGGGCCGGCACCTTGGCGAGGTCGGACGCGCTTTCACCGTCGGCCAAGATGGTTGCAATCGGCGTGTTCACGGCAACGTCCGCGGTGCCTTCCGGGATCAGGATCCTGCCGAGCGTTCCCTCGTCGGTCGCCTCGACTTCCATCGTCGCCTTGTCGGTCTCGATCTCGGCGATCACATCGCCCGACTTGATCGTCTCGCCTTCCTTCTTCAGCCACTTGGCGAGGTTGCCTTTCTCCATCGTCGGCGAGAGCGCAGGCATGAGAACTTGAATGGGCATATCAACTCCGCAATTTTAAGCCGCGCTACGAACGCTTATCGATAGACGTCGGTATAAAGCTCGGACACGTCCGGCTCGGGATCGTGCTGCGCGAAATCCGCCGCCTCATTGACGACCTGGCGAACCTCTGCATCGATCTTCTTCAACTCGTCCTCGCTCATCTTCGCCGCAAGCAAACGGTTGCGGACCTGTTCGATCGGATCCTGATCGTGACGCACCTTTTCGACTTCCTCACGGGTGCGATATTTCGCCGGATCCGACATCGAATGGCCGCGATAGCGATAGGTTTGCATTTCCAGGATGTACGGCCCCTTGGCGGCGCGGCACCAGGCGACCGCCTTGTCGGCAGCGGCCTTGACCGCACGAACGTCCATGCCGTCGACCTGGTCGCCCGGAATGTTGAAGGAAGCGCCGCGCTTGGAGAAATCGGTCTGGGCCGATGAGCGCGTCACCGAGGTGCCCATGGCGTAACGGTTGTTCTCGATGACGTAGATCACCGGCAGTTTCCAGAGCTCCGCCATGTTGAAGCTCTCATAGACCTGGCCCTGGTTGGAGGCGCCGTCGCCGAAATAGGCCAGGCTGACAAAATCGTTGCCGCGATAACGGTTGGCGAATGCGAGCCCCGTGCCGAGCGACACCTGCGCGCCGACGATGCCATGGCCGCCGTAGAAATTCTCGGCCTTGCTGAACATGTGCATCGAGCCGCCCTTGCCCTTGGAATAGCCGCCACGGCGTCCGGTTAATTCAGCCATCACGCCCTTGGCATCCATCCCGCACGCGAGCATATGCCCGTGGTCACGGTATCCTGTTATGACTTGATCGCCCTTCTTTAAGGCCATCTGCATACCGACGACGACCGCTTCCTGACCGATATAGAGGTGGCAGAAGCCGCCGATCGCCCCCATGCCGTAAAGCTGACCGGCCTTTTCCTCGAACCGGCGGATCAGCAGCATGTCCCTTAGCGCCTTTAACTCCTGTTCCCTGGTGAAGGGAGGCGGCGCCCCCTGCTCCTCAGCGGTTTCATTGGCGGCGCTTTTTTTGGGAGGGGCCATGGCGTTTTCCGGAGTGAAGAGAAGCGAATTTGCTTTGTCTAGCTCAAGTCCAACCGCCTTGAAAGGATTTGCGTAAGCCGGAAATATCTCGTCATGCCGCACTGCAATGCGGCGCGACATTTTCGAAATCTATTTCGGAGAAATTTGTAATTTGAAGATCAATTCGAATGGATTATCCGAATGAGATCGTGCGGGTCGGCATAATCGAGCTGGTAGCGCGCGCGTTCGTCGAGCATATCAGGGTCGAGCCGGTCGGAGCGCAACAGCGAGACGCGTTGTTCGCCTTCGCTGCGCTCTTTTTTCAGACGCGCCAGTTCAGCCGTCAGCGTGATGACTTCCTGATCGAGTTCCTGCCGTGCATTCAACCCATATCTTCCGGTGTAGGCGTTGACCCAGAAATAGCCGATCATTCCCGCCGCCATCGAATAGAGGGCAAAACCTGTCAGAAACGACTTGAGACGTCTGCGCGATACCATGGGCGCAAGATGCGCCCGCGGGGTTAAGGGAATCCTAAGCGTGCCCCGAAACCCGCGAAAGCTCGAACCCAAACGGGCCTCGCCTATCCGTTCTGCTTTTCGACGAAGGCGGCGAAAGCATCCAGATATTGCTGAAGCACCTTCTGCAGGGATTCCTTGATGAGGTGGCCCTTTTCATCGAAGGCATCGCCCACGCCATTCAGATACATCTCGGGCTGCCCCATGATCGGGCCGGAAATGCCCGGCAGAATATTCTGCAAGTGCTTGGCGGCGGAAACGCCGCCGAGCGGCCCTGGCGAATTGGAAATGATACCGACAGGCTTGCCGAGGAACGAACTCTTGCCGTAGGGCCGCGAAGCGACGTCGATGGCGTTTTTCAAGACGCCCGAAATGGAGCGGTTATATTCGGGCGTCACAAAGATCACGGCCGCCGACTTCTGAATCCGCTCGCGGAAAGCGAGCCAGTCGGCCGGTGGGTTCGCCTCCAGATCCTGGTTGAAGAAAGAAATCCCGTGCGGCATGACGACGTCGAGCCTCAGCGCAGGCGGCGCCAGTTTGGCCAGTGCATTGGCGATTTTGAGGGTAAAGCTCTCCTTGCGGAGGCTGCCGGCGAGGACGAGGATGTGGTGCGGGCTCGACATGGTGTTTCCTTTGCTGGAAGCGCTGGGCTGCTTTCTAAGTCAACCTAGCGACCTCTGCGAAAGATGCAAGTGCATGAATTGGTACCACGCGTTTCTGAAACATTTTCCCGAACAAAAATCAGGCCGCCCGGAGGCGGCCTGATGGGAAAGCCTGGAACAATTCAGGCTTAAAGCACCGGATTGAAAGCGACCGGAATGAGCCGATAGCCGTTGCCGTCCTTCTCGACGTGACCGACCGCGGGGAACGGGAAGTGGAAGCCGACCACGGTCGCCTTTTCCGCCGCGGCCATGTCATAGAACTTGTGCCGGGTCTTCTGGGCGAGTTCGGGATCGGCGTCATAGGCAACGTGCCAATCCGGATTGCGCAGGAAGAACTCGGGGATATTGGTCACGTCGACCGCGATCAGGATCTTCGAGTTACCCGAAGCCAGCGCAAACGAAGTGTGTCCCGGTGTGTGACCGGGCGTGCCGATCGACGTCAGACCCGGCACAACTTCCTTGTCCCAATCGTACTTCGTCACGTTCTTTTCGATGCCGGTGTAGATCTTCTTCACGTTGGCGAAGTAGTTCTTCATCATCGGATTGGATTGAGCCTTGGCGGCATTTTCCTCGCTCATCCAGAAATCCCAGTCCTTCGCCGGCACCATGATCTCGGCATTCGGGAATGCCATCGAATTGTCGGCGGCGCGGATGCCGTTGGTGTGGTCCGGATGCAAGTGAGACACGACGACGGCGTCGATACTCTTGGGATCGATGCCGGCCGCGGCAAGATTTTGCAACAAGCGGCCGGCCTGACCCTTGGTCGCATTGAGAGCCGAGATGCCATTGCCGCAGTCGAGCAGGATGAGCTTGCTGCCGGTATTGATGAGTTGCGGATTGAACGGCACCGTCACCATGCCCTTCGGCATGTAGGCGGCCTCCGCAGCCGCGATCGCCTGATCCTTGCTGACATTGGTGACCCAGTTGTCCGGCAGCGGAAACGTGCGCGCGCCGTCGTTGATCGACGTGCATTCGATGCTGCCGACCTTGTAGCGATAGAAGCCCGGCGCCTGGTCGGTAGCCGCAGATGCGGTCGCATGGGCGTCTTCCGAGGCAAGCGGAAGGACGGATGCGGCGCCGATGGCGGCAACACCGGCCAGCAGGTTGCGGCGGCTCAGATCATTCATGGCTTTCCCCCTTTAGGTTTTGCTTGAGGGTTTTCTCACGTGATTGCGGGCGCGAATCTTCTCCCCCCGCCATACAAAGGCAAGTCAATTTGGCGTACCTGGTCCAATGGGAGACCCCCCGGCTCTGCCGGGGGGTCTCCCATTGGACTAGGTACGACTTTAGGCCCGCCGGCCTGAGCCACCCCAACCCCCCCGTCAATCCTTGCAGATCGGTTGCTACAGGAGTTCCCAGAACAAGCCGAGAACCGCGATATAGCCCAGCGTGAAGCTCAGCGTCCGCACATACGGAATGCCGACCCAGTAGACGACGGCGTGGACCACCCTGGTCCAGAAGAAGACAATCGCCCAGAAAGCTGTCGTGGCGTTGGCCTTGCCAGCGAGGTGAATAACAATCACCAGCACCGCGAACGGCGCGAGTGTCTCCACTGCATTCAGGTGAGCGCGGTTCGCGCGCATCCCCCACAACGGGACCTTTCGGGGTGAGGGGTCGACATAATTCTGCGGGGTCAGATTGCCGTTCGTCATGACCTGGCAGGCGATATAGGGAATCCATAACGAGGCCGTCAGGATGGCAGTAAAAGCCAGGTATTTCAGGTCCGTGGACATGGACGTATCCCCCTGTTTGATAATGTACCCCGATAACTCCTTGCTATGCTGGTAACCCAATCGAGAACGATCAGCCCTTACTGGGGTTGATCAGATACTTCTCACCGGTGGCGCGCTTACCGTAGACGGCAAGATGAGAGAGCTGGAGCGCTTCCTGCAACGAGACGACCTGCGTGTAGTGGCTCGCAAACGTGGTCTTCAGCTCGGAAACAACGCGCTGGCGAAGGCTCGTCACCTCGGCCGGTCCGACCTTCATGATAAACGGAAACAACAGCCAGCCGCCGACGCCCCAGGCCATTCCGAAAGACCGGTTCAACTCAACCGGACCGGGATCGAGCGAGCCGTAGATATAGACCTGCTTGTGCACGTTGGACCCATAACGGCTATAGGCCTTCGCCGTCTTGTTGATCGCCACCTCCATGCAGCCGAGAATCTGCCCCGCTAGCTTGCCGCCACCGATGGCATCAAACGCGATGGTCGCACCGGTTTCGGCGAGCGCGTCGGTCAGGTCGTTCAGGAATGTCGGCGACTTGGAGTCAACGACATGTTTGGCGCCGATCCTGCGCAGGATTTCGGCCTGCTCGGAACTGCGAACGATGTTGACCAGCGCGACACCGTCCTTGAGGCAGATCTTGTTGAGCATCTGCCCGAGATTGGAAGCGGCAGCCGTATGCACCAGCGCCTTGTGACCTTCGCGCCGCATGGTCTCGACCATGCCAAGCGCCGTCAGCGGATTGACGAACCAGGAAGCGCCTTCGGCGGGCGTCGTGCCTTCCGGGAGCACGGTACAATCGCTGGCCTTGATCGTGCGGTATTGCGCATACATCGCGCCGCCGATCATCGCGACGTTCTTGCCCATCAGCGCCTTTGCGGCATCGGACGATCCGGTTCTGATCACGACGCCGGCGCCCTCGTTGCCGACCGGCATGGATTGATCGAGACGCGCTCCCATTCCCCGCATCGCTGCCTCAGGCACGCGCGCAGTGATGACGGGTGCGTCCGTGGTCCCGCCCGCTTTCACGGTGCTCATATCGGCGGCGCCGACGAGAAGTCCAAGATCGGACGGGTTGATCGGTGCTGCCTCGACCCGGACCACGACCTCATCGGCCGCTGGCTCCGGTGTCGGGACATCAACCAGCGATATTTCGAGTTCGCCGCTTTTCTTGATCAACGAACGAAGCTGCAAACCGCTTTTGCCATCGGCGCTCATCACGTCCTCCCGTTAGGTTTCTTTGGGCTGATGATCTCGCGCTGGCTGCGAAACACAAGCCCCTGGCGGCCTTTTAGGCGAGCGCCTTCAGCGCAGCCCGCCCGCCATATATCGCCTGCGTACCCAATTCCTGTTCGATCCGCAGCAGCTGGTTGTACTTGGCGGTCCGGTCCGAGCGGGCCAGCGAGCCGGTTTTGATCTGCCCGCAGTTGGTGGCCACGGCCAGATCGGCGATCGTGGAATCCTCGGTTTCGCCGGAGCGGTGCGACATCACGGCGGTATAACCGGCCTTGTAGGCCATCTCGACGGCGGAAAGCGTCTCCGTCAGCGTGCCGATCTGATTGACCTTGACCAGGATGGAATTGGCGCGGCCATTCTTGATGCCGTCCGCCAGCCGCTTCACGTTGGTGACAAACAAGTCGTCGCCAACGAGCTGACATTTACCGCCGATCAGGCCAGTCAATTCCTTCCAGCCGTCCATATCGTCTTCCGACATGCCGTCCTCGATCGAGACGATCGGATAGCGCGAAGCAAGATCGGCGAGATACCTTGCCTGTTCCGAGCGTGAGCGGGTCTTCTTCTCGCCGCCGTAGACGTAGGCGCCTTCCTTGAAGAATTCGGTGGCCGCACAGTCGAGCGCCAGCATGACGTCGTTACCTGCCTTGTAACCGGCCTTGCCGATCGCACCCATGACGAACTCTAGCGCCGCATCGGCCGACGGCAGATTTGGCGCAAAACCGCCCTCGTCGCCGACATTGGTGTTGTGGCCGGCTTTCTTCAGCTCACCTCGCAGCGTGTGAAAAATCTCGGAGCCGCAGCGCAGCGCGTCGGCAAAACTCGAAGCCCCGACCGGCATGATCATGAATTCCTGGAAGTCGATCGGGTTGTCGGCGTGCACGCCGCCGTTGATGATGTTCATCATCGGGACCGGCAAGGTTCGCGCCGAGGTCCCGCCCACATAGCGGTAAAGGGGCATGTCAAAGGAAGCGGCGGCTGCCTTGGCGCAGGCGAGTGAAACGCCGAGAATGGCATTGGCGCCCAGCCGGCTTTTGTTCGGCGTGCCATCGAGGTCGATCATGATCTGGTCGATCTGCACCTGTTGCTCGACCGCGATATCGCTCAAGGCATCGCAGATTTCGCCGTTGACCGCAGCGACGGCCTTTTGCACGCCCTTGCCGAGATAGCGCGCCTTGTCACCGTCGCGCAGTTCGACCGCTTCATGCGCGCCCGTCGAAGCGCCTGATGGCACGGCGGCGCGGCCGAGCGAGCCGTCTTCCAGCACGACGTCAACTTCAACCGTGGGATTGCCGCGACTATCGAGAATTTCGCGGCCGATGATGTCGACGATAGCGGTCATGAGTGCCTCTTGAGATAAGGAGTGGTCGGAGGGGTTGGGCAGCTTCTACAGCAAGCGAATGGGGCGGAAAAGGTTGCCTTGCCCGTGACGGGAAAACTCGAATTGGCTAAAACGTGCACAACGGAGACCAATTATGTCCAGAAAGCCACGAAGGGCCCCAAAATCCGCAATCCAGCGGTCCGATTTACAGCTCGGCCGCGCCGTCGAATGGCCCTCAACGCCCGAGGCCGCCAGGCTCGACCACGTGCCTAATCCGCAGAGACACACCAATTACGTCGTGCGCTTTACCGCGCCGGAATTTACATCGCTATGCCCGGTCACCGGACAGCCTGATTTCGCTCATCTCGTGATTGACTACGTCCCCGGCCAATGGCTTTTGGAATCGAAGTCGCTGAAGCTCTATGTCGCGAGTTTCCGCAATCACGGTGCCTTTCATGAGGATTGCACGGTCATGATCGGCAAGCGGATCGCCGCGGAGATCAAGCCGAAATGGCTCAGGATCGGCGGCTACTGGTACCCGCGCGGCGGCATTCCGATCGACGTATTCTGGCAGACCGGTACCCTGCCGAAGGGAATGTGGATTCCTGATCAGGGCGTGGCGCCCTACCGCGGTCGCGGATGAAATGCCGCTCGTTGGTGTTTCGTTAGACTGGCAGCTCGACGGGGTGATGACATGGAATTGACGCCTGATATCACCGACTTCACCAGACGCGACATCAGCCTGCTCGGCAAAACCAAGCCGGTCCTTGTGACGGGGACTGGCGGTCCTGCGATCATTGTTGTTCACGAAATCTACGGCTTCACGCCAACTCTTGCGCGGTTTTGCCGATGGGTTCGTGATGCGGGTTTCCGCGTCTATGCCCCGATCCTGTTCGGCGAGCCCGATGCGAGCAATATCGAGAAGCCCTCCGTGGCGCGGATCGTCTCACTCTGCATTTCACGCGAATTCACCATCCTGCGCGCCAACACGTCGAGCCCCGTAACGGACTGGCTGCGCGCGCTGGCGCGCCTCGCCCACCAGGAGTGCGGAGGCCCCGGTGTCGGAGCTATCGGCATGTGCGTCACAGGCGGCTTTGCTCTGTCGATGGCGCTCGATCCCGTCGTGCTGGCGCCGGTTCTCGCGCAGCCCGGCGCGCCGGCGCTTTCCGCCGCGGCACTGGATATCGCTCTTCGCGATCTCGAGCAGGTCGTTGCCCGGACACGGCAGGGATTGAAGCTGCGCGGCTATCGCTTCGAAGGCGACGAGCTCTGCAAGGCGCCGCGGTTCGCAACGCTACGCACTACCTTTGGCGACGCCTTTTCTGGCTCCGAATTGCCTGACAGCGCCGGCCATCCCGGCGGCATGAAGGCCCGCGGAAAGCCACCGCATTCGGTCTTTACCGGAGACCTCATCGATGCGCCGGGCGAGCCGACCCGGGCGGCGGTCGACGAAGTCATCGCGTTCTTTCGTGAGGCCCTGGCATAGTTTCCAGGACGCAATATTAATCAAATAAATCGATTGATATAACGATTATAATCTGTTGGATTGAACGATCGAACACCGCGATGGTCGTTGGGCAAGAACAAGGAGCCCAACATGACCGATCGCGCCTCATCGCTCGCATCCAATGCCGATCCCGTTACACCGCATGTCAGGCGCGCACTGGCCGTCCTTCCGGGACTGCTGATGGTATCCGTGGTCGCTGCATCTGCCTATGGTTTGCGCGAGTTGCCAGGATTGACGGCGTTCAGTCCCCTGATCCTGGCGATCCTGATTGGCACCGCCCTTCACAATCTTGTCGGCACGCCGGTCATCGCCAAAGCCGGGGTCGCCTTCAGCATGCGGCGACTCCTGCGCCTCGGCATCATTTTGCTCGGGTTTCAACTGACCGTCAGCCAGATCATCGACGTCGGCGAGCGCGGCTTTCTCATCGTCGCCACCACGCTTCTCGCCACCTTCGTCTTCACGGTTTCGCTGGGACGATTGCTGGGCGTCGAACGAAAACTGGCGCAGTTGATTGCGGCCGGCACCTCGATTTGCGGTGCTTCCGCCGTCATCGCCACGAATACGGTGACCAACGGGGATGATGAGGATGTCGCCTATGCGGTCGCCTGCGTGACGATCTTTGGGTCGGTCGCGATGTTCGCCTACCCGCTTCTCCCGACACTCTTGCATCTCGATCCGCACGCCTTTGGATTGTGGTCTGGCGCTTCCATCCACGAGATCGCGCAAGTGGTCGCCGCAGCGTTCCAGTATGGGAAGTCGGCCGGGGAATTCGGCACGATCGCAAAGCTGTCGCGGGTCGTCCTGCTGGCGCCTGTCGTGATCGTGCTGGGCTGGCTTGCATCCCGTAGCGCCTCAACGCGAGCTTCGGCCTCGGCCGCTTCATCGCGGCTACCCATGCCGTGGTTTGTGCTTGGCTTCGTCGCCGTGGTCGGACTGAACAGCCTGATCACGGTTCCTGCCGCCGACAGGGCCGAGATCGCCGCCGTTACGACATTCCTGCTGTCTGTCGCACTTGCGGCGATGGGGCTGGAAACCGACCTTCGCAAGCTCATGGCAAGGGGCATCCGGCCGGCGCTGTTAGGCGCCCTCGCCTTCCTGTTCATTGCGAGCTTTAGTCTCATGCTGGTCAAACTGTTTGGATGAGGACGAATGACCCTCGAACAGCTGCGCATCTTCGTTGCCGTCGCCGAAAAGCAGCACGTCACGCGAGCCGCGAACGAACTCAATCTCACCCAGTCCGCCACGAGCGCTGCAATCGCGGCGCTCGAGGCGCGTTACGGCATCAAATTGTTCGACCGTGTCGGCCGGGGCATTGCGCTGACCCAGACCGGAAAGGATTTTCTCATCGAAGCCCGGGCGGTGCTGACCCGCGCGAGGGACGCGACGCAGGTTCTCAACGACCTTGCCGGCTTGAAGCGTGGCTCACTTTCCATCGCTGCAAGCCAGACGGTCGGAAATTATTGGCTGCCGAGCCGCATCCAGGCGTTTCACGCTGACTATCCCGGCATCGATTTGCGGCTGACGATTTCCAATACCGAACAGGTCGCGCAGGCGGTGCTGCAAGGCGGTGCCGATCTCGGCTTTATCGAGGGAGAAATCGACGCTGATCTCCTGACCGCGGAGAGAATTGACGGCGACAGCCTGATCCTGGCCGTAGGTAGCCGGCACCCGTGGGCCGGTCGACCGAAAGTCTCCGCGAAGGACTTGCCGACGACCACATGGGTGCTGCGTGAAGCTGGATCCGGCACGAGGTCCATGTTCGAAGCCGGGCTTCGCGCGAACGGACTTGAACTGTCCGATCTTCCGATAGCGCTGGAGTTTCCATCCAACGAAGCGGTCCGGTCTGCGGTCGAGGCCGGCCAGGCGGCCACGGCCATCTCGGACCTGGTGGCGGCGCGGTCGATCGCCGCCAGGACGCTCCACCGGGTCCGCTTCGGCCTGCCGCGCCGATCGTTCTACATCCTGCGCCACAAGGAGCGGCACGTCAGCCGTGCCGAAGACGCGCTGCTCAAGTCGCTGGGTTAAACTCGAGCGCGCGGGCCGAGAGGCTTGCCGCAAAGGTCGCGATCGCGATGATGTTGATCGCGGGCGGCATGCGATTACGCCGCCGCGGCACGGTCTGCGGCATCATCGCATCACGCTCTCAGGCATTGTTTTCAGGCATTCTTGGCGACCTTGTCGAACGCCATCAGCTTTCGCAGCAGGCCTTCGAACTCGCGCAGCGGCACCATGTTGGGTCCGTCGGATGGCGCGTGATCCGGGTCGGGATGGGTCTCGATGAAGACGCCGGCGACGCCGACCGCGACAGCTGCGCGCGCCAGAACCGGCACAAACTCGCGCTCGCCGCCCGATGACGTGCCTTTGCCGCCGGGCTGCTGCACCGAATGGGTCGCATCGAAAATGACCGGCGCACCCGTGGTACGCGCCAGGATCGGCAGTGCGCGCATATCGGACACCAAAGTGTTGTAGCCGAACGAGGCGCCCCGCTCGGTGACAAGCACCTTCGAATTGCCGGCGCCCGTAATTTTGGTCACGACGTTGGCCATGTCCCACGGCGCGAGGAACTGTCCCTTCTTGACGTTGACGACCTTGCCGGTGGCGGCAGCGGCCAGCAGCAAATCGGTTTGCCGGCACAGGAACGCCGGAATTTGCAGGACGTCGACGGCTTGGGCGACCTCGGCGCATTGGGTGGCTTCATGCACGTCGGTGAGGACAGGCAATCCCACCGACGCGCGTATTTCTGCAAGGATCGGCAATGCCTGCGCCAGACCTATTCCCCGCGCTGCGGAAGCGCTGGTTCGATTGGCCTTGTCGAAGGATGTCTTGTAGACGAGGCCGACCTTCAGACGATCAGAAATTTCCTTCAGCGCGGTCGCCACCTCAAGCCCATGCGTGCGGCTCTCGAGCTGACACGGGCCCGCGACGATCGAGATCGGCAGGCGATTGCCGAATTTGACCGGGCCAACGTCAACGATCTCTGCTGCGGAAGCGACTGGTTTCAAAGCCTTTTGTCCTGTTCACGGGCGACCATGCCGGGCGCGGAGACTGGGATCAACTCTCTTTTGCGGCCTCGAATATCAGGGTTGCACCAAAGCCCTCATCTGGCGGGATGATCAACCTCTCCCCGTTTCTCCGCACCGCCAGTCCGTTCTTCCGATGCAAGCCCTCGGCCCGGCTCAGGTCGGCGGCGGTAAAGCGCATGGCGCTGAGCACGATCCCCTCGCCGCTTGTCTTGACGGGGAATCCCAGGAGATCGCCAGCCGCTGAAGGATTAAGAATAACGATATCGCCATTCTTCGTGTGCGCGGCTACGCCATCCTCGCTCGAAGCGACAATCTTCACTCCCGTATAGGCCTCAAGGAAACTCTGATGGCTTACCGGATCCGCAGCAGTCATCACGACGCCGGGCACGCGCCGGGCCCCGTTGGCATGGTTCTGAAACGCCGGATTCCAGAAATTTTCCGGAAAATAATGCTGGCATGTGGCGAAGCGAAGATCGGGCGAATTCGGCTCGGCCGCAAAGGCCAGCGAGAAAGCCAGCTTGACCGTGCTGCCGTCGGGTCTCTTGCCTTCGCGGGTGAAATCGAATGTATCGAACGCACCGATGCCAATTGCCTCGAAGGCGCGCGCATCGGCTGCCGCATCCCGGCTATTGAGCAAGACCATCGAAAAGCCCTCGCGGTAAGCGAGGAAATCGCGGCTGAAAGCGCCGAACGAGAAAAATCGCGCCCTGTGGGCCACGATCTTTTCGGGTTCGGCGACTTCGAGAATTTCGATGTAGCAGTTCTTCAACTGCACGATGCGATTATGCGTCCCCCAAGGGTGGCGATTGCGCCCGCCCACCGTGAACCCGGCGCGGACATAGAATTCCGCTGCCGCGTCCACGTCACGGACGGCATGCACGATATGGTCAAGACCTTGGGGCATGGCGGGACCTTGCGCCCTTTGATGCTACTTCACGGAGGAGAACGAGGTCGGCACCAGCAATTGATTGACGATGTTGTCGACGATCTGCCCGTCGGCCTCGGTCTTGGCGCGTGCCGCGATCCATTCCGGATCGCTCTGGAACGCCGCCCATTTCTTTTCCCGGTCGGCAAGCGATTCCCAGGCGAGCAGATAGGTCAGCTCCTGATTGGATTCACCGACCAGCGTGGTGAAAAAGCCGGCCTGGCGAATGCCGTGCTTTTCCCAGAGCTTCAGCGTAATGGTCTCAAAGCGCTTCAGCAGCGCGGGCAGCCGGCCCGGCACGCAGCGATAGACGCGGGTTTCATAGATCATCGACGTACTCCCTTTGACCTTGTTTTTGTAATGGCGAGGGAGCGTCTTTTCGCAACAATCGGCGGGCCCGTCAAAGGCCCCCGACGCACGGCATTAGACCAGCCGCGACTGCACCACGGCGGCCTCGATAAACGAGGCAAAGAGCGGGTGGGGTTCGAACGGGCGGGACTTCAATTCGGGGTGGAATTGCACGCCGATGAACCACGGGTGGTCTTCGTACTCGACGATCTCAGGCAGGATGCCATCGGGCGAAAGCCCTGAGAACCGCAGGCCTTGCTGTTCGAGCCTGTCCTTGTAGGCGGTATTGACCTCATAGCGGTGACGGTGGCGTTCCGAAATTTCGGTGGCGCCGCCATAGACCGCCGAGACGCGGCTGCCGCGCCGCAGGCTGGCCTGATAGGCGCCAAGTCGCATCGTGCCGCCAAGATCGCCGTTCTTCGACCGCCGCTCCAGCTCGTTGCCGCGCAGCCATTCGGTCATCAAGCCGACAACCGGCTGCGGCGTCGGCCCGAACTCCGTGGAATTGGCATCCGCGATGCCGACGAGATTGCGCACGGCTTCGATGACCGCCATCTGCATGCCGAAACAGATGCCGAAATACGGCACGTTCCGTTCGCGTGCGAACTGCGCCGCCTTGATCTTGCCCTCGGCGCCGCGCTGGCCGAATCCGCCGGGCACGAGGATACCGTTGACGTGCTCCAGAAATGGCGCCGGATCCTCGTTTTCGAACACCTCGCTCTCGATCCAGTCGAGGTTGACTTTCACCTTGTTGGCGATGCCGCCATGCGACAAGGCCTCGATCAATGATTTGTAGGCGTCCTTCATGCCGGTGTACTTGCCGACGACGGCGATCGTCACCTGGCCTTCCGGATTTCGGACCCGCTCGTTGATGACGTGCCAACTTTGCAGCGCCGGTGGAATTTTTGAGGTGATGCCGAACGCCGCCAGCACCTCGTCGTCAAGACCGGCGGCGTGGTAGGCCTCCGGCACGGCATAGATATTATCGACGTCGCGCGCCTCGATCACCGCGCTCTCGCGCACATTGCAGAACAGGCCGAGCTTGCGCCGTTCCTCCTTCGGGATCGGACGATCGGTTCGGCATAGCAGAATATCCGGCTGAATGCCGATCGAACGCAATTCCTTCACGGAATGCTGGGTCGGTTTCGTCTTGAGTTCGCCCGCGCTCGGGATGAACGGCAACAGGGTCAGGTGAATGTAGATCGCATGATCGCGCGGCAGGTCGTTCTTGACCTGACGGATCGCCTCGAAGAACGGCAGGCCCTCGATGTCGCCGACCGTGCCGCCGATCTCGCACAGCACGAAGTCGAAATCGTCGTTGCTGTCGAGGATGAAATCCTTGATCGCGTTCGTCACATGCGGGATCACCTGGATGGTGGCGCCGAGATAATCGCCGCGTCGTTCCTTGGTGATGATGTCCTGGTAGATGCGGCCCGTGGTGATGCTGTCCGCTTTCGTTGCGGGACGCCCCGTGAAGCGTTCATAATGACCGAGATCGAGATCGGTCTCCGCACCGTCATCGGTCACGAACACTTCGCCATGCTGGTAGGGCGACATCGTGCCGGGATCGAGATTGAGATAGGGATCGAGCTTGCGCAGCCGAACCTTGTAGCCACGCGCCTGCAACAGCGCGCCGAGAGCCGCCGATGCCAGACCTTTTCCGAGCGAGGAAACCACGCCGCCGGTGATGAAGATGTACCGCGCCATGGGACTTAACCTTTAAGGCCACAGGTCCGATTCGCCAAAACGAAAAGGCTCTTCGCCGCGAAATTTTCACGGCCTGTGGGTGACGCCAAAATTAAAGAGATATCAGCGGCTTGATATAGACTGCTGATGCAGCACGGTAGAGGGCCACGCTGCATGGCCCTCCCGCTTTATTGCGAATTTCGCTTATTGCGAGTGCGGCGCTTCCGGGCCTGACGGCGCGGGCGGAGTTTGCTGCTGCTCGGATTTCTTCAACGAATCCAGAACGCCTCCGCTCGATGGCGTCGCCGGAGTCCCGGACTGCGACTGCGACGCTGGAAGAATCGAGCTTGGCTTGCGGTCGTAGCTGGCAAGCCACGACAAGAGCAGGCTGGTCAAGAAAAAGCCGGTCGCCAACACAGCGGTCGTGCGCGACAGCAGATTGGCCGTACCGCGGCTCGACATGAAGCCCGCGCCGCCACCCATGCCCAGGCCGCCGCCTTCCGATTTTTGCAGCAGGACGGTCGCGATCAGCGTCGCGACGATCATCAAATGGATTACGATAATGACAGTCTGCATGTCGACCTTTCGTCGCAAACCGAAGCTGTCCGGCAGCCGGTTTCGGTTTTGCGGGGATAGATTTGGGCGGGGTGTTACACGATTGCACGGGGCATTGTCACCCCCGGCACCACCCTACTTCCAGTTAGGGGCAGCCAGCCGCAATCGCAAGGAAGTCGGAGGCTTTCAGGCTTGCCCCGCCAACCAGCGCGCCGTTCACGTTGGCGACCCCCATTAATTCCCGCGCGTTGGACGGTTTGACCGAGCCGCCATAGAGAATGCGCATCCGGGCACCCTCTCCGTTAAACCGGGTGCCCAACGTCTCCCTTATAAACTGATGAATTTGCTCCACATCCTTGACCGTCGGCGTCAAGCCGGTGCCGATGGCCCAAATCGGCTCATAGGCCACCACGAGGTTGTCCGCGCGGGTCCCATCCGGCAGCGAGCCCTGAAGCTGGCCGCGGCAAATCTCCAGCGTCTGCCCGGCATCGCGCTGGCTCTGGGTTTCGCCGATGCAGACGATGGCCAGAAGTCCCGCGCGCCAAGCGGCCTCCGCCTTCTGCCGCACCAAGGCATCGCTTTCGCCGTGATCCGCTCGACGCTCCGAGTGGCCGACAATGACCGCGCTTGCGCCCGCATCGGCCAGCATTTCGGCAGATATATCGCCCGTGTGGGCGCCAGAGACCTTCGGATCGCAGTCCTGGCCGCCAATTCCGATATCCCGAGAGCCGACCAATTTCGCGGAAAAAGCTGAAATCAGCGTGGCGGGCGGACAAACCAGAAGGTCCGCCTTCCCCGCCACCTGCGGGGCACCAGCGATCATGGCTTCGAACTCGGCCATCGAGGAATGCAGGCCGTTCATTTTCCAGTTGCCGGCGACCAATGGCCGAATGGTGGGGCTCATATCCGAAAGTTCCTTCAAGGGACCAAAGTCAGGACAATCGCTAGCAGAGCCCATCAAACTCGGCCAGATCGGGCCAGGCGCCATCGTGCGGACGTTAACTCTCTCAATTGCAGCAATGCGCTGGTTGCGAGGGAGTGGCCACCACTTTATGATGCGTTATCAATCCGGTGACGCTCTTTTGTGGCATTCGAAAAACGAATTCCCGCGGGCAGCCTTCGGTTCCCTCCTGCCAACAAGTTGGACCCAATGCTTCGAGGAATACGCAAAGCCTCATCAAACTGGCTCGGCAAAATTATCATGGCCATCGTGATGGGCGTCCTGATCGTCAGTTTCGGCATTTGGGGCATCGCCGACATTTTCAGGGGCTTTGGACAGTCGTCGTTGGCCAAGGTTGGGCACACGGAGATATCGACCGAGCAATTCCGCCGGATCTTCACCGACCGCCTGCAACAGATCGGTCGCCAATTCCATCGTCCGCTTTCGAACGAACAGGCCCGCGCCCTCGGTATCGACCGGCAGGTGCTGCAGCAAACCATTGCTGAGACCACGTTGGATGAAGAAGCCAAGCGGCTCGGACTCGGACAGTCCAATGAAGAAACGTTGAAAATGATCATGGACGATCCGAGCTTCAAGGGCTCCAACGG
>NZ_DAHUXJ010000142.1 GCF_027307225.1 Bradyrhizobium sp. | reverse complement strand
CGCCGATGTTCACAAATCATCCAATTTGTGATTCGATTCGAAGCTCCACAGCAGCGAACTGCGTGTCCAGTAGCGGAAAAGGCGATTTTCGAGAATCGTGAGTCAGATCAGTCGGTTGCTCGATTCGGCAACGCAAACTTCGGACTAGCTGATCCAGTGCGGTCGTGGGCACCCTGCCCTTCGATTTGAGTGCCACGCAGCTCACGCGGCGAGCGCCACCAGCGGCTGAAGCCGGTCCGCGATCCGCTGAAGTACGCTGGCGTTGCTGCTCATCAGCGAAAGATAACTGAGCGAGTGCTCGTAATAGATGCCGATCTTCTCGTCGCCGAATCGAAGCAGGCCTTCGACATCATCCTCCGAGGCCAGATAGCCCGGCAATTCGATCGAGGTCGGTGCTTCCTTAGCTAACACCGCCGCAATATCGGTCAGCATTTTCCGAAACGGGGTCGAATGGTCGAAGGCATTGCCTGTCCATAGGACAAGCTCCCATCCTCTCTTGCGATGAGGTTCGATGCACGGTCTGGAATAGACCTTGATCGTGGCGCAACGTTCAGGGCGACGCGGTTCAATCATGACGCGGATCATATCACGACCCCCGGTCTGCGCTTTGGCAGCCTGCAAAACCGGTACAAAACCGGTCACCGGGATGGTTCAAAAGCGCCGCAAAATGAGGCGAACTTCTGAAGCCGGACGCTAGTACCGCCAATCTGAAGTCCCTGCACCATAAGCGGCGGATTCGATCGGGGACTTCAGATCGATAAAGCGGTACTAGAATCAATAAGTTTGTGAGTAGCCCAAAGTGTAGCTGTCAAAGGTTCCAGCAAACAAGCCAGTTAAACAAATTTTATAATAGATACAATAGCTTATGTTTGATTTTGCGCTACGGGAGAGTCATCATGGCTGGGTGGAAGGAGGACTTCCTATGGCCGACCACCTCAAGCTGCCACGCGCGCTATCCCGGGAGCCGGACGCCCCGAAGCCGTTGCGTCCGAGCGACCAGAAAATCATCGAAAATCTGGAGCGCTGGGCCAGTAGCAGCGAGCTTCAACCGCCGAAATTGCCGGACATCGAGGCGGACTGAGACGATTCTTGGCTTAAGGAGCGGCTTCGCAGCGGGTGCGTGCCGCTCGCCTCTTGCGAGATTGGGCGCTAGTGTCGCGGCCAGCTTTAACTTTGCTCCGAATCGACCAGAGGCCTCGAATTTATGACCGTACGCCAGCATCGCGGCGACCTGCCCGATCTCACCCGCTATACCGACGCCGTGGCGATCGATACCGAGACCATGGGGCTCAATCCGCATCGCGACCGCCTTTGCGTCGTGCAGTTGTCCAACGGCGATGGCAGCGCGGACGTGGTGCAGATCCCGAAAGATCACGGCAAGGACGCGAATGATGCGCCGAATCTGAAGGCGCTTCTCGCCAACCCCAAGATCACGAAGATTTTTCATTTCGCCCGCTTCGATCTTGCCTCGCTCTACAACGCGTTCGGCGTCATGCCCGAGCCGGTCTACTGCACCAAGATCGCCTCCCGCCTTTCGCGCACCTATACCGACCGCCATGGCCTGAAAGATCTGGTGCGCGAGGTGCTCAACGTCGAACTTTCGAAGCAGCAGCAATCGAGCGATTGGGGCGCGTCGGCTCTCAGCGAAGCGCAGCTTGCCTACGCCGCTTCCGACGTCCTGCATCTGCATGCGCTGCGTGAACGTCTTGACGAGATGCTGGCGCGCGAAAGCCGCCTCGACCTGGCGCGGGCCTGTTTCGCTTTTCTGCCGACGCGGGCCAGGCTCGATCTGCAAGGCTGGGAAGCCGAGGACATTTTCGCGCATTCGTGAGCAGCACATCGCGCCGCCGGATGATCTGGTAATAAGATTCTAGTGTGAGTGTGAGCGGTCGACGTTTGCTGCCGTTTTGCTGGACGTTTGCTTAGCAATTGCTTGATCAAATGAACGGCTTCTCGCCCCTTTTCCGACACACTAGTGTCCCGGTTCTGACATTCGTATGATACCGAGACGGGCAGTTTTACGAATGTCAGAACCAAAGGGACACTAGGAAATATTGGTTTTCTAGTGTGGCTTTGGCCCTGACGTTCCTTTGAAGAGGTCGCTGTAAGACTGAACGGAACGTCAGGGCGCCACACTAGGTGAAAAGGAGTGTGTCGGACCCGGTACCGTCAGGATAAAATGGCTGGGCTCTCGCGAACGTCGGAATACTAGTGCCGCCTATTTGAAGTTCCTGCACCACAAGCGGCGAATTCGACCCAGGAACTTCAAATAGAAAAGCGGCACTAGAATCAGTAGGTTTTCTAGTGCCCATGACTTTCCGAAGTTCGTGTTAGTGGGTGCTGCGATGGAGCACGAACTTCGGAAAGTGGGCACTAGGATCTCGTGAATTCGGTTCAGAACTCCGCCTACCAGGATGCCATGGAGGTGCGCTTTGCGATGGCGGCGCGCCACAGCCGGATGGTGCGCGTCTTGCGGGTCGCGGTTCCTGCTGCCGTGATTCTGTCGCTCGCCACCATCGTCGTGGTGTCGGTCTACAACCCGTTCCGGATGTTGTTGCCCAAGTTGCCGGTCGACATGAGCAACCTCGTCATCTCGGGCACCAAGGTCACGATGGAATCGCCACATTTGGCGGGCTATTCGCAGGACCAGCGTCCCTACGAGGTCTGGGCCAATACCGCCGTCCAGGACGTGACCGACCCGGATCACGTCGATCTGCACACGCTGCGGGGCAAGATGCTGATGGAAGATCAATCAACCGTCACGCTGGAGGCGGTCAACGGACGGATGGACACCAAGCAGCAACTGCTTAACCTGCACAAGGACATCTATGTCCAGACCACCAACGGATATGAAGCGTGGCTCAGCCAGGCCTTCGTCGACATGAATAAGAACACGGTGACATCGGACGAGCATGTCGATGTCAAATGGGCCGACGGAAAGATCTCTGCCGACACGATGAAAGTGCTAGGCGGTGGTGAAACCGTTCGCTTCGACGGTCATGTGGTGATGAACATCGACAAGTTGCCGCCCTCTGCCGACGCCCCGCCGCCGGAGCCACTGCAGCCGGCGGCGCGCCCTGCGAAAGCGCGGTCCGCCGCCAAATCCTCCAACGCCAAGTGATGCGATGACGCTGTTCCGCACGAGTTTTCTCAAGGGCCGCTTTGCAGCTGGCTTCGCCTGCGCGGTTTTTGCATTCGCGATGGCTCCCGGCGAGGCGGCATCGCAAAG
Source organism: Bradyrhizobium sp. (assembly GCF_027307225.1). Taxonomy (GTDB): domain Bacteria; phylum Pseudomonadota; class Alphaproteobacteria; order Rhizobiales; family Xanthobacteraceae; genus Bradyrhizobium. The sequence goes on along the minus strand of NZ_DAHUXJ010000142.1, from coordinate 95,832 downwards.
CACGGTGACCGGCGTGCCCAACGCCATGCAGGGCTTTTCGCAAAATCGCGATCAGCCGATCCAGATCGAATCGGTTTCGCTCGAGATGCGCGACAAGAAAAAGGAGGCGACCTTCACCGGCAACGTGAAGGTGGTTCAGGGCGACACCACCATGACCTCGAAGGTCCTGGTCGTCTATTACGAATCCAGCAATCAGAACGCGCAGCCGGCAATGCCGGCCAACGCCAGGACGTCCGGCAAATCGGCCTCCGCTGCTGGCAAATCGGCGCCCGCGCAATCCGCGCCGATGCAGTCCTCAACGCCGGGTCCGGGCGGCGCATCGTCGATCAGGCGGCTTGAGGCGAAGGGCGATGTCATCGTGACGCAAAAGGATCAGATTGTGACCGGCGAAAGCGCGGTGTTCGACACCAAGACCAACCTGATCACGATGATGGGTGGGGCGAGCGGCGTGGTGCTGACCCAGGGCAAAAACGTGCTGACGGGGGACCGCTTGCTGGTCGACATGACCACTGGTGTCTCGCGCGTCGAATCGGACACTGGCCGGGTCAAGGGCCTGTTTCAATCGTCCGGCCAGAATGGCAACGGGCCGGCGCTGCCGGGCGGGCAACCTTCGCCGCCCCAGCCGGGCGCGCCGCAATCCCTGGCCCCAAATAAACCAAGGTAGTCTCAATAGCTTGAAAAAAGGGCGACGAGCGCGCGGTTGAAGGGGGCGGCCCGAGCCTGTATCTAGTGCTCCGATTCCGAAGTTCGTATCATATTGCGACTCCACGTTTACGAACTTCGGAATCAAAGGAGCACTAGCCAATTATATGATTCTAGTGCGGTTTAGAATTTGAAGTTCCTATGATGAGGTTACCGCGAAACTGATAGGAACTTCAAATTCACCGCACTAGCTTCGCGGGGTCACGCGCTTCGAAAACGGCGGTCGGTCCGCTGGGCAAGGGGTATCCGTTGATTCACGCCGGGCGGGCGAATCATCGCCAGCGGAACTTGTGAGAGGGTTCGGACGAAGCGGGGATGGTGGATTTACTCGGCATGTTCCGGCGGCGTCCCGCAAAACGCGGCAAGGTGGGCTTTGCGCGCTCGCGCGAAGATATCACCGCGCTAGGCGACCGGATGGGCGACATGCTGACAAACCCCGTGCGCGACGCGCCACCGCTCGCCCGCACCGCGCCCTCGCCAGTGCTCGAATTGCCGCGGGTCGAAAATCCATCCCCGCCTCCGCGCCCGGCTCCCCCCAAACCGGCAGCGCCCAGACCCGCGCCCAGGACCAACGGAGCGGCCGCGCCACGGCAGGCACCTCGCGCCGGCTATTTGGCTGTGCATAGCGTGGAAAAGAGCTTCGGTACCCGCAAGGTCGTGCGTGGGGTCAGCATCTATGTCCGGCGTGGCGAGGCCGTCGGCCTGCTCGGGCCAAACGGCGCAGGCAAGACCACGGTCTTCTACATGATCACCGGCTTGATCAAGGCCGACCGCGGCGCCATCGAGCTCGATGGCCACGACGTTACCAAGCTGCCGATGTATCAGCGCGCCCGGCTCGGCATCGGTTATCTGCCGCAGGAAGCCTCGATCTTTCGCGGCCTCTCCGTGGAGCAGAATATCCGCGCGGTGCTCGAAGTCGTCGAACCCTCGCGCAAAAAGCGCGAGGCTGAGCTCGATTCGCTGCTCGACGAATTCAACATCACGCGGCTGCGAAAGACGCCGTCGATCGCGCTGTCGGGCGGCGAACGGCGGCGCGTTGAAATCGCGCGCGCGCTGGCGACCCGCCCGAACTACATGCTGCTCGACGAACCGTTCGCGGGCATCGACCCGATTGCGGTCGGCGACATTCAGGATCTTGTCCGTCACCTCACCAATCGCGGCATCGGCGTCTTGATTACCGACCACAATGTCCGCGAAACGCTCGGGCTGACCGATCGCGCCTATATCGTCTATGCCGGCGAGATCCTGACCGAAGGCAGCCCTGACGAGATCGTCAGCGATCCCGATGTCCGCCGGCTCTATCTCGGCGAGGAATTCCGGCTCTGACCACCCCTATTAACCGGCCTTAAACCGCCGGTGCCATCGGTCTTTTTTCCGTGGAGTCAAGCCGTGTACATCGGCTGGCGACTAGTTTAAGCAAGAATCGGACCAAGTTCTTCCGAATCGGCTCTCGCGCCGGCCATTTGAAGTTCCTGCACCACAAGCGGCAAATGCAATCCAGGAACTTCACATGGAAAAGCGGCACTAGAACCGTAAATTTGCTAGTGCCCGTGACTTTCCGAAGTTCGTGAAAGGTGGGTGCCGAGGCGGAGCACGAACTTCGGAAAGTGGGCACTTGCCGCCATGGCACTGACGCAGAGACTAGAATTCCGCCAGTCGCAGTCGCTGGTGATGACGCCGCAGTTGATGCAGGCGATCAAGCTGCTTCAGCTGTCGAATCTCGACCTTTCCGCCTTCGTCGAGGACGAATTGGAGCGAAATCCGCTTTTGGAGCGGGAAAGCGACGGTCCGGAGCCGCCCGTTGCCGGGGAGCCGGTGGCAGGCGCGGCCGAGGCGGCGGATGGCGGCTTTGATGACGAGTTTTCCGCCGCCTCGTCCGATTCCACCGCCGAAGGCTTCGAGCCGGTCCAGGAGGACTGGATGAATCGCGATCTCGGCAACCGGACCGAGATCGAACAAACCCTCGATACGCCGCTCGACAATGTGTTTGCGGAAGAACCGGCGGAGGTCGCCGCGCGCAACGCGCAGGACTCCGCACCTACCACCTATACCGAATGGGGCGGCGGCGCTTCCAACGACGACAGCTACAATCTCGAGGCCTTCGCGGCAGCCGAGGTGACGCTGGCCGGTCATCTCGCCGAACAACTGGCGGTAGCCTTCACCGCGCCGGCGCAGCGCATGATCGGCCAGTATCTGATCGATCTGGTCGATGAAGCCGGCTATCTGCCAGCGGATCTCGCAGGAGCAGCCGAGCGGCTCGGCGCAACGGACGCGGACGTCGCGGCGGTGCTCGCCGTGCTGCAGAAATTCGACCCGCCTGGCATCTGTGCGCGCTCCCTGAGCGAGTGCCTCGCAATCCAGCTGCGCGAACTCGACCGCTACGACCCGGCGATGCGGGCGCTGGTTGAAAATCTCGAACTGCTGGCCAAGCGCGATATCGCGGCCTTGCGCAAACTGTGCGGCGTCGACGATGAAGATATCACCGACATGATCGGTGAAATCCGCCGGCTCGATCCGAAACCCGGCCTGAAGTTCGGCGCGTCGCGTGCGCAGACCGTGGTGCCGGACGTCTATGTCAGATCCGGCCCCGACGGCGGCTGGCTGATCGAACTCAACAGCGAGACGCTGCCGCGCGTCCTGGTCAACCAGAGCTATTACAGCGAACTGTCGAAGACGATCCGCAAGGACGGCGACAAATCCTATTTCAGCGATTGCCTGCAAAACGCGACGTGGCTCGTGCGCGCGCTGGACCAGCGCGCCCGCACCATCCTGAAGGTTGCGACCGAAATCGTCCGCCAGCAGGACGGCTTCTTCACGCGCGGCGTGGCGCATTTGAGGCCGCTCAACCTGAAAGCGGTGGCGGACGCGATCCAGATGCATGAATCGACGGTCTCGCGCGTCACCGCCAACAAATACATGGCGACCAATCGCGGCATTTTCGAACTGAAGTATTTCTTCACCGCGTCGATCGCGTCCGCCGACGGCGGCGAAGCGCATTCGGCGGAAGCGGTGCGTCACCACATCAAGCAGCTGATCGAAGCTGAAGACCCTGCGCAGATCCTCTCCGACGACACGATCGTGGAACGATTGCGCGCAACCGGCATTGATATTGCCCGCCGTACCGTCGCCAAGTACCGCGAGGCGATGCGGATTCCATCGTCGGTGCAGCGGCGTCGCGACAAACAAGGTATGCTCGGCAATGCCCTGTCCGCTCCTCCCTCATCTGCCGACCGATCCCGCGACCCTCAGCCCGCCTGATTGCGTCCTGCGGGAATCGGAATAGTGTTTGGGTACGCCTAACGATTGGGGCACACCATGAGTCTCCGGATCTCTGGAAAAAGTATTTCCATCGGCGAGGCCTTGCGCGGACGTCTCTCCGATCGCACCGACGAGGTGTTGCGCAAATATTTCGACGGCAATTATTCGGGCCACATCACGCTGAGCAAGGACGGCTCGGGCTTCCGCACCGATTGCGCGCTGCATCTTGATTCCGGCATCACGCTGGAAGCCGATTCGAATGCGGCCGACGCCTATGCCAGCGCCGACCAGGCGCTGCTGATGATCGAGAAGCGCTTGCGCCGCTACAAGAGCCGGCTGAAGGACCGCTCGGCCCGCAAGGCGCACGCGGCCTCGGAAGCGCTGGCGACCCTCGATGCGCCGAGTTACGTGATCGAGGCACCCGGGGAGAGCGACGAAGAGGTCGCCGGCTATAGTCCGGTCATCATCGCGGAAGCGACGACGTCCCTTAAGCGGCTGTCAGTGTCGGAAGCGGTCATGGAACTCGATCTGACCGGCGCGGCTTGTCTGGTGTTCCAGCACGGTTCCTCCGGCCGGGTGAACATCATCTACCGTCGGGCGGACGGCCATGTCGGCTGGATCGACCCTCCTGCGGTGAAGTCGGGGGACTGAGGTGGCGAATCCACGCGCGCGGGCGATCAGGGGGAAAACCGTTTTACGAAAAATCATGGTAAAACAGCAAACTAACGCTTCATGCCGATTCGGCCCCAACCTCTTCTGTGGGAAAATCGGCATTGACGAGTAGAGGGACCGTCCCTATGTTCCGCGCCCTTAACGATGCGGGGTGGCGGTATCTTTACGGGTGTTGGCACCGCTCTTGTGTTGGAGTAGAAGCCCACCCAATTAGGACCGAGGTGGTGGGCGGCCGCCTTCACCATCTCACTCGCCTGCCGGCGTCCATTCGCAACCTGACGGTCGCTTTACCGCGCAATTTACCTCGGAACGTTCCATGACGATTACCGATCTGGTCGCACCCGAGGCGATTCTCCCCGCATTGAAGGTCAACAGCAAGAAGCAGGCGCTGCAGGAACTGGCAGCGCGCGCCGCGGAGCTGACGGGACAGAACGAGCGCTCGGTTTTCGAAGTGCTGTTGCAGCGTGAGAAGCTCGGCACCACGGCGGTCGGATACGGCGTCGCAATCCCGCACGGCAAGCTGCCCAAGCTGGAAAAAATCTTCGGCCTGTTCGCGCGGCTGGAGCGCCCGATCGATTTCGAGGCGATGGATGGTCAGCCGGTCGATCTGGTTTTTCTGTTGCTGGCGCCGGAAGGCGCGGGCGCCGATCACCTGAAGGCCCTGGCGCGTATTGCGCGGCTGTTGCGCGACCTGGATGTCGCAAAGAAGCTGCGCGCCTCGCGCGAGGCCCAGGCCATCTATTCAGTGCTGGCCCTGCCGCCGGCCAGCGCGGCGTAATCCTTCTCGTCCAATCCGGTTCAACCCGCTGCCGTTGCCCGGCTTGACCGGGCAACCCAGTATTCCAGAAACCGTAGCGCGTTAAGCCGATGAGCCGCGGCGTACTGGATCGCCCGCCATGCCTCCGGGCTACACACTTTCGCGGGCGATGACGGCGGGGTCTTGCCTTTGGAAATGAAAACGGCGAACCGCCTCCCATGAGAGGCAAGCCCGCCGTTGTTTGAATTCGTTTTGCTGCGCGTGCGTCAGTGGACGCTGACGGCCTGCAATTCGTTGCTCCAGGCATTTGCGACTGCGGCTTCGCGGCTGTCGGTCAGCATGATCGGCGTGCCGTCGGCGGCGTGAAGCGCAAACAGTTTCAGTCCCGGCTCGATCTCAGGCGCCTCCGGAAACAGGCCCGGCACGTCTTCGGAGCGGATCTGTTTCACATAGGCGATGTGGCCCTCGCCGAGGCTAGCCAGCGTCTCCAGGGAGACGCGAGGTTCTAAAGCGACATTACCTTCAGTCATGGTCTCGACTCCTTCTCAAGTCCAAGCGGTCGAGTCCGCTACTCGTTCCATTATTCGTGTTCATTGATAGCTATTGTCTTAACGACCCTTTCCGGCTCGGGCCGGGCCAGATCGACCGACAACAGCCCGTTTTTCAAATCCGCGCCCAGCACATGCATCCCCTCCGCCAGCACGAAGGTGCGCTGGAAGTGGCGCGCGGCGATGCCGCGATGAATGTATTGCCGGGCCTTTTCCTCCTGCTGGCGTCCGCGAATGACGAGCTGATTTTCCTCAATGGTTACATCAAGTTGGTCGCGGGTAAATCCGGCGACCGCGAGCGTGATGCGTAGCCGCTCGGGCTGCCCATTGGCGCGGTCGCAACGCTCGATGTTGTAGGGAGGATAGCCGTCAGCGCCTTTGACGACACGATCGAGCACACGCTCGATTTCGTCAAATCCCAGCAGAAACGGACTCGATAACGAGGGAACACGAGACATAGTTCACAAAGTCCTCTCGAAGCGACTTTGAAGTTTTCGGGGCCCTTGCGGCACCCCTTAACGACCTGAAGGTGGATTCACCCTCCGGCCAAACCAATATGGGCATCATCCGGGGCTGTTCAAGCACCCCTTGAAGGCAGCCAGAAGCTTTCCCCAAAGGCCTTTTCAAAGCGTTACGCAAAGTGCGGCCAATCGTTAGCGGCGGCGTTGAGTAGAGATCACGCCATTGGCCAACAAGCCCTCGATCTCCGGCTTCGAGTAGCCGAATTCGGCGAGCACCTCGGCGGTGTGCTGGCCGAATTTGGGCGGGAGGCTGCGCAGGCTCGCCTTGCTGCGTGACATGCGGATCGGCGAGGCCACCCCCTTGTACCAGTCCTTCTCGATGACATCGCCGCGATGGGCGACGTGGGCGCTGGTCAATGCTTGGTCAATCGACTGCACCGGACCTGCGGGGAGACCTGCGGCGAGCAGGCGATCGCAGAGCGGCTCGGCATCGTACTGGCTGAAGACGGCGGCGAGTTCCTCGCGCAACGCCTCGCGATTGGCGACACGGTCGCGGTTGCGGGCAAAGCGCGGATCGGAGGCGAGTTCTCCCTTGCCGATCTCCTTGGCTAGTTTGCGGAAGGTGCCGTCATTGCCGACGCCGATAAAGATGTTGTCGGTGCGCGTCGGGAAGATCGCATACGGCACGAGATTCGGATGCTCGTTGCCGGTGAGCGCGGGCGGCTTGCCGTGCATGAAATAATTCGCGTTGTGCGGATGCATGACCGATAGGCCGGTCTCGAACAGCGTGGTTTCGAGAAACTGTCCCTGGCCGGAGCGCTGCCGCTCTGACAACGCCATCAGGATGCCGATCGCCGCATAGAGCCCGGTCGTGATGTCGACCACGGGAACCCCGATCCGCGTCGGGCCTGATTGCGGCGAGCCGGTCGCCATGATCATGCCGGTCATCGCCTGGATGATCGCGTCGTAGCCGGGATTGCCGCCGCGCGGCCCGTCGGCGCCGAAACCGGAAATCCGGCAATGAACGAGCCGTGGAAATTTCGCGCGCAAGACGTCGTTGCCGATGCCCCATTTGTCGAGCGTGCCCGGCTTGAAATTCTCGATCAGAACGTCGGCGCTCCCGAGCAGCTTCATCAGCACGGCGCGGCCGCCTTCGGAAGCGAGGTCGAGGCCGATCGAACGCTTGTTGCGGTTGATGCCGACGAAATACGCCGCGTCTTCGCCGTGGAACGGCGGACCCCAATCGCGCACTTCGTCACCGGCCGGCGGCTCGACCTTGATGACGTTGGCGCCGTGGTCGGCGAGAATCTGCGTGCAATAGGGGCCGCCGAGCACGCGCGTGAGGTCGATCACGCGCAGGCCCGTCATCGCGCCCGAATTCGTCTCAGTCATCGAAAACCCTTGGCTCAAATCCGTGGTGGGAAGATCTGAGAGCTATCGGGCTTCCGAGGCTGCATCAAATGCTTTTCCAGCAGAGCGCCCCACCACTCATGGCGGAGCGCTCTGCGGGAATGAGATCAGACAACCGTCAGGCGAACGTCGACGTTGTTGCGCGTGGCGTTGGAGTACGGGCACACCTGATGCGCCTTGGCGACCAGGGTTTCCGCGTCCGCGCGCGGCACGCCCGGCAGCGAAACCTCAAGCGCGACCTCAAGGCCAAACCCGCCCTCGGAACGCGGTCCGATGCCGACCGTCGAGGTCACGGACGCGTCCGCCGGAACCTTCGCCCCGCCTTGCGAAGCGACGAATTTCATTGCGCCGATGAAGCAGGCGGCATAGCCCGCGGCGAAAAGCTGTTCGGGATTGTTGCCGGCGCCACCGCCGCCGCCGAGTTCCTTCGGCGTGGTGAGTTTGACGTCGAGCGCGCCATCGAGCGTCGCAGCATGGCCGTCGCGGCCGCCGGTGGCCTTGGCCTTTGTCTTGTAGAGCACATTCACGGACATCGGGCTTCTCCTCTGTTGGTTGGCTTAGCGCCTATCTGTATTGCAAACAACTAGATTGTGTGAAATGTAAATAACATGACCTCACACTTAATTGTCCGCAATTGAATACGTCGCTCGCCTAGTGTCCCGATTCCGAAGTTCGTCGCATTTTGCGGGGCCACGTTTCGAACTTCGGAATCGAAAGGACACTAGTAAACCTATTTTAATCTAGTGCGGCTTTGGTCCAGAAGTCCGCATGACGAGCCCGCGATAGCAATGATGCGGACTTCTGGACCGCCGCGCACTAGCCCACAATGACCGGGAATCGTGACAGGGAATAACGAAAATGGCGCGAAAACCGCTGGTCTCCGACCAATTACTACGGCTCGACAACCAGATTTGCTTCGCCGTCTATTCCGCATCCCACGCCTTCAACCGCGTCTACAAGCCGCTGCTCGACCGCCTCGGCCTGACCTATCCGCAATACCTCGTCATGTTGGTGCTGTGGGAGCGTGCCGGCGTGCCGGTCAAGGAGATCGGCGAGCGGCTGCATCTTGATTCCGGTACGCTGACGCCGCTGCTCAAGCGGCTGGAACAGGCGGGGCTCGTCAAGCGCGCCCGATCGACCGAGGACGAGCGGCAGGTGCTGATCGGTCTGACCGCGCAAGGGAGCGGGCTGAAGGACAAGGCGCGCGCCGTGCCGCCGTCGATCCTCGCGGCCGCGCAATGCTCGGTCGCGGAACTGACGGCGGTGAAGAACGAAATCGTCGCGCTGCGTGACCGGCTCAATGCGATGGTTGGGGAGTAGGGGCCGGTGTTGGCGTCAGAAGCGCTTTCTGGCGAAGGCGCGGCCGGAGTGGGATTTGAGATACTTTTCAAAAGCCAGCGCTTTGTACTTGTCCGGGAATGCGCAGTACCAAACCAACTTCCAAGGCTTGAATTTTGCGGTGTGCGCCGATTTCCCAGCGTTATGTTCGGGCAACCTGCGCTTCAGGTCGGAAGTCGCGCCAACGTATTCTTGCTCGGGAAAACTGGCGCTGCGGATGATGTAGACATACCATATCGCCTTTGATCGCCCGTCTTCGCCCTGCGGGCTACGCCGGGCACCACGCTCCGCCCTTCGGGCATCTTGTGGCTGCGCCGTGCGATGCACGGGGCTGCACTACAACGCAAACACAATAACGTGGATAGAAAAGGAGTCGAGTACCACCGGCCCGCCTTCGCCCTGCGGGCTACGCCGGGCACCACGCTCCGCCCTTCGGGCATCTTGTGGCTGCGCCACGCGAAGCCCGAAGGGCGGAGCGTGGTGGAGCCAGGCGGGATCGAACCGCCGACCTCTTGCATGCCATGCAAGCGCTCTCCCAGCTGAGCTATGGCCCCGTAATTTCAGCCTTTAGCGCGATCCTTTCCGGATCATGCTCTCCGCGCGCCTTGGGCGACGCGCGTCGCATTTCACTCGACCCTGATCACAGATCAGGGTCGATCTCAAGTCTCCTCGTCGCCGCTGACGTCGCCAATGATGTCGGTGACGTCCTCGTCGCCTTCTTCGTCGTCGGCGATGAAGGTGGAGTCGTCGTCATCGTCGTCTTCGATCGTCTCGTCGACCTCGATGTCGTCTTCCGATTCAGGCACCACGGCCTTGACCTTGCCGGTGTTCTCCTCGGCATCAGCCTCCTCGAGCGACACCGTCTCTTCGGCCTCTACGGGCCCGGGCGTCGTCTCGGCGGCAGCAGCAGCGGCGCGCGCATCACTTCGTGTCGCCCGGGCCGGCGCGACTGGCGCAATCGGCACGACCTCGCCGGTATACGGCGATATCACCGGGTTCTTGTTGAGGTCGTAAAATTTCTTGCCCGTCGTCGGGCAAATGCGTTTGGTTCCGAGATCGGATTTGGCCACGTGCGGAATCCTGGGAATCTTTCGAAAAGCGGTGCTTCACTTGGCTAGTTGGCGCGCCGCTGTCAATAGTGCTTTACGGAAGATCACGGCGGAAGCCTGCGCTGAGACCAAAGGACATAATCTTGACCCATTCGGATCGCGCCGCCGATCGAAAAACCCCCCTGGAAGCCCGCTCCAGCGGTCCTTTGGCCGGAAAAGTCCGCGTTCCCGGCGACAAATCGATCTCGCACCGCTCCCTGATTCTGGGTGCGCTGGCGGTCGGAGAAACCCGAATATCGGGCCTCCTGGAAGGCGAAGACGTCCTCAATACCGCTAAATCGATGCGCACCCTTGGGGCCCGGGTCGAACGATCAGGCGATTTCGCCTGGAAGGTCACAGGGGTGGGTGTTACCGGCTTCGCCGAGCCGGACAAGCCGCTCGATTTCGGCAATTCCGGCACTGGCTGCCGGCTGGTGATGGGCGCGGTTGCGGGCTGCCCGATCACGGCGGTGTTCGACGGCGACGCCTCGCTGCGGTCCCGGCCGATGCGGCGAGTGCTCGATCCCCTCGAACTGATGGGAGCGCGGGTGACGAAGGGCAGCGACGGCGGCCGGCTGCCGCTGAGCCTCGCCGGGGCGCGTGACCCGCTACCGATCACCTATCGGACCCCGGTGGCGTCCGCGCAGATCAAATCGGCGGTGCTGCTCGCGGGGCTTGCCGCGCCGGGTGTGACCACCGTGATCGAAAACGAAGCCAGCCGCGACCATACCGAACTGATGCTGCGGCATTTCGGAGCGGAAATTGCCTCGACGCCGGAAGGCGCGCATGGCCGAAAAATTGCGCTGACCGGCCAGCCTGAATTGCACGGTGAGAAAGTCGTCGTGCCCGCCGATCCGTCGTCGGCGGCCTTTCCCATCGTCGCGGCGCTGATCGTCGAAGGGTCCGATCTCGTTTTCTCCGACGTCATGACCAATCCGCTGCGCACCGGGCTGTTCACGACCTTGCGCGAGATGGGCGCATCGATCGAAGAGCGCGATGTCCGCACCGATGCCGGCGAACCGATGGCGGAATTGCGCGTGCGCGGCTCGCGGCTGCGGGGCGTCGAGGTCCCGCCCGAACGCGCACCCTCGATGATCGACGAATATCTGGTGCTGGCGGTCGCCGCAGGCTTTGCCGAGGGCACCACCATCATGCGGGGCTTGAGCGAATTGCGGGTCAAGGAATCCGACCGGCTCGCCGCGACCGCCGACATGCTGCGCGTCAACGGCATCAAGGTCGAGATCTCAGGCGACGACCTGATCGTGGAAGGCAAGGGCCATGTGCCCGGCGGCGGTCTCGTTGCCACCCACATGGATCACCGGATCGCGATGTCTGCACTGGTGATGGGGCTCGCCTCCGACAAGCCGATCAAGGTCGACGATACCGCCTTCATCGCCACCAGCTTTCCGGATTTTATTACGATGATGCGTTCGCTCGGGGCGGAGTTGATTTAGCCTTGCGCCTATAGCCAGAACGGGGATCAGCAATTATATTGGCGGTCGAGCAGCGATTTAAAGGATTGTACGCCGTGGTCAACGTGTTAGTTGCCAAAATTGCCTCTCGCAAACGTCGAGAGCGGAACGGATCGGTTGTCGAGAAGCGCAAGCGTTCTGCCGATGGCCGGTTTGTACAATTTTTTACCATCGACGGTAACAGCACGACGCTCAATGACGATTTGACTCATGTGTTCATGAGAAATATCGAGCACGTTCGTCGTGAAAACCAGAAGCTTTTCGGCTCGGTCAATGGGCCGCGAAAAAAGTGATGCTCCGACATTCTGGATAATCGCGGGGCCCAATGGGTCGGGCAAAAGCAGTCTTTACGGGTCCAATCGCGACAATATCTACGGCAACACGAGCATTCTCGACTTCTTTCGTTCTTTCTGGATCATAAATCCGGACCTGCTGGCGTCGCGGATTCGGTCCAACGAAAAGCTCGGGCAACGAACGGCAAATCTTGAAGCGGTCAAGCGGATCGAGGCATGGCTGGATGCATCGATCAAAGCTCATCAATCAGTTGGTGTGGAAACGGTCCTTTCGACCGATAAATATCGAAGACTTGTCAAGGCAGCCAAAAAACGGGGCTTTGAAGTCAGGCTTGTCTACGTAATCTTACAGACGCCAGAACTTAACGTTGATCGAGTACGTCTGCGCGTCAAGAAAGGTGGCCATCCCGTCCCTGTCGGCAAAATAAGGGAGCGCTGGACGAGGTCGTTAAGACAATTGCCCTGGTTTTTGAATCAAGCGGACGCGGCCCTCATATTTGACAATTCTTCCGACCTGCGACTTGTGGGCCGGAAGGAACATGGGACGACTCAATTCGACCCCGAAACTCCCGACGTTCTTAAGCGCGCGCTGCCAGGGTTTCCTTGGCGGGGGCCAATTAAAAAGAAAAAGCGATGATCATCGCCATCGATGGACCCGCGGCGTCGGGCAAGGGCACGCTCGCCAGGCGGCTGGCGGCCCATTACGGGCTTCGCCACCTCGATACCGGCCTGATCTACCGCGCGATCGCCTATGCGCTGATCAGCAAGGGCGTGGCACTTGGCGATGAGGCCGCCGCGGTCAACGCAGCCCAGGGGCTCGATCCCGCAAGTTTTGACAACCCCGCGCTGAAATCGCACCAGGTTGGCACGGCGGCCTCGGTGGTTTCCGCCATCCCCAACGTGCGGGCAGCGCTGGTCGAGTTCCAGCGCCAGTTCGCATCCAAACTGCCGGGCGCCGTACTCGATGGGCGGGATATCGGCACGGTGATCTGTCCCAACGCGGATGTGAAGATTTTCGTGGTCGCCGACCCCAGGGTAAGGGCCCACCGGCGCACGCTCGAGGCCCACGGCCGCGGCGAGCAGGCCGACGAGGCCGCCATCCTGGCCGATATCCTGGCGCGCGACGAACGCGACCAGAACCGCACCGTTGCGCCTCTAAAGCCGGCCAGCGATGCTTACTTGCTTGATAATTCCCATTTGGATATAGAAGGCGGCGTCCGGGCCGCCATCGACATTGTCGAGGCCGTCCGAGCGGGCCGGCGTGAGGTTTGAGCCTCTGCCGTCATTGGAGGAAAGCCCGCTCCTAGCCTAGCGAAGTCGGTATCTCGAACAGAATATTCGAGAGCATTCGAACCCGGACAAATTCAACGCATTGAACGTGCAGGCCAACAGCCGGCCCGCCGTCGCAGCTTTTGCGAGGCGGTTGTCAGAGTTTGCGGAACCCTGACCCTGTTCGTCCGATTGCGCCCTTCAACCCGACCGGCCGGCACTTTATCCGCATCTGGAGAACAAATGGCTTCGACTGCTGCTTCTTATAATCCCACCCGCGACGATTTCGCCGCCATGCTCGATGAGTCCTTTGCTGGCGGACACCTTCAGGAAAGCTCTGTCATCAAGGGCAAGGTGGTTGCGATCGAGAAGGACATGGCCGTCATCGACGTCGGCCTGAAGACCGAAGGCCGCGTGGCGCTGCGCGAATTCGCCGGGCCCGGCCGCGAAAGCGAGCTCAAGGTCGGCGACGAGGTCGAGGTGTTTCTCGACCGCATCGAGAATGCACTTGGCGAAGCCGTGCTGTCGCGCGACAAGGCGCGCCGCGAGGAGAGCTGGGGCAAGCTCGAGAAGGCCTTCAACAACAACGAGAAGGTTCACGGCGTCATCTTCAACCAGGTCAAGGGCGGCTTCACGGTCGACCTCGACGGCGCGGTCGCCTTCCTGCCGCGCTCGCAGGTCGATATCCGACCGATCCGCGACGTCGCTCCGCTGATGAACAACTCGCAGCCGTTCCAGATCCTCAAGATGGATCGCCGCCGCGGCAACATCGTGGTGTCGCGCCGCACGGTTCTGGAAGAGACCCGCGCCGAACAGCGTCAGGAGCTGGTCCAGAACCTCGAAGAGGGTCAGGTGATCGACGGCGTCGTCAAGAACATCACCGATTACGGTGCGTTCGTTGACCTCGGCGGGATCGACGGCCTGCTGCACGTCACCGATATCGCCTGGCGCCGCGTCAACCATCCGACCGAGGTGCTGACCATCGGCCAGACGGTGAAGGTCAAGATCATCAAGATCAACCACGAGACCCACCGTATCTCGCTCGGCATGAAGCAGCTGCTCGACGATCCGTGGCAGGGCATCGAGGCGAAGTATCCGCTCAATGCGCGCTTTACCGGCCGCGTCACCAACATCACCGACTACGGTGCGTTCGTGGAACTCGAACCGGGTATCGAAGGCCTGATCCACGTCTCCGAGATGTCGTGGACCAAGAAAAACATGCATCCCGGCAAGATCGTCTCCACCTCGCAGGAAGTCGAGGTGCAGGTGCTTGAAGTCGATTCCGTCAAGCGCCGGATTTCGCTCGGTCTCAAGCAGACCATGCGTAATCCCTGGGAAGTGTTCGTCGAGAAGTTCCCCGTTGGTTCGACGGTCGAAGGCGAGGTCAAGAACAAGACCGAGTTCGGCCTGTTCCTCGGGCTCGAGGGCGACGTCGACGGCATGGTCCATCTCTCCGACCTCGACTGGAAGCAGCCGGGCGAGCAGGTGATCGACAACTTCAAGAAGGGCGACATGGTCAAGGCCGTGGTGCTCGACGTCGATGTCGAGAAGGAGCGCATCTCGCTCGGCATCAAGCAGCTCGAGGGCGACCCCTTTGCCGAGCCGGGCGACGTCAAGAAGGGCGCCGTCGTGACCTGTGAAGTGCTCGACGTGAAGGAAGGCGGCATCGACGTAAAGATCGTCGGCACCGACTTCGCCACCTTCATCAAACGCTCCGAATTGGCGCGTGACCGCAACGACCAGCGGGCCGATCGTTTCGCCGTCGGCGAGAAGGTCGATGCGCGGGTGATCCAGTTCGACAAGAAGGCCCGCAAGGTGCAGGTCTCGATCAAGGCGCTGGAAGTTGCCGAAGAAAAGGAAGCCATCGCTCAGTATGGTTCCTCCGATTCGGGTGCGACGCTCGGCGACATTCTCGGCACCGCGCTCAAGCAGCGGACCGACAAGTAAGCCTTTCGGCTTTCTGCCTTACGGACGAAGGCCCCGGTTTCGACCGGGGCTTTTTTGTTTCTACTGCCGTCCCGGACAAGAGAGTGAAACGAGCGTGATCCGGGACCCATAATCACCGATCTCCGTCATTGACGTCACTGTGGTCCAGCGAGCTCTTGCCGCGGACATCGGTGGTTGTGGGGCCCGGCTTTTCGCGGGGACGACAACACGTCTTGTTTTCTTCAAATTGCATCGCAATTGATGTAATCAGGGCACGGAATTTTAGGGGTATGCGGCAAAGACGGCATGCCCCGTGCAATGCATGCTTTCGGGAGAGATTTCGATGTCGCTGGACTCCGATGTCATCGTCGATCGCCGCAGGATCCGGCGTAAGCTGACGTTCTGGCGCGTCGCAGCAGTGTTGATTGCGATTGCGGCCATCGTCGCCATCGGGCTCGTCGCTGCGCCCGGCCGGACTGGCCTGACGTCTGCCGGCTCGATTGCCCGCATCAACATCGAAGGCCTGATCCGCAGCGATCAGGAGCGGGTCGAGGCGCTCGAGCGGCTCGAGAAGTCGAAGGTCGCCGCCGTCATCGTGCACATCAATTCGCCCGGCGGCACCACGGCCGGTTCCGAGCAGCTCTATGATTCGTTGACGCGACTGAAGGCCAAGAAGCCGCTGGTCGTCGTGGTCGAAGGGCTGGCCGCTTCGGGCGGCTACATCACCGCAATCGCGGCCGATCACATCGTCGCCCAGCAGAGCTCGCTGGTCGGCTCGATCGGCGTGCTGTTTCAGTTCCCGAATTTTTCGGAGCTGTTGAAGACCATCGGCGTCAAGGTCGAGGAAGTAAAGTCGACGCCGCTCAAGGCAGCGCCCAATGGCTTTGAACCGACCAGTCCCGAGGCGCGCGCAGCGCTGGATGCGTTGGTGAAGGATTCCTATGCCTGGTTTCGCGGCCTCGTGAAACAACGCCGCGGCATGGACGACGCGCAGCTGGAGAAGGTTTCCGACGGACGCGTCTTCACCGGCCGTCAGGCGATCGATCTCAAATTGATCGATCAGCTCGGCGACGAAAAAGCCGCGATCGCCTGGCTGGTCGCGCAAAAAGGCGTGAAGGCGGACCTGCCGGTGAACGACTACAAGCTCGCGCCGCGCTTTGGCGACCTGACTTTCCTGCGCACGGCAGCCTCCATTACGCTCGATGCGCTGGGTTTGAGCGCGGTTGCGCGGCAGATCGAGCAGACCGGGATGACCCAGGCCGCCGACCGTCTTGGGCTCGACGGCATGCTCGCCCTGTGGCACCCGGCAGGGGCGAATTGAACGGGATGGAGGGTTTCCGCACCGCCGTTCCCGGTGTGCGCGCGCTGCCACAATACCCCGCCGGGCGGTTTGTCACGTCATTTCGCTCCCGCCTAATCGCATTTAGCGTCTTGACAGTTCAACGCATTTTCACGGAAATGCAGGTCCGAATGCTCCCGGGTCCACGTCTCGATGATCAAATCTGAACTCGTCCAGCGTATCGCCGAGCACAACCCGCACCTTTACCAGCGGGATGTCGAGAACATTGTGAACGCGATTCTCGACGAGATCGTCGCGGCCCTGGCGCGCGGCGACCGGGTTGAGCTGCGTGGTTTCGGCGCATTTTCCGTCAAGCACCGCCCGGCGCGGGCGGGGCGCAATCCGCGCACCGGCGCACACGTGCCGGTCGATCAAAAGAGCGTGCCGTTCTTCAAGACCGGCAAGGAAATGCGCGAACGGCTGAACCGCGAAAGCGGAGGAACGGACGCCGGCGCGTAAAGCTGATCCCGTTCTCCCTGCATCCAAAGAGCGAGAGGATCATGCGCAAGTTTCTCAATGCGGTCATCCTGATTCCGCTGGCTGTGATCTTCGTGATCTTCGCCGTGGCCAACCGCCACGACGTCACGGTCTCATTCAATCCCTTCAATTCGCAGGACTCCGCGCTTAGCCTCACGCTGCCACTTTTCGTGGTGATCGTTGCGGTGGCGATTTTGGGGGTGGTGGCGGGCGGTTGCGCCACCTGGCTAGGTCAGCGCCGCTGGCGCCGCGCCGCCCGGCTCTATGAGGCGGATGCGCGCGAGATGCGGTCCCAACTGGCCGATGTGCGCGCCAGCCTGGCCGTCTCCCAGCGGGAGCAGGCCCTGCCGGCCGCCATATCGCAGGGCGGATATCGGCGAGACAAGCAAGGCGCGACGTTGTAGAACGCGCGCCATCGGGAGCCTTGCGGCTCCCTTAACCATTGCCATTGAACGATTACCGTGGAACCATGTCCCTGATCGTCAAAATTTGCGGCCTGTCCACGCGCGAGACGCTCGATGTCGCGCTGGATTCCGGCGCGGACATGGTCGGCTTTGTGTTCTTTCCGCCGTCGCCGCGGCATCTCGGCTTCGATGTGGCGCGCGATCTCGGCCAGGCCGTCAAGCGGCGCGCGGCCAAGGTGGCGCTCACGGTCGATGCGGACGATGCGACGCTCGCCGGCATCGTGGAGGCCTTGCAGCCCGATTTGCTGCAGCTCCACGGCCACGAGAGCGTTGCGCGGCTCGCGGATGTCAAGCGGAAGTTCGGCCTGCCGGTCATGAAAGCGCTTCCGGTCGAGACCTCGGCGGATCTTGCGATCCTCTCGGAATATCGGGATGGCGCCGATCGCATCCTGTTCGACGCAAGGCCGCCGCGCGAAGCTACGCGCCCCGGCGGCCTCGGCGCAGTGTTCGACTGGCATGTGCTGGAGAACATCGATCTCGCTTTGCCGTTCATGGTCTCCGGCGGCCTCCACGCCGGCAATGTTGCGGAGGCCGTCCGCATCACGCGCGCCGGCGGCGTGGATGTGTCCTCCGGCGTCGAACGCGCTTCCGGCGTCAAGGACGGCGAGATGATCCGCGCCTTTATTCGCGCCGCGCGCGCAACCGAAGAACTGATGGTTCGATGAATAACAAGCCACCCCCCAATTCCTTTCGAAGCGGTCCCGACGAGCGCGGGCATTTCGGCATTTTCGGCGGCAGGTTTGTCGCGGAAACGCTGATGCCGCTGATCCTCGATCTGGAAAAAGCCTACACGGACGCCAAGGCCGATCCGGCGTTCCACGCCGAGATGAGCGGGCACTTGCGCGACTATGTGGGTCGGCCGTCGCCGCTTTATTTTGCCGAGCGGCTTACCGAACACCTCGGCGGCGCGAAGATCTATTTCAAGCGTGAGGAGCTCAATCACACCGGCTCCCACAAGGTCAACAACGTGCTCGGCCAGATCATGGTGGCGCGGCGCATGGGCAAGAAGCGCATCATCGCCGAGACCGGCGCCGGCCAGCACGGCGTTGCCACCGCTACATTGTGCGCGCGCTTCGGGCTTGAGTGTTTCGTCTATATGGGCGCGGTCGACGTCGAGCGGCAGCAGCCGAACGTGATTCGGATGGAGATGCTGGGCGCCAAAGTGATCCCGGTGCAGTCGGGCACGCGCACGCTGAAGGACGCGATGAACGAGGCGCTGCGCGATTGGGTCACCAACGTGCACAACACCTTCTATTGCATCGGCACGGTGGCGGGCCCGCATCCCTATCCGATGATGGTGCGCGACTTCCAGTCGATCATCGGCGAGGAAACCCGCAAGCAGATGCAGGAAGCGGAAGGCCGCTTGCCGGATTCGCTCATCGCCTGCATCGGCGGCGGCTCCAATGCGATGGGCCTGTTCCATCCGTTCCTCGACGACCCCTCCGTGGAAATCTTCGGCGTCGAAGCCGCCGGTCATGGCCTGACGCAGCTGCACGCAGCTTCGATCGCCGGCGGCCGGCCCGGCGTGCTGCACGGCAACCGCACGTATCTGTTGATGGATGACGACGGCCAGATCCAGGACGCGCATTCGATTTCGGCCGGCCTCGATTATCCCGGCATCGGCCCGGAACATTCCTGGCTGCATGAAATCGGCCGGGTCAAATATCTGTCGGCGACCGACGAGGAGGCATTGGCCGCGTTCCAACTCCTGTCGCGGCTGGAGGGCATCATTCCCGCGCTCGAACCGGCGCATGCCATCGCCAAGATCATGGAGCTCGCGCCGAAGCGGCCGAAAGATCATCTGATGGTCGTCAACCTCTCCGGCCGCGGCGACAAGGATGTGCCGCAGGTCGGCGATATCTTGCGGGGAAAGAAGAAGTGACCTCCCGTATCGATGCGCGGTTTGCGCAACTCAAGAAAGAAGGCCGCTCGGCGTTCGTGACCTATCTGATGGCGGGCGATCCCGATCCGTCAACCTCCCTTGAGGTCGTCAAGTCGCTGCCGAAGGCGGGCGCCGACATCATCGAACTCGGCATGCCCTTCACCGATCCGATGGCCGATGGTCCGTCGATCCAGGCGGCCGGATTGCGCGCGCTCAAGGCCGGCATGACGCTGAAGAAGACGCTGGCGATGGTGCGCGATTTCCGCAAGGACGACGACGTCACACCGCTGGTGCTGATGGGCTACTACAACCCGATCTATATTTACGGCGTCGACAAGTTCCTCAACGACGCAAAGTCCGCCGGCCTCGACGGCTTGATCGTGGTCGATCTCCCGCCTGAAGAGGATTCCGAACTGTGCGTGCCGGCGCTGAAGGCGGGGTTGAACTTCATCCGCCTCGCAACGCCCACCACCGATGACAAGCGCCTGCCGGCCGTGCTCGCCAATACGTCGGGCTTCGTCTACTACGTCTCGGTCACTGGCATCACCGGCAGTGCCAGTGCCGACTCAAAGGTCGTCGGCGAGGCGGTGACGCGCATCAAGCGTCACACGGCTTTGCCAGTCTGCGTCGGCTTCGGCATCCGCACGCCGGAAGCGGCCCGCGCCATCGCGGCGAGCGCGGACGGCGCTGCAGTCGGTACCGCGCTTGTCGAGGCCTTGCGCGGAAGTCTTGATTCGGAAGGTAAGGCCACCGCCAAGACAGTCACGGCCGTGGCCGAACTGACGGCCGCGCTGGCCGGCGGCATCCGCGCCGCAAAATAGCTCATAATTTTTCGTAGCGCGGCGTACAGCGTTGCCTTGCCGGGTCTTTCCGGGGAGGCCATATATATTCAGACCCATGAAGGCAGTTCGGAGCGAATCATGAATTGGCTCACCAACGTCGTCCGGCCGAAGATCCGCAACATGCTCCGCCGCGAGACGCCGGAGAATTTGTGGATCAAGTGTCCGGATTCCGGGCAGCTCGTGTTCTACAAGGACGTCGAGGCCAATCAGTTCGTCATTCCCGGCTCGAACTATCACATGCGCATGGGCGCGGTCGCGCGGCTGAAGTCGATCTTCGACAACGAGACCTGGTTCGACGTCGCGCTGCCTGAGGTGCCGGCCGATCCGTTGAAATTCCGCGACGAACGCAAATATGCCGATCGCGTCAAGGACGCGCGCACCCGCACCGGCCTCAACGACGCGGTCAAGGTCGGTTACGGCAGGCTCGAAGGTGCGGCCGTCGTCGTCGCGGTGCAGGATTTCGATTTCATGGGCGGTTCGCTCGGCATGGCAGCCGGCGAGGCGATCGTGCGCGGGCTTGAGCTTGCGCTCGAGAAAAAATCGCCGTTCATCGTGTTCGCGGCTTCCGGCGGCGCGCGCATGCAGGAAGGCATCCTGTCGCTGATGCAGATGCCGCGCACGACCGTTGCGATACAAATGCTGCGCGAAGCCAAGCTGCCCTACATCGTCGTGCTGACCAACCCGACCACCGGCGGCGTGACTGCGTCCTACGCGATGCTCGGTGACGTGCAGATTGCCGAGCCTGGCGCGTTGATCGGTTTTGCCGGCGCGCGCGTGATCGAACAAACCATCCGCGAAAAACTGCCGGAAGGCTTCCAGCGCGCCGAATATCTGAAGGACCACGGTATGGTCGACATGGTCGTGCATCGGCATGACCTGCGTCCGACGCTGGCGCGGCTCTGCCGCCTCCTGACCAAATCTCCGGCGCTGCAGACCGCGGCGAAGCCCGTGACGCCGGTTGTGACGCCTGCCACGATTCCGTCCGCCGCGGAGATGGCGCCGGCAGCGCCCTCCGCGTGAACGGTTCTTCGCCCTCGCCGCACAATGATCTGATCGCGCGGCTGTCCCAACTGCATCCCAGCCGCATCGATCTTGGCCTGGAGCGGATGCAGCCGCTCCTGGAGCGGCTCGGCCACCCCGAACGCAAGCTGCCGCCGGTCATTCATGTCGCCGGCACCAATGGCAAGGGCTCGACCGTCGCCTACTTGCGCGCAATCCTGGAGGCGGCAGGCCTTCGCGTCCATGCGTTCACGTCGCCCTATCTCGTGAGGCTCAACGAATGCTATCGGCTCGGCCACATTGGTGGCGGCGTTCTCGTCGACGATGCCGAGCTGACGGCCACGCTGGAACGCTGCGAACGCGCCAATGCCGGCGAGCCGATCACGATTTTTGAGATCGAGACGGTTGCCGCATTCGATCTGTTTTCCCGTCATCCGGCGGATGCCGTGCTGCTCGAGGTCGGCCTCGGCGGCAGGCTGGATGCGACCAATGTAATCGAGCAGCCTGTGGCCTGCGTGATCTCGCCCATCAGCATCGACCACAGCGAATTTCTCGGACCCACGCTGCGATCGATCGCGGCCGAAAAGGCCGGGATCATCAAGCGCGGCGTGCCGGTGATCTGCGCCCAGCAGGAGGCGGATGCGCTCGCCGAAATCGAGAGTTGCGCGCGGCGTCAGCGTGCGCCGCTGCATCGCGCGGGGCAGGAATGGCACGTCGGCGTCGAGCGCGGGCGACTGGTCTATCAGGACGATCGCGGCTTGCTCGATCTCGCGGCGCCAAGGTTGTTTGGCCGCCATCAATTTGACAATGCCGGACTTGCGGTAGCGACCTTGCGCGCGACCAGCGCTTTCAGGATCGAGCCGTTCGCCTTCGAGGCCGGTGTCGTCAATGCGGAATGGCCGGCGCGGATGCAGCGGCTCGCGAGCGGTGCGTTGGTCGACCAGGGGGCGGCCGGCGGTGAGATCTGGCTAGACGGGGGTCATAACGCCGAAGGCGGCCGCGTCACCGCGGCCGCGCTGGGCGACCTCGAAGAGCGGGTGTCGCGTCCGCTGGTCGTTATCGTCGGCATGATGGCGAACAAGGACCCGGACGGCTTTCTCGCCAATTTCGCCGGGCTCACGCGTCACATCATCGCGGTGCCCATCCCCGAACGTGAGGGTGCGATGCCGCTCGACCGGCTGATGGATGCGGCGCGCGCATTTGGCATGCGCGTGGAATGCGCCGCCGGCGTCGAGGCTGCGCTGCAGGCGGTCGCCCGTCTCGCTTATGAAGTGCCGCCGCGGATATTGATCACGGGGTCGCTCTACCTCGCTGGCCATGTGCTTGCGGCGAACGGCACGGAGCTGCGGTAGTCGTCAACGCAAACGGCCGGCTTTCGCCGGCCGTCAAAATCTTGTCGCTTGCGGAAAGCTCAAACGGCCGCAGTGATCCACTGCTGGAGCTTTGCCTTAGGCGCGGCGCCGACCTGACGGGAAGCCATCTCACCGCCTTTGAAGATCATCAGCGTCGGGATCGACATCACGCCATATTTTGACGCCGTCTTCGGGCTCTCATCGACGTTCAGCTTGACGATCTTGACCTTGTCGCCCATCGAGCCGGCGATCTCGTCGAGTGCGGGAGCAATCATGCGGCACGGGCCGCACCATTCAGCCCAGAAATCGACCACGACCGGGCCTTGTGCCTTGAGCACCTCGGCTTCGAAATCGGTGTCGGAAACCTTGCCAACGGCCATTGTATTACCTCGTTCAGTTCGGGACGGATGCGGCGCTTGAAGGAATCACTTAAAGGAATCGCCGCTGGATCATGCATTGAAAACTATGAATGCGCCCTTGCCGGGTCAAGCTTCAAGCCCCGCTTGCGCCGGATGCCAGTTCAGCTTCCAGCGCGGAAGGTAAAATCTCCATCAATTCAGTGGCTTCGGTCCAGAGCAGGGCAGTGCGGATAGCGCGCTGAGGATAGAGCCTGGCGAGTAATGCACGATAAAGTGCAAGCTGCCGGACATAGGCGGCAGGCGCATCAGTGGCCGTCTTCGGCGGGCTCTGGTTGGTCTTGAAATCGACCACCAGCACCTCTTCGTCGGTCACGACCAGGCGATCGATCTGCCCGGAGACCAGCACGGGCGCGCGGCCGGGCCGATCCAGCCGGCCGACGATCGGCACCTCCGCCCGGCTGCCATCAGCGAATACCGCCGCGAAGCGAGGATCACCGATCAGCTCGAGTACCTTGCTGGCGAGCGCTTCGCGCTCGCTGTCGGTCCAGTCGTTGGTATTGCGGCGGAGAAAATTCGCAGCCGCGTCGCGCCGCCGCCCGGCCGCGACCTCGGGCAGGGATTGCAGCAGGCGGTGCACCAGCGTGCCGCGTTGCAAGGCGCGGCTACGCTGCTCGACCAACTCGCTGGATCTGACGCGCCGCGTGGCGTCCCCGCCAGCGTCCGACGGACGCAGCAGATCCGTTCCTGTCGTTTGCGCCGGCAGCGACGTTCGCAGCCAGGAAGGCAATGTCGATGGCGCGGTGGTCGTGGTCGCCATCGCGCCGCCTGCTTGAACGCCGTCTTCGGCGCGCGTGTAGCGCCGGATCGGGCCATCGTCGGTTTCGATGGTCTCTTCCTGAAGGCCGGAGGCCGCCAGCCCCTTGTCGGCGAGATCGTACCAGCAGAGCTTGCGGATGCTGTTCATATTGCCGGGCTTGATGCCCGCAACGATCAGCCGGTCGGCGGCGCGCGTCATCGCCACATAAAGCAGGCGGCGATATTCGTCCTCGGTATCGTCAAGCATCGCGTCTCTCGCCGCGGCGACGACTGACGGATCGTCGGCCTTCTTGCCGGCCCAGACCGTGACGAATCCGCCGTTGCCGCGCGGCAACAGGATCAGTCGCAATCGCTGCGTATCCGCGGGCGACGATGTCGTATCGACCATGATGACGACGGAGGCTTCCAGGCCCTTGGCGCCATGCACGGTCATCACACGCACCTCATCGCGCGAGATTTCCATGTCGCGTTTGACCTCGGTGTCGGCCGAGCGCAGCCAGGCCATGAATCCCTGCAGCGAGGCCGGGGCCTTGCGCTCATAGTTCAAGGCGAGCTCGAGGAATTCGTCGAGCGCATCGTTCGCTTCATGGCCGAGCCGGCGCAGAATACGCTGCCTGCCGCCATCGCCGCCCAACAGCCACGCGTAGAACGCAAACGGAGTTTCGTTCGTGAGACGACGCTCGTATTCCTCAAGCCGCTCGAGCGCGGCCTGGAATTTCGGATTTGTCGCGGCGTGCCGCGACAGCGCCGCGCGCAGCGAGCCCTTGCGATCCCAGGCGAGCGCGAACAGGTCGTCGTCGTCGAGGGCGAACAGCGGGCTTTTCAAGGCGACAGCCAGTGCAAGGTCGTCCTGCGGCAGCAAGAGCGCGTCCGCCAGATTCATCAGGTCGATGATTGCGATGTGCTCGGTCAGTTTCAGCCGGTCGGCGCCGGCGACCGGGATGCTCGCATGCTTCAGGGCCTGGATCACGGCGTCGAAGAGATTGCCGCGCCGCCGTACCAGCACCAGCACATCGCCGTAGCTCAAGGCACGGCGCGCGCCGCTGGGGCCGGTCATGGTGCCGCTTGCAACCAGCCGCCTGATCTCGGCCTGAATACGTTTCGAGAGCTTTACTTCGGGGCTCGTCACCGACAGATCATCGAACGGCGCGAGCCAGCCTTCGACCTCCTTGCGCTCGTCGGCTTTTGCCAGCGGCCACAGTTCGATCGTGCTCGGGCCGGCGTCGGCAAGCGCGAGGTGCGGCGGCATCCCGTCGAGATCGGTGGTGATGCTCCGATAGACTTCGGGCGACTGGAACGCGCTTTCCACCGCGCGCAAGACGCCGGCGCCGGACCGGAAAGAATAGGTGAAGGAAATCGATTCGAAGCCCAGGCCGGCGGCCTTGAAGCGTGAAGCGAAGCGCTGCCGGCGCTCGGCGAACTCGCGCGGCGCCGCGCCCTGGAACGAGAAGATCGATTGCTTTTCGTCGCCGACCGCAAACACGGTACGGATAACGCCGTCGCGCGCGCCGTGACCAGCGGTGAATTCCGAAATGATGTGCTCGACGATGTCCCACTGCCGCGGGCTGGTATCCTGCGCCTCGTCGATCAGGACATGGTCGACGCCGCGGTCGAGCTTGTAATGCACCCAGCCGGCGGAAACCTTGCCCAGCATGACCAGTGTCTTGTCGATCAGGTCATCATAGTCGAGCAGCCCGCGTTCTTCCTTCTCGCGGCGGTAGTTCGCCGCCGCTGCGATTGCGATATGCAGCAGCGCCTCGGTGCGGTCGCGGGCAACGACGGCACGGCGTTTTTCGATCAGCGGTGCCAGGCGCGCGATCTCGTTGTCGAACAGGCGGGCGACCGACGGATTGTCCTTGAAGAAGGACTTGGTCAGAACGTTCGCCCGCGGCGTCTTGTCGTCGGTGAGAAACACGCAGAGATATTCGTCCACCTGCGCGTTGCCTGTAACGCCGAACGCAAAGCGCAATTGTGCGGCCTGTTTCTGGTCCTGCTTGCTGCTGGCATCGAGCGCGTCTGCGATCTCCGTCCAGCGCCGGCGCGGCAAATAGGGGCCGTCCACGATCTCGCACTCGACCTCGTCGAGATTGTCCGTTGCCGACACGCCGAGCGCAGCCGACATCTGCGCAGCCGCTTCCTCCGCGCTCCCGGCAGCGTCGGTCCATGCCATGAAATGATCCCGGGAGAGGCAGGCCTCGCGAACGACGTCCTTGAAGGTGATATCGGCGGCGCTCGCCATCGCGGTCTGCAGCGCGCGGCCGAGCACGCTGTCGGGGGCGCGTGACGCTTCGAGGAAAACCTTGAGGTTGGCGCGTTCCATCATGTCGGCCTGGTCGCGCTCGTCGAGTACGGCGAAGCGTGCCGGAACGTTGGCCTCAAACGGGAATTGCTGCAAAAGCCTGGTGCACAGCGCGTGGATGGTCTGCACCTTCAGCCCGCCTGGCGTTTCCAGCGCGCGCGCGAACAACTCGCGGGCGACCTTGCGCAGCCGGGCCGTGGGATGGGGGAGGCCGGCGTCGCGGATCGCGGCATCGAGCGCGTCGTTGTCGAGCGTTACCCAATGGCCGAGCGTGGTGAAGACGCGCTCCGCCATGTTGGCGGCGGCGGCCTTGGTGAAGGTGATGCACAGGATCTTCTCCGGCGGCACGCCGGAAAGCAGCAGCCGGATCACACGCTGCACCAGCACATGCGTCTTGCCGGAGCCCGCATTCGCCGAAACGAACGACGACGAGGCCGGATTCGAGGCGCTGGCCTGTTTGTCGCGGACCGCCGCGGGGATATTGCGTGCCGCTTTCACCATTCGGGAAGCGCCAGGCCGCCGGCCGCCGACCATTCCTTGATCCGCGCCAGATCGTCGTAGCTGCCGTAGCGGTTGGTCCACATCGGCAGGTTCAGCGAACGGTAGGGTTCGGCCTCGTTTTCGAACTTGCGGATCAGTGCCGCAAGCTGCGCCAGCGCGTAGTCGGCCGCCTCGTCGGGCGGTTGCGGCGCCTCGTTCTTGACCTTGAGGTCCAGCACTTTGTGCTCGCCGGGCGGATTGTTGCCGCTGATCCTGACATACGCGAGTTCGCCGACCGATGAACCTGCATCGACGCCTTCAAAGCCACCCTGGCGCAGGATTGCTGCTTCCAGCGTGAGCTGTGGCGACAGGCCCATCCGCACCTGCTTTCCCGTCGGCGGCGTTCCCGTCTTGTAGTCGAGGATGGCGAAGCTTCCGTCGGCGCGGCGCTCGATACGGTCGGCGCGCGCGGAGAGATGGAATGTCCGGTCATGGTCGAGGTGGATCGGGATCTCGCCCTTGATCTCCGCTTCGATCGCGGCGATGTTGCCGCGCCGCGCCGCTTCCCATTCCGAAAACCATCGGATGATGTGTTGAAAGCGCGGCCACCACAGCGCGCGTGCCTCGGGCCGCTCCATCAGCGGAGCAAAATGGATCAGCCCGATTTCGCGCAGCTTTTCGACCGGGTTTGCCGGCAGATCCTTGGCGAATTTCTTCGTGAAGTCGCCGATCGCATTGTGAATGGCGGAGCCGCGATCGGCCGCCGACAGCGGCATGTCGACGGGATCGAGCGCCTCGAGCTTGAGGATGTGCTTGGCGTAGATGGTGTAGGGATCGCGCAGCCAGTCCTCGATCGCGGTGACGGATAGCCGCAACGGTCTCGTTGCGCGCGGTGGCGTCGGTGCCGGCTGTCTGACCGGCTTCACCTCTTCCGGCGCGTCGAGCGCGAGCGCAAACTCAACGTACTGCTTGCCGGCCTGCTTTGCTTTTTCCCAACGCGCTTCGCCGGCGACGGCCTCCAGCCGATGCAGGAAACGCGAGGCGACCGCGGGCGCGCCGCCGGCCTTGGCGGAATGGCTGAGGAACACTTCCTCGCTTCCGAGTAACTGTGCGAAGTCATGGGCCGACAGGCCGATGCGCCGCTCCGGCAGGTCGAGGCCAAGCTGGTGCCGCATCGGCCGGCTCAACCACGGATCGGTGCGCGGCGCCGGCGGCCAGACGCCTTCGATCAATCCGCCGGCGATGACGCGATCGGCCTGCATCAGCCGAGATTCCAGCGGACCATAGATGTGGAGCGACGCGCCCGGCTTCTCGGGGCGGCGGACGGCGCGATCGGCGAAGGCGGTCTGAAACACCTCCGGGTAGTCGGGCAGCGCCACCAACAGACCACTCTTGGTCTGTCCGGCGAGCAGGTCGTCGAAGCTTGATGCGAGCGCGATGCCGGCCTCGCCTTCGAACGCCACCGCGACGCCGTCCGCATCTTCCGACAGGGCGATCAGCGCCTCGCGGTGACGCGCGGCGATCTCGGCCAAATCATACGGGCGCGTGGACGAGAGGTTTTCCATCGGCGCCAGCGCTGCCTGCAGTGCCGCGATCAGCGCCTGCACGCGATCGAGCTCTCGATCCTTCAGCCGTGCGCGCCTTTCCGATGCATGCAGCGATGACACTTCCTTGCGGTGAAACCTGCCGTGTTCGGTGCGGAAGCGGGCGAAATCTTCAGCGAGCCCCTTGGCGCCCGATTGCGGGCGCGTGCCGCGCAACAAAGCGAGTTCGAGCGTCTCAACGGCGGCCTTGTGGCTACCAGGTGCGGCGCCCAGACGGAACAGTGGGTGTTTCAACAGTGCCAGCAGCGTCGGCGGCTCCAGCCCCCTTGCGGCCGCTTCCGCGACCAGCCGCGCGAAGATGCCAGCGGAGGTTTCGATCAGCGCCTCACCGCCGGAATCGTCGACGTCGAGATTCCAGCGCGTGAGTGCCGCCATCACCCGGCGTGCCAGTGCGCGATCCGGCGTCACCAGCGCCGCGGATTTCTGCAAGTGGGCGGCTTCACGCATCGCGATCGCAATCGCTAGCGCCTCCATTTCCGGATTGGACGCCTCGATCACGGCAAGGTCCTTCATGCCGCTGGCAATATGTTGAGCGATTTCCGCCAGCGCCAACCGATCGTGCCATTGCGCCGTCGCATTGGGCGGGCGCATCGCCTCCGACAGCAAGAGGTCGCGCCCATCCGGGGCCGGCGTTCCCAGAACTTCGACATCGCTGCGATGGATGGCGAAGCGTTCGAGCAGCGCATGCATCGCATATTGCGGATGGCTCGACGCGGGATGTTCGGTGAACTGGCCCTCGTCGTTCCGTATCCCGCCAATGCTTTGCCAGGATACTTCGTCGAGGTCGGTATCCAGTCCCGGCAGGATGACCGCGCCGTGCGGCAACTGCGCCATCACATGCAGGAATTTTGCGGTTGCGGGCATCGATCCGGTCGAACCCGCCGCGATCACCGGACCGGCGTGATGGGCGGCGAGCCGTTTGGCTTCAGCATCGATCAGGCGATCGCGCCGTTCAGCCGGCTCCATCTTGCCGATTTCCGCGAGGTAAGCCGGCCACGCTTCGCGCGCGATCCGCAGGAAGTCGAGCGAATATCGCCAATATTCATCGAGGCCATCCGGCACGAGGCCGTCGAGCGCGTCCCAGCCGACGCCGCGGGTGACCATGTCGTCCATCAGCCGCGCAAGATCGCCGGCGAGCGCGAGCGTCGAAGCCGCCCCCCCAACCACAAGCGGCGCCGTGACGGAGCTCTTCGCCCACGCCGCCACCAGTCTTGCAAGCGTCAGCCGGCGTTCCAGCTCGCCGAGTTTTGGCGGAAGCTCCAGCGCGGTGGTTCCGCCATAGGATTCATCCTCTTCGGCAAAGGCCAGTTCGTCTTCGTCGATATCGCCGAGCGCGACAATACGAGGCAGCAACACCGCCTGGGCACCGAGTTCTTCCAGAAAGATTTCCCGCACCAGCCGGCTCGAGCGGCGGGTCGGAAGATAAAGCGTCGCCGACGCCAGCCGTTCCGGCCGCGTGTGCGCCTCGAAGCCCTCGACCAGCCGGCCGTCGATCAGCGCCGCAACGACGGTGCGCAGGAACGGCACGGAGGGGGGAACGCTGAGGACGCGCATGGGCTGCCTGATTCGAGATCACGCGAATATAGAGATTCTCGGCGCGTCATGCGCGGGGTTTGACCCGCGCATCCATCGCAAAAAATTCTTTGAAGAATGATGGAATGCCGGTTCATAGGCTAGCGGAAGCGACGCCGTCCTTCGGACAGCTATGCCCGGCAATGACGGCGGGGTGGCTACGCCACGCTTTCCAGAAATGCCTCTTCGGCGGCGCCGATCGCATCGGGCGTTCCGACATGCATCCAGGTGCCGTCGAGCCGCAGCCCAAACAGCCGTTCCTGCTCGTTCGCCGCATCGAACATCTTGGTCAGCGAAAATTCGCCCTTCGGTGCGCCGGCGAAGATCGTGGGCGACATGACCGCGACGCCCGCATAGACGAACGGAACCACCTGATGCTCTTTGCGCTTCCGCAAGGCGCCATCGGGCAGCATGGCGTAATCGCCGTTGCCTTCATAGCCGATGCTGCTCGCGGTCGGCGCCATCAGGAGCAGGATGTCCATGCGCGCGGGATCAAAGGCTTCGGCAAGCCGCGCCAGGTTCGGCCGCACGCCATCGATCCACATCGTATCGGCATTGAGATGAAAGAACGGCGCATTGCCCAGGAGCGGCAGCGCCTTGACGACGCCACCACCGGTGCCGAGCACCTGGTTGCGCTCGTCCGAAATGATCACGCGAGGTCGTTTGCGGCCTCTGACGTGCTCGATGATCTGATCGGGGAGATAGTGGACATTGACGACCGCCTGGCCGACGCCGGCATTGCCGAGCTTGTCGAGCACGTGATCGAGCAACGGACGGCCCGCCACCGACACCAGCGGCTTCGGCATCCGATCCGTCAACGGACGCATCCGCACGCCGAGACCGGCGGCGAGGACCATGGCTTTGTCGGGTTTGACAGGCATTCTAGTGGTCCGATTCTAACATTGGCATCCCTTCACAGCAGCCACTTTTGCAAATGTTAGAATCAAAAGGACCACTAGCAAATCTATGTTTCTGGTGGAGTTTTGGATTTGACACGCGCTTTCCGGGCTTGCGGCCAGTGCGGTGAATTTGAAGTTCCTATTAGTTTCGCGGTAACCTCATCATAGGAACTTCAAATTCTAAACCGCACTAGAATCATATAATTGGCTAGTGCTCCTTCGATTCCGAAGTTCGTAAACGTGGAGCCGCAATATGATACGAACTTCGGAATCGGAGCACTAGATTGGTAGCGAATGTCAAATCCACTCCACCGGAGAGCTCTCGAATTCCTGGTTCCCGCAAGAAGGGACGGAATCAACCCTGCTTGCCGGAGGAGGGCAACCGGGACGGCCGCGAATCATATCACGGCGATTCGAGCGGCGCATTGATTAGTGGAGTGGATTTGACATTCGCTACCCACCGTGCCGCAAACTCGCAAAGCGAATGTCAAATCCTAAACTCCACTAAGAAACTATATTTGCTAGTAGTCCTTTGATTCTAACATTCGCAAAGGTGCTCGCTGAGATGGCATGCGAATGTTAGAATCGGACCACTAGCCGACCGCCATAGTCGCCCGATATGACGACGATAAGACGGGCTCAGGCGGCGAGTTCAGGCTTCGGCGGGGCGGCGCCCTTTTTTTCTCTTGTCGCCGGTCTTGAGAAAATTGACTCCGATCTGATCGCCATTCACCCAGGCGAGTTCGCAGCGGCGATAGGCAAGGCCGGTCGACGACAGCAGCAAAAAGAATTCCTTCAAATGCAGTCCCTCGGCCGAGCCCTCGATCGTGAGCTTGGCGCCGGTCTCGGAAACATCTTCCATGATGCAGTCGCGGCGCCACGTGCCGTCGATGCCCATCATGTGCGCGGAAATTCCCCGCTCGAACGTGACACGCTCACCTCTGCGCCGCTCTGTCACCGACATGTACTCCGCCTCTACGAAGCCATCCCTGCGGAGAATCTGAACGAGACCATCCTTGCATACAGGGTACCCGCCAGATTAGCCGGAAGAGGGCTAACATCCGGTAAATTGCTAGCCTTGGGGCGGCGGAACGTGGGCGTCATACCAGCCGCGGATGCCCCCCAATACCGGATGCGCCAGCGAGCGCGTCAGGTAGGTCCAGATTCGGGGCTGGTGGCGCAGATATTGCGGCTTGCCGTCGCGCCGGTTGAGACGGGCGAACGTGCCGAGCAGGCGCGTGTTCCGCTGCGCCGACATGATCGCATAGCTTTCGGCAAAGCCGGCCGGATTGAACGTGTTGTCGCTCGCGTGCCGCGCCTTGATGTAACGGGTCAGCAAGGTCAGTTCGAGCTGTTCGGGGACATCGATCCGCGCATCCTGCAATAGCGAGACAAGGTCGTAGGCCGCTGGCCCCAGCACGGCATCCTGGAAGTCGATGATGCCGACCCTGGACGTCTCCGATCGCTCGGTGAGCCAGATCAGGTTCGGCGAATGGAAGTCGCGCAGCACCCAGGTTTTCGGCAACGCATCCGTCTTGCCGAGGAGGTCGCGCCATTGCGTCACGAATTCCTCGCGCGCCGCGTCCGACGGCACAGCATCGCGATCCGGCAGATACCATTCAAGCATCAACCCGATCTCGACCAGCATCGCGTCGATGTCAAAGGTTGGAATCGCGTAGGTGATCTGCGGCGCGATCGGCAGCTCGTCTGGAAGCGCCTCGCGGTGCAACAGCGCGAGCGTGTCAGCGGCGGTCTCATAGCGTTCGGCAATCGGGTGCGGCGGATCGCCCTCGACGAAACCTTCGCGGCCGAAATCCTCGGTGATCAGAAATCCCGCATCGAGATCGGCGTGATGAATCACCGGAGCGGAGAGCCCGTGCTCGCGCAGGCCGTTGTCGATGGCGACGAACGGCCTGACGTCTTCGGCGAGATGCACGCCGGCGCTGTAGGATTTGCCGCCGTAAATCGCGGGTCCGTCGGGACGCTTGGGCGAATTCATCAGGATGACGGGCTGGTCGCCGCGGTAGAGCCGGGCGTAGGAGCGCGTCGAGGCATCGCCCGCCATGCGCTGGCGTTTCGCCTCGATGTATGAGGCGGCGGTGAGGAATTGCCGCAGCGCCTCCAGCCGCGCGACCTGCGCGGCGCTCTTGCCATGGCCGGTGATCTCGGCGGCGCGCGCGGTCGATCCCAGCGCCGGGCGGTGGCTGAGCGCGATATCGATTCGATCCGGCGGCATGGCGCCGGGCGCGCGCTCCGGCCATTCGATCAAGGCGACCACACCTTCCGGCAGCGGCGACAGGCCGATCTCTTCGAGTTCACTCGCATCGTTAATGCGATAGAGGTCGGCATGAATCAGCGGATACGGGGCGAGGTCATAGCTTTGCGCCAGCGTGAAGGTCGGGCTTGGCACCTCGATCTCGGGGTCATCGGCGACATGGCGGATCAGGGCGCGAGCTGCTGCGGTCTTGCCGGCGCCGAGATCGCCCGACAACGTGATGACGTCGCCTGCGCCGATCAGGAGCGCGAGATCGGCCATCAGGTTTGCGGTCGCGGTCTCGTTCGCCAGCGCAACGATGAATGTGGAGGGGCTCGTCATTCAGCGGCGTTGCGATGCGCCGCCTGGTCGATCGGGAAATCGCAGGTCACGGTCGTTCCCTTGCCGATCACCGAATCGACGCGCACGCGGCCTCCGTGCAATTCGACAAAGGATTTCACCAGCGGCAGGCCGAGCCCCGCGCCGCGATGCCGCGATCCATTGGAGTGGCTCTCGAACCAATCGAACACCTTGTCTTTCACCTCTGACGGAATCCCCGGGCCGTGATCTGTCACCGCAAAAGTGACGTGGTGGTCGGTGCGTCTGGCGCTCAGCGTAATCGCAGAATCCTGTGGCGAAAAGCCGACGGCATTGGCGAGCAGGTTATAGAGTACCTGCACCACGCGCCCGCCATCGGCGACAAAGCTTCCGATGTTCGAAGCAACCTCGGTCTTGAGGTCGATATGGTTGTGGGCCAACCGGTCCTGAATGCCCTCTGCCGCGTTGTCGATGGCTTTGCGGATATCGACCGGGCCGATCTCGAGCGTCATCGCTCCGGCATCGATGCTGGCGAGATCGAGAATGTTGTTGATCAACGCGAACAGCGAATTGGTCGAAGCGGTGATGTAGTTGAGGTATTCGGCCTGCTTGGGCATCAGCGGACCGGTGGTCGGGTCGTTCAACAGATGCGCAAATCCGATGATCGTGGTCAGCGGCGAGCGCAGTTCGTAGGAGACGTGGTGGACGAAATCCACCTTCATCTGGTCGGCGGTCTCCAGCGCCTCATTGCGCTCGCGCAAGGCGCGCTCGACATTTTCGGTGTCGGTGATGTCCTGGAACGTCAGCATGGTGGCGCCGTCGGGTAGCGGCATCGTCATGCAGTCGAGCACGCTGCCGTCCTTGCGCTCGAGCTTGAGCGGCACCGCGACGCGATTGCCGATCCGCGTCACCGCCTCGCGGATGATGCGCCAGGTTGCCGCGTCGTCGAACAGCGGCTTGCACCAGGTCTCGACGGTATTGATGTGCGGCTGTTCGCCGAGCGCCTCCGGCGAGAGCGTCCACATGCTGGCGAAAGCTGGATTGAACAGTTGCGCACGGCCGTTAGAGCCGAATACCGCGACCGCCTCAGTGAGACTGTCCAGCGTTTCACGCTGAACGCGGATCAGGCCGTCGAAGCGCCGCGCGAGGTCGAGGCTTTCGGTGACATCGTCGAACAGATAGGTGACGCCGCCCTCCGGATTGGGCGTGGTGACGACGCTTAGCGCACGGCCGTCGGGCAGATACCAGGTGTCTTTTTCCGCCTCGACGGCGCGGTAGGCCTCATGCAACCTGGCTTTCCACGCCCGGAAATCCGGCTGCTCCGGCAGCTTGCGCGCGGCGCGAAGCCGGTCGAGCACGCTTGAATCGTCCGGGTTGCTGTCGAGGAAGGCGCGGTCGAGATCCCACAGACGGCGATAGGAGTCGTTATAGAAGGCAAGCCGCCTTCGCCCGTCGAAGACGGCGACGCCCGACGACAATTGATCGAGCGTGCGGCGGTGGCCATCCATCATCCGCGCCAATGCATCGTTCAGCGCGTTGGCTTCCGAGGCATCGATCGCCATACCGACGCTACCGCCCCCGACATTGAGCGCCTGCACGTCGTAAAAGCGGCGCGCGCCGCCAACCACGATCGGCAGCCGCGCGGTGAATGCGGCGGTCTCGTTCAGCGCGCGCTCCATGTCGGCGCGACTGCCGCTGTCGAGCAGTTCCAGTTTGCGTTCGATCGCGTCGGCGCTGTTGGCTGCGTCTGCCGCCCTGGCGTAGGCGTCGTTGGCATACTGGAGACCGCCGTCCGGGCGTTTGGCCCAGATTGGCCAGGGTGCGACTTGCGCGAAGCCGCGCAACATTTCGGTTTCCTGCAACAGCGTCCGGTGCCGCAGATTCGTTTCAGCGAGTTCCCGCCGCACGCCGGACAACTCGCGGATCCGCACCACGGCCTGGCCGCCGATGGCGCGGCCCAGCGCTTCGATGGGCGTGCCTTTCGACGTGGTCAGGTTGAGCAGAAATCCCTCGCCGGTTTCGCGCAAGGTGTCGATCGCGCGGTCCATTTGCCGCGCCGGACCCGGTGCGAGCCAGGTCCCGAATGCCAGGACGCGCTGCGGCTGCTCCTGTCCGGCCAGAGCCGAGAGGTCGCCGCTGATTTGCGGCCGATCTTCACCCGCAGGCCAGGCAATCAGGATTTGCGGCTCGGCGAACAGCAGCGCGCGGTAGCGGTCGGCCTCGCCTTGCAGGCCCTGGATTTCGCCGCGCAGTCCCGTCTCGGTACGTGCCGCGCGCAGCCGCGTTCGCATCAAGAGGATGGCGGAGACGACCGAAAAGCCGAGCAACGACAACCCCGCCGTCAGCGCGGCGAATTCCTGATGGCTGATGCCGATGACATTGGTGATAAGGTGTACAAAAGGCAGCTCGACCGCGTGCGCCGGCTGGGCCACGCCCAGTCCGGTGACACCTGCGATCATTCCCAAGGCTGCCCGTCCGCCGTGTGCGAGAAAGGTGCACGACAGCAAGGCCCGGCGCATCGCCGCGACTACGCCCGACATGAATACCCCAATCCGCACGACATCAAGCCCGGCGAAATCCCCCGCCGTGCGCGAATCAAGCGACAATATCGCCAAGGGGACCGGGCGGGTAAGAGTCCATTTCGTGAACGCGAATCGTGTCAGCAAAAAATCGAGGATTAGGTCAGTACCGGAGCGCTTCTTTTAGGAAAATGCCGCCGGACTTTTACGGATTAGCGCCCGGTCGAGCCGAAGCCGCCGCTGCCACGCGCGGTGGTGGATAACTTGACGACAGGGACGAACTCGGCCTGGACCACCGGCGCGATCACCATCTGCGCGATGCGTTCGCCGCGCCGGACCGTAAACGGCACGTCGCCGTGGTTGATCAGGGGCACGCTGATCTCGCCGCGGTAATCCGCATCGACCGTACCCGGCGCGTTCAGCACGGTGACGCCATGCCTCGCCGCCAGCCCTGAGCGCGGCCGCACCTGCGCCTCGTAGCCGGGAGGAAGCGCGATCGAAAGTCCGGTGGGAACAAGCGCATATTTTCCCGGCGCCAGGATAACAGGCGCGTCTTCGGGAATCGCGGCGAGCAGGTCAAGGCCCGCCGCCAGGGCACTCTGATAGGCCGGCAGGCTCAGGCCTTTGCCGTTCGGCAGTTGCAGGACTTCGACTTTGACGGAACTGCTCATGATGGTTGGCCCAAAGCTTCGGTGACAACGGCTTTGGCGACGTGCGCGATCAGCTCAGTGGCGACCTCTTCCTTGGTCATCACGGGCCAGGAATCGACGTCGATGTTGCCGCCATGGCGGATCAGCAGGTGAACGGTATTGCGGTCGCCGCCCATCACCCCGGTCGAAGGCGAGACGTCGTTGGCGACGATCCAGTCGCAGCCCTTGCGGGCAAGTTTTGTCCTAGCGTTATCGATCAGATGTTCGGTCTCGGCGGCAAATCCGATCACCAGCGGCGGCCGCCCTTCCTTGCGGTGGGAAATCGTCGCCAGAATATCCGGATTTTCGACGAGCTGGAGCGGCGGCATGCCGGTGGCCGTCTTTTTCAATTTTTGCTCTCCCTCATGGGCGACGCGCCAGTCAGCAACCGCTGCGGCGAAAATGGCGATATCGACGGGAAGCGTGGCTTCGACGTGACGCAGCATGTCGCGCGCCGATTCCACGTGGATCGTTCGCACACCGGCGGGATCGCCGAGTTCGACCGGACCGGAGATCAAGGTGACGTCGGCGCCGGCGGCGTGCGCGGCGGCCGCGATTGCAAAGCCCTGCTTGCCCGACGAGCGATTGGCGATGTAGCGCACCGGGTCGATCGGCTCATGGGTCGGGCCGGCAGTGATCAGCATGCGCTTGCCGGCGAGTGGTTCGGGCCGCGGCGGGCGCAACAGGCGTTCTGCTGCCTGGGCGATTTCCAACGGCTCCGCCATTCGCCCCATACCGGCTTCGCCCGCTTCGGCCATTTCGCCGGCATTGGGTCCGATCATGACGATGCCGTCGCGTTGCAGCGTTGCGACATTGCGCTTCGTCGCGGCGTTGTTCCACATCAGCGGATTCATCGCCGGCGCCAGCAGGATCGGCACGCCCGCGGCCAGCAGGATGGCGCTGGCAAGATCATCGGCCGTGCCGTGCGCCATCTTGGCCATCAGGTCGGCGGTGGCCGGCGCCACCACGATCAGGTCGCCGTTGCGCGCTAAGCGGATGTGGCCGGCATCGAACTCGCTGCCAGGATCGAACAGGTCCGTGTAGCAGCGCTCGTGCGACAGCGCGCTTGCGGCCAGCGGCGTGACGAAATGCTGCGCAGCCTTGGTTAGGACGCAGCGAACGTCGATTTGCCGCTCTTTCAGCCGCCGGATCAGATCGAGCGCCTTGTAGGCGGCAATGCCGCCGCCGATGATCAGGGTGACGCGCGCGAGACCAACGTCGCGGCGGGACGAGGGTGCGGCGAGGCCTGGCAGGGTGCGTAATGCGGTTGCCGACACCGCGGAAGGGCTCCCCTCGGCGGCCTCACGCAGGATGACCCGAACCTCATCCTCCACAGAACGGCCGCTGCGCGCCGCCCTCAGCCGTAGGGCATCGCGGATCGCGTCGTCCAGTTTCCGGATGGTCAGGCTGGCCATTGCTGCCTCCAACGAGGAGATTTGATAGCAATGCTATCAGATATACGACTGCAATGCAATCACATCTGGCGGATGGCGAACAGGATGCCGATGAAGGTCAGCGCGATGACCCAGAGCGCGATCGCCCGCCAGCGGCTTTTGCGGCCCTCGGTCCGCCCCATCGCCGCAATGGTCTCCTCTGACAGCGTCAACCCCTCGCGCGTCATAGTCTCCAACTGTTCGATTACGCTCACCGCTCTCGTCGCGAGCGACGGCAGGCTCGCGACCACGCGTCCGAGTTCGCCCGCGCCCGCCATCGCGCCCTGGATGCGGCCGATCGGGCCGAGATTGCGTTCGATCCATTCGCGAACCACGGGGTCGGCGACCTTCCAGATATCGAGCCTGGGGTCGAAGCTGCGCGCGACACCTTCCACCACCACCATGGTTTTTTGCAGCAGGATCAGTTCGGGTCGGGTGCGCATGTCGAACAGGCCGGTGACCTCGAGCAGCAGGGTCAACAGCTTCGCCATGGAAATTTCTTCGGCCGTGCGGTTGTGGATCGGCTCGCCGATGGCGCGGATCGCTTGCGCGAAGTTGTCGACCGAATGATGCGACGGCACGTAGCCCGCTTCGAAATGCACCTCGGCGACACGCCGATAGTCGCGGATGATGAAGCCAAGCAGAATTTCGGCGAGGAAGCGCCGCTCCTTCGGACCGAGCCGGCCCATGATGCCGAAGTCGACTGCGACCAGCCGACCTTCCTTGTCGAGGAACAGATTGCCGGGATGCATGTCGGCGTGGAAAAAGCCGTCACGCAACGCGTGGCGCAGAAAACTCTGGATCACCTTGCGCCCGAGATCCGGCAGGTCGATATCGGATTGCGCGAGGCGGGCGTGGTCGGACAGCGCAACGCCGTCGATCCACTCCATGGTCAGGACGTTATGGGTGGTGCGATCCCAGTCGACGGTGGGCACGCGAAAGTCGGCATCGTCGCGGGTATTCTCCGCCATCTCCGACATCGCCGCCGCCTCTAGGCGCAGGTCCATCTCCATCGCGACCGAGCGCGACATGGTGTTGATGATTTCGACCAGCCGCAGCCGCCGCGCCTCCGCCGAA
Organism: Bradyrhizobium sp.; assembly: GCF_027307225.1. GTDB lineage: Bacteria > Pseudomonadota > Alphaproteobacteria > Rhizobiales > Xanthobacteraceae > Bradyrhizobium. The sequence continues at coordinate 56,964 of NZ_DAHUXJ010000142.1, read as the reverse complement.
TAGATTTCGGCCTGGCGTGCGACAAAGAAGAAATCGGTTAGATCGCGCCGGAAACGCGAAGCCACATCGGGCCGCAGCACCTTCACCGCGACCGCGCGGCGAACGCCGTCATAGGCGACTTCGCCGCGATGCACCTGGGCGATCGAAGCGGCGGCGACCGCCGGACCGAGGCTCGCAAATGCCTGTGCAATAGAGCGCTCGAACGAGGTTGCGATCACCGTCTCCGCTTCTTCCTGTGGGAACGGCGGCAGGCGGTCCTGCAGGCTTTCGAGATCGCGCGCCAGTACGACGCCAACGACGTCCGGCCGCGTGGCAAGAAATTGTCCCAGCTTGAGATAGGCCGGCCCGAGACGGGTCAGCGCGCGCGACAGCCTCGGTCCCGACTTGGCGCCGGTGCGCTCGAACATCCGCGCGAATTTCAGCGCCAGCTGTCCGGGCGGCGGCACCAGCGAAGGATCGACGGTGCCGAAAACACCCTCACGAGCAAACACGAACGCGGCGCGGACGATCCGCGCAATGTGCATCGTTGCCGAAATCACAGACGCCAGCCCGAATGCAATGCCACGATTCCGCCCGAGAAACTCTGCCAGGTCACGCGCGAAAAGCCGGCCTGGCCGATCATCTCGGCGAACGTGCCGGGCTTTGGAAATTTGCGGATCGATTCCACGAGATATTGGTAGGAGTCGGCGTCGCCGGTCACGGCGCGGCCGAGCGGGGGGATCACCTTGAACGAAAACAGATCGTAGATGCGATCCAGACCGGGCACGTCGACCGTCGAGAATTCAAGGCACAGGAAACGGCTGCCCGGACGCAACACGCGGTAGGCCTCGGCAAGCGCGCGATCGATCCGCGGCACATTGCGGATACCAAACGCAACGGTGTAGGCGTCGAATGCGCGGTCCGCAAAAGCCAACTCCTCGGCATTGCCCTCGACGAACGAGACGCGGTCATCGAGGTGCCGCGTGGCGGCGCGTGCGCGCCCCACATTCAACATGTCGGCATTGATATCGCACACGGTCGCCTTGAAGCCCTGACCCGCGGCGCTCGCCGCGCGGAAAGCGATATCGCCGGTGCCGCCGGCGACGTCGAGCAGCGCAAACGGCGTATCGCCGCGCGGCGGATTGAGCGCGTTGATCATCAGGTCTTTCCAGACGCGATGCAGGCCGCCCGACATCAGATCGTTCATCAGGTCGTAGCGCCGCGCTACGCTGTGAAAGACGTCGTTGACCAGCGTCTGCTTGTCGCCCAGGGGGACGTCCCTGAAGCCGAAATGCGTGGTTTCGTCCGGTTGGTTCATCTACTCGTCTCTCCTATCCGGACCATAGCGCGGCAGTTCCAATGGCGCTATCACGTTAGACTTTCAAGGTGAATGCACCGATGCCCGAATTGCCTGAAGTCGAGACCGTTCGCCGAGGCCTGCAGCCGGCCATGGAAGGCGCGCGGATCAAAAAGGCCGAAGTCCGCCGCAAGGACCTGCGCTTTCCCTTTCAAAAAGATTTTGTCGCTCGGCTGGAGGGTCAAACCGTGACCGGGCTTGGCCGGCGGGCCAAATATCTGATGGCCGATCTCGCCTCCGGCGACGTGCTCTTGATGCATCTCGGGATGTCCGGGTCATTTCGCGTCGTCAACGACGACAACGGACACGCGCCGGGTCAGTTTCACCATCCCCGAGCTGCGGATCGCGCCCACGATCATGTGGTATTTTATATGTCGTCAGGGGCAGCGATCATCTTCAACGATCCGCGCCGGTTCGGTTACATGAAGGTGATCGCGCGGAAGGCGATCGACGACGAGCCGCTGCTAGAAGGGCTGGGTCCGGAGCCGCTCGGCAATGAGTTCGATGCCGACATGCTGGCGCGCGCATGCGCCAACAAGAAAACCGGCCTGAAGGCGGCGCTGCTCGATCAGCGCGTCGTCGCTGGGCTTGGCAACATCTATGTCTGTGAGGCGCTGTTTCGAGCGCATCTGTCGCCGCGGCGACTGGCGGCGACGCTGGCCACAAGGAAGGGTGAGACGACCGATCACGCGCGGCGTCTGGTGGAGGCGATCCACGCCGTGCTCAATCAGGCCATCAAGGCCGGCGGCTCATCGCTGCGGGACCACCGGCGGACGTCGGGTGAACTCGGTTACTTCCAGCACTCGTTTCAGGTCTACGACCGCGAGGGCGAGAAGTGCCAGACCAAAGGCTGCGGCGGAATTGTCCGCCGGTTCAGCCAGAACGGCCGCTCGACCTTCTGGTGTCCGAAATGTCAGAAATAACGCCGCTCTTCAGGACCGCTTTCCATTGTTGATCCGCTCGACGTCAAAGGCAGGCGTCCCACGGGGCGAGGCCGTCGAGGCGGCCCGGAGGTGGCTGCGCGGGCGCGGGCTGCGCCGCTTGACTCGTACCAGCTTCAGGCCGAGCCGGAGAACTTGCCTCCGAACGCGCGTCCAGTTCGAATGCACCGCCGTTGAGGCGGGCTTCGGTCCATCGCCAGAGCTGAGCGATCTCCTCCGCTGATTTGCCGCCCGGTGCATATTCGCTGACCGCAAGGCCGGATGCGAGGGCATCCTGATGATCGTTGCGCATCGAGATGAAGGGCCGCGCGATCATCTCGCTCATCGCACGGGCATCATCGCCGCCAAGGGTCTGTGTCGCGTTGTCCATGCGGCGGCCGCGCACCGGCGTCTGATTGAGCACGAAAGCGAACGGCTTGCGCCAGGCGCGGACAGCCTTGAGCGTCGCGGCGCTGGACTCGATGTCGGTGATCGTGGGGCGGGACGGGATGAGGCAGAGGTCGGCGCAACGGATCGCCGATGCGGTGATGGCGCTGACGCCGCTTGCGGTGTCGATAATGGTGAGCGTAACTCCGCCGCAGTCGAGCTGTTCTAGGCGGGTTTCGATGCGGCCGACATTGTAGATGGCCTCGACCATCGGCTCGGCCGTGCCGCGCCGGCTCTGCCAGTTCGACAAAGTGCCTTGCGGGTCGGTCTCGATCAGCCGCACGTTGTGGCCGGCGTTCTTGGCCGCGAGCGCGAGCCCGATCGCCAGCGTGCTTTTGCCGCTGCCGCCTTTTTGGGTCGCCAAAACAATCGTGTGCATTCCTCAACGATCCCAGTGGGTGACGGAGCCCGCGGATACGCTGAACATTGATCGCGACGCTGTGGACCGATTGAAAGATGCGGTCCAAATCGTTAACGATCGGTCACGATGTCGCAATATGACACACTTGTGAGGTCAGCGGCATCCGGGCCAATACCGAAGTGTTAACAAGCATTAACGAATGCTGCGATGGCGCAGCGTGAGTTCCGCGGTTGGCGGCGCGCTGATAGGAATTGGCGGCGAGCCATTGTGCGCGTATGCGCTTTCCGGGGTCATCCATGGTTCAACCGATTCGTATCGCGGTGCTGCACTTCTCCCATGAGACCGTGACGTTTCTCAAGAACGACACGACGCTTGAAGACTTCATCTATCCGGGGTCGCCCGCGAAAGGCGAGGCGCTGCTCAATTTCGATCCGGCCTATTTCATGGGCGGCTTCGTGAAGGTGGCGCGCGAGTTCGAGGCCGTCGAACTCGTCGGCATTGAATCGCCGCTTTGGCCAAAGACCTACATGGGGTCGGGCTGGGTGACGGAGCAGGCTTACGAGACCTTCGTCGGCCGGATGATCGAAGGCCTTGCGGCCGAAGGCCCGTTCGACGGCGTTTACCTCTGCCTGCATGGCGCGATGGCGGTGCGCGGCGTGGCGCGCCCGGAAGCCGAACTGGCGCGGCGCGTGCGCGAGGTGGTTGGGCCGAAGGCGTTCATTGCCGGGACTTTCGATCTGCACGGCAACGAGGATGAGGCGTTTCTGAAATCGGCCGACATGGCATTTTGCGTGAAATATTTTCCGCATTATGACGGCTATCTGCAAGGCGAGCGCGCCGCGCGCATGCTGGTGCGGGCGATCCGCGGCGACTATCGTCCGGCCCATGTCACGCGCAAGGTGCCGATCATTTCGCCGACCGTGTTGCAATGGACCGGCGCCTCGCCCTGGATGGACCTGATCCAGCGGGCGCTCACCTGGGAGGCGCGCGAGGTCGATGTCTATGTGAATGTGTTCTTCGGCTTTCCCTTCGCCGACGTGGTCGACGTCGGCATGACCATTCAGGTGATGACCAACGGCAAGGCGGAGCTGGCGGAAAAGATCGCGCGCGACATGGCGGACACGGCGTGGCGGGAGCGTAAGGCGCTCCTGAATTCAGCGAAGGTGCATCGCATTCCCGATGGCGTCCGGCTCGCCAAGCAGGCTGCGGCCGCAGGAGCCACGCCGGTCGTGCTGGCTGATTACAGCGACCGCTCGGGCTCGGCGACCTTTTTGCTGAAGGAGGTCGTCGCGCAGGATCTCTCCAACACGCTGATCGCGACCATTGCCGATCGGGACGCGACTGCGAAGCTGAAGGCGCAAGGCGCCAAGGCGGGCGATGCGTTCGCTATGGAGATCGGCGGACGTGTCGATGAATCCGCGGGCGCGCCGCTCCGCGTCAAGGGCACGATCCTCATGGCAGGCGAGGGTCAGGGTCAGTTCTGGGTCACGATCTCGTTCGGCCGCGGCAATGTGCTCGTGCTCTCGACCTATCTGGTGCAGGTGATGGAGCTGTCCGAACTCAAGCAGCTCGGGCTCGACATCGACGCGTTCGAGGTGTTTGCGATCAAGTCGCGCGTTCATTTCCGGCGCGGCTTCCATGACAACGGCTTTGCGAAAACGATCCTGCTGGTCGAGCCGACCGAGCCGTTCCTCGGCACGGTGCATCTCGATGCGCTGCCTTACGAGAATGTCGATTTGAAGCGGTTTTATCCGTATGGCGAGCCGAAATTTCCGAATTAACGACGGTTACTTTCTTACGCAGGTCACGCGAACAACGGCGGCTGCGGCATCAGCTTGATCGATTCCACCATCCGCTCGCTAACGTCACCGGAGATCGCGCCGTTATATCGCCCGACCCAGGCGAGGTCGGACTGGATCGCGAGCCGCTCGCTTTGGCCCATCGCACCCGCGGTTTCCGCAGGGGATTGCAGGGCATGGCGGGTCGCCGTCGTTGCAGCTTGTTTGAGCTTGGAAGGAGAGGGGGGCGTCGTCTGGGCTTGCGCAGAGGCCGTCGCAGCCATGAATATCAATGTTGCGATCAGCATCGATCTCATGACAACACTACTCAGGTCCATTGATGTAAGCCTCTTTTAAGCACATCTGTTGGGTCGGCACCAACGGCCCGGTGGTTCATGAGACGTCGTGGCCGAAGCAAAGGTAAGTTTGCGACATGCTGAGTTCTGAAGAACTCGAACGCTATGCCCGCCACATCGTGCTGCGCGAAGTCGGCGGACCGGGCCAGGCGGCCCTGAAGGAAGCGTCCGTGCTGGTGATTGGCGCCGGCGGTCTCGGTGCGCCGGCGCTGATGTATCTCGCGGCGGCCGGCGTCGGTACCCTGGGCGTGGTGGACGACGACGTCGTGTCGCTCTCCAACCTGCAGCGCCAGATCATTCACGACACCTTCGACGTCGGCCGGCCGAAGGTCGACAGTGCGGCCGTACGCATTGCCGGCCTCAATCCCCATGTCAAATTTGCCGCGCACGCCACGCGGTTGAACGCAGGCAACGCGCTCGAATTGATCGGCAGTTACGATCTGGTGCTGGATGGGTCCGACAATTTCGACACTCGCTATCTCGTTTCCGATGCGTGCTTCCTGGCGGGCAAGCCATTGATCACGGCGGCGCTGGGCATGTTCGATGGCTCGCTGACGACGATTCGCGCGCATGAGAAAAACGCCGACGGAGAATTCAATCCGACCTACCGCTGCCTGTTTCCGGAGCCGCCGCCGCCGGGCACAGTGCCGACCTGTGCGGAGGCCGGCGTGATGGGCGCACTCGCCGGCATGCTCGGCTCGATGATGGCGCTGGAGGCGATCCGCGAAATCGTCGGTTTTGGCGACGGCCTGGTCGGACGGCTGCTGATGGTGGATGCGCGGTCGATGCGGTTCGAGACCCTGCGCTACGGGCGTGATCCGCTCAATCCGCTCAATGGCGATGCGCTGGTCATCACCGATCTGAGCGCGCATCGGTGATGGAAAGCCACTCCCTGCCGCTGCATAGCCGGGCGAGAAGCGCGCCCATTTCTGCCTCCGGGCGGCGCTCCCCTGTTGAGCGTGCAGCGGCATTCCGGCTATACTTCTGAGTGCGCTGCTGGAGATGAGAGATCCGATGGCCCGCCGCTCGATCCTGCTGCTCTTGCTGGTCGTCTTCGCGCCGCCCGGAATGGCTTCGGCACAGAACGCGTTTCCCGCGCCGCTGCCTGGAGCCAACCCGCCGACCAGCATCCCGAACCCGCCAGCCGGCGGAGACAGTGGCGGGTTTGGTGGCATGCCGTCTCCGAGCCCCTCCCAAGGAAATTGCGCAAACGATTACGGTACCCTGCACGATGAAGCCGTGAGACGCGGCGCACTCATCAGGGCGGCAAGCGCACGGCATGCGTCGGCTCGCCAAGCCTGCAAGCTGCTTGATGAATTTATGGCGGCCGAGATGAAGATGCTCGACTTTGTGCAAGCTGAATCAGCCAAGTGCGGAATCCCGTCGAATATTGCAGATCAGTTGAACAGGGTTCATAAGAAAACCGAGACTATGCGCGAGCGCGTTTGCTCGTCAGCCGATCCGCCCCAGAAGCGGTGGCCCGACGGCACACAGATCAACGATTTCGGCGATCCCATGTTCAAGCAGCGGTGATGATGCTCGTTCACCTCTCCCGGCCTGCGGCCCTGCAAAGTGGAGGGTTGGGAGGGGTCAAATGATCCCCTCCCGCTTTGTTCCGTGAGCAAAGCGACCTCCCCTTTCTAAGGGGAGGTTCGGCGAGTGGCGGAAGCGGGAGTTGCGGGCCTCCGCTGTCGTCCCGGACAAGCGATCGCCGATCCGGGACCTATAACCACAGGATTTCGTTACCGAGAAGATTGTCTGCTATCGCGTGTCACGGATGGGTTTCGCGGTATGGATCCCGGATCGGCGCTCGCATTGGACAACGCTTCGCGTTGCCAAGGGCTCGCTTGGCCGGGACGACGACGGATATGTTCTTCACAGCATGCTGGGCAGCACGCGATCCGGCGGCTTGTGATTGTCAAGGAAGGTTCTGATATTGATGATCACCTTCTCGCCCATCTCGACGCGGCCTTCGATGGTGGCCGAGCCCATGTGCGGCAGCAGCGTCACCTTGCCGGCCTTGGCCAGCCGCACCAGTTTCGGGCTCACGGCCGGCTCGTGCTCGAACACGTCAAGGCCAGCGCCGGCGATCTCGCCCCCCTCGATCAGCTTGGTCAGCGTCTCCTCGTCGATCACCTCGCCGCGCGCGGTGTTGACGATATAGGCGTCTTTTCGGATCAGCTTCAGCCGCCGGGCTGACAGCAAGTGAAAGGTCGCCGGTGTATGCGGGCAGTTCACCGAGATGATGTCCATCCGCGCCAGCATCTGATCGAGGCTTTCCCAATAGGTCGCGCCGAGTTCCTCGGCGATGCGGGGGGCCACGGGCCGGCGGTTATGATAGTGGATTTGCAGGCCGAAGGCGTGCGCGCGGCGCGCGACGGCCTGTCCGATCCGGCCCATGCCGACGATGCCGAGCCGTTTGCCGCCGAGGCGATGGCCGAGCATCCAGGTCGGCGACCAGCCCGCCCAGTTCTTTCCGTCGGTGAGCACGGAAGCGCCCTCGATCAGCCGGCGCGGCACCGCCAGGATCAGCGCCATGGTCATATCGGCGGTATCTTCGGTCAAAACTTTTGGCGTGTTGGTTACCGTGATGCCGCGCGCATGGGCCGCCGTGACATCGATATTGTCGACGCCATTGCCGAAATTGGCGATCATCCTCAGCCGTAAATCCGGCTGCTTCAGCAATTCCTCACTGATCGCATCGGTAACGGTCGGAACCAGGATATCGGCGGTTCGCACCGCATCGATCAGTTGTTCCTGCGTCAGTGGCGTGTCGTCGAGGTTGAGCCTCGCATCGAACAGTTCCCGCATCCGGGTCTCGATCGAGTCCGGCAGCTTCCGCGTGACGACAACGAGAGGCTTCTTCTTAACCGACATGTCCTGCTCTCATGAGGTTGTTCAGACCTCATTAACCCGGGTGTTCGACACTGCCGCTGCCACGTAGTCCGGGCGTTTCCGTTAGCCTCCCGGCGGCTCTGTTTCGTGCCGTTCGGTCCTCTCTAGCAGAAGACCGGGGCAAAACAAGAACCCGCGAGATGGGGCCGGAATTTAAGCTCAGGGCGCAAAGCGGGTCGGCAGCGGGGTTTGGGGTCGCGGCTCGAAGAATCCGAGCCGGAGGGTGTCGGCGGGCGGGAGACGCGTTGATGGAGTTGGGGCGTTTTTGTTCGCAAGTGCTTTTGGTCTGCCTGCTCTGCGTGACGGTCAGCTTGGCCGCCTCGGCCAAGGAATCCGCGACCAGCGGGTTGCCGGTCCCGCGTTACGTCAGCCTCAAGTCCGATCATGTGAATGTCCGCGCCGGTCCCACCAAGGACAATGACGTGTCCTGGGTCTACACCCGCGCGGGCCTGCCGGTCGAAATCACGGCCGAGTTTGAGAACTGGCGCCGGGTTCGCGATTCCGAGGGCGCCGAGGGCTGGGTCTATCACTCGCTTTTGTCCGGCCGCCGCACCGCGGTCGTCACGATGAAGCACAAGGACGACCTTGCCTCGCTCCATGATCATGCCGATGAGAAAAGCGCCGTTACCGCCCGCCTGCAGGTCGGCGTGGTCGCGCAGGTCAAGCATTGCGGCGCCGGCTGGTGCCATATCGCTGGCAATGGCTTCGACGGCTGGATCGAGCAGCAGCGGCTGTGGGGCGTCTACGCCGACGAGAAGGTGGATTGATCAAAGTCGTCCCCGCGAACCGCGGGGACCCATACACCGCGGCTCATCCGCGAAGCGACTTGGGCCGCATGGTCAACAATCAACGCTGGTGGTTATGGGTCCCTGCTTTCCGCAGGGACGACGAGATCAGCGCTTCTTGCGCAGCCGAACCACCATGTCGATCCGGGCGATCTCATAGCCCTCGGGGACTTCGGGCATCTTCTGCAAAACCAGATGCGGGTCTTCAATGTCGATCAGCTCGTGGTTGTTCTCGAGATAGAAATGGTGATGCGCCGACACGTTGGTGTCGAAATAGGTCTTGGTGCCGTCGACACTGACCTGACGCAGCAAGCCCGCATCCGTCAGCTGATTGAGCGTGTTGTAGACAGTCGCCAGCGACACCGGGACCTTTGCCAGCGTCGCCTCTTCGTAAAGCATTTCGGCGGTCAGGTGGCGCGCTCCCTTGCCGAACAACAGCCAGCCCAGCGCCATGCGCTGACGGGTCGGCCGCAGGCCCGCGGCCTGCAACATCTCGTTGACGTCGTGCCACGGACATCCGGTCAGCGCAGGCTCGCGCCCCGACGCCCTCGGCTCGGAACCCGCCGCTTCAGTATTCAAGATCGGACCGTTATCGCTCATTTCCACGTCAGACTCTGAAAAGAACTACGATATTGCCTAGGGAATATAAGGAGGGGTGGCCACAGATGCAAGTTTTTCGCAACTAGAACGATCCCAGGGTTAAGCCCTTTCGGGGGCATGTCCGAGCCTCACTCGAACCGGGGCAAAAGCGGCTATTAGCCTCGGTCCCGCGCTTTGCCGGCTGCCTGCCCTGTGATAGAGACCGGCCGTTTTCGACCATGTGGGATTGGCATCGGCAAACGCCCGCTGCCGCGGGTTCCCGGCCTGCGGGATTAAGGGCCAATCCGCATGATGGGCGCCGATTCCCGCTTTTTCGCGGATTCGTTGCGCTCAAAGGCTTGATCGGGGCTCTTAGCAAAGGCTGGCACATGCTTAATCGGCGCAGCGGTTACGAATACGAAGATCTCCTGGCCTGCGCCCGCGGCGAGCTGTTCGGCCCGGGCAATGCCCAATTACCTTTGCCGCCGATGCTGATGTTCGACCGCATCACCGAAATCAGTGAAACCGGCGGCGAATACGGCAAGGGCCTGATCCGCGCGGAACTCGATGTCAAGCCGGATCTTTGGTTCTTCGGGTGCCATTTCAAGAACGATCCGGTCATGCCGGGTTGCCTGGGTCTGGATGCGATGTGGCAGATGGTTGGTTTCTATCTCGGCTGGATCGGCGGCGCGGGCCACGGCCGCGCGCTCGGTCTTGGCGAATTGAAGTTCGCCGGCCAGGTGCTGCCGAACGTCCGCAAGGTTGTGTACAACATCGACATCAAGCGCGTGATGCGATCGAAGCTGGTGCTGGGGATTGCCGACGGCTGGCTTTCCATGGATGGCGAGATTATCTATCGCGCCAAGGAGCTGAAGGTCGGGCTGTTCAAGCAGGATGCCTCTGTGCTGCCGGGGGCGTGAACTTTTCATCGGCTCGAGACGACTTTGACGGACATCGCAGAAGGCAACGACAGGTGAGGCGGTCATGAGGCGGGTTGTGATCACGGGGATGGGCATTGTCTCATCGATCGGAAACAACACCCAGGAAGTGCTTTCGAGCCTCCATGAGGCGAAGTCCGGTATCAGCCGTGCCGAAAAATATGCCGAGATGGGTTTCCGCTCGCAGGTTCAGGGCGCGCCCACGCTCGATCCAGCCAGCGTGATCGATCGCCGCGCGATGCGTTTCCTCGCTGACGGTGCGGCGTGGAATCATATCGCGATGGAGCAGGCGATCCGGGATTCGGGCCTTGAGCCGTCGGAAGTGTCCAATATCCGCACCGGCATCATCATGGGTTCCGGCGGTCCGTCGGCACGCACCATCGTCGAGGCGGCCGACATTACGCGTACCAAGGGACCGAAGCGGGTCGGTCCGTTTGCCGTACCAAAGGCCATGTCGTCGACCGCATCCGCGACACTTGCCACCTGGTTCAAGATCAAGGGCGTGAACTATTCGATCTCGTCGGCCTGCGCGACCTCCAACCACTGCATTGGCAATGCCTATGAGACCATCCAGATCGGCAAGCAGGACATCATCTTTGCCGGCGGGTGCGAGGAACTGGACTGGAGCCTGTCGGTGCTGTTCGACGCGATGGGCGCGATGTCCTCGAAATACAACGACACGCCGGCGACTGCGTCGCGGCCCTATGACATCAACCGAGACGGTTTCGTCATCGCCGGCGGCGCCGGCGTCGTGGTGCTGGAAGAGCTCGAGCATGCCAAGGCGCGCGGCGCGCGCATCTACGGCGAAATCGTCGGTTACGGTGCGACGTCGGACGGCTACGACATGGTCGCGCCTTCGGGCGAAGGCGCCGAACGCTGCATGCGGATGGCGCTGTCCACCGTCAGCACCAGGATCGATTACATCAACCCACACGCGACTTCGACGCCGGCCGGCGATCCGCCGGAGATCGAAGCGATCCGAAAGGTGTTCGGGACCGGCGACAAGTGTCCGCCGATTTCCGCCACCAAGGCGCTCACTGGCCATTCGCTCGGCGCCACCGGCGTGCAGGAAGCGATCTATGCACTTCTGATGATGAACAACGGCTTCATCTGCGAAAGCGCCCACATCAGCGAACTCGATCCGGTGTTCGCCGATATGCCGATCGTGCGCAAGCGCATCGACAACGTCAGACTCGGCACGGTGTTGTCGAATTCCTTCGGCTTCGGCGGCACCAACGCGACGCTGGTGTTCAAGCGGCTGGACGCGTGATTCGCGATTCAAAAACGGGGCTAGTGCCCATGACTTTCCGAAGTTCGTGAAAGTGGGTGCTGAGGTGTAACACGAACTTCGGAAAGTGGGCACTCGTATGATTATTGAACCGCGTGTGCGAGGCTTTATCTGCACGACCGCGCATCCTGTCGGCTGCGCTTGGAATGTCCGCGAGCAGATCGCTTATGTGCTTCGCCATGGCCCGATAGCGGAGTGTCCCAAGCGGGTCGCTGTGCTGGGCTGCTCAACGGGATATGGCCTTGCAAGCCGCATCGTTGCGACCTTCGCCGGCGGGGCGGACACCATCGGCGTGTCGTTGGAGCGCGAGCCTTCGGCGACCAGGACCGGCAGTGCGGGTTGGTACAATAACCGCGCATTCGAAATCGAAGCCAGGAAGGTCGGACGATCTCCCCTCACGTTGGAGGGTGACGCGTTTTCCGACGAGCTGAAGACGACCTTTATCGACCGCGTGCGCGAAAAATTCGGACAGCTGGACATGCTGGTCTACAGCATGGCGGCTCCAGTCCGGACGGATCCGCAGACAGGCAAGACCTATCGTTCGGTCATCAAGCCGCTGGGCGCGCCTGTCCAGATCAAGACCCTAGATACCGAAACCGGCGAAGTTTTCGAGACGACCCTTGAGCCGGCGAGCGAAGATCAAACGACGGCCACGGTCGCGGTGATGGGCGGCGAGGACTGGAAGCGCTGGATCGACCAGCTCGCGGACGCTCGCGTCCTTGCCCCCGGCTTCCGGACGCTCAACTACACCTATATCGGTAGCGAGCTGACCTGGCCGATCTACTGGAATGGCACACTCGGTCGCGCCAAGGCCGATCTTGATAACAAGGCGGAAGCGATCCGCGGCCGGCTCGGCGAGGGCGCGGCCCGCGTGGTGGCGCTGAAAGCCGTGGTCACCCAGGCGAGTTCAGCCATTCCGGTGGTGCCGCTCTATGGCACCGTGCTGTTCAAGGTGATGAAGCAGCTCGGACTCCACGAAGGCTGCATCGAGCAGATCGATCGCCTGTTCCGGACACGCCTCGGCGCGGGTGTCGAACTCGACGAGGCGCAGCGCGTCAGGGTCGACGACTGGGAGCTCTCGGGCCAAGTTCAGGCGGAAGTGCGCCGGCGTTGGCCGCTGCTCACAACTGAGACGCTCGGCGAACTGGCGGATCTAGGAGAATACAAGAGCCAATTTCTTCGCCTGTTCGGATTTGGCATCGAGGGCGTCGATTACACGCAGGATGTGGATCCTCGCGTCGTCCCCGGCTAAAGCGCAATTGGCTTTGGTTGAATCGATCCGGCCGCAAAGCGGCTCACCTCTCCCTAAGGGAGAACGAGCGCGCTACCGCTGACGTATTATTCGAACTTGACCTCATCGCGCCACTGGTAGCGCGATTCAGGTCATCATCCCATGACGAGCGCGCCGGCGCGCTGAAACGCCGGCCGCGCCGCGCAACGGTCGAGATAGCGATCGAACGAGGGGCGCGTCGGCACCATCTTGAACAGGCGGACCGAGAAATTCAGCCCGGCGCCGATCACGATGTCGGCGGCCGAAAAATTTTCGCCGAGAATCCACGGCCCTTTCTCGAGCGCTGCATCGAGCACATCGTAGACGCGTTGCGCGTCGCCCCAGCCGGCCGCGACCGGGTTCATCTCGATCTTGGTGGCCACCTGCACCATCGCCGGTTCGATGCAGCCCGGCCCGAAGAACAGCCAGTAGAGATATTTGGCGCGCAAGGGATCGCCGACCGGGGGCGCGAGTTTGGCCTGCGGATAGCGTTCAGCGACATAGGCACAGATCGCAGCCGACTCCGCGAGCGTCGTTTCGCCGTCCTGGATCGCCGGCACTTTTCCCATCGGATTGATGGCGAGATATTCCGGGGTCTTCTGCGCGCCCTTGGTGATGTCGGTCAGCACCCGCTCATATTCCTGGCCTGTTTCCTCCATCAGCCAAAGCGCTGAAAACGAACGCGAGCGAGGCGACCAGTACAGTTTCATCATGATGGCTTATCCTTCAGTGACATCGCTTCCGAGCCGAGGCGGGGAGCGCGCCTGCTAATTGAGCGCTCATTAAGATATGCCGGCAATTCTTTGTCCAGCTTTGCAGCAACGATGGCGCGTGCGCCGTCTCGCAATCGGCTGTTGCCAGCTATTGCCTCCGGCGTCGCTGGAGCTTCGAAGTCCTTGAGCGTTCAAGCCGTGAGACGGCGCAAAGTGGGTGAGGTCGGCTGGCGCTTGCGCTCCTTGCCAGCCGCCAGGCATACGACCTCGGAGATCTGCTGCAATTGCCGCGCAAGCGGACTGGTCTTGCGCCAGACCATGCCGATGGTGCGGCAGGGTTGCGGATTCCTGAAGCGCGCGACCGACACTGAAGCCGAACGCGTCTCGACGGCGACCGCCATTTCGGGGATCAACGTCACGCCGATGCCGGCGCCGACCATCTGCACCAGCGTCGACAGCGAACTCGCATCGAGCACTTCCCGCGGCGGCGTCTGCATGTTGCAGAACGACAGCGCCTGGTCGCGGAAACAGTGCCCCTCTTCCAGGAGCAGCAGCTTCATTTCGCGCAAAGTCTCGCGGCTTGGCACCGGCGTGCCCTCCTGCTCGCCGGGCCGCACCAGCAGGAAGTTTTCCTTGAACAGCGCGATCTCGGTCAGCGAAGGTTCGGAAACCGGGAGCGCCACGATCGCGGTATCAAGCCGGCCTTCGGCGACTTCCTTGATCAGTTTTGGGGTCACCGTCTCGCGGACGTGAATATCCAGTTCCGGGTGCAGCCGCGCCAGATTCTCGATCACCTTGGGCAGCAGGTAGGGCGCGATCGTCGGAATCATCCCGACGCGCAATCGTCCCGCCAGCCGGTCGCGCGAGGCGCGCGCGAAATCGCCGAGTTCGTCGACCGACCGCAGGATGTCGCGAACACGTTGCAGCAGTTCCTCGCCGAATTTGGTCAGCGCCACCTGGCGTGCGCTGCGCTCGATCAGCACGCCACCGAGCGTTTCCTCCATTTCCTTGATCTGCATCGACAGCGCCGGCTGCGAGATCGCGCAGGCTTCAGCCGCTCGGCCGAAATGGCGGTGACGGGCCAGTGCGTCGAAATAGCGAAGCTGCCGTAGCGTGACGTTGATCACGACGCGCCGATCATGAGGGTTTGGATCATCAGATTATCCTATCGCTCTTATCATTAAACCCTATTTTACCTGATGGAAATGGCTGCGTAGACTGGAGGCGGCTGGCCTTAGGGCGGAACTCCCGAAACAGAAGAGGAGACGATCATGGACGACAAGACGAAGTGCCCGTTTACGGGCGGAGCGCAGGGTCACACCAACCGCGACTGGTGGCCCGATATGCTGGACATTTCCCGTCTTCACCGGAATTCGACGCTGTCCGATCCGATGGGCAAGACGTTCGATTATGCCAAGGAATTCAAGACCCTCGACCTGAATGCCGTGGTCAAGGACCTCAACGCGTTGATGACGACCTCGCAGGAGTGGTGGCCGGCCGACTTCGGTCACTATGGCGGGTTGATGGTCCGCATGGCCTGGCACTCTGCCGGCACTTACCGCATCACCGACGGCCGCGGCGGCGCCGGCGCAGGTCAGCAGCGCTTTGCGCCGCTCAACAGCTGGCCAGACAACGCCAACCTCGACAAGGCGCGCCGGCTGTTGTGGCCGATCAAGCAGAAGTACGGCTCGAAGATCTCGTGGGCCGACCTGATGATTCTCGCCGGCAACGTCGCGCTGGAATCGATGGGCTTCAAGACGTTTGGTTTCGCGGGCGGCCGCGCCGACGTTTGGGAGCCGGAAGAGCTCTACTGGGGTCCCGAAGGCACGTGGCTCGGCGATGAGCGTTACTCTGGCGAACGCCAGCTCGCAGAGCCGCTCGGTGCGGTGCAGATGGGCCTCATCTACGTCAATCCGGAAGGACCGAACGGCAACCCGGATCCGCTCGCGGCCGCCAAAGACATTCGCGAAACCTTCTTTCGCATGGCGATGAATGACGAAGAGACCGTCGCGCTGATTGCCGGCGGCCACTCCTTTGGCAAGACGCACGGCGCGGGCGATCCGTCGCTGGTGGGCGCGGCCCCCGAAGGCGGCGCTATCGAGGATCAGGGCCTTGGCTGGAAGAGCACGCACGGCTCAGGCGCCGGCGCCGACGCCATCACCGGCGGCCCGGAAGTCACCTGGACACAGACGCCGACCAAGTGGAGCAATTCCTTCTTCCAGAATCTGTTCGAGAATGAATGGGAGTTGACGAAGAGCCCGGCCGGCGCCAAGCAGTGGAAAGCCAAGGGTGCTCAAGCCTCAATTCCCGACGCCTTCGACAAATCGAAGAAGCATGTGCCGACCATGCTCACCACCGACCTGTCGCTGCGCTTCGATCCGGCCTACGAGAAGATCTCGCGGCGCTTCTACCAGCATCCGGACCAGTTCGCCGACGCGTTTGCGCGGGCCTGGTTCAAGCTCACGCACCGCGACATGGGCCCGGTCGCACGTTACCTCGGCCCGCTGGTGCCGAAGGAAACGCTGATCTGGCAGGACCCGGTTCCGGCTACCGATCATCCGCCGATCAGCGAGGCCGACATCGCGGCGCTGAAGGCGAAGATTCTCGCCTCCGGCCTCACCGTGTCGCAGCTTGTTTCGGTCGCCTGGGCGTCGGCCTCGACGTTCCGGGGCTCGGACAAGCGCGGCGGCGCGAATGGCGCGCGCATTCGCCTCGCGCCCCAGAAGGATTGGGAGGTCAACGAACCGGCTGAGCTCAAGACCGTTCTCGGCAAGCTCGAAGCGATCCAGAAGGAGTTCAAAAAGGTCTCGCTCGCCGACCTGATCGTCCTCGGCGGCTCCGCCGCAGTCGAAAAGGCGGCCAGGGACGCCGGCGTCGATGTGAAGGTGCCGTTCACGCCGGGACGTGCGGATGCCGCGCAGGATCAGACCGATGTCGAATCCTTCGCGCCGCTCGAGCCACGCGCCGATGCCTTCCGCAACTATACCGCCAAGAAGCAGCAGTTCATGGCGCCGGAAGAGGCGATGGTGGACCGCGCGCAATTGCTGCGGTTGACGGGGCCGGAGATGACAGCCCTCATCGGCGGCTTGCGTGTGCTCGGCGCCAATTTCGGCAAGTCCAAACATGGCGTCTTCACCGAGAGGCCGGGGACGCTCTCCAACGACTTCTTCGTCAACCTGCTCGACATGGGCACGGTCTGGCAGCCGGCGGCTGACGGCACCTATGAAGGCCGCGATCGCAAGACCAAGGCCGTTAGGTGGGCCGGCACCCGCGTCGATCTCGTCTTCGGCTCGCACTCGCAGCTTCGGGCGTTTGCGGAGGTCTATGCCTGTGCGGATGCGAAGCAGAAATTCGTCAAGGATTTCGTGGCGGCTTGGGTCAAGGTGATGAACGCCGATCGTTTCGTTCTCGCGGCGTGATCAGAAGCAGGCGTCGCCTGCCGCTCAGTTCGTCATCCCCCGCGCAGGCGGGGGATACAGTAGCCTGAGGCTTATCGGCCCCAGCACGGGCGTCTCTGGAACGCTGGATCGTCCGCCTTCGCGGACGATGGCCTCGGAGCAAGAGGCGGCATCGCGGGGCCAAAACAAAAGGGCGGCTGAAAAGCCGCCCTTTTTATCCATTTATCTTCGCGTTTACTCGCCGGCGGCCTGTGCGGGCGCGGCGTCGGCCCTCGGCTTCGCCTCGAGGTCTTCGCCGGTCGCCTGGTCGACCGCCTTCATCGACAAACGCGTCTTGCCGCGATCGTCGAAGCCGAGCAGCTTGACCTTGACCTTGTCGCCTTCCTTGACGACGTCGGAGGTCTTCTGCACGCGGTTGGCAGCGAGCTGGCTGATGTGAACGAGGCCGTCCTTGGCGCCGAAGAAGTTCACGAACGCGCCGAATTCCATCACCTTGACGACGGTGCCCTCGTAGATCTGGCCGACTTCCGGATCGGACGCGATCGACTTGATCCACTTGATCGCGGCCTTCATCGCTTCGCCGTCGTTGGAGGCGACCTTCACGGTGCCGTCGTCCTCGATGTTGACCTTGGCGCCGGTCTTCTCGACGATTTCGCGGATCACCTTGCCGCCGGTGCCGATCACTTCGCGGATCTTGTCGGTGGCGATCTTGAAGGTCTCGATGCGTGGCGCGTATTCGCCGAGCTCGGCGCGTGCGGCGGTCAGCGCCTTGGCCATCTCACCCAGGATGTGGATGCGGCCTTCCTTGGCCTGGCCGAGCGCAACCCGCATGATCTCCTCGGTGATGCCCTCGATCTTGATGTCCATCTGCAGCGAGGTGATGCCCTGGTCGGTGCCGGCGACCTTAAAGTCCATGTCGCCGAGATGATCCTCGTCGCCGAGGATGTCGGAGAGCACCGCATAGCGCTTGTCTTCGAGGATCAGGCCCATCGCGATGCCCGCGGTCGGCCGCTTCAGCGGAACGCCGGCATCCATCAGCGCGAGCGAAGCACCGCAGACCGAAGCCATTGAGGATGAACCGTTGGATTCGGTGATCTCGGAGACCACGCGCACCGTGTAAGGGAATTCATGGTGCGGCGGCAACACCGGATGAATCGCGCGCCAGGCAAGCTTGCCGTGGCCGATCTCGCGCCGCTTGGTGCCACCGAGGCGGCCGGTCTCGCCGACCGAGTAGGGCGGGAAGTTGTAGTGCAGCAGGAACGTTTCCTTGTACGTCCCCGACAGCGCGTCGATGTACTGCTCATCCTCGCCGGTGCCGAGCGTGGTCACGACCATCGCCTGGGTTTCGCCGCGGGTGAACAGCGCCGAGCCGTGGGCGCGCGGCAGCACGCCGGCTTCAGCGACGATGTTGCGCACGGTCTTGACATCACGGCCATCGATCCGCTTGCCGGTGTCGAGGATGTTCCAGCGGACGATCTTGGCTTCCAGTTCCTTGAACACGCCGGCGACGCGGAGCTTGTCGTATTTCGGCTCCTGGCCTTCGGGGAAGAAGTGCGCGATCGCCTTTTCCTTGACGGCGCCGACCGCAGCATAACGCTCCTGCTTGACCGCAATGGCGTAAGCCTTGCGCAGATCCTGTTCGACCAGGCCGAGCATTTCCTTTTCGATCGCGGCATTGTCGATCGTGGTGACTTCGCGCGGTTCTTTCGCGGCCTTTTCGGCCAGCTCGATGATCGCCTTGATCACCGGCTGGAAGTGGCGATGTCCGAACATCACCGCACCCAGCATCACGTCTTCGTTGAGTTCCCTGGCTTCCGATTCCACCATCAGCACGGCGTCTGCGGTGCCCGCGACGACGAGATCGAGCTGAGTCTCGGTCATCTCGTCGAGCGTCGGATTGAGGATGAATTCGTCGTTGGCGAAGCCGACGCGCGCGGCGCCGATCGGACCCTTGAAGGGGGCGCCGGACAACGTCAGCGCGGCGGACGACGCCACCAGCGCCACGATATCGGGGTCGTTCTCCATATCGTGCGACAGCACGGTGACGATCACCTGGGTCTCGTTACGCCAGCCGTCCACGAACAGCGGGCGGATCGGACGGTCGATCAGGCGGGAGACCAGCGTCTCCTTTTCGGTCGGGCGGCCTTCGCGCTTGAAGTAGCCGCCGGGAATGCGGCCCGCGGCATAGGTCTTTTCCTGATAGTCGACGGTGAGCGGCAGGAAGTCGACGCCTTCGCGCGGCGATTTCGCGGCGACGACGGTGGCGAGCACGATGGTTTCGCCATAGGTGGCGACAACGGCGCCATCGGCCTGGCGGGCGACTTTTCCGGTTTCAAGCTTGAGGGGACGTCCACCCCAGTCGATCTCGACGGTATGCTTATTGAACATTGCAATCTTCTTTCATGTGATTACGAAAGGAGGGACGCCACAAAACAAAAAACCATGCGCAAGACGGCGGGATGCTGGCCATACGGCGTCAGCATCCGGCGATCCTGCCATGGTTTCTGGCTTTAGGATGGCGTCCATCCTTTCGCGTAAATCACGGGCACCTTGCCCGTTTTGCCCAGCGAGCCGGATTGCTGCTGGACGTTCGATAAGGGCACGATTTTTCGTAACCCTTGCGCATCATCGGTTGCGAAAGCCGAACACTTGGCGGCTCTCGATCGATCATGCAAAAACGCGCGCCAAACGACGCGCGCGTACTTCACTACAAGCTCAACGCCGAATGTTGTGCTTTTCGAGCAGCGCCTGATAGCGCGCCTCGTCCTTGCGCTTCAGATAGTCGAGAAGCGAGCGGCGGGTGGCGACCATCTTCAACAATCCGCGGCGCGAATGGTTGTCCTTCACGTGGCTCTTGAAATGATCGGTGAGGTTGTTGATGCGTTCCGACAGGATCGCAACCTGTACCTCGGGCGAGCCGGTGTCGCCGGCCTTGTTGGCATTCTTCTTGATGACTTCCGCTTTGCGTTCCGCGGCAATCGACATCGTCAGCTACTTTCGTTGTTGCGAGCCGGACTGGCAGTCAGTCCGTTCAGGTTGAACACGCGCTTGGGGATGAGTTCGCCATTGTCAATTTCGGCAAGCGCCAGAAGACGGCCTGCCACCGTGACATAGACTGTGCCGCTACAATTGGGCGCATCCCGTCCGCGCAACAAAACGGCCTGACCCCTGTGGAGCCTTGCCGCATCCGCCCGAGTGACGGCCAGTGCCGGGATGTCGTCCAGCGCGGTCTCAACGGGCAAAAGCGCGTCGGCGAGGCTAGCCTCACCGGACGCGGCTCTATCGCACAAAGCCTCCAACTGTTCCAGCGGAATCATGTCGTTCTCGACGAAGGGGCCGACCAGGGTCCGTCGCAGCGCGCTGATATGGCCGAAACAGCCGAGAATCCGCCCGATATCACGCGCCAGCGCCCGCACATAGGTGCCCTTGCCGCACTCGGCTTCGAACACGGAATGGCTGCTATCCGGTTGTTCTGCAAGGGTTAATTGGTGAATCTCGACCGGGCGCGGTTTCAACTCGACCGCTTCCCCGTCGCGCGCCAAATCATAGGCGCGCTCGCCCTGGATCTTGATGGCCGAATATTGCGGCGGGGTCTGCTCGATGAGGCCGGTGAATTGTGGCAGCAGGGCGTTGATCGCCTCGGCGGATGGCCTCAAGTCGCTGGTTCGGACGACGCGGCCTTCGGTGTCATCGGTGTCGCGTTCCTCACCCCAGGTTACGGTGAAGCGATAGCGTTTGCGGCCGTCCATGACGAAGGGAACCGTCTTGGTGGCTTCGCCGATCGCGATCGGCAAACCGCCCGAAGCGAGGGGGTCCAGCGTGCCGGCGTGACCCGCGCGCTTCGCCGAAAACAGCCGCTTCACGACGGCGACCGCGTGCGTCGACGTCATGCCGATCGGTTTGTCGAGCACCACCCAGCCGTGGACGTCGCGCTTCTCGCGGCGCGGTTGGGTTCCCTTCTTCGGTTGTCTCTCGCGCGGATCGTTGTTGACGCGCCGCTCCGGAAAAATATTTTTTTCCGGGGCTGTTGAATCGGCGTTTTCAGGTTCGATGGCGTGGTTGGCCGTCGTCACAATCATCATTCGTCATCCGAATCGGGTGCCAGATCGCGCTGCACCTCAGGTGTTCGCAGTAATTTCTCGATACGTTCCGCTTCGTCGAATCGGTCGTCGACGCGGAATCGAATCTCAGGAGCAAATTTCAGGTTAACGCGGTGAGCCACTTCACCGCGCAGGAAGCGCTTGTTGCGATTGAGCGCGGCGATGACGACCTCGGTGTCGCGGCCGCCGAGCGGCATCACGTAGACGGTCGCCAGCTTGAGATCCGGGGACATCTTCACTTCCGGCACCGTGATGATGTGGCCCTCGAGATCGGGGTCGTGGACGTTGCCATGCGCCAGAATCTCGGCGAGCGCATGGCGCACCGTCTCGCCGACGCGCAATTGGCGCTGCGAGCCGCCGCTGGCGGAACTCTTGCGATGATGGCGGGGCATTATCAAAATCCTGATCGTCGTCATCACCCGCGAAAAGCCGGTGATCCAGTACGCCGCGCCTGAAGTTATTCCGCTGACCGCTGGATGCCCCGCTTCCGCGGGGCATGACCTAGTTTGAAAATTTCAACGCTTCTGCAAGATTCGGACTTACAGCGAGCGCTGGATCGATTCGACACGGTAGCATTCGATGACATCGCCGACCCGCATGTCGCCGTAGTTTTCGAACGCCATGCCGCATTCCTGGCCGGCCTGTACTTCCTTCACTTCGTCCTTGAAGCGCTTCAGCGTCGACAGCTTGCCTTCGTGCACGACAACGTTGTCGCGGATCAGGCGGACATTGGCGCCGCGTTCCACGGTGCCGTCGGTGACGCGGCAACCCGCGACCTTGCCGACCTTGGAGATGTTGAACACTTCCAGGATCTGCGCATTGCCGAGCATGGTTTCGCGCAGCGTCGGCGCAAGCAGGCCGCTCATTGCCTTCTTCACGTCATCCACGAGGTCGTAGATGATGTTGTAGTAGCGGATCTCGATGCCGTTGCGCTTGGCGGCTGCTGCCGCCTCCTTGTTGGCGCGGACGGAGAAGCCGATGATCGCGGCATTGAAACCTTCCGCCAGCGTCACGTCGGATTCCGAGATGCCGCCGACGCCGGCATGCAGGATGCGCGCGGCGACTTCGTCGGTGCCGAGCTTTTCCAGCGAGCCGAGGATCGCTTCCAGCGAGCCCTGCACGTCGGCCTTGACGACGAGCGGGAAATCCTTGCGGCCGGATGTCTTGAGCTGCGACATCATCTGTTCGAGTGAGCCGCGCATGCCGGAAATCGAGGCAGCCGCATTCTCGCGCTTCTGGTGGGCGCGATAGCTCGTGATCTGGCGGGCGCGGGCTTCGTTCTCGACGACGGCGAGACGGTCGCCGGCTTCCGGCGGGCCGTTGAAGCCGAGCACCTCGACGGGAACCGATGGACCGGCTTCCTCGACGGTGTCGCCCTGATCGGAAATCAGCGCGCGAACGCGGCCCATTTCGGCGCCGGCCACAATGATGTCGCCGACCCGCAAGGTGCCGCGCTGCACCAGCACGGTGGCGACCGGGCCGCGGCCGCGATCGAGTTTGGCTTCGATCACGGTGCCTTCGGCGGGGCGCGTCGAGTTGGTCTTGAGGTCGAGGATTTCGGCCTGCAAGGCGATCATCTCGAGCAGACGGTCGAGATTGGTCTTGTTCTTGGCGGAAACCTCGACATCGACGACGTCACCACCAAGCGATTCGACTTGAACCTCGTGCTGCAACAGTTCGGTGCGCACGCGCTCGGGCCTGGCGTCGGGCTTGTCGATCTTGTTGATGGCGACGATCATCGGCACCTTCGCCGCCTTGGCGTGATTAATCGCTTCCACCGTCTGCGGCATGACGCCGTCATCGGCAGCGACCACCAGCACCACGATATCCGTGACCTTGGCGCCGCGGGCGCGCATCGCGGTGAACGCAGCGTGGCCGGGCGTATCGATGAAAGTGATCTTCTTGCCGCTTTCCGGCGAGGTCACCTGATAGGCGCCGATATGCTGGGTGATGCCGCCGGCTTCGCCCGACACCACATTGGCGTGACGCAGCGCATCGAGCAGCGAGGTCTTGCCGTGATCGACGTGACCCATCACGGTCACGACCGGCGAACGCGGCTCGGTATCGGTGGAATCGTCGACGACGTCGAACAGGCCTTCCTCGACGTCGGAAGCCGCGACGCGCTTGACGGTGTGGCCGAGTTCCTCGGCGATCAGCTGCGCGGTATCGGCATCGATCACGTCGGTGATCTTGTGCATCGCGCCCTGCTTCATCAGCAGGCGGATGACGTCGACGGCGCGCTCCGACATGCGGTTGGCGAGTTCCTGGATCGCGATCACTTCCGGGATCGTCACCTCGCGAATAAGCTTTTCCTTCGGCTCGGCTGTTTGGTGACCCTTGAGGCGTTGGGTGCGGCGGCGGAACGAGGCGATCGAGCGCTCACGCACGTCGTCGGCATTCAGCGCGGTGACCAGCGTCAGCCGGCCGCGCTGCTTGGGCGGAGCAGCCTTGTTGGCTTTCGGGGCGGGTGCAGGGCGACCGGCGCCAGGGCCGCGCCGGATCTGGCGTGGACCTTCATCTTCGTCGGAGGCATCGGCGGCAACGCCGGGCGCACGCGCCGTCGGGATTGCGGGACGGGCGGCCGGCGTCGCAAGCCGCGCCGTTGTCGTGGCTGGCCGGGGCGCTTCGGCTTCGCCAAAACGCTTCTTGGCTTCGGACTCGGCCTTGCGTTTGGCCTCTTCATCGTGACGGTGACGTTCTTCCTCGGCCTTGCGGCGAGTCTCGGCCGCTTCGCGCTCGGCCTGTTCGATGCTCTCGCGGCTGGCGCGGCGCTTGGTCTCTTCTTCGGCAATCCGCCGTTCCTCGACGTCGCGGACCTTGGCGTCCGCCAAGGCGCTCGCGCGCGCGGAGCGTTCGTCCTCGGTGAGGGTGCGCAGCACCACGCCGGAATTGCCGCGCGCGGCCACTGGCGGCGACGCGGTGCGAGCGGCCGGGGCCGGCTTTGCAGCCTTCGCGGTTACCGCCGGTTCGGGCGCATGCGTGTCGGCGGCGGGGGCCTCACCCCCGACGCGGCGCTTGCCGCGCTTTTCCACCACGACCTGCTTGGTCCGGCCGTGGCTGAAGCTCTGGCGCACAGTTCCGGTCTCGACCCGCGGCTTGAGCGACAGGGTCTTGGTCGGCACACTGAGCGTCTTGTCGGCAGGCGTTTTGGTATCAACCATTCAGCAGTCCTAATCCTGTTTAGTCGTGCGTTGTTGTCCGCACGGTCTCTATGGGCGAATTCTTGGCCGCGGGTCTGTCGTCGTCCGCCATCCGGTATCGGACCAGCAACTGGCTACGTGACAGGAACGTGTCGCTCGCCGGGCCCGCGAGCAGGGCAGCATGTATCACATTTGACCGCCCAAGTACCAAATCCAATTGCTCGGAAGTCAGCACATTAACTATGAGAATTTCGGCAGGTTTGCCGTCATTCCTGCCGTTTTGTCGGACGAGGGCGTCCAATTTGCGGATTCCGTCCGCCGCACCGTCGCTGGCGTGCACCAGCGCCCGGACCGGGTTCTGGCCCCGCCGATCGAGGGCGTCGGCGACCTTGGCGAAACCGGAGATGACCTGCCCTGCCTTGGCGGCCACAGCCAGAGCCTCGGCGGCGGACCGCGCCAGCAGGGCCTCGGTATCGGAGGCAAGCGTCGCCGCCACACGGACTTCGCGCTTGAATCCCCTCGTAAAATGGTGACGCCGCACCGCTTCCGCAACGGCGGAACGGGCGGCGGAAACCCAAAGGCCACGGCCAGGAAGCTTGCGCTTGAGATCGGGGATCACCTCGCCGGACGGGGCGACGACAAAACGGATCAGCTCATCGATCGGCCGTACGTCCCGGTTGACCGCGCACATCCGCATGGTCGCGGACCTGTTGGTCCGCGGTCCATGGTCGAGTTCCGGATCGGCGACGGCGGGCATGCGGGTGACATGGCTCCCAACGTCAGGCCGGTTGATCTTCGGAGGCGGCCTCTTCGGTCTTCTTCTCGAGGTCGGCGGCCGTAATCCAGCCGGCGAGCACGCGGGCCTGCATGATCAGCTGCTCGGCGTCGTCGCGGGAAATATCCACGCCGTCGAGCGCGCCGGCATGCTTGATCGGCTCGCTGCCTTCCTTGCGTTCGGTCCAGCCGACGAGGTCGTCGGTGGCGCAGCCCGCAAGGTCCTCGACCGTCTTGATGTCGTTCTCGCCGAATTTCACCAGCATCTTCGATGTGACGCCCGGCACCTGCTTCAGCTCGTCGGCAACGCCAAGCTCCTTGCGCTTGTTTTCGAGCTCGCTCTCGAGCCGCTCCAGATATTCCTTGGCGCGGTTCTGCAACTCGTTGGCGGTTTCGTCGTCAAAACCCTCAATGCCGGCCAGTTCCCGGATGTCGACCATCGCGAGTTCCTCCACCGACGTGAAGCCTTCGGAGGCGAGCAGCTGGCCGACCACTTCGTCGACATTGAGCGCTTCCATGAACACGCGGGTGGAGTTTTCGAAGTCGGCCTGACGGCGCTCGGATTCCTCCTGCTCGGTGAGAATATCGATATCCCAGCCGGTCAGTTGCGAGGCGAGCCGCACGTTCTGGCCGCGGCGGCCGATCGCGAGCGACAACTGGTTGTTGGTGTCGGGCACGACGACCTCGATGCGCTCGCGGTCTTCGTCGATCACGACCTTGGAGACTTCGGCCGGCGCCAGCGCATTGACCACGAAGGTCGCTATATCGGGCGACCAGGGAATGATATCGATCTTCTCGCCCTGCAGTTCGTTGACCACGGCCTGCACGCGCGAACCGCGCATGCCGACGCAGGCGCCGACCGGATCGACCGAGGAATCCCGCGAGATGACGCCGATCTTGGCGCGCGAGCCGGGATCGCGGGCGACAGCCTTGATCTCGACGATGCCGTCATATATCTCCGGCACTTCCTGCGCGAACAGCTTTGCCATGAACTGCGGATGGGTGCGGGAGAGGAAAATCTGCGGCCCGCGCGTTTCGCGCCGCACGTCGAAGATATAGGCGCGAACGCGGTCGCCGTTGCGGAACACCTCGCGCGGCAGCATCTCGTCGCGCCGCACGATGGCTTCGCCGCGGCCGAGATCGACGATCACGCTGCCATATTCGACGCGCTTGACGATGCCGTTGACGATATCGCCGATGCGGTCCTTGAATTCCTGGTACTGCCGGTCGCGCTCCGCCTCGCGCACTTTCTGCACGATCACCTGCTTGGCCGATTGCGCGGCGATGCGGCCATATTCCAAAGGCGGCAGGGTGTCGGCGATGGTGTCTCCAACCTGGGCGCCGGGATTGGCGCGCTGCGCATCGGCGAGCGAAATCTGATTGGCGGCGTTCTCGACGGTCTCGACCACCAGCATGTGGCGGGACAGCCGGAGCTCGCCCTTCTTGGCGTCGATCTCGGCGTGCACGTCGGTCTCGCTGCCGTAGCGGGCGCGGGCCGCTTTGGCGATGGCGTCTTCCATCGCCGAGATCACGATGCCGCGGTCGATCGACTTCTCGCGCGCAACGGCGTCCGCGATTTGCAGCAGTTCAAGCTTGTTGGCGCTGACGGCCATGGCTCAGTCTCCTCTTTCAGGATCGGTATCGCCGCGGCGTGCGCGTTCGGCGGCCAGGCGATGTTGTTTGGTGTTCTTCGGAAGCGGCTTCTTCGCTCGCTTCGGTGTGTGAATATCGGCGTGCGGCGCTGCCGGCGGTTCGAGGCCGAGGCTGCGCTTCAATTCGCGCTCGGCTTGCTTGCCGCGACGCATCGATTCCGCGATCAGTTCGTCGGTGAGGACAAGCCGGGCTTCCGCGATGTCTTCCATCGTCAGCAACACGTCGGCATCGTCATCGGCCCTGGCATCGTCGCGATGCAGCCGCACCGCGCCGCCTTCGACGCCGGCGATCGTTCCGCGAAACCGTTTGCGGCCCTGACGGGCGACCGCCATCTCGATTTTCACAACGTGGCCGGTAAACCGTTCGAAGTCCGAGCGGCGCACCAGCGGGCGATCAATGCCGGGCGAGGAAATTTCCAGCCGATAGGCGCGGTCGATCGGGTCGGCGATATCGAGCACCGGCGAAAGCGCCCGTGAGACCGCCTCGCAATCCTCGATCTGCATGGAACCGTCCAGCCGTTCGGCCATGACCTGCACGGTGCAGCCAGCCTCTCCCGAAATCTTGATCCGCACCAGCCGATAGCCCATGCCGTGCAAAACCGGCGCCGCGACGGCCGATACGCGCGCCGCCGCGCCCGGCTCGACGACAAGCCGCGGCTCGTCGAGCAGATCGGTCTCAAGGGAACCAGGCGTCGGGTCGGTCATATCGAGGGTCAAATGGGTGTTCGGGCGTTTGCGTGATCTTACTCGCTTCTCCCTGTCGGGTTCCCGGGCCCATCGAGCCTAAGTCCCTCCAGGTAATAAAAAAGAGCGGGTCCCGGGGGGCCCACTCTCCTACGTGATCGTATGAGAAATGTAAGTCGAGGGCGATATAGCGTTTTTCCCGATGCTCGACAAGTCCCGCAGAAGGCCGGAGACGCTAATTTTGCTGGCGCCGGCGCACGGTAAACCTAACCCTTCCTTCACCATGCCCCCCTAGATTGCCCCCGGCCTGGCGTCTCCGCGTGCTGTGTGGGGTCTCAGGTCGGGGAAGCCGGGCCGGGTAGGTGTATTTGATGACCGTCGCCACGTCGCTGTTCCCCGACCTCGATGACATCGTCAAGCGCGGCGATCCCAAGCGTCTCGCCAGGGTGAGCCGCGGCATCGCTGAATTGTTCGTGCAGGGATCGGCCAGCTTCCAGCCCAGCCACATCGAACTGTTCGACCTCATCCTGACCGGCATCGTTCCGCAGACCGAGATGGCGGTTCGGGCTGCAGTTGCCGAACGCATCGCCGCGCTTGCCAATGCGCCGCCAACCTTGATCGGCCAACTCGCGCGCGAAGACAACATATCGGTAGCGGGTCCCGTGCTGCGCCGATCGCCGGTGCTCGACGAGGGAGCGCTGGTCGAGATTGCGCGGGCGAAAGGCCAGGATCATCTGCTTGCGATGACCGAGCGTCCGAAACTTTCGCCGGGTCTGACCGACGTGATGGTTCAGCGCGGCGAGCGCGACGTCATCCGGCGCGCGGCTGCCAATGCCGGGGCGAGCTTTTCGGCGATCGGCTATTCGGCGCTGGTCAAACGCGCCACCAAGGACGGCATGCTGACGCTCACGGTCGGCCAGCGAAAGGATCTACCGGACAAGCTATTGAAGGAGCTTCTGTCGGGATCGGTCGACGTCTTGCGGCGGCGCCTGTTCGACATTGCCGAGCCGGGTCGGCAGGCCGCCGTCGCAAAGGCGATGGGCGAGATTTCCGGCAAGGCGGAGCAGCCCGAAAAGCAGCGGGACTTCGCGCCGGCACAACGCACGATCCTCACGCTCTACCGCGCCGGCGATCTGGACGAAGAGGCGCTGCTCGGCTTCGCCAAGGGTTTCAAATACGCGGAGACGGTGGCCGCCTTGTCGGCGATGTCAGGCGTGCCGATCTCCGCCGTCGATCGCCTGATGGTTGGCGATCGCCACGATCCCATCCTGATCATCGCCAAATCGATCGGGCTCGACTGGCCGACCGTGCGCTCACTGGTTCTGTTGCGGCTCGGGCCGGCGCGGATACCGGCTTCGGCCGATATCGACGCTATCCGAATGAATTTCATGCGCCTGTCGCCGTCCACCGCCGAACGGGTGGTGAGCTTCTGGCGGGCGCGCGAGACGGCGTGATGTTGGCGCTGCCGGTCTAGTGTAGTGCAGGAACGTCAAATA
The DNA here is from genome assembly GCF_027307225.1 of Bradyrhizobium sp. Lineage (GTDB taxonomy): Bacteria > Pseudomonadota > Alphaproteobacteria > Rhizobiales > Xanthobacteraceae > Bradyrhizobium. The sequence goes on along the minus strand of NZ_DAHUXJ010000142.1, from coordinate 28,054 downwards.
GGCGGTACTAGCCCTCGCGTTTGCCGATCTTTTTAAAAATCAGATAGGCGGCTACGCGGCCTTCGCGCTCGGCTTTGCGGCCATAGCGCGTCATCGTGTAGTCCGGCCACGGTTCGCGCCAGTCCAAGGCACGCTCGGCCGTCCAGTCAAAATCCGTCGCGCGGGCAAAATGCGAGAGCGTCCAGGCACAATAGTCGCTGATGTCGCTGACAAAGCGAAACTCTCCGCCAGGCTTCAACGCGCGTGTCATCGCCGCGATCATCGTGTCCTGCACGAAGCGCCGCTTCCAGTGCCGCCGCTTCGGCCATGGATCTGGATGGATCAAGTCGATCCGTGCAAGAGAGCTTGCAGGTAGCCACGCCAGCAGTTCGGCGGCATCGCCAGCGAACAGGCGGATATTCTTGACATCGTTTGTTTCGATCAACGTCAGGATCTTGGCCATCCCGTTGACATAGGGCTCGCAGCCGATGAACCCGGTATGTGGAAAGGCGCGCGCCTCGGCGATGAGATGCTCACCGCCGCCAAAGCCGATCTCGAGCCGGACCTGGTCGACCGGCGTGCCGAACAGCGCGTTCAGATCGGTGATCGGTGGGCCAGCAATGTCGAGTGAGAGTTGCGGCAGCAGCTGCGCGATCAGGTCGGCCTGGTGGGCGCGCAGCTTGTGCCCCTTGCGGCGGCCGAAAAAGGCGCGCTGCGCCTGGCTGCCCGCATCGTTGTCGCCGTCTGGCTGGTTCATCGCAGCGTCTGGTAGAGCCGGTACAAGAGCCGCGTCCGCGGCTCGATCGACGAAATGTACATCTGCTCGTAGTGGGTATGCGCGCCCTCGCCATCGACGCCGAGACCGTCAAGCGTTGCGGTGAAAGGTGCCGTGAAATTGCCGTCTGAGCCGCCGCCGGAGTAGCTGTCGCGAAGCTCGAAGCCGATCTCGGCGGCGAGCGTCTTGGCGTGCTCGAATAGTGAGGCGCCGGCATTGCTTTTCTCGAACGGTGGGCGGTTGAGCTCGCCCGTCACCTTGACGCTGACGCCTTCGGTCTTTGATGTCAGGCCCAATATCTTCGGCACCAGCTCGTCGGCATCCGCGACGGTCGGCACGCGCATGTCGACTTCGGCATACGCTTCTTCGGGGATCACGTTGGGTTTGGTGCCGCCTTTGACGACGCCGACGTTCACCGTGATGCCGCGCGAAAGATCGTTCATCGCCTCGAGCGTCTGGATGACATTGCCCAGCTCGCGGATGGCGCTGCGGCCATCCTGCGGCCGCGTGCCGGCGTGAGAGGGCACCCCTTTGATGAATACTTCAAACCGCGCAACGCCCTTGCGGCTGGTGACGATCTTGCCGCCGTCGCGCGCCGGCTCCGTCACCAGAACGTATTTCGCCTTGCGCCCTTCTGCCTCGATCAAGGCACGGGAGGAGAGGCTGCCGATCTCCTCATCGGAGACGTAAAGATGCGTGATGCCGAGCGGCGAACCTTCGCCACCAGCACAGAGCTCGCGAAACGCATGGAAAGCGAGATAGGCGCCGCCTTTCATGTCGTAGATGCCGGGGCCGAAGGCGCTGTCGCCCTTCACATGAAACGGCAGCCGTTCGATGAATCCAATCGGATGCACCGTGTCGAGATGGCTCAGCACCAGAATTCCCGGCTGCCCCTCACCCCATGACGATCGCACCACGAGATGATCGCCGTATCCGGAATGGCCTTTGATGCGCTCGACGGTCGCAGGCAGGCCGCGATAACCGTCAGCGGCCACCGTCGCAAGCTTGTTGACCTGATCAGGCGCGTCAGTCGGTGTCTCGATCTCGACCCAGCGACGGATTCCATCGAGGATCTCATCGGTATCGAAGGGGCGGGTAGAAGCCATCGGCTGCCTTGTTTGATTTCAAACTTGCTTCCGCGCAGGCGCAGAAGCGAACTGCAGGTTCGCTCGAAGGCCGGTTCAATAGCACTATTGTTGATTCCGGCAACCGGCGAAGTTGCGAAAGCGATCAGTGCCGACCGCTTAAATAGGACGCTTGTCCGTGCCCTCATGCGCGGCGATCTGTTCGACGAGGTCGACGATGCTGCGCCGAAGCTTGGCATCGGTGATATGCGTGAACGCGCGAGTCAGTGCCAGGCCCTCCGACGTTGCGAGAAAATCAGAGACGTAGGAGGTTGAGGGGCCACCGATCGCGCCGTTCGCGTTCGCCGTTCCGCTTGGCCCGCCTTCGAACAGAAACGAGACCGGTACTTGAAGGATTTCCGCGATCTGCTGAATGCGGCTCGCACCGACGCGATTGGTGCCCTTCTCGTATTTCTGCACTTGCTGAAAGGTAAGGCCGAGCGCTTCGCCCAATTTTTCCTGGCTCATGCCGAGCATGATGCGGCGCATACGCACCCTGCTGCCAACATATTTGTCAACAGGGTTGGGCGCTTTGGTCGACATCGCCAACCTCCTCACGGTGCCGCCTGTGGGGCGATTCAGAATTCCGCGTCGCTAGTGTCGCGAGTCAGTCATGCGGACTTCCGAATCAAAGCCACACTCGATAGTACGTCTGCCAGTGTCCTTCCGAAGTTCAAAACGTGGCTCCGCAAAATCCGACGAACTTTGGAATTGGGGCACCAACCACCGATTATGCCCCAGGCGCGGAAGCCGTCAAATGCGGCTCAGCGCGAAGCTGTGGCTGAAATGACGCTCTCTGAATTATTTTTGAACTATTTTGCGGTGCGACGCCGGATCACGAAGAGCCATGCTGCGGCAAGGATGATCAGGATCGGAATATCACCCGCGCGCGCATAAATCGTCGGCGGGATCGCGGCCGGCAGGCCTGAGTCCAGCACGCCTTCAAGCCCAAGTCCGAGCCGCGCGACGATGCGCCCCATCGGATCGATCACTGCGGAGATGCCTGTATTTGCTGCACGAACCAGCGGCAGCCCCTGTTCGACGGCGCGCATGCGTGCCTGTTGCAGATGCTGATAGGGGCCGGTGGAAATTCCAAACCATCCGTCATTGGTGACGTTGACGATCCAGCCCGGCCGGTCGTGTCGTTCGACAACATCGCCGGGAAAGATAGCTTCATAGCATATCAGAGGTAGCATGCGGGGCGCATTGGGAATGTTCATGCTGCGCCGGTGCGTGCCAGGAATGAATCCGCCCTGAACCTTGGTCAGTTGTTCGAAACCGATCTTTTCCATCCAGTCCTGGAAGGGCAGAAATTCGCCGAATGGCACCAGATGCAACTTGTCGTAGACCGACAACACGCTGCCGTCGTGGTCGATGACGTAGACCGAGTTGTAGGCGCGCCTGATCCGCGTGCCCGGCGGCACGTCGGGTGCGCGCACCGAGCCTGTGACCAACACCGTGCCCTTGGGCAACAGATCGGCGATCTGCGCCATCGCGTCAGGTTCGCGAGTGAGGAAGAACGGAAACGCCGATTCCGGCCAGATCAGGATGTTCACGTCGCGCATGCCGGTCGATTGCGGTCCGGAGGCGCGGTCGGACAGCGCGAGATATTTCTTCATCACCTCGGCCTTGGCGGAGTAATTGAACCTCGCATCCTGCTGCAGGTTCGGCTGCATGATCCGCAGCTTTGGACCCGATAGCATCACGGTCGGATGCTGGTTCAAGCGGATCCCGCCAAAGATCGTCATGGCGAGCAGCGCGACGAGGGCAAATGCCGGCGCGATCCAAGGTTTTCGTTCGCGCGAGCTGCCGTCGATCAGGACCGCCGGGCTTGCGAAAACCGCGACCGCCAGGAATGTCAGGCCCCACAATCCGATCAGCGACGCCGTCTGCGCGAGCACCAGCGGTTCGGTCAGCGCGTAGCCAAGCGTATTCCAGGGAAAGCCCGTGAGCGCATGGCCGCGCAACCATTCGCTCATCGTCAGGCCCGCGGCGAGCGCGATCACGCGCGAGGCATCGCGTGTCCAGAACAGCCGCGCGAGCGCAAAACCGAGTGCCATGAACAGCGCGAGATAGGCCGGCAGTCCCAGAACAGCGAATGGCATCAACCACGCGAAGGTCTTCGCATCGACCAGGAATGCTTCGCCGATCCAGTAAAGCCCGGGCACGAAGTAACCCAGCCCGAACCACCAGCCGGTCAGCGCCGCGGCCGGCACGCCGCGCCATCGCCCGGCGCCCGCGCCGTCGATCTGCCAGACCATGACGGGAAAGGTCAGAAACAGGACCGGCCACGCATTGAACGGCGCCATCGCGAGCGAGGAAAGTGCGCCTGCGAGCAGCGCGATCGCCGCCCGTTTCCATCCCCAGGTCAGAATAATCGCAAGACCGCCTGAGCGAAGTTTTTGAGAGATCGTCACGACGAGGCGGCTCCGTCACCGGGCGGGTTGCTCTGGTCGCCCGGTTGCGTGGTGTCGGACGCCGCCTCGCGGCGGCGGCTTTCACGCTGGGTGCGCAGCGGCATGCGCTCCTTGCGCGTGGCGATGCGCAATCGCTTGACGCGCCGCGGATCGGCGTCGAGCACCTCGATTTCGAAATTGCCGGGCCCGGAAATGACTTCGCCGCGCACCGGCAGGCGGCCGACATGGCTGACCAGAAAGCCGCCCAGCGTCGCGACTTCCTCGCCGGCTTCTCCGGTCACGAAGTCTTCGCCGATGACGGAACGGACATCGTCGAGGCTCGCGCGCGCGTCCGCGATGAAGGAATTATCCGCCTGCCGCACGATCGCGGGCGGATCGTCGCTGTCATGCTCGTCGTCGATTTCGCCGACAATCTGTTCGACGATGTCCTCGATCGAAACGAGACCATCGGTGCCTCCATATTCGTCCACGACCAGCGCAAGGTGGATGCGTGAGGCCTGCATTTGCGCCAACAGATCGATCGCCCGCATCGAAGGCGGCACGAACAGGAGCTTGCGGATGATGTTGGCCTCGAAAAGCGGCAGTGCCAGGTCGACCGCGCGCAGATCAAGACCTGCGGGAGGCGGCTTCCTGGATTTGGTCCTGGCTTTGGTCGCTGGTTTCGCCGCCCGCGCCGTCATGAACGCCAACAGGTCGCGGATGTGGACGATGCCTTCGGGATCGTCGAGGGTCTCGTTGTACACCACAAGCCGCGAATGGGCGGCGCTCTCGAACAAGCTCATCAAATCGCCGAGCGGAATGTCGCGTTTGACCGCGACGATGTCGGCGCGGTGGATCATCACATCCGCGATCCGCCGCTCGTGCAGCGAAAGGATGTTGCGCAGCATGGTGCGCTCGACCGCCGAAAAACCGACCTCGTCGGGCGTCGAGGTGTCGAGTACGACCTGCAGGTCGTCGCGGACCGATCCCTGCTTCCAGCCGAACAGCGTTCGGATGGCGCGCACCAGCCAATTGTCCGCAGCCGGGCGCATGAGCTCGCCCTCCTGCACGACCGCGGGCAGGTTGCGCGTGTTGCGCGGATTATCTTGGATCGGGTCGGAGTCCGGCATTTTAATTCCGCTCCGCATAGGGGTCGGGAATGCCGAGCTGCGACAGGATCTCGCGCTCGAGCGACTCCATGGTCTCGGCCTCCTGATCCTTTTCGTGATCGTGGCCGATCAGATGCAGGAAGCCGTGCACGGCCAGATGGCTGAGATGATGATGGAACGGCTTCTGTTCTTCATCGGATTCCCGGCGCGTCGTTTCATAGGCAATCGCGATGTCGCCGAGCATGCGCGGTGCGTCATCCTCCTGTCGCGGGCCGCGCGGCTGCAACGCCGGAAACGACAGCACATTTGTCGGCTTGTCGATGCCGCGCCAGTTGCGGTTCAGCGTCTGGATGCCGGTGTCGTCGGTCAGCATGATCGCAAGTTCGCTGTCGCCGACATCGGCGGTGATGAACTCGGCCGCAGCCGCGATGGCGCGATCGATCACCGCCCCCGCTTCAGGCTCGGCCTGCCAGCAATCGGCTGTGATGAGAATTTCGGTAATCGGAAGGGCAGACGGTGCCATCGGTTCGGAGTTCTGTCTACGGCGCCAGCGCGCAGTTCGCGGCGTCACTTCTTGTTGGGCGCCGGCCGTTGCGGCAACCCTTCATAAGCCGCCACGATCCGCGCCACCAGTTCATGGCGGATCACGTCTTCGGCGGTGAAATGGACCTGGGCGATGCCCGTCACGCCATCGAGCAGTTTGACCGCCTCCGCAAGGCCGGAAGCCTGACCGTTCGGCAGGTCGACCTGGGAAGGATCGCCGGTGATGATCATGCGGCTGTTCTCGCCGAGGCGCGTCAGGAACATCTTCATCTGCATCGATGTCGTGTTCTGAGCTTCGTCCAGAATGATGACGGCATTGGTGAGCGTACGGCCGCGCATGAACGCCAGCGGCGCGATCTCGATTTCGCCGGTCTGCAGCGCACGCTCGACGATGCGCGAATCCATCAGGTCGTAGAGCGCATCGTAAATGGGGCGCAAATAGGGATCGACCTTTTCGCGCAAATCGCCGGGCAGGAAGCCGAGCCGCTCGCCGGCTTCGACCGCCGGGCGCGACAGGATGATGCGGTCGACTTCCTTGCGCTCGAACAATTGCGCGGCGTGCGCAACCGCAAGCCAGGTCTTGCCGGTGCCGGCCGGGCCAACGCCGAATACCATTTCGTGGCGCTTCAGGGCGCGAATGTAGGAATCCTGGGCCGCCGTGCGCGCCCGCACCGGACGCTTGCGCAGATTGATGGTTTCGAACGAAGACTTGGCCGTCTTGGGATCGAACTCGAACAGAGAGCCTTGCGCGATCACCGCGCGGATCGCCCCTTCGACGTCGCCTTGCGCGATGTCATGTCCCTGGCTCGCCTGCGTATATAGCGTCTCCAGCACGCGCCGCGCTGCGTCGCAGCCGTCGCGCGAGCCGGCAACCGTGATGTGATTGCCGCGGGAATCGACGACGACCCCGAGCCGCCGCTCGATCAATGCGAGATTTTGTCCGTATGGACCAACCAGCGCGGACGCGGCGCGGTTGTCGTCGAAATCGATGACGAATTGGGTCTCGGGCGTAACTTGCATGTCGCGGTCGGGCTTGCGGGAGGGAGCGAGCGAAGGCGAATCCGATGCGCTTTTTGGCAAGGGTTCAGGCTCCCATTCGCGTTTCATGGGCGTTGATCGCCGGCTGCGCGCCGGAACCGGCAGGGACGACTGGAAGCGAAGAGGCGAGTTCGCCGAGCAGGCTGTAGCGTTCCAGGCTTTCGATTTTGACCGGCAGGACCTGCCCGATGATGGTCTCGGGCGCCATCACATGGGCCGGTTGAAGATAGGCGGTGCGGCCGACGATCTGACCCGGGTTGCGGGCGGCGCGCTCGAACAGCACACCGACGGTGGTCCCAATCGCGGCCTTGTTGAAGGCCGATTGTTGGCTATCGATCAGTTCCTGAAGCCGCGCCAATCGCTCGTCCATCACTTCCGCTGACACCATCTCCTGCATTTCCGCCGCCGGCGTGCCGGGCCGCGGCGAATATTTGAACGAATAAGCGCCAGCGTATCCGATTTGTGTGACCAGGGCGAGGGTGGCCTGAAAATCTTCCTCCGTCTCGCCGGGGAAGCCGACGATAAAATCTGATGAAAATGCAATGTCTTGGCTGGCTGCGCGGAATCGGTCGACGGCGCGGCGATAGTCGTTGGCGGTATGTTTGCGGTTCATGGCCGAAAGAATTCGGTCGGAGCCCGACTGGACGGGCAAATGCACGAACGGCATCACGGCCGGGACGTCACGGTGCGCTTCGATCAGCGCCTCGTCGACGTCACGCGGATGGCTGGTCGAGTAGCGCAGACGGATAATGCCGGGAATTTCCGCTAGGTGACGCAAGAGGACGCCGAGCGACCAGGTTCGCCCGTCGGGTCCCTCGCCGTGATAGGCGTTGACGTTCTGGCCGATCAGCGTGATCTCACGCACGCCGTGATCGGCGAGGCGTCTCACATCGTCGACAATCTTTGAAACGGGCCGCGAGACTTCGGCGCCGCGCGTGTACGGCACCACGCAGAAGGTGCAGAACTTGTCGCAGCCTTCCTGAATGGTGACGAACGAGGAGATGCCGCGTGCGCGGATCACATCCGGCTTCGGCGGCGGCAGAAACGAGAATTTGTCTTCGGCCGGGAATTCTGTCTCGAGCGCACGGCCGTCCTTTTCGGCTCGCGCCAGCAGTTCCGGTAGATGATGATAGCTTTGCGGTCCGACCACCACGTCGACCACGGGCGCGCGATTGATGATCTCGCCACCTTCCGCCTGTGCGACGCAGCCAGCAACGGCGATGTTCATCCGCCGACCCTGTCGCGCGGCTTCTTCCTTCATGACGCGGAGCCGGCCGAGTTCGGAATAGACTTTCTCGGACGCTTTCTCGCGGATGTGGCAGGTGTTGAGGATGACGAGATCGGCGTCGTCGACGCTTGCGCTCTCGACAAAGCCCTCGCCCGCCAGCGTGTCCACCATGCGCTGCGCATCGTAGACGTTCATCTGGCAGCCATATGACTTGATATGGAGTTTGCGGGGCGGTTTCATGTAACTCGAAATGTTGAATTGGAACGGCGTCGCTGCTGCCCGTTTCAGGATTTGTCGTCGTCCAGCGGGACGCAATAGAGTTCCAGCCGGTGATCGACCAGACGATAACCGAGTTTGCGGGCGATTTCGGCCTGCAACTTCTCGATCTCCTCGGAGGTGAATTCGATCACCTTGCCGTCGCGCAGGTTGATCAGATGGTCGTGATGGCTGTCGCGCATCTGTTCGTAGCGGGCGCGGCCCTCACGAAAATCATGCCGTTCGATGATGCCGGCATCCTCGAACAGCTTGACCGTGCGATAGACCGTCGAGATCGAGATCTTGTCGTCAACGGCGACGCAGCGGCGGTAGAGTTCCTCGACGTCGGGATGGTCTTCCGCCTCCGCCAGTACGCGCGCGATGACGCGGCGCTGTTCGGTCATGCGCATGCCGGTCGCCGCGCAGCGTGCCTCGATGCCGGTCGCTTTGGGCGCGGGGTTGGGTTTAAGCGCGGTCATTTCGGGCGGTCACCAGGATGTGTCGGACTGCTACCACGGATCATAACACGTTCTGCCATCGCGCAAATGTCACGACAAGTCGCGCTGCATCACCAGCGCATTCAGAGCATCGCCCCCGCTCTGCTGGTAATAGCGTTCGCGGCGTCCGACGACGCTAAATCCGGCCCGTTGGTAGAGCCGGCGGGCGGGCTGGTTATTCTCTTCCACCTCCAGAAACACAGTCCGGACGCCCCGTCCGGCGAGGTGGCCCAGATGGGCCAACAACAGGCCACTGGAAAGTCCCCGGCCGCGGTGCGTCTCAGCCACGGCGATCGAGAGAATTTCGGCCTCGTCGGCCCCCAAACGTGACACCGAAAAGCCGACGATTTTTTGTCCCGTTCGGAGCCGGTGAACCAGCGTGTTTCGCTCGCTCAGCATGCGCTCGAATTCGTCTTCGCCCCAGCCCCGATGGAACGAGGCGCTGTGAATCCGGGCCAGCGCCGCTGCGTCGCGCTGGCTTGCGGGTTCGACCACGGCCTGGTCCTTGCTCCACAGCCCGGAGAGCCATGACATCATGGTGAGGCCGGTGGCACGCCGCCAGCGAGTTGTTCCTTGGCCGGCTTGGCATCGGGCGCGCGCAGATAGAAGGGACGGGGCGGGGCCGTATTGGGGCTGACCGCCGCCCCAAGCCAGCCGACCCAGGAAACATCGGGGGCTGGCTGCGCGTCGACCTTGAACGGCGCAGCCGCATGCTCGGGGCAGCGCTCGGCGATGATGCCGGCGGCATTCCCCACCAGATACGGCGCGCCGAACCGCCAGGCGCTGAGCGCTTCCGCCATCGGAGTAACGCGCGGCCGCACCAGCGCGCTTCCGTTGCCGCTGACGACCTGCAGATAGACATGATCGTGCCGGGCATCGATCGCAGAGACCACGGGGTGCTCGGCATTCTGGCTGACGATCGGCGCCGCATAGGCTGCAAGCGTCGTGACGCCCACCACGGGAATATTGGCGGCAAGCGCAATGCCGCGCGCGGCCGACAGGCCCACCCGAAGCCCGGTAAAACTTCCGGGACCGGTCGTGACCGCGATCCGGCTGAGGCTGGCGAAAGCCACTCCCGATGCGGCAATGACGCGACCGATCAGCGGCATCAGCGCTTCGGCGTGGCCGCGCTTCATGGCCTGCGATTCCTGCGCGATCAATATGCCGGTCTCGGTGTCGAGCACCGCGGCGGCACAGGCATCAAGCGCCGTATCGATGGCGAGGATCAGCATGGATGAAAGGCGAATAGTGAGTGGCGAATAGCGAATAGAGGGGCGCGATCACCAGCTATTCGCCATTCGCTATTCGCTATTCGCGCCTCCATCACATCGGCCGCACTTCGCTCACCTCGGGCACGAAATGCCGCAACAGGTTCTGAATGCCGTGTTGCAAGGTCGCGGTGGACGACGGACAGCCCGCGCAGGAGCCCTTCATGTTGAGATAGACGACGCCGTCCTTGAAGCCGCGGAAGGTGATGTCGCCGCCATCATTGGCGACCGCCGGCCGCACCCGCGTTTCGATCAGGTCCTTGATCATGTCGACGGTTTCGGCGTCGGCCTCATCGAAAAACTCGTCCGCCGCGTCGGCCGTTTCATCGCCGCTCGCGCTGCCGTCGGCCAGCAGCGGCGCGCCGGACATATAGTGCTCCATGATCGCCCCCAGAATTGCGGGCTTCAGATGCTGCCAGTCGCTGTCGTCCTTGGTGACGGTGACGAAGTCGGCGCCGTAAAAAACGCTCGTCACGCCGGGCACGCTAAACAGCCGTTCGGCAAGCGGCGAGCGGCCGGCGGCTTCGCGGTTCGAAAATTCCATGGTGCCGCTGTCGAGCACGACGCGGCCGGGAATGAACTTCAGGGTGGCGGGATTGGGGGTAGCTTCGGTCTGGATAAACATGAAACTCTCCGGCATCGCCGGTTAAAGGCCGGCGTGTGAGGTGTGTCTATCAGATGGCGATCTGGAAAGCACGGTCAAGGGCCGAAAAATCGCTCTAAACCTCTAAGAAAGCGCGTCAATTTGCGCGTCCGTGAGGTCGCCGGGAACGATGATGACCGGCACCGGGAACGTGCCGACGGCATTCGCCATCGCGGTGATGATCGGCCCCGGGCCCTCGGGGCCGGGGTTGGCGGCCAGCACCAGCATCATGATATCGACATCCTTGTCGATCACGTCGATCATCTGTTCGGTGGGATCGCCTTCGCGGATCACCCGCTCGGGCGTGATTGCGGCAATGCCGTTGGCGCGGCCACTCGCGCGATCGAGCGCCGTATTCGCCTCTTCGATCGCCTCGGCCCGCATGATATCGGCGACACCCAGCCACTGTTGATTCTGGTTTTCGATCTCGACGATGCGAAGCATCACCACGCTGCCACCGGCCCTCACGGCCCAGCGGCTCGCATAGTGAACCGCGCGATCGCCCTCCGCGGTTTCGTCAACGATAACCAGGCATTTCGGCTTGTGACCTGTCTCGTAGCTACGTCGCTGGGTGGCCATGCATGTCCCGAAGCTGCAACAAGCACACTAGTGCGGTGAATTTGAAGTTCCTATCAGTTTCGCGGTAGCCTCGTCATAGGAACTTCAAAATTCTAAACCGCACTAGAATCATATAATTGGCTAGTGCTCCTTTGATTCCGAAGTTAGCAAACGTGGAGCCGCAATATGATACGAACTTCGGAATCGGAGCACTAGTGTCCCGGTTCTGACATTCGCACCATTTCGTGGCGAGCGTGTTTACGAATGTCGGCGCCAACGGGACGTGAGGTAAGGCCACGAGCCGATGACCGCCGATAGTAGTACTTTGTCGTGGTGGTCCGCCGGCCGCTACAGCGATAGCAGGCCGTTTTTGATGGCCCGAAACGCCGTCACCCGGGCGATCCGGGCTTGGTTCGACGAGCAAGGCTTTGTCGAGGTGGAAACCCCGATCCTGCAGGTATCGCCGGGTAACGAGACGCATTTGCACGCGCCCGGTACTGAACTGACCGCTCCTGACGGAAACCGCGTGGCGCGGTATTTGCGGACCTCGCCGGAATTTGCCTGCAAGAAGCTGCTCGCCGCCGGCGAGACAAGGATCTTCGAAATAGCACGGGTGTTCCGTGACCGTGAGCGTGGCCGGCTGCATCTGCCCGAATTCACCATGCTCGAATGGTACCGCGCCAACGAGTCCTACGATGCCGTCATGGCCGACGGTATTGTCCTGATTGCGCATGCCGCAAAGGCCACGGGTATCGGGCAGTTTTCCTTTCGAGGGAAAATCGCTGACCCCTTTGCCGAACCCGAGATGTTGACAGTAGCCCGGGCCTTCGAGCGCTTTGCGGGCATCGACCTGCTCGCAACCATTGAGGCGGGCGAAGGCCACCGGGACAGGCTTGCGGCAGCGGTTGCAACAAAGGTCCGTGTTACTACCGACGACACCTGGTCTGATATCTTCAGCAAGATCTTGGTAGAGCACGTTGAACCAAATCTGGGGGAGGGACGCCTAACAGTTCTGTACGAGTATCCATCGCCGGAGGCGGCGCTGGCGCGTGTGGCCTCATCAGACGCCCGTGTTGCCGAGCGCTTCGAGATTTATGCTTGTGGCGTCGAACTCGCGAATGGATTTGGGGAATTGACCGATGCAGCCGAGCAACGCCATCGCTTTACGCTTGCGATGGACGAAAAGCAGCGCCGATACGGCGAGCGCTATCCGCTGGACGAAGATTTCCTCGCCGCGCTGGCTCACATGCCCCAGGCGAGCGGCGTCGCGCTTGGCCTTGATAGGCTGGTGATGTTGGCAAGCGGTGCCGCGTCGGTCGATCAGGTGGTTTGGGCGCCGCCGTAGTGCGGCGGATTTGAAATTTGGCTTAAGTGTCTCCCCGGATTCTGGATACCAGTGTCAAATCCAAAACCACATAACAAGTTTGGCGAGACATGAGCGACATCAGCTTTAAACCTGTCACGACCCTGCGCGAGCCGGCAGAACTCGCCGCGCGCGGCCTGGTGCCGGCGGCCGACCTGCCCGGCCTGGAGAAGGTCGCGGCGCGGTACGCGATTGCGGTCACGCCCGAGGTGGCGGCGCTGATCGATCCCGACGACCCGCTCGATCCAATTGCGCGGCAATATATCCCGAGCACCGAAGAACTGGCGGCTCAGCCCGGCGAAAGGCCCGATCCGATCGGGGACGAGCCCCGCTCGCCGGTGTCCGGAATCGTGCATCGCTATCCCGACCGCGTCCTGTTCAAGCTGGTTCATGTTTGCGCAGTCTATTGCCGGTTTTGTTTTCGCCGCGAGATGGTCGGACCGGGCAAGGCAACCGCGCTTTCGGACGGCGCCTATCAGAACGCGCTGGCCTATATCCGCGCGCATTCGGAAGTGTGGGAAGTCATTCTGACCGGCGGCGATCCGTTGATGTTGTCGCCGCGGCGTCTTTGCGAAGTGATGGCGGACCTTGCGGGGATCGACCACGTGAAGGTGATCCGCATCCATACCCGCGTGCCGGTCGCCGAGCCTCAGCGTATCAACGACAAGATGGTTGCCGCGCTGAAGGTGAGGGGCGCCACGACCTGGGTGGCGCTTCACGCCAATCACGTCCGGGAGCTGACGCCAAAGGCGCGCGCCGCCTGCGCGGCCATGATCGATGCCGGCATCCCCATGGTCAGTCAGTCGGTGCTGCTGCGGGGCGTCAACGACGATCGCGAAACGCTGGAAGCCTTGATGCGCGGGTTCGTGGAATGCCGGATCAAGCCCTATTACCTTCATCACGGAGATCTGGCGCCGGGAACGGCGCATTTGCGCACGACCCTGGCGCAGGGCCAGGACCTCATGCGGTCCCTGCGCGGCCGGGTGTCCGGGCTATGCCAGCCGGAGTTTGTCGTCGATATCCCCGGTGGCCACGGCAAGTCCCCCGCCGGTCCAACCTATGTGTCGGTCGAAAAATCTTTGTCCGTAGATCGTGAACAAGCCGCAGAAACCCGCTATCGTGTCGTGGATTATTGCGGTGACGTTCATCTCTACCCCCCGGAGACGTGACCGCTTCGTCCGGAAGCGGATTGCGGCGAACAGGCGTCAAGACGGATCATGCAGATGCGAAAACTTTTGGTGACGGCGATTTTTGTGTTTCTGATGGCTGGACCAGCAGCGGTTGCGCAGGCCGGCAATTCGTCATTGGGCAAACAAGGACCATGGCCCGCGCCCGTCGGTCATCGCCAGCCGCGGGCCGACCAGGTACCGTCCGAGAAAGATATCGGCAACAACGGCGCCAACGCCAATAATGCGATGAAGCGTGAAGATGCCGAGCTTGACCGCAAGCTCAAGAGCATCTGCCGCGGCTGTTGAGGTAGCTCCGCGCTCACGCGTTGCGCGCGGCAAGCGCGACCCCGATCAGCGCCGCTCCGCCGAACAGCATATTGACGCCGACCAGCAGGCCAAGCGCCCACAGCGCCGATCCCGGCAATCCCGCGATAATAATGGCCGCAATCAGGATGTCCATGAGGCCGGCAACAAGCATCCACGACCAGCGCTCCGACAGTTCGCGCCGATGCTCCAGCGCGTACATGATTGTGGCGACGCCCTCGGCCAGGAAATAAACGCCGACAACGATGGTCAGAGTGAGCGTGCCCTGTGCCGGCTGCGCCAACAGGATAAGGCCGGCAAGAATCGCAAGCGCGGCCGAAATCAGCGACCACCAGAAGCCTGGCATTCCACGGGCCCAGAACGTCAGCGCAAGGCCCGCGATACCGCTGATGAGGAACAGCCAGCCCAGAAGAATCGTGACCGCGAGACTTGCAGCGGGCGGAACGATCATGGCGGCCAAGCCGAAAATCGCGAGCAGAATGCCCTCGAACAGGAAAGCCTTCCAGTGCTGGCGAACGGCGTCACGCATTTTCGTCGACAGCTCGATATTGTCGTGCGGAATGGTCATCGAAATCTCCCGTAGCGGTTTCCAGCCAGAGTGACGCACTTCTGTGACTGCGCGAATATAGCGCGTCGGCCGGGCAGGGACGACAGCTATGATGTATTGGTCCGCAGCCGATCGCGGCTCAGAAAGTAGATGGCCGTGGTGACGACCAGTAGCGCGAAGCCGACGAGGATGGAAAGAAGGCCGAGCGGAACAAGTACCAGCGTCACGTTGCGATTGGGGTTCACCAGCCAGTGATGGATTGACGTCAGCACGAAAACGAGACCTGCGAAGCCGGTCCCGCCACCGACCACGAGCAGCGCCCACATTCGCCGCAGCTGACTGAGTCGCTCGCGGGCGAGATCGGTTCGGGGAGCGTGGTGACGGCCAACCCGGCGCACCAGTCGCGCGGCGAAGGCAATCGAGGAGAATCCGATCAGCACGCTGGCCGCGCCGAGCAAAAGACGGGTCGTGTTATCGATGTCCGGATTTTTCTGTAGCGCCAGCAGCGGAAAATCGAATGCCGCGTGCAGGCCGACCGGCCCTGCCAGCACCAGGATCGCGCTTGCAATGCGCGCCCAGTCCCGGTGGTGACGGTGCGCGCCGAGCGCCGTGCCGGAGCGTGCGATCGCAAGGTAGGCGCCAGCGATGATCCCGAGCGCGCCATGGAAAGGAACCGTCAGAACGCTCCGCAATGCGGCCAGCGACGGCCACATGTCCGCGTGCTGTACGAGGTAGGCGAGATTTTCGTAGGCCGCAAAACCAAGGCCCGCCGCGGCGCCGTAGATCACGGTGTCCATTGGATCGGTGAACGGCTTTCGCCAGGCGGACACCGCGGCGATCACCAAAATCTTGACCGTTTCTTCAGGCAGGGCAACGCCGAGAAGCGAGTGCAGCCCCTGCGCCAGCCAGGGATTTTCAGGGGAGACCAGTACCGCCATGAAGGGGGCGCGGATCAGTCCGAGCAGAGAGATACTCGCTGCGCCGAGAAAAAAGGCGGCCCATACCTTGGTCGGTGGCCCCGACCGCTCGCCCGCGGCCACCACGAGCCACAAGATCAGCAGCGCCGGCGCGACGGCCGCCGTTCCGATGACTGTCGGGAGCGATTCAAGGAGGACAAGCATCGACTGGTTCTATTCCAACACCCGCCTGCCGCCGAGGCCGGTAACTCTCTGGTTGGGAGACGTAGCTGTTAGAATCAAAGGTTCGTCCGAAGGTTCAGCTTTCGAACGCGCCGGCAGATATGTCATTTTTTCGGCGCTCTCGATGGCAAAGTACGCGCGTTCCGCGGCACGCGCGTTTCCGCAACCTCCTGATATCGCCCTTGGCGCCGGCCGTTCAACCGCTTGTTGTGGGCGCAATTCGGCCGAAAAAGCTGGCAGCTTTTCGATGCTAACAATTAGATAGCCGAATCAACGGTTTCACCGAATTGCCGGGACCTTTGCTCCCGCTGCATGACACTGCAGGTCTGATGGCTGTCGCCACATGATAGGGTGTGGCCAACAATAAAGGAGCGCGCCGGTGATTTTCCGCGGGGCAGAAACCCATTCGAGGTCGGTTCTCAAGGCAATCAGCTGGCGGACGCTCGGAACCCTCGATACGTTCGCGATCAGCTGGTTCTTTACCGGAAGAGTTGAGGTCGCTGGCTCGATCGCCGGCTTTGAGATCATGACGAAAATTGCATGGTACTACCTTCATGAACGGGTCTGGGCGGCCATTTCCTGGGGACGTCGCGCTTGATTGATGCAGGGCACATGAACACCGGAAAAGAACAAGACCCCGTTCTGAACGATACCAAGCCTCAACATGCCAAACCGGCAAACGCCAGGCCAAGCGGATCTGAGTCCGAGGGAAACCGCACGCCAGCGATCGCGGGGCTGGTCATTGCGGTCGTGTTGCTGGCGGTCGGGTTATGGCTGGCGCGCGCCTTGACGGCAGCCAGCAAGATGCAGGACTGCGTGATGTCAGGGCGGACCAACTGCAACGTCATTGAGCTGCAATAAGCGCGGGCTTTCCCCGTGGGAGCGAAGAATAGTTGTTATCCGCCGCCTGCAAAAAGCGTCGACGCTAAATATATTATAAAGACAAAATATCAGGGGAGGTTGTCATGAGTTTTGAATTTGTGGATGTAAAACATAACGGCCGCGTAACCATCGTGACGCTCAACCGTCCTGCCGTCATGAATGCACTGCACAAACCGGCTCACTTTGAGCTGCACGAAGTGTTCAATGCGTTCAACGCCGATCCCGATCAATGGGTCGCGATTGTCACCGGCGCGGGCGAACGGGCGTTCTGCGCCGGCAATGACCTGAAATGGCAGGCCGCTGGCGGCGAGCGGGGCTGGAATGCTAGCGGCTTCGGCGGCCTGACGCTGCGGTTTCACTGCGACAAGCCGATCATCGCTGCCGTCAATGGTGTGGCGATGGGCGGCGGCTTTGAAATTGCACTGGCATGCGACCTCGTCATTGCCTCGGAAAATGCGACATTCGCGTTGCCCGAACCGCGTGTCGGGCTGGCCGCATTGGCCGGCGGGCTGCAACGGCTGCCGCGCCAGATCGGATTGAAGCGGGCGATGGGCATGATCCTGACCGGCCGGCACGTTCCCGCGCGGGAAGGCCTTGAACTCGGCTTTGTAAATGAGGTGGTGCCGGCAGGCGAGGCGCTCCGCGCGGCGGAGCGTTGGGCAGACCAGATTTGTCAGAACAGCCCGATGTCGATCCGGGCATCCAAGCAGGCAGTCATGGACGGATTGAACGTGTCGTTGCCGGAGGCGCTGGTCGCGCAGCGCCAGTATCCGGCCGTACGCGATATGATCGCGTCCGCCGACTACATCGAGGGCCCCAAGGCCTTTGCGGAAAAGCGTCCACCACGCTGGCAAGGAAAATAGAGTTCGATCGCTCAGCGCGATAGCAAACGCCGGCAGGCCTCGACGAATACCTCGGCACCCCTGACGATGTCAGCATCGTCGGTGTTCTCGCTCCAGTGATGGCTGATGCCGCCGATCGACGGCACGAACAGCATGCCTGCCGGCATGATTGTCGCGAGAACCTGGGCGTCGTGACCGGCGCCGCTCGGCATCGATAGCGATTTCCCGCTGGCAAAGATCGAAGCGGCTTCCGCAATGGCGCGTTGGAAGCTCGCGTCCATCATGGCAGGCTTGCCGGTGCGGATTTGTTTGACCTCGATACCGCATCCGCTTGTGGCGGAGATCTCGGCGGCGATCTCACCGAGTAGCGCTTCGAGTCGCTCGACCACTTCCGAATTGTCGTCGCGGACCTGAAACAGCACGTCCGCAAGGCCGGGAATAATGCTGGGCGCGCCGGGGTCGAGCGTGATCCGTCCGGTCGTCCATACGGTGCGCGCTCCCGCGCTTGCCGGAAAACGGTCGTCGATGGCGACGCATAACCTGGCCGCTGCGATGCCGGCGTCCTTCCGGTCTTTCATCCGCGTGGTGCCGGCGTGGTTTTGCTCGCCCGTCACCACGATCTGAAATTGCCAGATGCCGACAATGGAGGTGACCACGCCGATGCCGAGCTGCGATCCCTCAAGCGTCCGCCCTTGCTCGATGTGAGCCTCGAGATATCCGATGTGCCGGCCGGGTTCGGCGGTCTTCCGCGGCCGGCCCGCAAGGCCGCCTGCTTGCAGCGCATCGCGCATGGCGCGGCCGTCCGTGCGGTCACGCGCGGCATCGATGTCCTGCTTGCTGACATCGCCGACATAGGAACGGCTGCCGAGAAAATGGCCGAAATGGCCTTCTTCATCGCACCACGATGCGACTTCCACGACACCTTTAACGGTTGGATCGGTATTGATCACGCGCGCGGCCTCGAGCGCGTAGATCACGCCGAGCGGCCCATCGAGCCAGCCGGCGAAATTCTGGCTCTCCAGGTGTGAGCCCGCGAGCAGTTTCGGTCCCAATTTCGCGCTGGTGCCGAACACGTTGCCGATGCCATCGATCTCCGCTGTGAGGCCGGCTTCCGGCAATTTCTTCGCTAGCCACTGTAGCGACTGAATATGCGGCTTCGAGAAGGTGGGCCGGTGCACGCCGGTCTTGTAGGCGCCAAAGGCGCGGAGTGCGTTGAGATCGGCCAATACCCGCGGGCCGTCAGCTTTTGAACCGTGATCACCCATCGCCCGGATTCGCCCGTCGCTATTGCGCCTGAACGGGTTCGGCAGGGGGAAGGTAAGGCGAGCACATCGCAACGTCTCCGGTAGCATTGTAGGAATCGACAACGTCGCCCGATATGCCGGCCGCGATCAGGCAATTCTGCGTGGAGGTACCGATTCGCCACATAAAGAATTTCTGTCCCGAGATCGTTTGCTGGAAATCGGGATTGCCGAGCCGGGCAACGATCACACTCACCGGTTTGCCCTTGAAATCGTTTCTCGCCTTGACGTCAGGCAGAGACATACTGGGGATGCCGCCGCACCCGGCCAGCGCCAGAGCCGCCAGGATCGCTAGATTGCGGGGGTGAAGAGCCATCCGTTCGCGCCGCCCTTGCCATATCAACATAGGCGTGCCTAGCGAAGGCCGGGAACCAAAGTCAATAGCTGTGGCGATCGTGTGCGGCGGTTCCCGCGACCGCTACCTATAAAGATCGGCGCGGGTCGGCGGCAGGCCGGAAGGACCGCGAACACGCTTTGAGGCCAAGGTCTGGAAAATCCCGATGGTGCCCTGCGCAAACGCAATCGAGACCACGGCGAGATAGGCGATCCATAGCCTGGCCTTCTCGCGGCCGACCTCGCGCTCGGCGGCGCCGAAGTTCGCCGACAGCCGATCGTGCCAGAGCCGGGTCGTGTGCATGTAGTGCTCACGCCAGGCTTCGACGTCGTGCACCTCAAAGTCATAGCGTTCGAGATTGGCAACGGACATTCCGAGGTGATCGAGTTCGCCGCCGGGAAAAATGTAGCGGCCGATCGCGGTTGCCGCCGCAGCGTCGCGCCGGCGGCCTTTGCGGAAGCGTTCGAAGCTCTTCGAGCGCAGCGCGATGCTGTGGTGAAGGTACAGGCCGCCCGGCTTCAGTAGCCGGTTGACGGTCCGGAAATAGGTCGGATAGTTGGCGATGCCGACTTGTTCGAACATGCCGATCGAGGCGATCTTGTCGAACTGCCCTTCGACGAGGGCATAGTCGCGCAGTTCGAGCGTGACGCTGTCTTCAAGCTTCAGGCGGCTGACTTTTTCCTTGGCGTAGGCGAATTGCTCTTCCGCCAGTGTCACGCCGTGGGCACGAACCCCATAGTGCCTGGCGGCATGGCAAACGAGCGCTCCCCAGCCGCAACCGATGTCGAGAAGGGTATCACCTGGCTTGAGCCGCAACTTGCGGCAGATCATGTCAAGCTTGTCGGCTTGCGCGGTAGCGAGGTCGTTGTTCCAGTCTTTGAAGTAAGCGCAGGTATAGACCATCTCCGGGTCGAGAAAGAGTTCGTAAAATCGATTGGAGAGGTCGTAGTGGTAGTGAACGTTCCTCTTGTTGGTCGCTTCCGAGCCGTCCATGCGCGCCTTGTCGCTGCGGACGGCTTCCAGCGGCCACGGTCCGCCGCGCGGCACGAGCAAAAACTTCGCGAGCGTCGTGAGCGCGAGACGCTTGTTGAACGATTTCATCAGGTCTCTGGTGCGCGTCTTCGGCCGTCGCGCAGCGAGATCAAAGAACGATCCGTTGCGCAGATCAAACCGCGACGTGACCCAGAGATTGAGGAAGGTGTCGACGTTCGGCCGCCGGATCATGGCGGCTATGGCGCCCTCATCGGCGATAGCGAAGGCCAGCGCGTCGGAGCGAAGATCGGCGGGTACGGTGGAACCATCCCACAACACGAAGCCGAGATCAGGCAGGATCCGTTCGTTGATATGGGTGAGCAAGCGCCTGAAGCTTTCGAGACGGCGCGCCGCTTTTGTGGCCTCCGGCAAAATTGCGGATCCTCGTGATGGATAATGACGATGCTTCTCCCATGGGAGCATCGCTTTCGAGTGAAAATCAATAGCTTGGCTGGATGTTTGGCCAACCGAGAGGAGGAGCTCGATATCCTCAGCAGGCTTGATTGTTGCTTCTGAAATCTTTCCGGGCTCTCGATGAGATTGAAGTCGACAGACGCGCACCGGTGTTGGCGATCTCTGCGATCACTATATTGTTCGTCGCGAAATCGAGCGTCGTTAGACACGAAACGTGGTGCCCTCTTTGCAATTCACCCGCCGAAGCTGGCGGCTACGAAATGAACGGAGGGTTCGGGGGAGACTGCTGGTCCCCGAAGACGGTGCCGTTCACGAAACGCTGGCGCGGCTCGCCAAAGAGGCTGTGGGCAAACTGGTCCACGCCCGGCTTGCCGGGGGACGCAAACGCCATTATACGTTCGCGCGCTGGTCTTCGCCGCCTTTTCGGCCGAACCGGCGGAGTGAAGATATCCATCCAAAGCATTGATTTGCTGGATATATTCTTCCGGTTATCCAAGTGAGGCAGCCGCGGCGGGCGCCTTGCTCCCTTCGTCTATCGGTTAGGACGCCACCCTTTCACGGTGGAGAGAGCGGTTCGATTCCGCTAGGGAGCGCCATTGCGCAGATTTGCGCCAGGAAGCCGACTCCGCGAACCGCGCAACAGTTTTTAAAGCCCCCTTCGATAGGAAGGTAGGGATTATTTCAAACTGGAACAATCGATCGTGCCCGCAGCCAAAAAACGTGACGTCCGCAGGTCCGTGCAGCAGACGGCGTGGATCACTCTGGAAGGTGGCTTTGCGGCTCGTCAGTGCCTTGTGCACGACATGTCGTCCACAGGCGCGAAGATCACGGTGTCGGATTCGACCGTGCTATCGGGCCGGGTGCGGCTCGCCTTTTCGCGCGACGCGAAAAAGGGACGTCCATGCAACGTCGTCTGGCGGCGCGGCCGCTCGTTCGGCGTCCAGTTCGTCAGATAACCGCGCCGCTTCCAATCGCGCTTTGCTGCCTCAAGACATCGGCGGCGCGATATATCGCACGAAACCCGGCCGGCTAACGAGGTCTGCGAACCAGCGTTCGAGGTGGGGGAATGTCGGCTTCGTGATTCCCTCAACTCCGAACCAGCGCCGTGCGAAGGCGCCGAGCGCAATATCCGCCAGAGTGAATCCGTCGCCCGTGATAAAGCGGCGCGTCTTGAGATACGACTCGATGAGCTGCCACTGCGCCGCTTCGGCATCGGCATCCCTCTGGATCGCGACCATGTCGCGCTGCTCGACCGGGGTTCGCACCAGCGCCCAGAATACCGGACGCTCGACTGGTTGCAGCGTCGACAGCGTCCAGTCGAGCCAGCGGTCGGTGCTGGCACGCACTTTCGGGTCCTGTGGGTAAAGCGAAGACTGCGGCCGATAGGCGCGAACAAAGTAGCGCATGATGGAATTGGATTCCCAAAGCACGAAATCGCCGTCAACCAGCGTCGGTACGCGGCCATTGGGATTCATCGCCAGATATTCCGGCTCGCGGTTCTTGCCGAACGCCATGCCTGCGTCGATGCGTTGATAGGGGAGTTCAAGTTCGTGCAGGCACCACAGCACTTTCTGGACATTGACGGAGTTGGCGCGGCCCCAGATGGTGATTTGGCTCTGGTTGCTTGACACGATTTTTGCTCCCATTAGCGATCAGTGGGGTGATAGCGCAAATTCTTGAGCAAAGGGAAATTTCGTGGCTGAGGATTATGCTGACGAAAAAAGATCAGGCCCCGCCGTCAGCAGAACCTGATATCAAATGCTCAAGTATGATTGGGTATCTGTCAGTGGCCGAAGAACAGCCACAGAAGAATAATCACCGGAATAGGCACGCCCAAAAGCCAGAGCAAAAGCCCTCTCGCCATCTCAGCCTCCTCAGTTTTCCATGAGCGGCCAACGCGTGGCGAGAAGCGAAGTTCCGATGCCGGAGAAAGCAGGCTCCAGGCCAGGCCTACCAATGTCCGGTATTGGGCATCGACGTCCACGGCTCAGCCGGCGCCCTCGCATCGCCCTTTTGCAAAAGCTCGATCGAGTGAAGATCCGGTGAACGTACGAAAGCCATTTGTCCGTCGCGCGGCGGCCGATTGATGGTGATGCCGAGCTTCATTAGTTGCGCGCAGGTCGCGTAGATATCGTCGACCTCATAGGCAAGATGACCGAAATAGCGATCTTCCCCGTATTTTTCTTCCTCCCAATTATAGGTGAGTTCGACCAGCGGCGCGCCGCGGCCCTTCGAAGCTGCCAGAATACCTTCGTCTTCGGGTGCACACAGGAACACGAGCGTGAACTTGGCCTTGTCGTTATCGACCCGGCGGACTTCCTTCAGACCGAGCGCGTCGCGATAAAATTTGAGCGCAGTGTCGAGATTGCGGACGCGCAGCATGGTGTGGAGATATCGCATCTTTCTTGTTCTCCCTGGGTGGACCGTTTGTTGTTCCTACCTCTCGGGAACTTCAATAGCAGGCAGCTGCGGCTTGCGGAACCAACGCGACCTTCAAATTCTTGAATCCGTAGAGGAGCCGCATGATGGAACAAAAGCCATATCCGGCAGAAAAAGCCCGGGGAGGGGAGATCGTTCTGAATACGCCGCTTCGTCGTGCCATCTTTCTGGCAGGACTGATAGGGGCCGTTGTTCTTGTCATCATCACGATGCTGGTCCGCTGATCCCCGTACATTTTGCAATGCATCGGAACGATCAGCGCGCGCGGCTGTTTGTCTGACTTCACTCTCTTGGAGAAAAGATATGACCAGATTTGGAGTTTTGGGAGCTACGGCTCTTTCGCTTTCGCTGGCGCTTGCAACCCCCGCGCTGGCGCAGCAGGCGCACGCGGGCCGGGGCGGCGCTCATGCGGCCGCTGGACACATGGGCGGTGGACACATGGGCGGCGCCTCGATGGGCGGCGGACACATGGGCGGCGGTCCACGTGCGCAATCTAATTTTCAGGGAGCGCGGGCCAACGCCGGCAGCGCCAATTTCGCCGCGCGCGGTAATGGGCAATTCGCCAGAGGCAATCGGCAGTTTGCGCAACGAGGCCAATTCCGCGGCGATCGCGGCCGGGGATTTGGACGTGATGCCGGCTTTGCGGCTGGTGCCGCGGTCGCAGGCGTAGCCACCGGCGCAGCAATCGCTGCGGGAGGCTATGGCTATGGTTACGATCCATATTATTATGGCGACAACTACGCCTATGACAACGGCTACTATGGCGACAGCTACGCCTATGATGCCGGACCAACGGTCGCGTTCGAGCAGGCTGTCCCGGCTGAAGGCCCGGCGGTAGCCGATGCGTCGTACTGTGCGCAACGCTACCGCTCATATGATCCCGCAAGCGGCACCTATCTCGGCTTCGATGGCATGAGACATCCTTGCCCGTAAGCCGTGACAAGTTGACGTACAAAAAGGAGCGGTCCATTCGATCGCTCCTTTTTTAGTTCCGGCCTATCTTAAATTTCATCCATGGTTCCCTCCGCAACCATCACCGTCGCGCCGCGTTGGCTACGCGTGTACAACGGAGGAAGAGGAACGCGCATGACGAAGACACTGGCAGTATTGGCGACGGTTGCAGCGCTTGGCGCAACCACCGTCGCGGCCCCGGCAGAGGCGCGCGGAATCGGACCCGGATTGGCTTTCGGCTTGGCCGCTGGCGCGGTGGCGGCGGGCGCCGCGGGAGCCTACGGTTATGACGGTCCCGGCTATGGCTATGGCTACGGTCCGTACGATGGGCCAGCCTATGGTCCGGGTTATGCGTATTATGGTGGGCCGTACTGGCACCACCATCACCACTGGCACCGCTACTACAGATAGGCAATCGGCCTAATCATAAAGAGAAGCCCGGAGTATCTCCGGGCTTTTCTGATTTGGGTCGGAAATCCCTAGAGCTCCGATTCCGAAGTGCGCAAGCTATTGCGGCCCCTCCGACGCGAACTTCGGAATCAAAGGAGCGCTAGCCAATTATGTGATTCTAGTGCGGCTTTGAATTTGAAGTTCCTATAACGAACTCACGGCGAAACTGATAGGAACTTCAAATTCGCCGCACTAGCCTGTCATGGCCACGAGGGCGTCCGGTCCAGCGCGCGGTGTGAGCCCTCGCCAAGGCGCGCGTTCTCGAGCGTTGTCGTGAAAAATTCCTCACGTTCGCGTTTGAATTTCTCCTGTGTCGCTTTAAAGCGCGCCACGCGCGCGGCGATCTCTTCGCGCTCGCGCGCGAGCCGATCATTTTTTTCGGTCATTGCCCATCTCTGTTGATTCGCGTCCCGAAGATATTGGCATCTGAGATTGAGGCGTGAATTGGATAAGCCGCCCCGAGATTGTGATTGTGGATAAGCGACGCTGCGCCTAGTCGCCAATATGGCAGGCTCACCAAAAAACGCTGACCGCGCCCGTTGTCGCCAAGCCGAAGAAGGGCGACGAAGCCGTCCGAAAGGTCGGCGAAGTGTGAGATGGTGTCGCAGAAGCTGCCTGAGCGATCGCGAGATAGCCATCAGGCCATCCGTATTGTATGTGATATGCGGAAACCCCAGGGCTTGTCGGCAGTGATTGCTTCGGACAGCAGCAGCGGCATCGAGCGGCTTGGCGAGATGATCGCAGAAGCCGACGTCATCGTTCCTTTTACAGGCGCCGGGATTTCGACGGAGTGTGGAATTCCGGATTTCCGCTCGCCCGGTGGGTTGTGGACACGCAACCGGCCGATCCGTTTTGATGAATTTGTCGCCGACCGCGCTGCGCGGGATGAATCCTGGCGGCGCCGCTTTGCGATGGAGCCGACGTTCGCCGCCGCTTCGCCGGGACGCGGTCATAGGGCGCTGGTCTCGCTCTATCGCGCCGGGAAGGTCCCGGCGGTCGTCACCCAGAATATTGATAATTTGCATCAAGCATCAGGTTTCGCGGACGGCCACGTCATCGAGTTGCATGGCAACACGACCTATGCACGTTGCATCGGATGCGGCCTAACCTACGACCTTGGTTGGGTGAAGGAGCGTTTCGAAGCTTCGGGTCATGCGCCGGACTGCTCTACCTGCGACGAGCCGGTCAAGACGGCGACCATTTCGTTCGGCCAGGCAATGCCGGAAGATTCGATGCGCCGCGCGACGGAACTCACGCAGCAATGCGACCTGTTCATTGCGATTGGTTCTTCGCTAGTCGTTTGGCCGGCCGCCGGTTTTCCCTTGATGGCGAAGAACTTGGGTGCGCGCCTTGTCATCATCAACAACGAGCCGACCGAACAGGACGACATGGCCGATCTGGTGATCCGCCACGATATCGGGGACACGCTCGGGCCATTTGTGGGGAACTGATGTCTAATTGATTCGCCAATGCGCAAGGCTGTTCATAGGTTCCGAAAGAATCGTTTTTTGTCTATGCGCCGCGGTCGGGAGTGTTATCTTTTGATTCGAAAGATTCGCTGGCGTCTTCTTGAAGATTGGCAGACGCGACGGTCACCGCAGCGTTCGCTGGCGGGATGTTGATGTGTGGGGTCCGGGGTCATGGGGTCGGACGGATTTGAGTCCAAGAAGTTCGGAGGTCAATCGCCCGGGGGGGCGGCTGCACCGGGAAGACTCGGTTCTGGATTTTCGGCCGGTGATCCGCGCGATCCAGCGCTCGATGCAATGCAGGGGCTGGGCGATGCCGCAGCCAACCTTGTCGAAATCAGCGGCCTTATCAAATGGTTCGATGCCTCAAAGGGCTACGGCTTTATCGTACCCGACAATGGCTGGCCGGATGTGCTTCTGCATGTGACGGTCCTGCGCCGCGACGGCTATCAAACCGCATATGAGGGCGCGCGGGTGGTCTGCGAGTGCGTGCAACGGGCCAAGGGCTATCAGGCGTTCCGGATCGTCTCGATGGATGAGTCGACCGCGATCCATCCCGCCCAAATGCTCCCGCCGCGGACGCATGTGAACGTCACCCCGACCAGCGGACTCGAGCGAGCGCAGGTGAAGTGGTTCAACCGGCTTCGCGGATTCGGCTTCCTGACTTGCGGCGAGGGTACCCCTGACATCTTTGTCCACATGGAAACGCTCCGCCGTTACGGCATGACGGAACTGCGTCCTGGACAATACGTGCTGGTCCGCTTTGGACCGGGTTCCAAAGGCATGATGGCCGCCGAGATCCAGCCGGAGACCGGCTCGCCGGGTCTGTCGTCGCACTAAATGCCCGACCCGTCCGCCGAGTTGATTTCGGCGTGTTATGCCTGATGCGCCGTCCAAGGCGCGCATTCAGCCCTAAAAATCGCGAAAGTGACTGCCGCAAGCGGCTGCGCGGATGTTACAACCGCGCGGCATCGGAACGAGTGGCCGGTGCGCTACAATTATGGCGTGGTGAGGCGAATGTTGATGAAGTCTGGTCC
This sequence comes from Bradyrhizobium sp., assembly GCF_027307225.1. Classification (GTDB taxonomy): domain Bacteria; phylum Pseudomonadota; class Alphaproteobacteria; order Rhizobiales; family Xanthobacteraceae; genus Bradyrhizobium. The sequence continues at coordinate 951 of NZ_DAHUXJ010000142.1, read as the reverse complement.
GGCCGCCGCTTGGCGTTTTCCGAAACTGCGAATTTGGATGCTTCTGGCGCTGGCCGGCGCGGTCGCGACGTTTGCGGGCTCTGTGTATGCGGCATCGATTCAGCCGCTTGAGATCGTGACCAAGACGGGTGTGCATGTGTTTTCAGTCGAGATGGCGACGACTGAAGAGGAGAAGACGACGGGATTGATGTACCGCAAGGAGCTTCCCGAGGGAAAAGGCATGCTGTTCGATTTCTCGCCGGAGCAGGAAGTCTCGATGTGGATGAAGAACACCTACATCCCGCTCGATATGATTTTCATTCGGGCAGATGGCCGGATCCTGCGTATCGCAGAAAATACCGAGCCGCTGTCGACCAAGATCATTCCGTCCCGGGGGCTGGCAAAGGGCGTGCTCGAGGTCATCGCCGGCACCGCGCAGAAGTACGGCATTGAGGCCGGCGATCGCGTGGCGCATCCGCTCTTCAACACCAAATAAGCCACTCCCCGGCAAAACGATCAAGCGTCCTCATTCGTTTGCGCAGTCAAGGCGTTATCTGATTGTCTTGACTGCCTTTTTGAGGCATCCCTCGAAAACCGCCCGATGCGTCCCGCCTTGCTGATGGGGGCCTAAGCGTGTATCGACGTGGTCTTCCGAGGATCGGGGTATAGCGCAGCCTGGTAGCGCGGCAGTTTTGGGTACTGCAGGTCGTTGGTTCGAATCCAGCTGCCCCGACCAATCTTTTCAATCAGTTGGCGTGAGTTTTGGTTGTCAGATCTTCCCAATAATCCGAATTGGGAAGGACGTGGGGAGGCCAAAACGTCTGGCGAGGCGATCGGCTGACCGAAGAGCGCGAGACCGAAGCCCCGCGCCCTACACGTGCATCAGCCTTCCGGGCTTTGTATCGACCCCGATAGCGCCGGTGTCGTAGTGAGCGGAGCCCCTCCAACCGAAACAGGTCCAATAGGTTTAGC
>NZ_DAHUXJ010000131.1 GCF_027307225.1 Bradyrhizobium sp. | reverse complement strand
ATCCAGCAAACTTGAAAACCGCATCCGTCGTACACCCTCGTGAATGGATGCCGTGCCCATCGTGCCCCCTTTGTTCCAGGGCACTAAAAACACGACACTTCACGAGCTACAAACAGGCGACAGATCACGCGCTACTGACACCCTGGGAAGCAGTGGTTGCACCTGATATCGAAGTCGGGGAAGATCGCCGCGTGCATCTGCCGGATTGAGAGGCGGATTGGGTTGCTGCTGTTGAGAGCGGTGAAAGGCGTGCGTCGCGCCGAAGTTCCCCGTTGCGCGTGGTGGGATGCTTGCGCACGATCCCGGTATGATTCGGGGAAAGTCCGGAAAGAAGAGAATCGATTTGCCGAAAGGCGTGATCGCGGTCACGCCGCCGAGTTTTCGGCGCGAGCGGGCGCTGATCAAGCGCGGTGTATGGCCGGTTGCAGGTTGTGACGAGGCCGGGCGCGGGCCGCTGGCAGGTCCGGTCGTCGCGGCCGCCGTCGTGCTGGACCCGACGCGGATCCCGAAGGGGATCGACGATTCCAAGCGGCTGACGGCGGACCGCCGTGAGGAACTTTTCGAGCAGATTTGCGCGACCGCATCATTTTCGGTCGCCTTCGCCTCGCCGGCGCGAATCGACCGCGACAATATTCTTCGCGCCTCGCTTTGGGCACTCAAGCGCGCGGTCGAAAGTTTGCCGGAATCGCCAAAACACGTCTTTGTCGACGGCCGCGATCGGCTCGACACGACCTGCAACTGTGACGCGGTGATCGGCGGCGACGGGATTGTGGTTTCGATCGCTGCCGCTTCGATCATCGCCAAGGTGACGCGCGACCGTTTGATGTGCGCGCTGGCCGAGGAGTGCCCCGGTTACGGCTTCGAGTCCCATAAGGGTTATGGCGTGCCGGAACATCTCGATGCGCTGAATCGGCTCGGCCCCTCGGCCCATCACCGCAGCTTTTTTGCGCCCGTTGTCGCCGCGCGCGAGAAACATCAGCCGTGGACGGTCAAGCGCGAGGCCGATCTGTTCGATCCAGCAGGCGTAGTGCCAATCATCTCTGCTGCGGAATGACCTAGTGCTCCGATTCCGAAGTTCGTATCATATTGCGGCTCCACGTTTGCGAACTTCGGAATCAAAGGAGCACTAGCCAATTATATGATTCTAGTGCGGTTTAGAATTTGAAGTTCCTATGACGAGGTTACCGCGAAACTGATAGGAACTTCAAATTCACCGCACTAGTTGCCTCCATGCATTGCGCACTTTAAGACCTTGCTCTGACCTGAGGTCGGAACCGAGCCGGTCATCATATGCGCTTCACCTCGCTAGTTATTGAACTGATCCGCGCCCGGCCGAGGCTGGTCGTGTGGCTTGTGGTCGTGCTGCAGGCGATCCTGTGGCTCGCGGTATCGCTCATCCTGTATCGCAGCCCGCCCGGCGACCTCGCCACCGTGGTCTCGCTTGGCCGCGAGTATCGGGTTGGAACCGACCTTGGGCCGCCGCTCGCCTTCTGGATTGCCGACATCGCGTTTCGTGCCTCCGCCAGTCACATGTTTGGCGTCTATTTACTGGCGCAGCTCTGCTCGATCGCGACCTTCTGGACACTTTATCTGCTTGCGCGCGCCGCCGTCGGAGGGCAACAGGCGGTGCTTGCGGTTCTTCTGACGATGACGGTGCTGGCGTTCAGCGCACCCGGCCTCGAGTTTGGTCCCCTGGTACTGGCGCGTCCGCTGTGGGCGCTGCTCCTGCTGCATTCCTGGCAACTGATCGGCCAGAACCGGCGTAATGCCTGGTTCGCCTGGTCGATCGAAGCCGGTCTCCTGCTTCTCACCACCTCGGCCGCCTTCGTGCTGATTGCGCTCGTGATGGTCTTTGCGCTGGCGACCGCTCGGGGCCGGCGCATCGTGATGTCGTTTGATGCGCTGTTTGCGCTTTTGGTGGTCATTGTTTTGGCGCTGCCGTACCTGATCTGGCTGATCCGAGCTGACGCATCGATCCTGCCGCATTTGCCGCCGATTGCCAGTTTGAGCGGACGGGCCGTGCGCGGCGTCGAATTGTTCGGTGGGTTGCTCCTGGCCTCGCTGGGAATCGCGATCGTCTCGGCCTTCAATTCCCGATGGTTCGACCAAACCCAGGACGAGGCTCCCGTCATTTTCCGGCCTCCGGTCGACCCCCTGGCGCGCGACTTCGTCTATTTCTTCGCCTTTGCTCCCGCGGTGATCGGCTGCCTGATATCCGGCCTGTTTGGCCTGAATCGTGTCGTCGGCGGCGCCGGTGTCGCGCTTCTGATGTCAGGATTGGCGGCTGTTGTCGCGTGCGGCGACCTCGTTCACGTGCGGCGCCAGCGCACGTTACGCTCGATCTGGGCCGCCATCATTCTGGCGCCGGCGCTTGCTGTCGTTCTGACGAATATCTTTGTGCCGTGGACCACGACCACCGAGATAGCGACGTCCTTGCCGGCTACTGCGATCGGACGCTTCTTTGATGATAGCTTCGCACGGCGAACCAACCATCGCCTGATGGCGGTGAGCGGCGACGCTGAACTGGCGACGCTGATTAGCCTCAGTCCGCCGCGTCCGCATCTGTTTCTCGCTGGCGCGCCGGACCAGACGCCGTGGCTCAATCGGGACAAGTTCAATCAAACCGGTGGCGTCGTAGTTTGGCGCGCCTCCGATACGGGTGGCACGCCGCCGCCCGATATTGCGAAGCAGTTTCCGGGTCTTGTGCCCGAAGTGCCGCAGGCCTTCGACCGGCTGGTGAACGGGCGGCAGCCTTTGCTGCGGATCGGCTGGGCTATCGTGCGGCCGAAGGGGCCATGAGGGGCTAAAATGGCAGCCTACGATGTGGCTAGGGCCAGCGCCTTCGCGATCGCGCGCAAATCCTGCCACGAAAGTCGCTTGTAAGCCGGCGAGCGCAACAGATAGGCCGGATGAAAAGTCGCCATCGCGCGGATCGCGCGTGTGCCGGTGTCGTAGTTGAGCCAGCGGCCGCGCGTTTTCATGATGCCCTCGCGCGTCGAGAGCAGCGTCTGCGTCGAAGGATTGCCAAGCGTCACCAGAATATCCGGATCCACCAGTTCGATTTGCCGCTGGATGAACGGCAGGCAGATCTGGGTTTCCAGTGGCGTCGGTGTCCGGTTGCCCGGCGGACGCCAGGGAATCACGTTGGCGATGTAGACTTTGCTGCGATTCAGCCCGATCGAAGCGATCATTCGGTCGAGCAGCTTGCCGGAACGTCCAACGAAGGGCAGGCCCTCGATATCTTCGTCGCGACCCGGCGCCTCGCCGACGAACATGATGCGTGCCTTTGGATTACCGTCGGCAAACACCAGCCGCGTGGCGGTGGATTTCAGCGCGCAGCCGTCGAATTTCTCCAGCATGTCGCGCAGGGTTTCGAGTGAGCCGGCGGTGCGGGCGGCTTCGCGCGCTGTGGCAATCGCGGCATCCGGTGCGACCGTCGGCTCGGAAACCGGTGTAACGAATGCAGCAGGCGCTGGTCCGATGGCGCGTGCCGGGCCGATACTGCCGGAAGCAGCCGGTTTGGGGACGGCTGGCTGCTCGACTTCGGAAAGCCGGTCAGCAGGTTCATCTGACAGCGCACAGTCCACCCCGGCCTCCAGATAGAAGGCCAGCAACTGAGAAACGGTGGGCGCAGGTTCAGGCGTCAACTTGTTGATCCGGTACGGCTTTGCTTCTGGAATTCCGCATGGCGAACGCCGCCTTGCGGTCGACGCGGATGACCGATCGTAACTCTAGGCCGGATCGCCCTGCAACGGAACGGCATTTCCATATTGTTCTTCCCGTAAAAATCGGAAACAACGTGTGGAGTGGATTTGACATTCGCCGCCCCCTTGCCGAGCATTCGAAATGCGAATGTCAAATCCAAAACTCCACTAGAAACCAATGTTTGCTGGTGGTCCTTTGATTCTAACATTTGCAAAAGTGCCTCCCACACCGGGATGCAAATGTTAGAATCGGACCACTAGCCCATTTCAAGCCTGAGACCTGATCATGAGCACCGAAGAATTGTCGCCGCGCGAATCCATGGAATTCGACGTCGTGATCGTCGGCGCTGGCCCGTCGGGTCTCGGCGCAGCCATCCGGTTGAAGCAACTCAATCCCGAACTTTCCGTTGTGGTGGTCGAGAAGGGGTCGGAAGTCGGCGCACATATTTTGTCGGGCGCCGTAATGGACCCTGCGGGACTCGACAAGCTCATGCCCGATTGGCGAGAGGATGCCGATTGTCCGCTGAAAACGCAGGTGAAGGACGACCGGTTCTTCTGGTTCACCGAGACGAACGCGATCAAGGTGCCGAATTTCATCATGCCGCCGTTGATGAATAACCATCATTGCTACATCGGTTCGCTCGGCCGGCTTTGCCGATGGCTGGCCGGCAAGGCAGAGGCTTTGGGCGTCGAGATTTATCCGGGCTTTGCCGCCGCCGAAGTGCTCTATGACGATCAGGGCGCGGTGCGCGGTGTCGCCACGGGCGATATGGGGATCGCCAAGGATGGCTCGCACAAGGCTTCCTTCACCCGCGGCATGGAACTCTGCGGCAAGTATACGCTTTTTGCCGAGGGTGCACGCGGCAGCCTCACCAAGCAACTCATTGCGAAGTTTGCGCTCGATGCCAAGAGCGAGCCGCCGAAATTCGGCATCGGTCTGAAGGAAGTCTGGCAAATCGATCCAGCCAAGCACCAGAAAGGCCTGGTTCAGCACGCGGTTGGCTGGCCTCTGAAGAATGACACTGGCGGCGGCCTGTTCTTCTATCATTATGACGAGAACCTCGTGTCGATCGGCTTCGTGGTTCACCTGAACTACGACGATCCGTACCTGTCTCCCTTCGACGAGTTTCAGCGTATCAAGACGCACCCGGCCGTTCGCTCTGTGCTCGAAGGGGGCAAGAGGCTTGCCTATGGCGCGCGCGCGATCACGGAAGGCGGCTATCAATCGGTGCCGCGTCTGAGCTTCCCCGGAGGCGCCTTGATCGGCTGCGCTGCGGGTTTTGTGAACGTGCCGCGGATCAAGGGAGTGCACAATGCGATGGGCAGCGGCATGCTTGCGGCCGAGCACGTCCACGCCGCGCTCGGTGCAGGGCGTACGAATGACGAGCTTGTCGAGTATGAAAATGCCTGGCGGTCGTCGGCAGTCGGCAAGGACCTCTACCCCGTCCGCAACGCCAAGCCGCTGTTGTCGAAATTCGGTACCTTCGTCGGCGCCGGACTCGGGATATTCGACATGTGGTGCAACTCGCTCGGTTTCTCGCTGTTTGGAACCCAGTCGCACGCCAAGCCTGACCGGAGCACGCTCGATCCGGCAAAGGTTCACGCGCCGGTTGCAGCGTCAAAGCCGGACGGCAAGATTTCATTCGACAAACTATCGTCGGTGTTCTTGTCCAATACCAACCATGAGGAGGATCAGCCGGTTCATCTGAAGGTTGCCGACATGAACCTGCAACAGACCTCTGAACACGACGTCTTTGCAGGTCCGTCCAACCGCTACTGTCCGGCTGGAGTCTACGAGTGGGTGGAGGAAACCTCAGGTCCGCGCTTTGTGATCAATGCCCAGAACTGCGTTCACTGCAAAACCTGCGACATCAAGGACCCGAACGGCAACATTACCTGGGTTCCCCCCGAAGGCGGCGGCGGACCTAACTACGAGGCAATGTGACCACGATCGCGTGAGAGCCATCGGTAGCTGCGCCACGATACCGCCATAGTGCCAGCGTTTTCAGGCGGGTAAGGTAGTGAAGGACGTCTCGTCGGTCGATTTGCAATCCCTGTATCCTTGCGGTTGGGCGTCAAAACCTGCATTGTCGCAACACTTGATGCGCCGATCGAGCTTGCATCTGAAACTGTTCACATAATCGCAGCCGTAGACCCTGGAGCCAAGGCGAACCGTGATGCTTTCTTTCCGATTCAATCGCTCGACGATTGCCGCACTCGCTTTCCTGGTACTGCCGGTGGCCGCTGCCGCGCAGACGCCTGAGCATCCCACCGACAACTCCGCTCAATTTCCCTCTGCCCGTGACCTGAAGACGCTGACGACGTCCGGCAGCTATCTCGCCGCCCGCCACGCCAGCGTCGAGCGGGATGCCGCCTCGGCCGCCGCCTTCTATCGGTCGGCGCTCCGCACCGATCCGAAGAACAACGAATTGCTCGATCGTGCCTTCATTTCCTCGCTTGCGGACGGCGACATCGACGAAGCCGTCAAGCTTGCCGACCGGATCCTTGCCGGCGACAAGACCAATCGCGTGGCACGACTGGTGATTGGCGTGCGCGATCTCAAGCTGAAGAAATACGCCAGCGCGCAAACCAACATCAACCAGTCGGTCCGCGGGCCGATCACGGATCTAGTCGCCACCCTGCTGTCCGGCTGGGCCGCCTACGGCGCCGGCGACGCCAAGGGTGCGGTGGCCACGATCGACAAGCTGAACGGTCCGGAGTGGTATCCGATCTTCAAGGACCTGCATTCGGGCATGATCCTCGAACTGGCGGGCAAGGAAAAGGACGCCGGCGTCCGCCTCGAGCGAGCCTACAAGCTCGAAGATTCGATGCTGCGCGTCGCTGACGACTATGGCCGCTGGCTGTCGCGCAACAAGGATGCGGCTGCGGCAAAGCAAGTCTTTGAAGCCTTCGACAAGAAGCTACCGCGCCATCCGCTGATACAGCAAGCGATGCGCGAGATCGACGCCGGCAAGAAGCTGCCGCCGATCGTGGATTCGCCACAGGCCGGCGCGGCCGAGGCACTCTACGGCATCGGGGCCACATTGACCCGCCGCGGCGGCGAGGACCTCGCTCTGGTTTACCTGCAACTCGCTCTCTATCTGGTCCCGAACCACCCGATGGCCTTGCTGTCGCTCGCCGACCTCTATGAATCGGTGAAGAAGCCGCAGATGGCGATCAAGGTTTATGAGCGCATGCCGTCAAGCTCGCCCCTCAAGCGCAATGCGCAGATCCAGCTCGCGATCGATCTCGACGCGGCTGACCGCACCGACGAGGCGATCAAGATTCTCAAGGGTGTGATCGCGGACGACTCCAGGGATATCGAGGCCGTGATGGCGCTCGGCAATATCGAGCGCGGCCGCAAGAAGTTCGCCGACTGTGTCGGCACCTATTCGCACGGCATCGACATCCTGCCGAAGGCGACCGACAAGAATACCTGGGTTTACTACTATTACCGGGGTATCTGCGAAGAGCGCGACAAGCAGTGGACCAAAGCAGAAGCCGATATGCGCAAGGCGCTTGAGCTGCAGCCCGAACAGCCGCATGTCCTCAACTATCTCGGCTATTCCTGGATCGATCAGGGCGTCAATCTCGACGAAGGCATGAAGATGATCAAACGTGCCGTCGAGCAGCGTCCGGATGACGGGTATATCGTGGACTCGCTGGGCTGGGCCTACTTCCGCATCGGCAACTACGACGAGGCCGTCAAGAATCTGGAACGGGCGGTCGACCTCAAGCCCGAAGATCCGACGATCAATGATCACCTCGGTGACGCCTATTGGCGCGTCGGTCGCACGCTGGAAGCCAAGTTCCAGTGGGCGCACGCCCGCGACCTCAAGCCGGAACCGGAGGATCTGCCGAAGATCGAGGCCAAGATCGAGCATGGCTTGACCGACGATGGGTCCTCGTCGTCGGCCGCTGCTGCCGAGAAGAAGAAAGATGAAGGCAAGGGCGGGTGATGGATCGGGGCCGCAACGGCCCCGGCACTTTTATGATGTTCCCGGCTGAGATTTTGAGGCGTCGTTTTCTCTATCGGTTGCCCTCGGTTGACTGGATTTGCATTCGCCATGACCTCGGGTGAACCGACCGACGCGGCCGCTAGATCCCCTATCGGAGAAATTGTCGAAGACGCGCGTGCCAAGGTCAATCTGACCCTTCGGGTGGTTGGACGGCGCGTCGACGGCTATCACGATCTGGAAAGCGTGGTCGCGTTTGCCGACTGTGCCGATCGGCTGACGCTGCTTCCGGGCGGCGAGCTGCGACTCAAGACGTCAGGCCCGCTGGCGAATGCGTGCGGCGGTCTCGACGACAACCTCGTGCTCAAGGCGGCACGGCTCCTGGCCGAACGCGTGAAGGGCCTGAAGAGCGGCACCTTCACGCTCCACAAGGTGCTGCCCGTCGCAGCCGGGATCGGCGGCGGCTCGGCGGATGCCGCGGCGGCATTGCGGCTGCTCGCGCGGGCCAACGGCCTTGCGATCGATGATGCTCGCGTGATCGAAGTCGCGAGATTGACCGGCGCCGACGTTCCGGTCTGTGTCCCCTCGCTGGCCTGTGTCATGACCGGCGTGGGGGAGAAGCTGCTGCCATTAGCGTTGCCGAAGCTTCCTTGTGTGCTGGTCAATCCGCGCGTCGCGGTGGCGACCAAGGATGTGTTCGCCGCACTGGGCCTGCGCAACGGCGAACTGCTCGTGGGTGTCGCCGACGTTATCCGGGCCATGGTCTGGCCGGACGCGGGAGCTTCACTTGAGGAATGGGTCGAAGCGTTCGCTGACAGCTCCAACGACCTGGAGGCGCCGGCCATGCGGATTCAACCCGTCATCAGGAATGTGATCTCGGCGCTAAGTGCCACCAACGGCGCCTGGCTGGCCCGCATGTCTGGCTCTGGCGCCACGTGCTTTGCGATTTATGAGAACACCGCCGAGGCCGGCCGGGCGGCGGAAAAGATTCGCCACGATCATCCGGAGTGGTGGGTGCACGCCGGCACGTTGAGCTGATGCAACGCTCTGGCGTCGCGCTCAGTGCGTTCGCGCCAGGCAGAATGCCACCACCTGCTCCAGCGCGGTCTTCATCGGCGAAGGCGGAAACAGCGCCAGCGCATCGACGGCGATCGCGCCGTAATGTTGCGCGCGATTGATGGTGTCCTCGAGCGCGCGGTGCTTGGTCATCAGCCCGACAGCGTGATCGAGATCGCCATCGTCGATCTCGCCGCGCTCGAGCGCCCTGCGCCAGAATTCGCGCTCGACATCGTTGCCGCGGCGGAACGCCAGGACCACCGGCAGCGTGATCTTGCCCTCGCGGAAATCGTCGCCGACGTTCTTGCCGAGCTTAGCCGATTTGCCGCCGTAATCGAGCACGTCGTCGACGAGCTGGAACGCGATGCCGAGATTCATGCCAACCGAGCGACAGGCGGTTTGTTCGTCCTTCGGACGGTTGGCGATCACGGGACCTACTTCGCAGGCGGCGGCAAACAACTCGGCTGTCTTGCCTCTGATAACGGCGAGGTATTCGTCCTCCGTGGTGGCGGTATTTTTCGCCGCGGCCAACTGCATCACCTCGCCCTCGGCGATGGTGGCCGCCGCCGCCGACAGGATGTCGAGCGCGCGCAGCGAGCCGACCTCGACCATCATCCGGAAGGCCTGGCCGAGCAGGAAATCGCCGACCAGGACGCTGGCCTCGTTGCCCCAGAGCATTCGGGCCGACAGCTTGCCGCGCCGCATCTCGCTTTCGTCGACGACGTCGTCATGCAGCAGCGTTGCGGTATGCATGAATTCGACGGACGCCGCGAGCTTGATGTGGCCGTCGCCGGAATAGCCGGTCAGATTGGCCATCGCCAGCGTCAGCATGGGACGCAGCCGCTTGCCGCCCGATGAGATCAGGTGATTGGCCACCTCGGGGATCATGGTGACTTCCGAACCGGTCCGCGACAGGATGGTCGCGTTGACCCGCTCCATATCGGCGGCCACCAGCCGAACGAGGCCGTCGATCGAGGCGTCTGAGGGGCTCTCAAAAGGAACAATAACCGCCACGTAAGTCTCCAGGTTTGCCCAACCGGCCATATCCTCGGATATAACCATAGAAAGCCGGCTCGGCGAGCGGATTTGGCATTCGCTATCCGCCTGGGCCGAAAGCGAATGTAGAATCGGACTACGGGGGCGGCAAGGCCGCGCGCGCAACAACATGTCGTCAGGCCGCCGGAATAAAAGGAGAAAGTCAGGTGCGGGAATTGGTTCGGACCAACGACATCGTGCTGGTTTCGGCAATTGGCGCGCTGCTTGATGGCGCCAATATCCATCATCTCGTGCTTGACCAGAATATGAGCATCATCGAGGGATCGCTCGGTGTCTTGCCGCGCCGAATTCTCGTCCACGAGGATGATAATCGCCAGGCCCGCGAAATTCTGCGCGATGCCGGCCTTGCCCACGAACTGCGGCCCGATGAGTGATCTGGCACGCCAGGTCACCGAGGATACTCTTCTCGGTGGCAAACTGCGCCTGCGCCAGCCGAAATCAGGCCATCGCGCCGGCCACGATGCGATGCTGCTCGCAGCCGCAACGCCTGCCCGCGCGGGCGATCGCGTGGTTGATTTTGGTGCCGGCGTCGGTGCGGCAGGCCTTGCGGTTGCTACGCGTGTCGGTGGAATAAAGCTGGTTCTCGCCGAGATCGACGCGACGCTCGCGGAGATGGCGCGGGCCAATGCGACAGGCAACGCGATTACGGCTGAAGCTCTTGTGCTTGACGTTACCGCGAGCGCCGAGCGCTTCGCATCCCTGGGCCTTGGCGCTGACAGCGTCGATGTCGTGCTGATGAATCCGCCCTTCAACGATGCTTCGCGGCATCGCGCCTCGCCGGACAAAGCGCGGGAGGTGGCGCATGTCGCCGCCGCGGAAACGCTTCAGGCATGGATTCATGCAAGCCGGCGGATTCTCAAGTCGGGCGGCAATCTCGTGATGATCTGGCGCGCCGACGGAATTGCCGATGTGCTGGCGGCGCTCGGCCGTGGCTTCGGCAGTATGATGATCCTGCCCGTTCATGCCGACGCGGCCTCGCCGGCGATCCGCGTGCTGGTCCGCGCCACAAAAGGCGGGCGGGCACCGACACGTCTGCTGACCGCGCTTGCGCTGAACGACGAAGCTGGCAGTCCCACGTCGGATGCCGCGAAGATTCTGGCTGGCGAAAGCCTGCCGCCGCTGGCAATACCGTGAATTTGGAAGAGGCGTTAGCCGGGAATTTACCGCGAAACCGGCTTCGAGTCCGGTTTCGGCGCCGAGGTGAGATGAATCGCAGTGAAGAGGATACCGAACAGCGTCATCAGCAAATAGATCTTCATGGCGTGCTCCGCTGTATCCTGGCGGCTTGAGGCCCTCTCAAGGATACGATTCAACTACACGGTCGTTCTCTCGGTCCAATGACAGTGTGGTGATAAGAAACGGTTAATTTGAGGTAAGTGTATGTCGGAAGATTTCAGCGGAGCGCGGCAATGGCCGGCCGCAATCGAAAAGTTGATGAGCTGGATTCCGGCGTGGCTGCGGCGCCGCCGGGCCGTCGTGCCGGTGGTGCGTTTGTCCGGCGTGATCGGAGCGGTGACGCCGCTGCGGCCCGGAATGTCGCTCGCTGGCCTTGCGCGGACGCTGGAGCGCGCCTTTTCGGTCAAGAACGCGAAGGCGGTTGCGCTGGTGATCAATTCGCCCGGCGGCTCGCCGGTGCAGTCGCGGCAGATTTATTTGCGCATCCGCCAACTCGCTGCGGAGAAGAAGCTCCCGGTCCTGGTGTTCGTCGAGGACGTCGCGGCGTCGGGCGGCTACATGATCGCATGTGCCGGCGATGAGATTTTTTGCGATCCCTCCTCGATACTCGGGTCGATCGGTGTCGTCGGTGGCTCGTTCGGATTTCAGGAACTGATCAAGAAAGTCGGAGTCGAGCGAAGGCTCTACACGGCAGGCGCTCACAAGGCGATGCTCGACCCGTTTCTCCCCGAAAACCCCGAGGATGTGTCGCGGCTGAAAGCGCTCCAGCGCGAAATCCACGACATCTTCATCGCGCTCGTGAAGCAAAGCCGGGGCGCGCGGCTGAAGGGCACGGATGACCTGTTGTTCACCGGCGAGTACTGGGCGGGCGAGACCTCCGTATCGCTTGGTCTGGCCGACTCGATCGGCGACCTGCGCTCGACGCTTCGGGCTCGTTATGGCGAGAAAGTACAAACGCCGTTGATCGCGCCGTCCAGCGGCATGCTGTCCGGCCTGCTCGGGCGTCGGTCGCCCGGGGCCGTTGCGGCATCGGAAGGCGTCGCCAGCCTGCCGGAGGAGGCGATTTCGGCCCTCGAGGTCAGGGCAATTTGGGCAAAATTCGGGTTTTGAACAGGATACCCGCGCCATTTCGTCCCGCTTGATCCGATTGCGGGACGCCCTGCCTTGGTAGACAATGCGTGAAATGGGGCGTGTGACCAATGGACGAGGATCGATCGATGCCGGCGCTTGTCGCATTTGCTGGCGCTCTTGGAGGGCTGGCCATGGTTCGCTGGGCCTACCGGACTGCCCTTCGGGTTAGCCAGGAACTGGAGGAGGCTCGCCTTGCGCGGGCTGCCGAAGCCGCCCGCTCGCGGGAAATTCCGACGCTTCGGCGGGACCCCAATACGGGCGCCTACCGGCCGGGCTAAGCCGCCATCGCCTTGATTCCAAAACTCCACGCCGATACGGTCCCGCGCGATTTGATCCGCGGAAAGACCTGATCGACGATGGATGCCTTGCCTGCGCATATGCGCCCGGAACGCTCGTTCCAGGGATTGATCCTGACGCTCCAGCGTTATTGGGCCGATTACGGCTGCGTGATCCTGCAGCCCTATGACATGGAAGTCGGGGCCGGCACCTTTCATCCGGCGACCACGCTGCGTGCGCTCGGCCCCAAGCCGTGGAACGCGGCCTATGTGCAGCCCTCGCGGCGTCCGAAGGACGGGCGCTATGGCGAAAATCCCAATCGCTTGCAGCACTACTATCAGTTTCAGGTGATCCTGAAGCCTTCGCCGCCTGACATTCAGGAGCTCTATCTGAAATCGCTTGCCGCCATCGGCATCGATTCGCGTCTGCACGACATTCGTTTCGTCGAGGACGATTGGGAGAGCCCGACATTGGGCGCATGGGGACTGGGCTGGGAATGCTGGTGTGACGGCATGGAGGTGAGCCAGTTCACCTACTTCCAGCAGGTCGCGGGCGTCGAATGCGCACCGGTCTCCGGCGAGCTCACTTACGGGCTCGAACGTCTCGCCTGCTATTTGCAGGGCGTCGACAGCATCATGGAACTCAATTTCAACGGCCGCGAGGGGGCCGAGAAGGTCAGCTATCGCGACGTCTTCCTTCAGGCCGAGCAGGAATATTCGCGGCACAATTTCGAAGTTGCCGATACGGCGATGCTGTTCGAGCAGTTCAAGATGGCCGAACAAGCGTGCCGGAAGTATCTCGAAGCTGGCTGGCGCGATGGCAGCAAACGGAGAGAGCATCTGATGGCGCTGCCGGCCTATGACCAGTGCATCAAGGCAAGCCACGCCTTCAATCTGCTCGACGCGCGCGGCGTGATCTCGGTGACGGAACGCCAGAGCTACATCCTGCGGGTGCGCGAACTCGCAAAAGCCTGCGGCGAAGCCTGGGTGCATACCGAAACGGGGAGGGCGAACTGATTCATTCAACGCTCGTTGGTTTAGGACTTCCGCGCTGTTGGCGCCTCTGCTCCCCTCCCCCTTGCGGGGAGGGGTCGGGGGTGGGGGTCCACAGATGATGGCGAATGTGATTGAATCGAGCGTGATGATTGACCCTCGGCGGCAATTTGCGCGCCGGATGCGCGCCCAACCGACCGATGCCGAACGTGTGCTGTGGCAGCGGCTTCGTCACGACATTCATTTGGCCGGTTCGCATTTCCGCCGCCAAGCTCTCATTGGCAGTTACATTGTTGATTTTGCGCGCCGTAAGGCAAAGCTCGCGATCGAACTCGACGGCGGGCAGCATGGTTGGCAACAGGCATCCGATGCGTCGCGCACGCGCTCTATCGAAGCCAGAGGCTATCGTGTGATGAGGTTCTGGAATAACGAGGTGCTCGAAAATCTTGAGGGGGTTCTCAGCGAGATTCAGCGCGCGTTGCCCCCCACCCCCGACCCCTCCCCGCAAGGGGGAGGGGAGGTGCACCTGCGTGTGCCTCGCCGTTTCCGCAAAGAGCGCAATTGAATGCCCGATCTCCTGCTCGAACTGTTTTCCGAAGAAATCCCCGCGCGCATGCAGGCGAAGGCGGCGGACGATCTGCGCCGTATGGTCACCGACAAGCTCATTGCCGAGGGCCTCGTTTATGAAGGCGCCAAGGCCTTCGCGACCCCGCGCCGCCTGGCGTTGACCGTCCATGGCATTCCGGCGCGTCAAGCCGACCTGAAGGAAGAACGCAAGGGGCCGCGCGTCGGCGGGCCGGAAGCTGCGATTGCGGGCTTTCTGAAGGCCACCGGACTGTCGTCGCTCGATGAAGCGAAGATTCAAAGCGATCCGAAGAAGGGCGATTTTTACATCGCGCTGATCGAAAAGCCGGGTCGCGCCACCATTGATGTGCTCGCCGAAATCCTGCCCGTGATCGTCAGAACCTTCCCGTGGCCGAAATCGATGCGCTGGGGCGCGCGATCGGCCAGATCAGGATCGCTCTCCTGGGTGCGGCCGCTGCATGCGATCACGTGCACTTTTGGACTCGAGACCGAAGAGCCTGACGTGGTGAAATTTGCCGTCGACGGCATCGAGAGCGGCCAGACGACATTTGGCCATCGCTTCATGGCGCCGCAGGCGATCTCCGTGCGCCGTTTCGAGGACTATGAGGCGAAGCTGCTCGACGCGAAGGTCGTGCTCGATTCCGAGCGGCGGAGGGATACGATCGTCACCGACGCTCGTCAGCTCGCCTTCGCGCAAGGATTTGAGCTCTTCGAGGACCCGGTACTGTTAGATGAGATCGCGGGTCTAGTCGAATGGCCGGTCGTGCTAATGGGAGATTTTGATCAGGATTTCTTGGTGCTCCCGGGCCAAATTATCAGGTCTACGATTCGCAACAATCAAAAATGCTTTGTAGTCCGAAACGCTGAGACTGGTTTTCTGGTTCCGAAATTTATCATGGTCGCCAATATCGAGGCGACAGATAGTGGGCGAGCGATTGTAGCCGGCAATGAGCGTGTCATTCGCGCTCGGTTATCTGATGCTAAGTTTTTCTATGAATCTGATCGCAAGACCAAGCTCGAAGATCGCCTATATAAGTTCGAGACAACGGTCTTTCATGAAAAACTTGGTACCCAGGCCGAGCGCATAACTCGAATTGAGGAGCTAGCCGCCAAGATTGCGCCAGTGGTGGGAGCTGACGTTAGCAAAGCGAGACGAGCCGCTAGGCTCGCGAAGGCGGATTTGCTGACAGAGGTCGTTGGTGAATTTCCCGAGTTACAGGGAATGATGGGGACCCACTACGCGCAAAAGCAGGGAGAAGATGGCGAGGTCGCGTTTGCGATTGAACAGCACTATCAGCCCAAGGGGCCGGATGATGTAGTTCCACGACTTCCGGTTTCTGTTGCTGTAGGGCTAGCCGACAGGATCGATACGCTGGTTGGATTCTGGGCCATTGATGAAAAGCCTACCGGAAGTAAGGATCCATACGCGCTACGGCGCGCTGCCCTCGGTGTGATCCGGCTGCTTCTCGAAAATAGTCTGAAGGTTCATCTACGAGTAGTTCTTTTGTTTCCATTGAGATTCGCGTTAGTTCACGCAAACCTCGCTCGTCAAAGACAATTAAAGCAGGAGCGTGCCGAAGAGAATCCTCAACTTGCCCCCCAATTTGCTGCGCTGGCGGCGCATGCAACGGAGATCGGCAATAGGCTTAGGTTTGGTGCTCCGGCTCAGCCGGATGAGGCACGTATAATCGCTGACCTCCTCTCCTTCTTCGCCGACCGTCTGAAAGTTCAGCTTCGCGAGCAGGGCGCGCGGCACGATCTGGTCGATGCCGTGTTCGCGCTCGAGGGTCAGGACGACCTTCTGATGGTGGTCCGCCGCGTCGAAGCCCTCGGCAAATTTCTCGACAGCGACGATGGCAAGAACCTGCTCGCTGGCACCAAGCGCGCCAGCAACATTCTCAGCATCGAGGAAAAGAAGGACAAGCGAGCCTTCGACGGTGCGCCGGATGCTGCGCTCTATAAGCTCGACGAGGAAAAGGCGCTCGCCAAAGCCATCGATCAGGCCAAGCGCGAGGCCGGCGCTGCCGTGATGAACGAGGATTTCACGAGCGCCATGAGCGCGATGGCCAGGCTCCGGCCTGCGGTGGATGCGTTCTTCGACAAGGTCAAGGTCAACGACGAGGATGCAAAAGTGCGCGAAAATCGTTTGAAGCTTTTGAACGAGATTCGCGCCGCCACGCGCGCCGTTGCGGATTTTTCCAGGATCGAGGGCTAGGGTTGGACCGGCAGACGCTCGCGGCCTACGACAATGACGCCGCAGCGTTCGCCAAGGACTGGCACGAGCAACCGGCCCCGGTCGATCTGCACGTCATCGTCAGGCGCTTCTTTATCGCGAGTGGGCTGACCGCCGATATCGGCTGTGGCAGCGGGCCCGAAGTCGCTTGGCTGAGTGCGAGCGGTTTTCCGGCAAAAGGCTTCGACGCATCGAATGGTCTTCTGACCGAAGCGCGCCGGCGGTATCCGCAGTTCGAATTCACTCTTGCGGAGCTGCCCAGCCTGAGCGGCATCGCCGCCAACAGCTTCGTCAATGTGCTCTGCGAAACCGTGATCATGCATCTCGGCGTCGCGCAGATCGCGCCGGCGGTCCGACGCATGTTCGAGATCGTCAAGCCCGGTGGAATCTTCTATCTGAGCTGGCGCGTGACCGAAGGCGAGGACCAGCGCGACAAGCACGCGCGTCTCTACGCGGCTTTCGGGCCATCGCTGGTTCGCTCGGAGCTGGCAGGGGCCGCGACACTGCTCGACGAGGAAGTCGTCAGCGCGTCATCGGGAAAGCGCATCCATCGGATCGTGGTCCGAAAGGAGCTTTAGCGGATCGAGACGGTTCTCGTACCCCGGATGCGGCGCGGCGCCATCAGTCAATTCACGCGTCTTTTCGGGCGCGCTTTGGCGATGCGCTGCTGATTCCGGCGCGGGGCCGGCATGCAATGCGATCCAATTCATCGCTCCCGGCATCGTTCCCCAGAAAAAAATTCGGGACAGCGCCTTGTTTCCGATGAATTTTTGGAGCGACGGGGAACCCCTTGACGGTGAAAGCGTCTCCTGTCGTGGAACCAGAAGAGGGGGATGATAAGGTGCCGCTCCTCGATTCGACATTCACCCATCAGAGGAGCTGTTTTCGATGACGCTTACCGTCGCCCATATCTCGCCGATCATCTCCGTGATTGCGGGCGTTCTCATTCTGCTCATGCCGCGGCTTCTCAATTTCATCGTCGCGGTCTTCTTGATCCTGAACGGCCTGATCGGCCTCGGCCTGTTTCGGGGTTTCCACTAGGCCCTGATCGAGAAGCCCTGATCGGGTTCCGCGGCTTGCGCCGGGCCGCTCAAAGTGGTGTAAGGCGCTCAATCCTTGTCACTTCAGCGGATCATTTCTGTCATGGCCAAAGCCGTCGCGAAATCGAAGAAAGTTGCTGCGAAATCAAAGTCTTCCGCGGCGGTTCGGGCCAAGCCCGCGCCGTCGGCGGCGGCTCGCAAAGCGCTGAAGAAGAGCCCGGCGAAGCCGGCAAAAAAGCCGGTCGCCGCCAAGTCGGCCACGGAGACGGTCAAGTCGGGCAAATGGGTCTTCACCTTCGGTGACGGCAAGGCCGAAGGCAAAGCCGGCCTGCGCGATCTGCTCGGCGGCAAGGGCGCTAACCTTGCTGAAATGGCCAACCTCGGATTGCCGGTGCCTCCCGGCTTCACCATTCCGACCTCGGTCTGTACCTATTTCTACGCGCATGAGAAGACCTATCCAAAGGAGCTGAAAGGCCAGGTCGAGAAAGCGCTCGATTATGTCGGCAAGCTCACCGGCAAAGGCTTCGGCGATTCCAAAAATCCGCTGCTGGTGTCTGTCCGCTCCGGCGGCCGCGCCTCGATGCCGGGCATGATGGACACGGTGCTCAATCTCGGCCTCAACGACGTCACCGTCGAGGCGCTGTCGGAATTGTCCGGCGATCGCCGTTTCGCCTATGACAGCTATCGCCGCTTCATCACCATGTATTCGGACGTGGTGCTCGGCTTCGAGCACTCTCACTTCGAAGACATTCTCGATACCTACAAGGACAGCCAGGGCTATACGCTCGATACCGATCTGACGGGCGAGGATTGGGTCCAACTCGTCGGCCAGTACAAGGAAGCGCTCGCACGGGAAACCGGATCGGAATTCCCGCAGGACCCTTATGATCAGCTCTGGGGCGCGATCGGCGCCGTGTTTTCATCCTGGATGAATGCGCGCGCGGTGACCTATCGCAAGCTCCACGACATTCCGGAATCCTGGGGCACCGCCGTCAACGTGCAGGCGATGGTGTTCGGCAATATGGGTGAGACGTCTGCGACCGGCGTTGCGTTCACACGCAATCCCTCGACCGGCGAGAGCAAGCTCTACGGCGAATTCCTGATCAACGCCCAGGGCGAAGACGTGGTGGCCGGCATCCGCACGCCGCAGGATATCACCGAGGATGCACGCAAAGAGTCCGGATCCGACAAGCCTTCGATGGAACAGGCGATGCCGGCGGCGTTCAAGGAACTGACGCGGATTTATACGCTGCTCGAAAAGCACTACCGCGACATGCAGGACATGGAGTTCACCGTCGAGCAGGGCAAACTGTGGATGCTGCAGACCCGCAACGGCAAGCGCACGGCCAGGGCCGCGCTCAAGATCGCGGTTGAACTCGCCAATGAAGGTCTGATCTCGAAAAAGGACGCTGTGCTGCGGATCGATCCTGCATCGCTCGATCAGTTGCTGCATCCAACCATCGATCCCGGCGCCAAGCGCGATGTGATCGCGACCGGCCTGCCGGCTTCGCCAGGCGCCGCATCGGGCGAGATCGTGTTTTCTTCCGATGAGGCCGCCAAACTGCAGGCCGACGGGCACAAGGTCATTCTGGTCAGGATCGAGACCTCGCCGGAAGACATTCACGGCATGCACGCCGCAGAAGGCATCCTGACCACCCGCGGCGGCATGACCTCGCACGCCGCCGTGGTGGCGCGCGGCATGGGCAAGCCTTGCGTCTCCGGCTGTGGCGCCATCCGCGTCGATTACGGCCGCGGCCTCATGAGCATCGGTTCACGCACTTTCAAGACCGGCGATGTCATCACCATCGACGGCTCGCTCGGACAGGTTCTTGCCGGACGTATGCCGATGATCGAGCCGCAGATGTCGGGCGAGTTCGGGACGCTGATGGGATGGGCCGACGCCGTGCGCAAGCTCGGCGTTCGCGTCAACGGCGATACGCCGGACGACGCGCGCACCGCGGTGAAATTCGGCGCCGAAGGAATTGGCCTCTGCCGCACCGAGCACATGTTTTTCGAAGAGACGCGAATTCGCACCGTGCGCGAAATGATCCTCTCCGAGGATGAGCGCGCGCGCCGCGCCGCGCTTTCAAAGTTGCTGCCGATGCAGCGGGCGGATTTCGTCGAACTGTTCGAAATCATGAAGGGGATGCCGGTGACGATCAGGCTGCTCGACCCGCCGCTGCACGAGTTCCTGCCGCACACGCAGGCAGAGGTCGAGGAAGTCGCGCGGGCGATGAATACCGATCCGCGCCGGCTCGCCGACCGTGCCCGCGAACTCGCCGAATTCAACCCGATGCTCGGTTTCCGCGGTTGCCGGCTTGCGATCGTCTATCCCGAGATCGCCGAGATGCAGGCGCGCGCCATTTTCGAAGCCGCCGTCGAAGCCGGCAAACGCACCGGCAAGACCGTGGGCGTCGAGGTGATGGTGCCGCTGATTGCGACCAAGGCCGAATTCGACCTCGTCAAGACCAGGATCGATACGACGGCGCAGGCGGTGATGAAGGAGACCCACGCCAAGCTGGATTATCAGGTTGGCACCATGATCGAGCTGCCGCGTGCCTGCCTGATGGCGGGCGATATCGCCAAGACCGCGGAGTTCTTCTCGTTCGGCACCAACGACCTGACGCAAACGACGTACGGCATCAGCCGTGACGATGCGGCGAGTTTCCTTGGCGCCTATGTCGCCAAGGGCATTCTGGAGATCGATCCCTTTATCTCCGTGGACCGCGATGGCGTCGGCGAGTTGGTGAAGATCGGCGTCGCTCGCGGTCGCAAGACGCGTCCCTCGCTCAAGGTCGGCATTTGCGGCGAGCACGGCGGCGATCCCGCTTCAGTCGCGTTCTGCCATCAGGTCGGACTCGATTATGTTTCGTGCTCGCCCTACCGCGTGCCGATCGCGCGCCTCGCGGCCGCGCAGGCCGCGCTCGGCAAGGAAGTCGCCAGCCAGGCGTAAACAACAGTGATTGCTTGAAGTGAAAATGCCCGGATTCGTTCCGGGCATTTTCGTTTTTGGGGATGCCGGAGAAGTCCTGGCTGCCCGCATCATCACGGGAACCCGCAAATTTCTTCATCCTTTTTGTTGACGCGAAATTTACCACTTTGCTGGAGCGCCTGTTTACCAACGCTCTCGATGTGATCGGCGCAAATTCGCTGAATGATTGCGTGTGTTGCGCACGACACGCCGATTAACTCCCTCGCAACCTAAATTAGTTATTACCCGAAACGATCGAATTGCACGGAGGTACTGGAATTCGGTCGCGTAAGCCTGGTGTTGCGTCGCGTGAGCGTTGAGATGTCACAGTTGCGTAGCCGGCCGAGGAGCGCACAGTTTGCGTTCTTCGGCCTCGGTCTTTGCGGTTTCGCATTGGTCCCGACACAAGTCGGATTTCAGGACTTGTCATCGCGGCTGGCGCAACAACCCGGCGTCGCCGAGCGATGGCACAGCCGCATATTTTCATCGCTCGATAGCATCCACGTCGCGGCCTATAGCTTCAGCCGGCCGATCGGGACCGCCGCGCCGCCTCCGCCAAGCTATCAGCGCGTCAGCTTCAATCCCCCCACTGACATCACCGGGTCGATTCCGCGCAACCAGGTGCTTCAGACGCCGCCGCGCTATCAGGCTTCCGATTTTCCCAAGGTTGATCGGACGCTGAAGGGCGACCGCCTCGTCGTGGCGCCTCCCGCTCCGCAAGCGGCGGCGCCCGCCAATGCGGCGCCGGCGAAGGATGATCCCGCGGCGTTGAGTCCGAACGTGCGCGGCGCCAAGAGCGCGGAAGCCACATCACCGGCCGCCCGCGCGCCGCTTGATCCGGAACTGGCGGAGGCGATGAGCGCGCCGCCGCTTCCGCAATACGATATCTCCCTGTCGCTGGAGGCGCATCCGCTGCGGGATCTGGAAAGCACATCCTACTCTGAGGGGGCGACGTTCGAGAGCAGCCCGTCGACCGGCGGCTTCTCGGTGAAGACCGCCGGCCTTTATTTCGGCAGCCAGTCGCTCGGTGCGCCGAGCGAAACCATCGAACGCTGGCAACCCGGCGAAGAGCCCGTCGTCGTCAAGCCGGAAGCGCACGCCGACCCCGACATGAAATCGACGGCGTCGCTGCCCGCGGCCACGGAAGACGCATCCAAGACGTCCGAGAGCGGCGAAAGCATCGCGCCGAAGGGCGAAGTCAATGCGGACGAGCAGCGCGAGAAGTCGCCCGCCGAACGGCTCGGACTGTTGGACGAGAAGTCGCGCGCCAAGTCGGAAAAGTGTCTGGCGGAAGCGGTTTATTTCGAATCGCGCGGCGAGGCGGTACGTGGCCAGATTGCGGTGGCGCAGGTCGTGCTGAACCGCGCCTTCTCCGGTTTCTATCCCACCACGGTGTGCGGCGTGGTCTATCAGAACAAGCATCGGCATTTCGCCTGCCAGTTCACCTTCGCCTGCGATAACGTCGCCGATGTCGTGCGCGAACCCGACATGTGGGATCGCGCCAAGAGGATTGCGAAAGCCATGCTTGACGGCCAGATCTGGCTGCCGGAAGTCGGCAAGTCGACGCATTACCATGCCTATTGGGTGCATCCGTCCTGGGTCAGTGAAATGAAGAAGATGTACCGATACGGTGTGCATACCTTCTACAGGCCGCGCGCCTGGGGCGATGGGAGCGACGCGCCGAGCTGGGGCACGCCCGCGCAAACCGCGCAGCTATCGGCGGAACTCGTCGAGGCCGCGAAGAGTTCGGCGGAAATGGAGAGTTCCTCGCGACGGTGAAGGCTCCGCGTTGCGCCGGCGGAGCGGCGCGCGAAGAAACGTGCAGGGCTGCATTGCAGTCTCTCATGTGCACCGATCGGTGTATTTCTGGTTTTATGTATTTGCGTTAGTTTCGACGACCCGCCGAGTCCAGCCGGCGGGTAACTTGTTTCGCAGGCCGCAACAGCCCAGCGAGCGTCCCTTCGGGAGATTTGCATGGCTTCGATCGGCGTTGATCTGCGTCGGCTTCCTGCCACGCCCGGCTGGCGTACGCCGCTGGTGATTATCGTGTGTGGGTGCCTGATCAGCATGCTGACCTTCGGTCCTCGCTCGAGCTTTGGATTCTTCATGCAACCCATGAGCCGCGACTTCTCATGGGGACGCGACGTGTTCGGGCTCGCGATAGCGATCCAGAATTTGCTGTGGGGAATCGGGCAGCCGATCGCGGGTGCGATTGCGGACCGGTTCGGTACGGTGCGGGTCCTCTCTGTCGGCGCATTGCTGTATGCGGCCGGCCTCATCATCATGAGCCATTCCTCGACGCCGTTGGCGCTCGACCTGAGCGCCGGCGTCCTGATTGGGTTCGGCCTGTCCGGTGCGTCGTTCAATCTGATCCTGTCGGCCTTTGGCAAGCTGTTACCGCCGGAGTGGCGCAGCGTCGCGCTTGGCGCAGGTACGGCGGCGGGATCGCTCGGCCAGTTCGTATTTGCTCCGTTCGGGGTTGCGCTGATCGACGTCTTTGGCTGGCACACCGCGCTTGCGGTATTTGCCGCCATGATGCTGCTGGTCGTGCCGCTGTCACTGGCGCTGGCCACACCGCCCTCTGAAGCGGAAGCGTCTTCGGCTGCCGAACACCAGACCATGAGGAGTGCGCTGAAGGAAGCCTTCGGACATCGCTCCTATGTTCTGTTGGTGCTCGGCTTCTTCACGTGCGGGTTTCAGCTCGCTTTCATCACGGTGCATCTGCCGGCCTACTTGGTCGATCGCGGTGTGCCGGTTGAGGTCGGTGGCTGGGTGATCGCCACCATCGGCCTTTGCAACATCATCGGCTCGCTCAGCGTCGGCTGGCTTCAGAACAGGATGCCGAAGCGTTACATCCTTTCCGCGCTCTATCTCATCCGCGCGCTCGCGATCATTGCGTTCATCTCGTTTCCGATCACGACCTTTTCGGCGATTGCGTTCGGTGTTGTGACCGGGCTGCTGTGGCTGTCGTCGGTGCCGCCGACCTCGAGCCTCGTCGCTCTGATGTTCGGGACACGCTGGCTCGCGACGCTTTATGGCTTCGCTTTCTTCAGCCATCAGGTGGGCGGGTTCCTCGGCGTGTGGCTCGGCGGAATCGTGTTCGAAAAGTTCAATTCCTACACCCCGATCTGGTGGCTTTCGGTTCTGTTCGGCGTGCTGTCGGCGCTGATCAATCTGCCGATCGTCGAGGCGCCGGTCCGCCGCGCGATGGCGCAGCCCGCCTGACCGGCTCGCTATCATATGGCTCTCGCCGCGCGATTTCGTGGGTGCTAGAGTTGGCCTTGCTTCACGAAATAAACGCCGGGAGATGTTGCGTTGGCTACCTTTAAAGCGATCAGAATCGACAAAGCAGAGAACGGCACGACCG
The DNA here is from genome assembly GCF_027307225.1 of Bradyrhizobium sp. GTDB lineage: Bacteria > Pseudomonadota > Alphaproteobacteria > Rhizobiales > Xanthobacteraceae > Bradyrhizobium. The sequence continues at coordinate 12,662 of NZ_DAHUXJ010000131.1, read as the reverse complement.
CGGCCCTCGTCCAGTTCGACGAAGCCGATTTGATGGAAGGCGATGTCACCGTTCGTGTCGAATGGTCGACCCTGAATTACAAGGATGGTCTCGCCGTCACCGGCAAGGCGCCGGTGGTGCGGCGGTTCCCGATGATTGCAGGGATCGATTTTGCCGGCACCGTCGAACAATCCTCGCACCCGCGCTGGAAAGCCGGCGACCGCGTGATCTGCAACGGCTGGGGGCTCGGCGAAACGCATCTCGGTGCCTATGCCGAGAAGGCTCGCGTCAAGGGCGACTGGCTCGTGCGTCTTCCGGACAACATCTCCGCGCGTAGTGCGATGGCCATCGGCACCGCCGGTTACACCGCGATGCTGGCCGTGCTCGCCCTGGAGCAGCACGGCGTGACGCCCGCGAGCGGTCCTGTCGCCGTCACCGGTGCTGCCGGCGGCGTCGGCTCGGTCGCCACCGCGATCCTCGCAAAACTCGGCTATCACGTCATCGCATCCACGGGGCGGGCATCGGAGACCGAATATCTCAAGGGCCTCGGCGCCGCCGAGGTGATCGACCGCAACGAGCTTTCAGGGCCGGCGAAACCGCTCGCCCGGGAACGCTGGGCGGGGGCGGTGGACAGCGTCGGTTCGACGACGCTGGCCAATCTTTTGTCGATGACCAAATACCGCGGCGCCGTCGCGGCTTGCGGGCTTGCCGCCGGGATGGATCTCCCGACTTCCGTCGCTCCGTTTATTTTGCGGGGAGTGTGTCTGTTGGGCATCGATTCCGTGATGTGCCCACTTAACTTGCGGGAGGTCGCCTGGAAACGCCTGGGCAGTGACCTGGAATCGGAAAAACTAGCTGAAATCACTAACGAAATTGGCTTGGACGAGGTGGTCGGGATCGCCGGCAAGATTCTGGCGGGCCAGGTTCGGGGTCGAATCGTGGTAAAAATTTCCTGACGGTGTTCAGACTTTACCAACGAAGCTGCGCCAATGTTGCCACGGTTGGTATGGTAAGCAGCAGGTAAAGGGGCATACCTGCCGCCGGGTTCAAGTCGGAGTTGGAGCATGCTTGCGCGTTTTGTGTTGGGGGCAGCGGTGACCGTCGCTGCGACGGTGCCTGCCATGGCCGGGCAGATGAATGCCGAGGAGGCCAAGCGCTTCGTATCCGGCAAGGTATTCACCTTCACCTGTTTTGACGGCACCCACGGCGCAGGCCGGATTCTCGACGACATGGGCGCTGCCGGTTCGGTGCAGTTCAGCGGCAGTGGTCCGATCCGCCATGTGCGGCTGCCGGGCAATACGCTGCAGATCAAGGGACAGGCCGTCTGCGCATCGCTCCGGGGCATTCCGTTCGAACCCTGCTTCAACCTCGACAAGCAGGACGATCGCAGCTTCCGCGGCTCGGTGTCCGGCATGAGTTTCGCGTACTGCGATTTCCACCACCAGGGTGGGACGCAGATGTTGATGGCGCGCGCAGTCGCGCATCCGCGTTCGCACCGCGAACGGGCGCCTGAGCAAACCGGCTCCGTGGAAGTGTCCGCGCGGGTCGAAACGCCGGCGGTTGAGAGCCGCAAGCTCGAGCCGGTCGGCTCGGAGCCGAAGCCCGCACCGGCGAAATCGGAACCCGCGCTGGAACTGCGCCACTCGACCGATTGATGGTGCGGACGGCCCGACGGCAAGGCGAGCATGAGGTGCCGCATCAGCCGCGCGCCGGCACGACAGGCGCCGCGGGTGCGGCTTCCCGTCGGAACAGGACCTTCTGGTAGAACCAGCCGATCGCGACCAGCACGAGGCCGAGGCCCATGAAGGACAGCGCGCGATAGACGCCTTCCAATGTCGACAGATCGACCAGAAATACCTTGGCGATCGTCAGTGCGATCACGACGGCCGAAGCGAGCCGGGCGCGCTGTGAATTGACGATGATGCCGATTGCGAGCAGCAGAACGCCGAAGGCGAGCCATGCGATCGAATAAGTGTACTGCTCGACATCGTATGTCGGTCCGCTGGACATTGACGGGCCGTGGTAGAGTCGCCGGATCTCGAGTGTGACATAGCTCAGCGCCAGCACCAGCGCGCCGGCTGCAATGGTGTTGCCGTAAGCGGCAGGCCTGCGGCCCGCAACCGCATAGGACAACAATAGCGCGAGGATCGCTGGCGCGGCGTAGCCGAGCAGAAGCTCGTTGATGAATTCGCCGTTGATGCGGGTGCCCCACCAGATGTAGGGGTTGTCGATGAACAGCAATCCGACCAGCGTCGCCGCGCCCGCAAACAACGTGAGCAGCATGGCGCTGACATTGTGAATGATGCTGCCGCTTCGCACCAATAGCCGCTCGAGCCCAATGGCCATGGCGAGCGTCGCGCAGACCTGCAACGCGGTCTCGGTCAGGCCTGAGCTGTTGCGATAGACGTCGCCGCCATTGATGGCGTGGCGGATTTCCAGGAACACCAGCAGCACGGTGAACAGGATCGCGGCGGATTCCACGCTCCGCAGCGAATTGTCATCGCCCTGGCGCCGCAGCAGGATGCTCGCCGCCCAGAACGACAGCGCCGGAACGCCGTAGCCCCAGAGCAGCCAGTTGAAGATCGGCGTCGTGCCGACCGCCGCACCCACGATCCGCGGCTCATAGCCGATCCGCAATACCACGATGCCGGCGAGGATCGCGGAGAGCACGCGCAGGAACGGAATAGGCCGCTGCGTCGATACCCACGCAGCGCCCAGCGATGTCAGCGCCAGTGCGATGGTGAGCCAGCCCTTGTTGAGGGCGAAGGTCAGCGCAAGCGCCAGTGCAGCCAGCGTCCCGGTCGCAAACAACGCGGTCGAGGCGGTCGATCCCGGGCGCAGCTCGCGTCGCGTCAGGATTTCGGTGGCCGCGGCAAAGGCTGCCGCGAGCAGCACCGCAAGGACCGCAAAAGGGATCGAGCGGTCGAGATGGGCGATGCGCCCATAAAGCGCGATCAGCAGCACAAGCGGCGTGAATACGCCGGACGCCGACCAGATCACCGGAACCAGAGCGTTCGAGCTGAGGCCTTGCGCGAAAAATCCGGCAGCGCCAAAGCCGGCTGCAAAGATGGCGGCGGCGATCAGATGCAGTGAAACGGAGCTTTCGATCGGCGAGGAGCCCATGCCCGGCAGCGGGCCGCCTGGTAATACCAGCAGGTCCGGATTTGCCCGTATCGCCCACTCGAGAAAAACGATGCCGGCCAAGGCCGCCGCCAGCGCCACCGCACCGGTGGCCGATGGCGCACGCCATGCGACCACCAGCGTCGCGGCGGTCAGCACGGCAAACACGATGACGGCGGTGTCTGCATGGAAGCTCGTAAGCACGATCAGCATGGCGCCGAACAGATAAGCCGCGAGCGATCCCGACGAGACCGGCTCGGGGCGATCGTCTTCTGCCGCGGGACCGAACAGCAAACCGCATACGACGAGCAGCGCGGCGAGCACAACGCCGACGACCACGTGGAATGCGGAAGGACTGACCGGCAGCGGCTCAAGTGTGAGGGCCGGGAAAGTCCAGAGCAGAGCCAGCGCGATCGTGGTTACGGCGAGCCAGCTCCACAGCCTGATCCGCGCCAGCGCGAAGGCAGCCGCGGTGACGATGGCGAGATAGAGATAGAGCGCCCAGAAATCCGGCTGATCGCTTGAGACCAGAAGCGGTGTTCCGAAGGCGGCGACGACGCCGAGCCCCGCCGGCATTGGCCCGTGCAACAGCGCAGCCGCGAGCGTTCCAAGCGCGACTAGCCCGAGCAGGATGAACGCAGAGGCGGGCGCGAGGAAGCCATAAAGCGCGTAAGCCGCGTAAACCGTCCCGAAAGCGACCGCAGTGCCTGCTGCCGTCAGGATCGCCGGGATGTTTGCGATCGGCAGCACCGCGATGGAGGAGGTGCTTTCCGAGCGCCGCGTCCATTCGCCGGCAGCAAGCAAGGTGAGCGCGAAGGCGACGCCCAACAGCACCCGCACGCCGGGCCCGAGCAGGCCGGCGTCGATCGAGTAGCGGACCATGAAGAAGCCGCCGAGCGCCAAGGTCAGCCCGCCGAGCCACACGACCCAGCGCGTGCCGACCCGCTCCTCGAAGCCGGGCGTGGCCGAGGGAAGGGGCGGCGGTGCGGCCGGCGTTGAGCGAGGAGCATCCGCACCGGCGTCGTCCGGAACGGACGGCGGAGCTTCGTGAAGCGGCGGCGTCGCCGGTTCGGCAGCCGCGGTCGTGGCTGCAGGCTCGCTTGCCGCGGCTTCGTCAGGCGCGGATGGTTCGGCAGGTGCGAGCGGCGGTGGGGGCGGCGCGACGCGCCATTCGCCAGCCTCAAGCGCGTCCAGCCGCGCCTTCAGGCCGGCCACCCGATCCAGCGCCTTGCGCGCAATCACCAGCGCGACGACCGCGATCGCAACCGCGAAAAAATCAAACATCCGCCCCTCCGCCGCGAGCCCCTCCGCCGCGTGCATCTCACTGAGTGTCTCCTCGGACGGCCCAAGTTCAACCGGAGGAGCCCAGGCGATAGATTATTCGAGATCGATCCGGAACGGCTGGCCGACGCTGATCAGGCTGCCCGGCCCCATTTCGTCCAGCGCGCGCAGCATCCGTCCCTCGCGTCCCAGCGCCTGGTCGGCGAGGCTGACGATCAGCCGGTTCGGCGAAGCAATCGGCGAGGCGGCGCGGATCTGGCGCGCGATCGCGCTTTCGTCGCGATGCGGATTGAGCGCACAGGCCGCGGCAAAGGCGCTCGCGGTCGAGCGGCTGATGCCGGCGTAACAATGCACGACCAGCGGCGCGCTGCGATTCCAGCCGCGCACGAAATTCAGGATTTGCTCGACATGGACCTCCGCCGGCACGACAAAGCCTTCGACCGCCTCGGTGATGTCGTCGACCTGAACCTTCAGGTGGTTGGCGGGAAGCACTGACGTAGGCCGCTGTACCTGATCGACATTGGCCATGATGGTGAGGATATGGCTCGCGCCAGTGGTCTTGACAGTTGCGGGCAGGGCGGCGAGCGAGCAGACGTGGATCATGTTTTTTCCTTGTTTTCTGGCCTGCATTATAGGGCCGGGCACCTTCGATTCAACGGTCGCGAGGGACCTCATCCTTCGAGACGCGCGCCGTGCGGCGCGCTCCTCGCCATGAGGGAGACCTCACCCAGAGGAGCGTGCTCGCGCGCGTCTCGAAGGATGAGCCGCGACGGGACCTCAGGTCACAGCGGGGCATTCCCGCGGCCTGTTTCGCCCGGGTTGTTGCCATCATCGCCCCTCGAAAATCGGAGGGCGCAGGGAATGCCGGGCGCTCGGCGCGCCCGCAGCCTTGTGTGCGTAGTAAGAAAGCACACAAGTTAGTCACCACGGTCACACCGGAAACACCCGGCATTCCCCGCGCAATGGTTTGAACGGCTTATTCCACGCTCTTCCCGGCGATCGGGCTTTTTGTCACCGTCACCAGCGCAATGCGCAAGCATTGTCGCTCGCTTGACGTCAGCGTCGAGACGTCAGAACCACGTGGCTTCGCCGTACACCTCGCATGCGCTCGTCCGTCGCATGTGAGGCGTCCACCGCATCCCGCGCCCAACGTCCGTGACGATCGCGATACGCCCCTCGTGAAGGGGCGCGAGACGGGCGGGCTTCTAAAGGTGATTTGCCCGACGGCGCAAGCCGAATTTTGGGTGGGCGCCCATCACCCGCTTCGATCCCGATAGCGACATCGTCGGCTGGATCAGCCATAACTGCTAAGGGCCAGCGGACCGGAAGTGCGCGGACGGCCAAAGGATTTTCCAGCAGAATCGCCCGGCGGGACAAGGCCCTAGCTGTCGGTCGGCCGAACAAATGACGAGTGGTTGGTCATGGCTTTATTGTTCGACTTGAAATAGCATTCGCACTTATTGCCCAATCCATTTTCGGGGACCCGGCGGATGACCGGCAACCAAACGCACCGCAAGATCGTCGCGATTCTTGCCGCCGATGTTGTGGGTTACAGCCGCCTCGCGGGCAGTGACGAGGACCGCACGCTGGCGCGGCTGCGGACGCTGCGAAGCGATCTGATTGATCCGACGATTTCCGTCCACAACGGGCGCGTTGTAAAACGCACTGGCGATGGAGCCCTGGTCGAGTTCAGCAGTGTGGTCGACGCCGTGCGCTGCGCCATTGAGGTTCAGAACGGCATGGTCGAGCGCAATGCCGGACTGTCGCCAGATCGCCGCATAGAGTTTCGTATGGGAATCCACCTCGGTGACGTTGTCGAGGAATCGGACGGCGATCTCATGGGCGACAGCGTCAATATTGCCGCCCGCCTTGAAGGCGTCGCCAAGCCGGGGGCGATTTGCCTGTCCGAGGATGCCTATCGGCAGGTCAAGGCGCGGCTCGATCTGGTGGTCAGTGATCTCGGCGAGCAGAGTCTGAAGAACATTGCCGAGCCTATCCGGGCTTATTCGCTCGAAGTACGCAGGCCGGTGCAGACGAAGGTAGCCACCGCTTCAGCGCCACCGCGCCTTTCGATCGTGGTGCTTCCCTTCGCCAACATAGGTGGCAATCCCGAACAAGAATATTTCGTCGATGGCGTGACCGAAAGTCTGACCACCGATCTGTCGCGCATATCGGGAAGCTTTGTCATCGGGCGCAACACCGCCTTCACTTACAAGGGAAAGCATGTCGATCTGAAACAGATCGGTCGCGAATTGAACGTGAGGTACGTGCTGGAGGGCAGCGTTCAGCACGGCGGCAAGCGTCTTCGGGTGAACGTGCAGCTTATAGACGCGGAGACAGGAAATCACCTCTGGGCCGAGCGATTCGACAAGCCGGTTGCCGATCTTTTCGACATGCAGGATGAGATCGTATCAAGGCTTGCGAACACACTGAATATCCAGATGATCGAAGCCGAGGCTCATCGGGTGGAATACGAGCCCAATCCCGATTCGATGGACCTTTATTTCAAGGGTGCGGCCTGGATCAACAAGGGCTCATCGCCTGAGAATGTAGCGCAGGCAATGGACTGCTTCGAACGCGCGCTCACGCTCGATCCGCGTAACATCGAGGCCCTCGTGGGCAAAGCGACCGTCGACACGCAGCGCGGCGCGTATTTCATGGCCGACGACCGGGCGGAGCGCCTTGCCGCGGCAACGGCTACTTTAACCAAAGTGTTGTCGCTTGCTCCAAACCATCCGATGGCGCACCTCCTTTTGGGGCACGTTCTAATCTGCTCCAACCGCGCGGTGGAGGGCATCGTCCAATGCGAGCAGGCGCTGGCGCTCGATCGAAATCTGGCTTTCGCGCACGGGCTGATCGGCGGTGCCAAGTATTTCAGTGGGAGCGCGGACGAGACCGAGGGGCACGTAAACGAAGCTCTGCGCCTCAGCCCACGGGACACAAAAATTGCCTTGTGGCTGACGTGGGTGGGGAATGCCAAAGCCCAACTCAGCAACGACTCTGAAGCGGTTGTGTGGCTGCGTAGAGCATTGGACGCCAACCGTAATTTCGCGGCCGCACATTTCTTTCTTGCAGCTTCCCTCGCCCTGATCGACCAGCTCGACGACGCGCGCGCAGCCGCGCGCGCGGGACTCGAACTCGATCCGACGTTCACGATCAGCCGCTTCCGTGCCGGCATATCGAGCAAAAATTCCAACTATCTGGCCGGTCGGGAGCGTATGTACGAAGGCATGAGGGCGGCTGGCGTGCCCGAGTGAGCCATCCCCACGCCCTTTTTCATCTCACTTCGGCTGTCGCGATCTGGCTTCATCCAGTGTCACAAAGTGCCACGAGCGGCCGTATGTCCGACGTCAGCCAAATGAACTGGGACCGAGGACTTCAGCGGCGAGCGTGGGTTGCATGGCAGTTGGCTTATTGTACAAGATGACGCGACGCCAAGAGGGATTTGCGGGTCATGGCCGCGGACCAGCCAAGTCGGGTTGAACGCAGGTTGGCGGCGATATTGGCCGCTGATGTGGCGGGCTATTCACGCCTGATGGGGCTCGATGAAGCGGGCACCGCGCGCATTCTGCGCGAACACCGAGTCGTCACGGATGCGCTGACAGCAAAGCATGGCGGTCGTATCGTGAAGACCACGGGGGATGGCGTGCTTCTCGAATTTCCTTCGGTCGTCGATGCGGTCGAATGCGCCGTCGCCGTACAGGCCGTAATGGCCGAACGCAATGAAGGCATCCCGCAGGACCGGCGTATGCAGTACCGGATTGGGATTAACCTCGGCGACATTTTGATTGATGGTGACGACATTCTCGGCGACAGCGTCAATGTCACGGCGCGGCTTGAGGGAATAGCCGAACCCGGCGGCATCTGCATCTCGTCTTCTGCCTACGATCAAGTCAGCGGCAAAGTCGCAGTCGAGTTCACCGATCTGGGCGAGCAGACCCTCAAGAACATAGCCCGTCCGATACGGGCCTATGCCGTCGTTCAGAATGGACACAGCGCAACGCGGCAGCGTGGGAGCCCGACGCCAAACTCGCCCTCAACACCCCGTCTTTCTATTGTGGTACTACCGTTCGCCAACTTAGGTGGTGATCCCGAACAGGATTACTTTGTCGATGGCGTTACGGAGAGCCTTACCACGGACTTGTCGCGCATCGGCGGCTCGTTTGTCATCGCCCGCAACACTGCCTTCACCTACAAGGGCAAGCCTTTCGACGTGAAAAAGATCGGCCGCGAACTCAATGTGCGCTATGTCCTTGAAGGCTCGGTGCAGCGCGGCAGCAATCGTTTGCGCATCAACGTGCAGCTCATCGACGCCGATAGCGGGGCGCATCTCTGGGCCGAGCGTTTCGATAAGCCACTGGCGGATCTCTTCGATATGCAAGACGAGATTGTGGCGCGCCTTGCCAATCAGCTCGGCGCCCATTTGATCGCCGCGGAGGCTCGGCGTGCCGAACGCTCCCCACATCCCGACTCGATGGATCTTTATTTTCAGGGCATGGCGTCCGTGAATAAGGGGTGGACCCCCGACCACATGCTTCAGGCGCGCAGCTTCTTCGAACGTGCGCTCGCGCTCGATCCTGGAAATGTCGAGGCTGCGGTCGGCATCGCCACTGTCGATACGATGAGCGGGTTCTTTTTTATGACCGACGAACGTGGCGATCGCTTCGCCGCATCGGAAGCGGTACTAAACAAGGTCCTGTCGTCGGTACCCGATCACGCCTCTGCCCATTTGTACTTGGGGTTCGTTCAAATCCATACACACCGGATATCTCAAGGCATTGCCGAGTTTGAGCAGGCATTGGCGATCGACCATAACTTGGCAATGGCACACGGCTTCATCGGTCAGGCGAAGTATTTCGTTGGTCGTGGCGCCGAGACCGAGGCGCATATTCACGAGGCGCTTCGCCTCAGCCCTCGTGACACCAATGCATATGTCTGGCTGACGATCGCCGGTGTCGCCAAGCTACAGCTTGGCGCTGACGAGGAAGCGGTGGTTCTTCTTCATCGCGCTGTGGACATGAATCGGAACTTGCCGCTTGCGCATTTCTGGCTTGCAACCGCGTTGGCTCATGTCAGCCGTATCAGTGAGGCACAAAAAGCCGCGTTAGCCGGCCTGGCGCTGGATCGGACCTTCACCATCGCTCGATTCCGCGACAATCCAGCGACCGATAGTCCGGCCTATCTTGCCGGCCGCGAGCATATCTACGAGGGGTTGCGTAGAGCGGGGGTGCCTGAGGGGTAATCTAACGCCTTCACAGGAAGCCTAAGCCCCCATGTTGCACCTGCGTAAACAATTTTAGGTCGCGACATCGTTATCGCACCGACGCATCCCCGTTGGACAGAAACCTTGCAATGGCCCACGGATTTATCGGCCTTGCCAAGTATTTTATCGGCCGTGGCAACGAGACCGAAGGTCATATCCTTGAGGCACTACGCCTTTGTCCCCGTGATACGAACGTCAATGTCTGGATGACGTGGGCCGGTGTAGCGAAATTGGCCCTCGGCGCAGACGATGAGGCTATCGAGAAGCTTCGTCACGCCATTGAATTGAACAGAAACATCGCGCCCACGCATTTCTTTTTGGCCGCTGCACTCGCATTGGCCGGCGCGGCCGATGAGGCCCAATCGATGGTCCGAGCCGGACTTGCGCTCGATCCAGCTTACACCGTCCGTCGCTATCGCCTTGGTGCGGCGACCGATAATCCAGCCTATCTTTCGCAGCGCGAGCGCATCTGTGAAGGCATGCGCAAGGCGGGTGTCCCTGACGGGTGAAACCTCCTGCCACCGTGAACTCTCCGCGAGAAAGTTATTGCGCTTGTGGTGGTGGCAGCTTGTGAAACGGACGCGGAAGAGTCCCGAGATCAGGCGCCGACCGGGCGCGATGACCTTCCAAATCGCGCAAATTGCCACCCAAATTGCCACCCAAGGGCCGCAAAGGCGTGTTCTCGTCCGGGGGCATCACTGCGCAAAACAGGGAGGCATCCGATGACGATGAGGCCGGATCCCACTTTTCATGCATCGCCCAGACTGGCGATGGAAGCGCCCGCAGAAAACTTCGCCTATATGCTGCTGCTCTCTCCGGATTTCTCAAAACCGGATGCGCTCGCGGTCGTCGACGTCAAGCCGTCCTCGCCGACCTACAGTCAGATCGTCCACACGGTCGTGATGCCGAACAAGGGCGACGAATTTCATCATTTCGGCTGGAACGCGTGCTCGTCGGCGCTGTCGCCGCTCGCAGGCCACGCTTTCATCGAGCGGCGCTATCTCGTCATCCCCGGAATCCGCTCGTCGCGCATCTACATCGTGGACACCAAGCCGGATCCTACCAAGGCGCGCATTCACAAGATCATCGAACCCGAAGAGGTGTTCAAGAAGACGGGTTACTCGCGGCCGCACACCATCCATTGCGGGCCTGAAGGCATTTACGTAAGCACGCTGGGCGGCGGCGGAAAAGACGGCACGCAGGGACCTCCCGGCGTCTTCATCATGGATTGCGAGACGTTCGAGGTGCTCGGGCGCTGGGAGATCGATCGGGGACCACAACAGCTGCACTATGACTTCTGGTGGAACCTGCCGCGCGACTACATGGTGACGAGTGAATGGGCGCTGCCGCCCCAGTTCGAGAACGGGATCGTTGCCGAGGATCTTCTTGCCAACAAATACGGTCACCGGCTTCACTTCTGGAACCTGCGCGAACGACGCAACGTACAAACCATCGATCTCGGCGCCAATCATCAGATGGCGCTGGAGGTGCGTCCCGCGCACGATCCGGTTCGTGAATACGGCTTTGTCGGCGTCGTGGTCGATACCACGAACCTGGAGGCGTCGATCTTTACCTGGTGGCGGGACGGCGGAAAATTCCACGCCGAGAAGACAGCGACAATCCCACCCGAGCCTGCGCCGAAGGAGAAGCTGCCACCGCTTCTGCAGGGTTTTGGCGCGGTGCCTCCGCTCGTGACCGACATCGACCTGTCGATGGATGACAGGTTTCTCTATGTTTCCTGCTGGGGCACCGGCGAGATGCGGCAATACGACGTGCGCGATCCCAGAAAGCCGAAGCTTGCAGGCTCCGTGCACATCGGCGGTATCGCCCGCCGTACGCCTCACACGAACGGCAAGGCTTATGCGGGCGGCCCGCAGATGGTCGAAATCAGCCGCGACGGCAACCGCGTCTATTGGACGAACTCGCTCTATTCGACGTGGGACAAGCAGTTCTATCCCGACGGCATGCCTGGCGCTGCGGTGATGGCCAATGTTGGTCCGAGCGGTGGGCTCGAACTCGCCAAGGATTATTGGGTGAGTTTTCCCGACGGATATCGGCCGCATCAAATCCGGCTCGAGGGCGGCGACTGCTCGACGGACTCCTTCTGTTATCCGTCGGCCTAGCCGGCGCTAGGGCCTGAAGTTGAGCCAGATCGATTGGACAGGCGCCTGGCTCTGGCTGGCCGTCGTTGCGAGCGGCCTCTATCACGGCGTTAATCCCGCCATGGGGTGGCCGCTCGCGGTCTCCGCGGGGCTGATGGAAAAAAGCCCGCGCGCGCTGTTTCTGGCGCTCGGTCCGTTGGCGGCCGGGCATTTGCTGGCCATTTTTGTGATCCTCCTGCCGTTCGGCCTTCTGCTCGGCCTCGCCGAATGGCGGCGCGAGATTCAACTGGCTGCGGCCATTGTCGTGATCGGGTTTGGCGTCTTTCGTCTGCTCGATCGGCGCCATCCCCGATCGTTGGCACGAATACCGCCGACGCAACTCGGCCTCTGGTCGTTCGCCATCGCGATCGCGCATGGTGCCGGACTCATGCTGGTGCCGATCTATCTCGGTCTGTGCCGCACCGCCGCCGCTGCCGACGACAGGGCAGCCGGCCGGCTTGTCGAAGGCAATCTCGGCGTCGCCGTTCTCGTCGCCATGGTCCACGTAATCGCGATGATCGGCGCAGGCGGATGCCTGGCCTGGCTCGTCTACCGTTACCTCGGCTTGAAATTCGTCTCGCGTAGCTGGTTCAATCTCGATGCCGTCTGGGCGATCAGCCTGATCCTGGTCGGCGCAATCGCGCTGGCGCTTAACCTTGGACACCACTAGTGGTTCGTCACAGTGGTTTTGACTCTTTGACGGTCGTTGGATAGGCGCGGCCGAGTTTGGCGCGGGTTTTGTCGGTTGTGAACATCCATTTGATGCGGGCTCGGGTTTTATTTCGCCGTCGTTGCCATGCTGCGATTTCGTTTCGGAGCTTTTTGGGGTCGTCGATGCGGCGGCCGAGACACTGGCGCTGAAGCACGCTGATCTCGCA
>NZ_DAHUXJ010000119.1 GCF_027307225.1 Bradyrhizobium sp. | reverse complement strand
TTGTTTGGAGCTCGCGTCGCGCAACCCATCTTGGCCAGCGACCATTGCGTGTCGCATCAACAGGCCGGACATATGGATGCAGCGATCCGATCTACTCAGAAAGCTCTTGTGCCACGGGGGCCGTCCACATATGGGTCCCGGATCGCGCTCGCGATGCTCGCTCGTCCGGGACGACGAGGTTGGATTCAACTTTCAAACAGCCGTCCGCATTCCCGCGGCAGGATCTTGCCCGGGCTTCGCCAAATCATCGGCCCTTCAAAAATAGAGGGCACAGGGAATGCCGGGTGTTTTTCGCACCCGCAGCTCCGCGTGCAAAGAATGAAAGCACGCAGATAAGTCCACCACAGGTACGCCGAACATTCCGGCATTCCCTGCGCGATGGTTTTACGACGTCCTCCGGGCTCTCCCTGGTGATCGGGCTTTCTTGTCACCATCCCCGGCGCAACGCGAAGCGTTGTCGCCGCGTTGATATCAGCGTCGAGATATCAGGACCACACGGCTTAGTCGTCCGCGAAACGCGCTCTCGTCAGGCGCACGCATCGCGTCCATCGCATCCCGCACCCAACGTTCGTGACGATCGCGAAGCGCCCCTCTTGGCGGGCTCAGGACGCGCGAACAGGTGCCAGTGATTTGCCCGACGTCGCAAGCGAAGGGGACTGCGACAGATTGGCACGACGGGCAAATGCCCGGATCAATCGTCGCGGCGCTCATGCTCATGCGGTCCAAGACGCATGGAGCTATTTAGCACTAAGTCTGATTGACACTGTCATTCCCTTGAGAGGGAAATCACAATTTCTGCTTTTCGGAAATGGAGTGAGGTTATGAAAATTCATTGCACCCGCTTGATTTTCCCTGCTTTGGCGATCCTGGGTTTGGCATTCACGGCAGTGGCCGCTGATGGCCCGGCGGGAAATGTCGGCTTTAAGTCCAGCAAACCGACAGTCGTTGACCTGGGTCCCGAATTCAGCCCAATGAACGGATGGCAATTGCGTCTGCGGGTGCTCACGATCGAGCCCGGCGGACGCATCGGCATGCACAGCCATAAGGACCGACCCTCGGTTGTTTATTTTTTGCAAGGTACGGACACGGTCACCCGCAACGACGGCAGTTCACAAACCTTTCACGCGGGCGACACGACCGGAGAGCCTGGGACTACGGTGCACTGGCATAAGAATGACGGAAAGGATGATGTTATCCTTGTCACCGCCGATATCATCAAAGCAGCGCCGTCCAAATAGGCGACGTCTATTGCGGCATGCCGCAACGACGGTAACTGGCTTGGCAAGACGATCGCGGCCCCGGCCTCGAAAGGCCGGAGCCGCTCCCCCAAGAATGCGAAACAGAAAGTCTACATGAACCTGGATGCGAACCTGTTCGTCGCACCGCTGGGATCGACAATGGTATAGCCGGCGAGCGAGCGAGCGTGCTCGCGCGTGACGTGGCCACCCGAATTGCCGTCGTGGACAAGCCAGATATTGCCCGCAACCTGGCTCTCCAGGATCATGACGTGGCCCGACCGGACCGCCGCCATGCCCGGCCCGGGCGCGGCGCGCGGAAAGCGCCGCCAATTCGACGCGAGATTCAATTCAGGAATGATGCGGCCAAACTTGTAGAGAGAAGCTTCGCATCCACAGAAGGCGTGGGGACACCCGTAAGGACGGTTGCCGACGACTCGCTCACCGCTATCCGGCGTGGCCATGGCCCAGGCCTGCCGGAAGTTCTGCAAGCCATAGGCGCGACGGGAATAGGAGTTGCGGACATAGGCACGACGGACGTGGGCCTGATGGGAATAGGAATGATGGATGGTGGCGTAGTGGGAATAGGAGTGATGGAGCGTGGTATGATGGAAATGGCGCGCTTCGGCCTGGCCGGGAAGGATCAATAGCGCCGCTGCGATACAAGCGGCTACGATACAAACAGATCTATGCATTGCGGAGGACTCCTTGAGTTAGGAAATCCCCCTGCCCGCGCGGAGAGCATCCGGCAAACGTGTCGGCACGGTGGCCGAAACTTGGCGCGCGATATGGCGCCGCGCAGGGCCTCATTCGCGCCACGCGCATCGAAAATAGCCTAAGTTATTGCATGCCGCTCAAAGGCCGCGTTCGACGCGCCCGCCTCTCTAGGCAACCTTCTTCTCGACTTTTGCGAACACGCTGAGTTTCAGCCAGGTACGCAGATCGGCAGCGAGATTTCTGTTTCCCGACAAGACAAGGCGGTCATCCTCGGACAACGCGGTGATGGTTGCATATCCGAGCCAGATCTCGGTCATCGAGCGCAGGTCGGTCGATACGTAAAGGTCGACATCGAACCCGGGATCGATGAGGCAAAGATCGATATCGTTACCCGGCTCCACTATCAGCCAGTAATTGCGTTCCGAGGGTGGCCTGTCCCTGAAGATAAACTGGATGGTGGTACGCCTGGGCGGCATCGGATCGGCATTGATGTTTCGCCTGATGTCCCACATCAAAAGATTGGCATCGAGATTTTTCAGGGTGGCTTCAGTCGTAACCCATCGATGGCCCCAGACACCGATCGCCTCGATGACAGGCCGCAGTTCCTCTCCGGCCTCGGTGAGGCGATATTCCAGCACGCCCGGCTCGCGCTCGGCGGCGACGTGCATGACGACCCCCGCGGCTTCGAGGTCCTTCAGCCGCTTCGACAGGAGCGCCGGCGACATGCTGGGCAAGCCGCGCCGCAGCTCGTTGAATCGGGTCGACCCCAGCACGAGTTCGCGCAGAACAAGGAGCGTCCAGCGCGAGCAGATGATCTCTGCCGCCATCGAAACAGGACAGAATTGGCTGTAGCCGCCATCCGACATCGAAGCACTCCTTCCGGCCGTGGCCCCGCGGAGCAAGGATGCATCGATCGATCCCATAGTGCCAGTTCAAAATCTGTACCAGGGGGATTCAGATCCTGAACTGGCCGTTTCCCACGCAGCGGTGAGAAGCTTCTTTCGGCTTTTTCGAAGTCGGACGTCATTCGAAAAACATAAGGAGATCACCCATGCCGGTTGCCACGCTGTCCCTCGACTACACCGCCATCAAGCAACGCCAGCAGGCCATCTGGTCGGCCGGCGACTATGCAATGATCGGAACGACCCTGCAGATTGTCGGCGAACGATTGTGCGAGGCCCTCGACATGTGCGCCGGCAGCAACGTGCTGGATGTCGCAGCCGGTAACGGAAACGCGACGCTGGCCGCGGCTCGCCGCTTTGCGCGCGTCACATCCACCGACTATGTCGGCAGCCATCTGGAGCGGGGCCGGGAACGCGCCGCTGCGGAGCGCCTTTCCGTCAGTTTTCAGGAGGCCGACGCCGAAGCGCTTCCCTTTGCGGACGGCAGCTTCGACATAGCGCTCTCCACGTTCGGGGTCATGTTCACCCCGAACCAGGAGAAAGCGGCTGCCGAGCTGGTCCGCGTCGTGCGCAAGGGCGGAAAGATCGGGCTCGCCAACTGGACGCCGGACGGCTTTATCGGCCAGATCCTGAAGATGGTTGGAAGGTACGCACCACCGCCGGCAGGGTTAAAGCCGCCGACGCTTTGGGGAACCGCGGCGCGCCTGGGCGAGCTGTTCGAGGGACATGAAATCAATGCGTCGTTGCAAACCTTCACCTTCAGGTACGAATCTCCGGAGCATTGGCTCGAGGTTTTCCGCAACTATTATGGCCCGACGAACCGTGCGTTCGCAGCACTTGATGCGGAGAAGGCGGCAGCCCTGGAAGCCGACATCCTCGATCTCCTGGAGAAGTCGAATTGGGGTCGCAGCGGAACCCTCATCGTCCCCGGCGAATACCTTGAAGTCGTGATTACGCGAACTTGATTTTGTAACGCCGTGAGAGCGCATCGTCTGTCGGACCATGCGCTCCGCACCGAGACAAGGGATGCGTTACTCTTCGTCGCTCGCGAGCACGCCTTTCACGGCGCGCGCCCAGCCTTTCAGTTTCCGCTCGCGTGTCGCCGCGCTCATCTTGGGCTCGAAACGATGCTCGAGCCGCCAGTTGTCGGAGAATTTGGCAGGCTCCGGAAAAACGCCGGCCGAAAGCCCGGCGAGATAGGCCGCCCCCAACGCGGTCGTTTCCTGAATCACGGGACGGTCGACCGGTGCGTCGAGCAGATCGGCGAGCCGCTGCATGGTCCAGTCGGAAGCGGTCATGCCGCCATCGACGCGCAGCACGATATTGGCGGTTTTCGCCTCCGGCCAGTCGGCGCGCATCGCCTCCCAGAGGTCGCAGGTCTGGTAGCAGACGCTTTCGAGCGCGGCATGCGCGAGCTCCGCAGGCCCCGTGTTGCGGGTCAGGCCAAATAACGCACCGCGCACGCGCGGATTCCAGTAAGGCGCGCCCATGCCGACAAAGGCCGGCACCAGATAAACGCTTTGCGCCGAATCCGACTTTTCGGCGAGCGGTCCAGTGTCGGCAGCCTGCTTGATGAGGCCGAGCCCGTCGCGCAGCCACTGCACCGCAGAGCCCGCCACGAAGATCGAGCCTTCGAGCGCGTAGGTGCGCTTGCCGTTCAGCTGGTAAGCAATGGTGGTGAGCAGCTTGTTTTTCGAGGCGACCGGCGTTGTGCCCGTGTTGAGCAATGCAAAACAGCCGGTTCCGTAAGTGGACTTGATCATCCCGGGCGAGAAGCAGGCTTGTCCGATGGTCGCGGCCTGCTGATCTCCGGCGATGCCGGCAACCGCGATCGGACCACCAAGAAGATCGGGCAATGTCTCGCCGAAACGATGCGAAGAATCCATCACCTCGGGCAGCATTGCGCGTGGCACGCCGAGAAGTTTCAGGAGATCGTCATCCCAGGCGCCGGTGTGAATGTTGAACAGGAGCGTGCGCGAGGCATTGGTGGCGTCGGTAGCGTGCACCTTGCCGCCGCTCAGGCGCCACAACAGGTAACAGTCGACGGTGCCGAACAGCAATTCGCCGCGCATCGCGCGCGCCCGCGCGCCGGGAACTTGATCGAGAATCCACGCAACCTTGGTGCCGGAGAAATAGGGGTCGATGATCAGGCCGGTCCTGGCGGCAATCGTCGGCTCGTGGCCTTCGTCCTTCAGCCGCGCACAGAAGTCGGCGGTGCGGCGGTCCTGCCAGACGATGGCGCGGTGGACGGCCTTGCCGGTGGCGCGATCCCACACCAGCGTGGTCTCGCGCTGATTGGTGATACCGATCGCAGCAATGTCCTTTGCCGTGAGCCCGGCCTTCTTTAGCGCCTCGCGACACACCGCGACGGTCGAATTCCAGATGTCTTCCGGATCGTGCTCGACCCATCCGGAGGCCGGAAAATGTTGCGGAAACTCCTGCTGCGCCACGCCTGCGACCGTCAGGTCGGCGCGAAACACCATGGCGCGTGAGGACGTGGTGCCCTGGTCGATGGCGAGCACGAAGGACATTGGCGTTCCCTTATTCCAGTTGCGCGCAAGGCAAGCGGATTGAGAGGGGAAGGTCAAGGCGGCGGGCGTGTTGGTTGCAAATTCAAACAGTGAGCCCCGAGCTCGGTCTAACCCTCTCCCCTTGTGGGAGAGGGTGCCGAGCGGAGCGAGGCGGGTGAGGGGTTCAGGTCTTCGAAAGGAACAGCACCCCTCACCCGGCTCGAATTTCGCTGTCACTCATCCGAGCCACCCTCTCCCACAAGGGGAGAGGGAAAAACCTTCAGGCGAGATAATCCGCGGCCGCCGTTTCATCCTTGGGGACGCGGCGCGCGTTGAGGGCGTTGAACACGGGCGTCAACACAATCACGACAAGGAGATTGAGGATCACGGTGTATAGTGCGCTGTAGCCGGGGAAGGTGAACCCGCCGATGGCAAGCGGATAGGTCGGCGACAGATGCGCGGCAGCCGCCATGGCCGTGCCGGCCGTGGTGCCGACCGCCCAGCCGACAAGCAGCGCCCAATCGTTGAACCAGCGGGTATAGACGCCGAGCATCACGGCGGGCAGCGTCTGGATCACCCAGATGCCGCCAAGCAGCTGCAGATAGATCGCGTATTTCGTCGGCACGAAAAGGATGAACACCAGCGCACCCGCCTTGACGACAAGCGATACCCATTTCGCCATCCGCGCTTCCTGCCGATCGGACGGATTTTTCTTGATGAACTCGCGATGGATATTGCGGGTATAGAGATTGGCAGCCGCGATCGACATGATCGCGGCGGGCACCAGCGCGCCGATCCCGATCGCCGCGAAGGCGATGCCGACAAACCACGATGGAAACGAATGCAGGAACAGCGCCGGCACCGCAAAATTGTTGCCGAATTCCTTGAAGCCGGCCGCAAATTGCGGATCGGCGCTGACGCCGGCGGCAATCGCGAAGAACCCGAATAACGCGAGAAGGCCGAGCATGAACGAGTAGGCCGGCAGCAGCGCGGCATTGCGGCGGATAGCCCGCCCGCTGCTCGCACTCAGGATACCGGTGATGGAATGGGGATAGAGAAACAGCGCCAGCGCCGAACCGAGCGCCAGCGTCGCATAGGCGCCGTAAGCTCCGGTGGTATTGGCGCCGGGCACCGCCAACAGCAGCTTCGCCGGGGGCACGCTCGCGAAGATCTTGCCGAAGCCGCCAAGCTCGATCGGAATGGCGATGATGGCCGTGAATGCGGTGATGTAGATCAGGATGTCCTTGACGACTGCAATCGAGGCCGGTGCGCGCAGGCCGCTCGAATAGGTGAAGGCGGCGAGAATGACGAAGGCGATGATCAGCGGCAGGTCGGCGGTGAATCCCGTTCCGGAGATGCCAAGTGCCCCGATGACGACCTGGATGCCGACAAGCTGCAGGGCGATGTAAGGCATGGTAGCGACGATGCCCGTAATCGTCACCGCAAGTGCAAGCCATCGGTTGCCGAAGCGGCCGCGCACAAAATCCCCGGCCGTGATGTAGCCGTGCTTGCGGCAGACATACCAAAGTCGGGGAAACACCAGAAAAAGGATCGGGTAGGCAACGATCGTATAGGGCACGGCGAAAAACGCTACGGCCCCGGCTCCGAAGGCCAGCGCCGGAACGGCGACGAAGGTGTAGGCGGTGTAGAGATCACCGCCAATCAGGAACCAGGTGATGAACGTACCGAAGCGCCGGCCGCCAAGGCCCCATTCGTGCAATTGATCGAGATCGCCTTTGCGCCAGTTGGCGGCCACAAAGCCAAGCCAGGTGATGAACGCGAACAGCAGCACAAAGACGATCAGTGCAATCCAGTTCACGTCGTGCACGACAGCGTCTCCCCGGTTCGAGGACCCGATTGAGATATCCGCTTGCCGGATCGCACTCCGACGTGCGCGAACTCCGCATCCCTAGCGGTCGCGGGCTCTTGCTTCGGTGACGAAGTGGACGATTGCGGTCAGAACCGCACCAATGATGATCCAGGCAAGCTGGTACCAGTAAAAGAACGGCATGCCCGCGAGTGCAGGCTCAGCCTTGTTGTAGAAGGGCGGCCACAGAACAGCGACAAACTGGACGAGCAGGAGCAGGTACCACCAGCTCCCTCCGCCCCGCCTGTCTTGCAGCTCAGTCATGGCCACTTCTCCGACGGAAAATGAACGCCGCGGCCGGTTCCCCGGTTCCATCCGTCCGGGAATTTATCTGCACCTCGCGCAAGACAAGCAGCCACGGCTAACCCCTCTGCCACCGGGGAAACGGTAGCAAGAATCATACCGCAGCCGTCGTCACGCCGCCATCGACCACGATGATCTGCCCGGTCATGAAGCTGGAGGCATCCGAGCCGAGATAGGCGACCGCGCCTGCGATCTCGTCGGGCTCGCCGATTCGTCGCAGCGGCGTGGTGGCGCAGCGGCGCGTCAGCCGCTCTTCGTCTTCCCACAGCGCGCGGGCGAAATCGGTCTTCACCAGGCCCGGCGCGACGCAATTGACGCGCACGCCCTTCGGCCCCCACTCGCCAGCGAGGCTGCGGCACAGCGCGAAGTCGGCGGCTTTCGAAATGCCGTAGGCGCCGATCACGGTCGAGCCGCGCAATCCGCCGATCGAGGAGATGATCACCACCGAGCCCTTAGCCCGCTCGGCCATCTGCGGGATCGCCAGCGCACAGAGCCAAAGGTTGCTCTTGACGTTGGAGGCCATGATCTTGTCGAAGGCCTCGTCCTTGATGTCGAGCAGTGGCCCGTAATAGGGATTAACCGCCGCGTTGCAGACCAGAATATCGATCTTGCCGTAATGCCTGGTCGCGCCAGACACCAGCGCCTCGACCTCCTCACGGCGCGAGATGTTGCAGGCGATGACGTGGGCGTCGCCGCCCGCTTTGCGGATGCCGCTTGCGACTTCTTCGCACGCATCCGCCTTGCGCGAGGAGATCACGACCTTGGCGCCGAGCCTGGCGAGCAATTCTGCCGAGGAGCGGCCGATGCCGCGGCTCGATCCGGTGACGACAGCGACCTTTCCGGTGAGATCGAAGGGGGTGGATTTCATTTTGTTTCCATCGACGTCATTCCGGGGCGCGCATTGCGCGAACCCGGAATCCAGAGGTTATCAGCTCGAGATTCCGGGTTCGATGCTGCGCATCGCCCCGGAATGACGAGAATAGTATGTAACTACTTCACCAGTCCGCCGCCCGCGGTGACGCGACGCAGGTGATATTCGGTATCGCCGAAGGTATTCTCGATCATGGTCAGCCGCTTGAAGTAATGACCGATCGCGGCCTCCTGAGTCATGCCGATGCCGCCATGCAGCTGGATCGACTGCTGGCCGACGAACTTGCCGGACTTGCCGATCTGCACCTTGGCCGCGGCCACCGCGGTGGCGCGTTCGTTCGCGTCGTCGAAGTCACAGGCCATGGTCGCAAACATCGACATCGAGCGCGCCTGCTCGACCGCGACGAACATGTCGGCGGCACGGTGCTGCAAGGTCTGGAAGGTGCCGATCGCCACGCCGAACTGCTTGCGCGTCTTCAGGTACTCGACCGTGGACTTCAGCGATTCGTCCATCAGGCCGACGGCTTCGGCGCAAAGCGCGGCGCGGGCTTCGTCGACCACGCGCTCGATCAACGGCAGGCCATTTTCGACATCGCCGAGCGCGGCGTCGGCGCCGACCTCGACGCCGGTGAAGCTGACGTCGGCGGCGTGAAGGCCGTCCTGGGTCGGATAGCCTTTCCTGGCGATGCCCTTGGCATTGGCAGGCACCAGGAATACGCCGATTCCACTCGCATCGCGCTGGCCGCCTTTGGTGCGCGCGGTCACGATAAACGTGTCCGCCGCCTCGCCGTTGAGCACGACGAACTTCTCTCCGTCGATCACCCAGCCATTGCCCTTCTTCTTGGCCGACGTCGTGACGTCCGCCAGATCGTAGCGCGAGTTCTTTTCGAGCTGCGCAAAGGCAAAGGTCTTGCTGCCGTCGATGATCGAGGGGATATGCGCCTCTTTCTGCGCCGCCGAGCCGGCCTGGCGCAGGAGCCCGCCGGCAACCACGACGGTCGCGAGATAAGGCTCGATCACGAGCGCGCGGCCGAGCGCCTCCATCACGATCATGGTCTCAACCGCGCCGGCGCCGAAGCCGCCGTCATCTTCGGCGAACGGCAGACCGAGCAGGCCCTGCTCGGCAAAGCGGCCCCACATCGCCTTGCTCCAGCCGCCCGGCTCCTTCATGTATTTCTTGCGCGAATCGAAATCATAGGCGTCGCCGAGCAGCCCCTCGACGCTTTCCTTGAGAAGCCGCTGCTCCTCCGACAAATCGAAATCCATTTTTTCTACTCTCTTCCAATATTTCCCTGTCTCGTCATGGCCGGGCATAGCCGTTCGAAAGAACGGCGTCACTCCGTTTCGCCTATGCCCGCCATCCACGTCTTTGGGCGAAAAAAGGCAGACGTGGATGCCCGGCACAAGGCCGGGCATGACGGCCGCGCATGCGGCCGCTTTGGTAAGAACCTACAACCCCAGCACCGCCTTGGTGATGATGTTGCGCTGGATCTCGTTCGATCCGCCATAGATCGAGACCTTGCGGTTGTTGAAATAGCTCGGCGCGATCTGAGCGGTCCAGTCCATCGCCTCGTTCGAGCCGTCGTCGCCATGCACGTCGAACGGTGCCGCGAACGGGCCGATCACTTCCATCAGGAGTTCGGTCGTTGCCTGCTGGATCTCCGAGCCCTTGATCTTGAGCACGGAAGATGCCGGGTTCGGCTTGCCCTTGCCGTGCTTGCCTTCATCGGCGACGACGCGCAGCTGGGTGAGTTCGAGCGCCTTCAGCTCGATCTCGACCGCGGCGAGCTTTTCGCGGAAAGCCTGGTCTTCCATCACCGGCTTGCCGCCGGACTCGACCTTCGACGCGAGATCCTTGATGCGGCGGATGCGCTCCTTGGAAACGCCGACCCGCGCGATGCCGGTACGTTCGTTGCCGAGCAGGAACTTGGCGTAGTCCCAGCCCTTGTTCTCTTCGCCGACGAGATTTTCAACCGGCACCTCGACGTCGTCGAAAAAGACTTCGTTGACCTCGTGGCCGCCATCGATGGTCTGGATCGGGCGCACCGTGATGCCCTTCGACTTCATGTCGACCAGGATGAAGGAGATGCCGCTCTGCTTCTTCGCGCCCGGATCGGTGCGGCAGAGGTTGAAGATCATGTCGGCGTGCTGGGCGAGCGTAGTCCAGGTCTTCTGGCCGTTGATGATCCACTTGTCGCCCTTGCGCTCGGCCTTGGTCTTCAGCGAAGCGAGGTCGGATCCGGAGCCTGGCTCGGAGAAGCCCTGGCACCACCAGTCGTCGACATTGGCGATGCGCGGCAGGTAGTGCTTCTTCTGGGTTTCGTTGCCGAAGGTGTAGATCACGGGGCCGACCATGCTGACGCCGAAGGCGAGCGGCGCCGGCGCCGGATAGGCCTGAAGCTCTTCGTTGAAGATGTAATGCTGCACCGAGGTCCAGCCGGTGCCGCCATATTCCTTCGGCCAGTGCGAGACGCCCCAGCCCTTCTTGTTCAGGATGCGCCACCAGGTAACCATCTCTTCCTTGCTGAGATGACGGCCCTCGACCATCTTCTGCCGCGTCGCCGGCGGCACGTTGTCGCGGAAGAAGGCTCGTACCTCTTCGCGAAACGCCATTTCTTCCTTGGTAAAAGCGAGATCCATCGGGTTCTCCTGTAAAGCGAATTAGGCTGAAAGATATATCCGCGAGGCAACTGCGCCCCCTCTCCCGTTGGGAGAGGGTTGGGGTGAGGGGTTACGCTCTATCGACGGATCATACACCCTCACCCGGATCGCTGCGCGATCCGACCTCTCCCCCCGGGAGAGGTAAGACCGTATCTGCGGCGCGCTTTCATTCCACATCAAGGCAACGACGTTTATTGCACCACCTCGAACAATCCGGCAGCGCCCATGCCGCCGCCGACGCACATCGTCACGACTGCGAGTTTCGCCTTGCGGCGGCGCCCTTCGATCAGCGCGTGACCGGTGAGCCGCGCACCCGACATGCCATAGGGATGGCCGACCGCGATCGCGCCGCCATTGACGTTGATCTTCTCGGGATCGATGCCAAGCTTGTCGCGGCAGTAAAGCACCTGCACGGCGAAGGCTTCGTTCAGCTCCCAGAGATCGATGTCCTCGATCTTCAGGCCGTGGCGCTTCAACAGGCGCGGCACCGCGAAGACCGGCCCGATGCCCATCTCATCCGGCTCGCAGCCGGCGGCGACAAAGCCGCGGAAGATGCCGAGCGGCTTCAGGCCGCGCCTTGATGCTTCCTTGTCGCTCATGATCACGGAAGCGCTGGCGCCATCCGACAGCTGGCTGGCATTGCCGGCGGTGATGGTAAAGCCGTCGCCGCGCACCGGCTTCAGCCCGGCCAGACCTTCCGCTGAGGTATCCGGCCGCGGGCCCTCGTCCTTCGACAGCGTTACTTCCTTGAACGAGATCGCGCCGGTCGCCTTGTCGGCGACACCCATCGTGGTGGTAATCGGCGCGAGTTCGTCGTTGAACTTGCCGCCTTGCTGGGCTGCCGCAACGCGGCGCTGGCTCTCCAGCGAATATTCGTCCTGCCGCTCGCGCGAAATACCGTAGCGCTTGGCGACGACCTCCGCGGTGTCGATCATCGGCATGTAGACTTCGCCCTTGATCTTGAGCAGTGCCGGATCCTGGGTGTGAAACTTGTTGGC
>NZ_DAHUXJ010000117.1 GCF_027307225.1 Bradyrhizobium sp. | reverse complement strand
TTGTTTGGAGCTCGCGTCGCGCAACCCATCTTGGCCAGCGACCATTGCGTGTCGCATCAACAGGCCGGACATATGGATGCAGCGATCCGATCTACTCAGAAAGCTCTTGTGCCACGGGGGCCGTCCACATATGGGTCCCGGGTCCGCGCTCGCACCGGACAACGCTGCGCGTTGCCAGGAGCTCGCTTGCCCGGGACGACGAAACGGTGATTACCGCCCGCCGAATTTCTGCTCCATCGCGCGCCGAACCTTGATGGTATCGTTCGCGGCGTCGAACTCGAGGTCGTCCCAAATCACCACCGCGCCATGGGCGACGTTACGCTTCAGCTTAAGGTGGTGCGCCAGCCCGATCGGCAGGGCGCCGGCCTTGAGGCTGGCTTGAGCCGGCATCAGCTTTCCCCACACCGTGTAGCCGCCTTCGCCATCGAGCATTTCGCCGGCGCGCAAGTCGCGCTTGGCGACGGATGCGACGTCGCCACGGAAGCCATGCGGTTGCCCGGTCGGCTCGTTGCGCAACGCGGCGGACAGGACCGAGATGTTCAACTCCAGTCCGATCAGGTGATAGGGCTTGTACATCGCGGCATATCGCCCGCTTGAATCCGTCTTCAGGCCATATTGGCTGAAGCAGTCCGCGGCATAATCGTTCGGCGCTTCCAGCACGACATAGACGCCCCAGCGCAGGTCGCGAAACACCGGACGGCCGTCGCGCTCGAGCGACGACACCACTTCCACCACGCCGGATTTTTCCAGCACGCCGCCATGCTCGCGCGGCCGCATGATGTGCGGCAGGTCATCGACACCGCAGGGCGGAAACAGCAGTCCGCCGGACGGCACGTCCAATCCGGTTGCGTTCGCAATCGCCGCCATCTCAATGGCGGATTTGGTGCCGTCGAGAAACGAGTTGAACATCTGCGGGTTCATGCCGGCCGATTGTGCCTCGTCCGCCGAAAGCCCGTAATGGCCCCATACGCCGGCCGGCGTCACGTCGTGATAGGCCGGCAGATATTTGGTGCCCTTGCCGGCGGCGACCACGCGAAAACCGGTCGCACGCGCCCAGTCGACCATTTCCGCCGTCAGCGCCGGCTGGTCGCCGTAGGCCAGCGAATAGACGACGCCCGCTTTTCGCGCTTCCTCGGCGAGCAGGGGACCCGCAAGCACGTCGGCTTCGACATTCACCATCACGATATGCTTGCCGTTCGCGATCGCGGCGCGCGCGTGGGCGATGCCGACGGCGGGATTGCCGGTCGCCTCCACCACCACCTCGATTTCGCCCGCGATCGCCTTGGCGCCGTCGGTGGTGAAGCCGGTCGCCGCGATCCGGTCCTTGTCCCAGCCAACCGTGCGGCAGGCCTCGCGCGCGCGTTCCGGATCGAGATCGACAATAATGCTCACCTCGAGACCGGGCGTGTGCGGCACCTGCGACAAGAACATCGAGCCGAACTTGCCGGCGCCGATCAGCGCGACGCGCACCGGCTTGCCGGCGGCATGTCGTGCGGCGAGGAGGGAGGAGAGGTTCATGTTTAGTGATCCGGCGAGGTGGCGTGTCCCGGACGCGGTGCAGCGCCTTGGCGATGCTCCGCAGATCCGGGACCTAGCGAAAAACGATAAGCGATTTGGACCCCGGATCAGCGGCGCAACGTTTTGCGTTGCGCCGCGTCCGGGGCACGATGGATATTATTCCGCCGCCTGACGCGGCGCGCGTGCCAGGCGCACCAGCGCGTCATCGGCGACCGTCTCGATCGGCGTGAAGTCGCGGTGGGCGATATAGTCCGGCCGCGTCGGGGTGCGGATGTAGTTCGAGACCGCGTTGAGCGTGAGGTACACGATCTTGCGCGGGTAGGGCGTGATATTGCCCGCCGAGCCGTGCACCAGATTGCCGTGGAACATCAGCAAGCCACCGGCCTTGCCGGTCGGCGCGACGATGCCGCCTTCCTTGACCAGCCGCGTCACCGTTTCCTCGTCCAGCGTCCACAGCGGATAGGACGTCGTCTGGAGGTCGTGCGAGGCCTTGAGGTCGCCGGCATTCTGGCTGCGCGGCACCAGCATCAGGGGTCCGTTGATCGGCATCACCTCGTCGAGGAAGATCGCGATGTTCATCGCGCGGGGCTCCAGCATGCCGTCGTCACGCTTCCAGGTGCCGTAGTCCTGATGCCATTGCCAGACGTCGCCGGTGAAGGCCGCCTTGGCGTTGATCTTGAACTGATGCATGTAGACTTTTTCGCCGAACAGCTGCTCGATCGGATCGATCATGCGCGGATGGGCGCCGAGCAGCCGGAACGCTTCGTTATAGAGATGGGCCGCAAACGCGGTGCGCGGTGCGCCGCTCTTCTCGCGCCATACCTCCGGCCGGTTGGCGTCGTAGATGCTGATGGCCTCGCGCGCGAGCAGTGCGACTTCTTCCGCCTTGAACAGTTCCGGCAAAAACAGCCAGCCTTCGCGGTGGAAATTTTCGATCTGCTGCTGGGTAAGCTTCATGATAGTTCCTCCTTTGGCTTTCTTTGGCGCGCTCGGTTACGCCGCCTCGCCGACAGCCCTCAGTCTCTCTTCGGTGGTTTGTCCGGCGCTCTGCGCGTGCGCCTCGGCAGCGGTAGCGGCTGCTTTGGCGTTGCCGGACAGGATCTGTGCCGCGATCGCCTCGTGTTCGCGCCAGGCCGTCTGGCGATAATCGAGCTCGCCCAGAACCGTTGCCATCGAGCGGCGCATGTGCGGCCATTGCGGCGCGATCGTTTCCTCGATCACCGGATTGCCGGCGAGACGATAGATCGCGGTATGAAAATCGACATCGAGTGCGACCAGCCGCGCCAGCGGTGTTGCCTTGTCGACCGTGCGGCCGGCCCGCAGCGCCGCCTCGAGTTGCGCCCGTCCGGCGGGGTCGGTCCTGGCCCGCTTGGCAGCCATCCGTGCCGCGAGCGCGTCGATCGCGCCGCGGACTTCATAGAGTTGGCGGATGCGCTCGGGATCGAGCTGCGTCACTTCGAACCCGCGACGGCCGCTTTCGGCCAACAGTCCTTGCCGGTGTAGCAGGTGCAGCGCGTGCGACACCGGCTGGCGCGAGACGCCGAGGCGTTCGGCCAGTTCGTTCTGGGTGATCCGCTGACCGGGCGGCAGCGCGCGATCGGTAATGGCCTCCAGAATCCGGCCATAGACCTGGTCGGTCAGGTTCGGCGAAGGCGTCAAGGGGATCATCGATGATCCTTTGGAGTACGGAATTCCGTATTCCGAATGTTAATTGAGCCTGCTGGTGCCGTCAAGCGGTCGGAATCCGGGTGGATCGCAACAATTTCCAAGCCTAGATATCGATCAAAGAGTGAAATGGGGCCTAGTGGTCCGATTCTAACATTCGCATCCCCTCTCAGCAGGCACTTTTGCGAATGTTAGAATCAAAGGACCACTAGCAAACATAGGTTTCCAGTGGGGTTTAGGACTTGACATTCGCTTTCCGAATTTGCGGCTAGATGAGTAGCGAATGTCAAATCCACTCCACTTGGATTTGGAGCCAACCATGACAGACCAGCATTTTGCCCTGTTCGACACGCCGATCGGCGTCTGCGGCATCGAGTGGGGTCCGCGCGGCATCAACGGGTTACAATTGCCGATGGGCAGTGACGAGAAGACGCGCGGGCGTATCCGGCAGCGCCGCGGCGACATCGACGAGACGGCGCCAACGGCCGAGGTGCAACATGCGATCGATCGCATCGTCAAACTGCTAGCCGGCGAGCGCGATGACCTCATGGACATTGCGCTCGATCTCGACGGTGTCCCTGAGTTCAACCGCGGCGTCTACGACATCGCTCGCACCATTCCGCCGGGTCAGACCGTGACCTATGGCGACATCGCCAAACGCCTTGGTGGCGTCCAGTTGTCGCGCGACGTCGGCCAGGCGCTCGGGCGCAACCCCTGTCCAATCGTGGTGCCGTGTCACCGCGTGCTGGCCGCAGGCCAGAAGCCCGGCGGCTTCTCTGCCAGGGGCGGCGTCGACACCAAGCTGAAGATGCTTGCGATCGAAGGCGCGGTGGTCAACCACACGCCGAGCCTGTTTGATTGAACCGGTGCTTATCCCTCCCCCGCGGAACGCGTGGGGAGGGTGGCCATCGCGCAGCGATGGTCGGGTGGGGGTGTTAGTACCGACAAAGAACTTCGGCATTAGGCGTGGTTTTTGAACCCCCACCCCGACGCTCGTTTCACTCGCGTCGACCCTCCCCGCAAGGGGGCTAAGGCGTGCACACATTTCTGAGGCTCCATCCTTGAACCATTTGTTCGAAGCGCTGCCAACCTCTTCGCATGGTGATCGGACCCGGCGGACGCTCGGAAGCATAGCCGGTCCAACCTCCAAGACGGGCAATGATCCA
>NZ_DAHUXJ010000052.1 GCF_027307225.1 Bradyrhizobium sp. | reverse complement strand
ACGACGAGGCCGAGGCCAAAAGCAATCGCCGAGGACTCTGGAAAGGCTGCTTTGCCGCTCCGCAGGATTTCCGCGCAGGGCGAAAGGACGGCCCCCTCCTCGGCGCCGCCTGCCGCGCCGACAAGGATCGTGAAATCCGCGAGACGCTGTTTCCGCAAAACCCCGCCATGCCGTCGAGCTGTGCGATCAAGGGCAAGTATGCGCTGCGCGCCCACGTCACCGGCAATGTCGGCATCTATCACCTGCCGGCTTGCCGCAGCTACCCAGCGATGACCAATCCGGACCGCTGGTTCTGCTCCGAAGACGACGCCAAGGCAGCCGGTTTCCGCAAGGCCTATAACTGCCGCCCGTTTTCGAGACAGCACAGCTAGTGGAGTGGATTTGACATTCGCAACCCACCTGATCTGACAAACTTGGACAAGACGGCTGGCCGATCGGGCCGCCAATTTTGATTCGCCGGAGACTTTCAAAAATGCGCCACGCCGTGGTGACCTTAACTGCTGGATTGCTCTTGCTGTCGACGACCGTTGCCTTCTCGCAGAACAGCAAGCCCCACAATATCATTCTGTTTGTGCCCGATGGGTTGCGCGGGCGGATCGTGCGTCCGGAAACGGCGCCGGCGATGGCCGAGGTGCGCGATCGTGGCGTCAATTTCAAAAACTCGCATTCGATGTTTCCGACTTTCACGACGGCGAATGCGTCGGCCATCGCGACCGGCCATTACCTGGGCGATACCGGCGACTTCGCCAACACGATCTACACCGGTTATCCGGTCGCTCCGGCCAATGGCACCGTCACGCCATTTCTGGAATCCGATCCCGTCATCCTCGATGCCGACGCGCATTTTGGCGGCGATTATCTGAACGAAGATACCATTCTGAAAATGGCGCGCGCCAAGGGCTTCAGTACCGCCGCAATCGGCAAGCTCGGCCCGACCCTGATCTTCGATCACACCGACAAGATCGGCACCGAGGGCACCCATTCGATCGTGTTCGATGATGCGACCGGCCGCAAAAACGGCGTGCCGCTGTCGGAAGAAATCAAGGCAGCGCTGACCAAGGCCGGCCTTCCGCTGGCCACGCCATCGCGCGGCGAGAATGGCAAGGCCGGCAATGCCACGACGGCTGGCACGCTGGTCCCGAACACGGTCCAGCAGGCCTATTTCGTCGATGTCGCCACCAAAGTGCTGCTGCCGCTGTTCAAGGCGCGCAACACGCCGTTCGTGCTGGTGTTCTGGTCGCGCGATCCCGATGGCAGCCAGCACAACAACGGCGACAGCCTCAATACGGTCACGCCGGGCATCAATGGACCCACCTCGCTCGCCGGTATCAAGAACGCCGACAACAACCTCGCCGCGTTGCGTAAAGCGCTGGACGACCTTGGGCTAGCTGCCGACACCAACATCATCATCGCCTCCGACCACGGCTTCTCGACCATCTCCAAGCAGAGCAAGACGAGTGCCGCCGCAAAGGCCGCTTACGACGATACGCCGAAAGATTTCCTCCCCTTGGGTTTCGTGGCGCTCGATCTCGCCAAGGCGCTCGATCTGCCGCTGTTCGACCCGAACAACAGCAACGCCAAGGTAGCCGACGGCGCTCACCCGAAGGCCGGCAACGGCCTGCTCGGTGCAGATCCTTCAAAACCAGAACTCGTAGTCGCGACCAATGGCGGGTCGGACCTGATCTATCTGCCCAAGCGCGACAAGAAGCTGGCGCGGCGGGCCATCGAAGCCCTGCTCAAGCAGGACTATGTCAGCGGCATTTTTGTTGACGACAAGCTCGGACGTTTTCGCGGAACGCTGGAGATGTCGCAGATCGGCTTGAAGGGCAAGGCCGCGACACCAACGCCATCGATTGTCGTCAACTTCCGCTCCTATGCCAAAGGATGCGACGAACCCAGCAACTGTTCGGTGGAAGTCGCCGATACGGTCTTGCGCCAGGGCCAGGGCATGCACGGCAGCTTCGGGCGCGGCGATACGCTGAACTTCATGGCAGCGATCGGACCGGATTTCAAAGCAGGCTATGTCGATCCGCTACCGGTCAACAATGCCGACGTCGGGATGACCATCGCGGGCCTGCTTGGCTTACACAACGCGAGCAATGGCGGCCTGACCGGCCGGATGATGTCGGAGGCGCTGCCGAACGGGATCGTTCCCAAATCGGCGGACGGCACGATCATCTCCAAACCAACCGCCAATGGCTTGCGGACCGTAGCTAAATACCAGCGGGTGCTATCGCAACGCTATTTTGATGCCGCAGGCTTTCCGGGCCGCACCGTTGGCCTGGATGTCGAGAGCGGAAAACAAAAAACGGCGGGGAAATAACCCGGAGTCAAGATCCAGACACTGTCGGCCAGCTACATCCCGATATCGAAGACGTTCGGTAATTGTGCAAGCGGCATCGCCACGCCGACGAGCGTCGCGATGAGGGCTGCGAGCGTACGATTGCGGCAGCGGTTGCTTCGCATCTGGGTCGCGATCCAGTTCAGCACCTCGATATCGACCTTGGTGGCGCTGGCTGGCGCCCAGCTCTCGATCGAGGTTTCCCGCGCAAGCGCAACGCTCCTTGGCGGCACCGGCAGGCCGGAAGCCGAAGCGGCGTGGTGCACCACGGCCTTGGCGATGAGGTCGTCGAAACGTCCGGAGTCGCTGCGTTCGGTCGCGGCCTCGTCGATCTCGAACAGAGCCTCGGCTTCGGCGCGGCTGACCGGCTGATGCACGACCGCAGACGCCGTCAGGATGCGCTCGCACCAGGTGACGTCGTCGGCATCAAGCTCACGGGAAAAATGCACACGGCCCCGGGCCGTGGGGCCCTCGCCCGTGATCACGCCGTCGCGGACAACGGCCAGTGCGCGGGCGGCGGTTTCGCTGCAGGAAATTTCGGCCGGTTCGAGAGTGGCGGCAGTTTCAGCCAAAGCAGCCAACAGGGCAGACATTGCAGGTACTCTTCTAAAGTCGCAGTTTCTTGTTCTGGGCCCGCGGGCGTAAACGACTGGTTAACGATTCGAAAGCCCGTCGGGTAGAATTCTACGGGGTTGCCGATCTGTCGCTGTGACGTCAGTCACGGTTCACGAAATGGCGGAGGCGGGCTTGTCGAAACAATAAGCGGCAACATCAGGGCGGTCTGCTTCACTTTTCCGCGGCGACGACCCTCTAAGCGAAAGAAAATACTAGGCTGGACGTGTACGAGAGAAGGAAATACCCTTTTTGCGACAGCCGTTCACTTGAGACGGCCTGCCTCCTATACTTCAAGAGAAGAAATTCACCCCCCAAGATGAACGAAGAGGTCGACTGATGGCTCTCCCAATTGGCGCCGTAGCCCCGGATTTCGAGGCCCAAACCACCGAAGGCAAAATCAAGTTCCACGACTGGCTCGGCAACAGCTGGGCGCTGTTGTTCTCGCATCCGAAAGACTTCACCCCGGTTTGCACGACCGAGCTTGGCGCGGTCGCGAGGCTGAAGCCGGAATTCGACAAGCGCGGCGTCAAGCTGATCGGTCTTTCCGTCGATCCGGTCGACCGCCATAGCAAGTGGGCGGAGGACATCCGCGAGACGCAAGGCGTCGCGCCGAACTACCCCATGATCGGCGACACCGATCTCCACGTCTCCAAGCTGTATGACATGCTGCCGGCGGCGGCCTCGGGCGACGTTGCGACCCGCACGGCGGCTGACAACCAGACCGTCCGCAATGTCTTCGTCATCGGCCCCGACAAGAAGATCAAGCTGGTGCTGGTTTATCCGATGTCGACAGGGCGCAATTTCCAGGAAATCCTGCGCGCCATCGATTCCCTGCAACTGACGGCCAAACATAGCATCTCGACGCCGGCCGACTGGAAGCAGGGTGAAGACGTGATCATTTCCGGCTCAGTGACCGATGAGCAAGCCAAGGCCAAGTGGCCTGCCGGCTGGAAGTCGCCGAAGCCCTACATCCGGATCGTGCCCGCGCCGAAGTAAGCGCGTTCCGTTCGACCTGACGAAATGCCCGGCCATAGCCGTTCGAAGAACGGCGTAGCTTCCGCTCGCCGGTGCGCCGGGCATTTTGTTTTGAAGGTCACATTTTGGGAGCGATCGCGTTGGCGATCAGAAGCCCCGCCGTCGATGCGAATGCGGTCACCGCCGTTCCCCAGGATACATCGACCACGACTACCGGCCAGGTCCAGTGCCTGAGTAGCGACAACGAGGTCAGTTCAAAAGTCGCGTAGCAAAACAAGCCAAACATCGCGCCGTAAAGCAGCGTCGACCGCCAGGTTGCGCCGTGGTGCGCATTCACGAAGATGAGGATGCCCGCGACATAGAGCAGATAAAACAGGATGGCGGGCGCAAGCCTCACCTCGCCCAGCATGTCGCCGACCTCTGTGGTGAAAAACGACTTTCCGATCACGCCCAGAAACAGGAAATCGACCGGGACCAGCACGATCAATGTCGACAGATAAAGAACCGCATACCGCTGCAAGGCACCTCTCCCGCTTTTCCCTCGTCCCCATGATGTAGTACGGCTGAGCGCGGGCCAGGTTGCAAGATTGTGAGGACCCGGCGTGCTCCAGGTGAGTTGATTGCTTGATGGCTGATCGATCCGACGCTCCCTGCATTGTCTGGTTTCGCGACGACCTCCGCCTTTCCGACCACTCCGCCTTGCACGCTGCTGCCGCGACCGGCCGGCCGGTCATTTGCCTCTACGTCCTCGATGAGACGAGCAGACGGACCGGCGCGCGGCCGATCGGCGGCGCCGCCCGCTGGTGGCTGGCGCAGTCGCTGCGGGCTCTCGAAAAGCGGATGGGCGATGCGGGCGTACCGCTCGTGCTGCGGAACGGGAATGCGGCGGCGATCATTCCGGAACTGGCGCGCGCGAGCGGCGCACGTGATGTCTTCTGGAACAGGATTGCGCAAGCGCCGCATCAGGCGGCCGAAGACGACATCGCAACCGCGTTGCGTGAACGCGGCGTGCACGGGCAAACATTTGCCGGCGACCTTCTGGCGACACCCGATAGCGTACGAACCAAGGAAGGCCGGGGATTGCGCGTCTTCACGCCGTTCTGGCGGCGCATTCAGGCGCTCGGCGCACCACCCGATCCCCTGCCCTCGCCTCGCCGCTTGCGCGCCGGTCCAGACGTCGCGAGCGACACCATCGAAAGCCTTTGCCTCGAGCCGACCCGGCCGGATTGGGCCGGCGGCCTGCGCGAAACCTGGACGCCGGGTGAAAGCGCCGCCCAGAAGCGGCTGAAAGATTTCCTGAACGCGCATCTCGCCGGTTACGCTCATGACCGCGACCGGCCCGATCGCGACGGCACCTCCGGCCTGTCGCCGCATTTGCGTTTCGGCGAGATCAGCCCGCGCCAGATCTGGCACGCCACGCATTTTGCGGCCGCCGAACGCCCCGCGCTCGCTGCCGATGCGGACAAGTTCTTGAGCGAACTCGGCTGGCGCGACTTCTGCCGGCATCTTCTGTTTGACGTCCCAGATCTTGCCACGCGCAACCTGCAACCGTCCTTCGACGGCTTTTCCTGGCGCCATGACGACGAGGCGTTGAAAGCGTGGCAACGCGGCCAGACCGGTTATCCCATCGTCGATGCCGGCATGCGCCAGCTCTGGCACACCGGCGTCATGCACAACCGCGTGCGGATGGTGGTCGCTTCATTTCTGGTGAAACACCTGCTGATCGACTGGCGCGCAGGCGAGCAGTGGTTCTGGGATACGCTCGTTGATGCCGATGCCGGCAACAATCCCGCCAATTGGCAATGGGTCGCCGGCTGCGGCGCCGATGCCGCGCCCTATTTCCGCGTGTTCAACCCGGTGCTGCAGGGTGAGAAATTCGATCCCGACGGAGCGTATGTCAGCCGCTGGGTGGGCGAACTGGCGCAACTGCCGAAAAAGCTCATTCACCAGCCGTGGGAAGCAACCCCGCTCGAACTCGCAAGCGCGGGCGTCACCTTGGGAAAAACCTATCCGCACCCGATCATCGATCACCGCAAGGGCCGCGAGCGCGCGCTCAAGGCCTATGAGAAGGTACGCGGCGGTTGAAGCGCGCTTAGCGATTGACCACGAACACCGCGGCCCCGCAGGTAATCATGCCAATGATCGCAACCGCATCGAGACGTTCGCCAAAGAGCAGATAGGCCATCAGGGCGGTGACGGCCGGAACGAGATAAAACAGGCTCGCCACAGAAGTCGCCGCCGTATGGCGGATCAGCCAGTACAGCACCCCGATCGATCCGATCGAAAGCACGACCGCAAGCCAGGCGATGCCGAGGATAAACTCGCCGGTCCAATGCACGATGCGATTCTCGAACGCGAATGCGCCGACGGCAAAGAAGATCGCGACCGCGATGTACTGGACGAGATTGCCGGCGCGCCAGTCGATATCCCGGCAGTAGCGGCGCTGATAGAGGGTGCCGAGCGTGATGCTGATCAGCGACACGCCGGAGGCCAGCCAGCCAAAACTGGCCTCTCCGCTCATGGGACGTTCGTGCAGGATCAGCGCAACACCTGCGAGCCCGAGCGCGAGGCCGATCCACTGCACCGCCGTGACGCGTTCGCCCAGGAAACGATTGGCCAGCGTAGAAGTGAGGATCGGCTGCAAACCCGGAATCAAGGCCGAGAGACCGGCTGGAATCGAATGCGCGATCGCGACCGCCGTGCCGCCGAGATAAAATCCGTGCACGAGAAGGCCGGCAACCACGCTGTGCGCTATCCCTGTGCGATCCGGCCAACGCGGCCGCACGATGACCACGATCAGCGCCATGATCGCGACCACCGCCGCCATGCGGATCGCGAGAAAGGTCAAAGGCTCCGCGCTGCGCAGCACGGATTTGGTGGCGACGAAGCCGGTGCTCCAGAGCACGACGAATACCGTCGGCGCCGCACGCGCGGCCAATTGATCGAAATCCTTGCTCATTTGATGTCCCGATTTGCTGCCCTGATTGCACGAACATGTGCTATCGAGCAATCGAGGAACGCAGCGGGTGGCTCGCCGGCTATCGCATAGCAAGATCTTGGCGATTCCGTTCGCGGTGCTATGAGCTTCGAGAAGGCAAAATCGGATGAAGCTGCACTTCGTCACTGTCGATGTCTTCACCGGCACGCAATTCGCCGGCAATCCGCTCGGCGTCGTTCTCAATGCGGAGGGGCTCACGGGCGGCCAGATGCAGGCCATTGCCGCCGAATTTAATCTCGCGGAAACGACGTTTGTGCTGCCGCCGAAGGACCCCGCCAACACGGCCGAAGTCCGTATTTTCACGCCACGCTACGAGATGCCGTTCGCCGGCCATCCAAATGTCGGCACGGCGTTCGCGCTCGCCCGCGCGGGCAGGAGCTACGGCCGCGCCGTCGAAGGCGCCAGCGTGACGTTTGAGGAAAAGGCAGGTCTCGTTCCGATCGCAATTCACAGGGAAGGCCCGACGGTGACCGGCGCCCGCCTTGCCTCTCCGCAGCGCCTCTCGGTCGGCGCTGAAATTTCTCCCGAGTTGATCGCCTCCGCCTGCTCGCTATCGGTGAATGATATCGAGACCAGAAATCACCGACCGTGTATCGCTTCCTGCGGGGCGCCGTTCATTCTCGCCGAGGTGAAGGGGCGCGAGAAGCTCGCGGAAGCGACGGCACGCTCTGACGTCTTCACGCGCGAAGTCACCAAGCATCCCGTAACCAGTATCTTCATCTACACGCAGGTCGCCGAAGATGGGCTCGATATCCGCGCACGCATGTTCGCGCCCCATCACGGCATTCCCGAGGATCCAGCGACCGGCAGCGCCAACGTCGCCCTTATCGGCCTCTTGGCTCACTTGCGCGCCGAACGCGATTTGCGCCTGTCAAAGACGATCGCCCAAGGCGTCGAGATGGGGCGGCCCAGCCTTCTAAAGGCCGAAGCCGAGAAGAACGACGGCGTCGTGACCGCAACCTATATCGGTGGGGCTTGCGTGCCCGTGATGTCGGGAACGATCGACCTGGCTTGAGGCGCTCCACCGAAAAGAGGTCCTCACCACTCTTCCGGGCAGGGATCGACGATCTTCCAGAGCTCTGCGCCGTTCTTGATCTTCTTCATTTCGGTGGTGAGCCCGCCATTGCGGCGAATCCAAGCCTTCACCGTATCGGGGTAATAGGACATCAGCTCGGAGGTGCCCCCGGTGCTCGTGACCTTGATGCCGAAGGTGAATGCCTTGTCGTAATAGGCCTGGTGGAAGCCGAGGCTCGCGCGTGGCGTCACGCAGATCTTGTTCAGCGGCACGATACCGAGCACGAGCGTGCACGCCGAGTTGCAGATGCCGTCGATAACGACGCGATCGTGGTTATCGCGGATGCGCTCGTATTTCGTCTTATACTCCGCGACATAGCCGCCATGGTCGCGCGTGATGTGCAAAACGGCGCGCGCCGGGCTTATCGCCAGGCACAACAGCAGCAGGGATGCGAGAGGCGTGATGCGCATGACAGAACGATGGCGGCAGAAAACGGAAAAAACCGCTCGATGCCCAAGATCAGAGGACACAACTCTGGCGAGACTGTGTTGGAAAATCGTTAAGCATGCCGAAAGCACCACGATAATTCCCTGAACTTTCGGCCACTTTTTGGCGGCGCGGCACAAATGAATGCGAACTTCTGAACCGCCGCACTAGGATGGGAACCCGGTTTGGCCTAATGTGCCAAGGCAGGTTTTTTGCGGAGATTTGCATGATTCCCTCGAAGTTCGCCCTTGCCGCAACCGCTTTGGCTGCGCTAGCCATGGCTGCGAGCCCGGCCCAGGCACACCGGCGCCACCACCATCATCATTGGCAGGGCCATGCCTACGGCCTTCCCTACCCGATCGGCTATCGTCACAACTATGGCCTTGGCCTCGAACCGCGCACCTTCGCCTATTATGACGGCCCGTCGAACAACTTCTGCGCCCAGGGTGCGGCAACCTACAACGCCCAAGGCGGACGCTACCCCTGCTTCTGAACACTTCTCGATGCGCCCCTGACCTGTTGGCGCCACGCGCCCAAGTCTGGTATGCGGATCGCACGCGCTCGTAGCTCAGCTGGATA
Source organism: Bradyrhizobium sp. (assembly GCF_027307225.1). GTDB lineage: Bacteria > Pseudomonadota > Alphaproteobacteria > Rhizobiales > Xanthobacteraceae > Bradyrhizobium. Next base: position 78,463 of record NZ_DAHUXJ010000052.1, on the reverse strand, counting down.
GAGCATCGGATTTCGATTCCGAGGGTCGGGAGTTCGAATCTCTCCGAGCGCGCCACTTCGGTACAGAACTGGGCACGCCAAAACCCGCCGTTTTTGCGCTTGAAGCAGCGACGAGCGTGCGCAGGAGCACGCTTTTCGATCCCATGATGCGCAGTTCTTTCTGATCGACTTCGACGCGTTGGGCGAATGCGCGGAGATAGTCGCGGCGGTAGCCGCCGCCGTCGGTCCGCATCCGCTTGCGGGCTGTCCTGGCAAAGGTCTTGAGGGTCTGTGGCGTGATGGTCGGGCCGCCGCGATCAATCGCCTCCTCGGCCCGCTCTGCGTCAAGGCGTGCCTGATCTCTCGTGGCCTTCAGTTCTCCGATGCGGTCCTTCAGCATAGGATCAGACAGATCGGCGATGCCGTTCTCGATGGCGTCGTACAGCCGCTTGAGTTTGGCGTCTGCCTCCGCCGCCCGCTTGCGCAAGTCGGCAATGTGCGACCTTCGTCGTTCGGCGCGCTCGGTGCGGCGATCGAGTACGTGCGACAAAAGCTGCTCAAGACGTCTGGGCTGTAACAAACGCTGCTCGATGTATTCGGCCACCAGATTGTCGAGTTTTTCCATCGGCACGGTGCGGCCGGGACAGCCGGTCTCGCCCTGGCGGGCCTTGGTGCAGCAGGTGTAGTAGCGGTAACGGCCGCTCTTGCCGGTGCGCAGCGTCATCGCTCCGCCGCAAGCAGCGCAGAAGCAGATGCCGGTAAGGAGGGTGGGACCGCTGACAACTCTTGGTGCCGTCATCGCCGGACTGCGGCTCTTGAGCAGCATTTGGATGACCTCAAATTCATCCTTGTCGACGATTGCTGGCACCGCCATTTCCACGATTTCAGTCTCCGCCTTGCGCTGGCGGGTCTTCCAGAACTTGGTATTGAAGCGGTGGCGGCCGATGTAGGTCGTTCGGGTCAGCGCCTTATGGACGGCATCGACACCCCAGCGCCCGCCATCGCGGGTGCGGATGCCAATAGCGTTCAGATGTGTCGCGATGGACTTGACGCCCATCGGACCCGAGCTTCCATTCCCTTCCCTGGCCAAGCGGAAGATCAGGCGCACGGTCTCGGCTTGGACGGGGTCGATCTCCAAGGTTTTCTTGGTGCGGTGTCCGCGTTGCTCGGAGGCCTCCACGATCCGATAGCCGATCGGTGGTAAGGCCCCATTCCAGAAGCCCTGACGGGCATTCTCCTTCATGGCTCGCAAGGTGTGCTTGGCGTTCTCCTTGGACTGGTACTCGTCGAACAGCGCCATGATCTGCCGGATCATGTTGCTCATGGGATCGTCGCCGAGCTCCTGGGTGATCGAGACCAGCCTCACGCCGGCCTTGGCTAGGCGGCGAACATAGAACTCGAGCTGGAACTGGTCGCGGAAGAAGCGGCTGAAGCTGTGGACCAGGATCACGTCGAACGCCGGCGGCTTAGTGGTTGCCGCGTCTATCATGCGCTGGAATTCCGGCCGCCGATCATCGGTCGCGGATAGGCCGGGCTCGACATAGTCGGCGACGATCTCCCACCCGCGCGAGGCGCAATAGGCTTTGGCCTGGTGGCGTTGGTCCGGGATGGAAAGATCGTTCTCCGCCTGCCGGCCGGTCGAGACTCGCAGGTAGAGGGCAGCGCGAACCGGCATCGTCATGGCGATCTCCGAAAAGGGGTCAGTGGCGGGTTGAAAACAATTCGTCGAACAGGTCGCCGAACCAGGCCTCGAACACCTCGATCTCGGCCTCGGTGATCGGCACTTCCTCGGGCCAGTCGTCGGTCACGGTCCACTCAGATCGTTTCTTCTTTGCCGGGCGGCCCCTTCGTCGAACTGGTGGCCGCAAATAATCGTAGAGGTCGTCGGGCAACGGACCCAAAGACCGCGTGCGTCTCGGCCGAGATTTTTGATGATGAGCCATGGTGCCTCGCGCAGCAGAACAGACTCAATCCAGAGAGCGGCGCAAGTTTGTTCGCGAGTTATTTCGATGAGGAGCAGCATATCGCTCGCGCTGAGCCATCAGCGCGCGGCCGTCAAACGCCGGGGCAGGCGAGGCCGTCAAGGCCGTCAGCCGGCGGAGCCGGGAGCGCGCGAGCGCGAGCCTTGACGGGCGTCGGCTGGTCCGGCCTTGCCGTGACCCACGGCGCGGCGAGACCAAATCGGGCCGCGTCGCCTAGCACATTGTGCTGACATGTTGAGCGCAAAGGAGAACCCCACTTCTTGCAAGGTGCGTCCATGCCAGAAAAGTTGCGATAGGTCTCTGCCCTGTCACACGATCGACCGCAGCGCACCTTGGTCGTTTTATCCTGCTATCAAACGGTCGGTCGTCTGCGCCTCGCCGGTCCTGCGCTATCCTTCGCCAATTGCGACCAGGCAAAAACCAGGCGAAACCGCCCAGGCAGCAAACTTCGTGCAGAATCATTGCAGTCGTTGTAGCGACCCTTGGGTCGATCGCCCGCGCGTCATGTTCGCCAAATCGACCGAGGCAAGGATGCAGGAGCCGAGGCCGCTGTACCGATTGTTCGCAGATCCGACGCGGGACCGTTGTGGTAATGTCCGGTATTGTGCAGAGCGGACGAGAGAGCGGACATGGCGATATCGACGCGAATGACCCGAAGCGGAAATTCCCCGCTTTAGCCAGCGTAACTGTGGAGAATGCGGCGTTGCGGTGCAACGTCACGCTCTTTTGTTGCGTGCCACTGCACGCAAGTCAGTCCAACCTGACCTATCTTCATGAAGTGAGGCATTCGAGGCGCTTCAATGGCCCTGCTTACGTTTTACGGACTAATCTCGGTTCTGATCTTGTGGCTGGCATTTAAACTGGACAAGGCTGACCGTGCCCGCATCGCAGCCACTCAGCCGCGAATTTTGACAACGCGGCGGCGCAATATCGTTGTGATCACTGCGGCGTGCGTTGCGTTCGTCTCATGGTCGATTGGGGCTTATCTTCAGTCTACGGTCTTATCTCAGCCCGATCATCTGATGGGACCGTACACGCGGCTCTTGCGTTTTCAAGGACAAGACCGTTACGGCACACCCGCCCAAGAGCTATGGACCATCGTGGCCACAGTCGGTTTCTTTGGCGCGACTATCACCTCCATATGTACCGTGTGGGTTTGGTATTTGGGGCTTGGGCAAATCCGGCCGAACGTCCGCTCCACGCCGACCGCAAATGATGCGGGCCGCGAATTAAATGACCGCTGATGGCCCATCGCGTCGAGCCAGGGATTGATCAAGAGGACCGCTGTCGAAGGGTGAGCGGACTAAGCGTGAAATCAGCAAAACGCCGCCCTTGGGGCGTAGCGCAAGATCGTAGCTAATCGCAACTTTGCCGATTGTAGCGGCTGGCTGGCCAAAGCATCATAGCGCCACGGCGAAAGAGTAGTTCCCATCTTCATCGGCCGTGGCGCGCCATTCTTCGATTTTTTCGCGATTTCATACTCTGCCGCCGGCAAGCGCCGCATCAGGCCGCCGACAGCCGAACTTGCTGCCGGTTGCCTCGGCGTTGCGCAAAAGCGTCTTGGGGCTCGGCAGCATTTGTCCGCTTTCGAGTCGGGCGATTGTGGCCTGTCAGGTGGCCGTAAGGCAATACTTGACAAATGTAGGGTGCTGCCTTACAGTTCGGCGTGATCCGGTCGTTCAGAGACAAAGCCTTGGAACGCTTCTTCGCGACCGGAGACGGACGCCGGCTTAGCGTGCAGAACCCGAGACGCATCGCCAACATGCTGCGCGCACTCGACGACGCATCGCGTCCCGAGGACATGAATTTGCCCGGCTTCCGCTTTCACGCGCTCGTCGGTCGCGAGAAAGGCCGCTACGCAGTCAATGCAAGCGAAAACTGGCGGATTACATTCGGCTGGATGGAAGGCGATGTCGTCGATGTCGATCTGGAAGACTATCATTGAGGATGTGTGCTATGGTGAAGAAGCTCCCGAAGCGCGGCTTGCCGCCCATGCATCCTGGCGAACTGCTGCGCGATGAGATTTTGCCGGCACTAGGCCGGCCGAAGACGGAGATCGCCAAGTTGCTCGGCGTATCGCGTCAGACGCTGTATGACATTCTCGAGGAAAAGCAGCCGGTGACACCGACAATGGCATTGCGGCTCGGGAAGCTGTGCGGAAATGGCCCCGACCTGTGGCTCAATTTGCAGAAGCGATACGATCTGCAGCGCGCCGAACTGGAGCTCGGAGAGAAGATCAAAGCGATCCCGACGCTGGAAGTGGCATGAGGGGCCCAGATAGGGCTGGCGTACGGCGGCCGATGCGCCGGACGATGATCAGGCGGGCCGGAGCCAATCTTCGGCAGTCAAGCCTTCCAACTCAGCGAAATAGGCCTCATTCGCATCCCTGGGGTTACGCGGCCGGTCATCCGGATCCCCCTCGCGCATCAAATCGTTGAGGTGTCCGGCAAGCACCGAGCCTATCGCATGAATGGCGTCGTGGCGGTTGAGCCCTTCCGACATCAGTCGCTGCGCCGTGCGGCGCACCGGCAACTCATCATCGGCAATCTGGTTTTCGACGACGACGTGAATCACGGCATGAACCGTTTCGCGCGGCCCGCCAACACCCATTCGTCGGTGATAAGCCAATACAAGATCGAGGCGCTGCTGTTCGTCCATCATCAGCCATCGCTGTGGATCAGGTTCCACCAGCGGATCATACCTTCGGATCACTGCGTTCGTCCGGACAGCGGCAGGCTCGACTTCTGGTGGCCAGCCGAGTGCCGGGCCAATTCCTTGCAATATTGACTTCGGCTCGCCGAGCTGTGCTGAGCCTAAGCAGCACTTCTTGAATTTCTTGCCGCTGCCGCAAGGACAGGGGTCGTTTCGTCCGACACCTCTGAACCGATTAACGGCCGGGAGGGACTCCGATGCAAGGCGGTCCCAAACACCTGTGGGGATGCGCGTTTTCTCGTCTTCCGGCGCGAATGCGGCCCAGCCCGACAGTTCCTCTATGGTATCGCCGAACAGTTGGTATTCATCGGATCTTTGCCGAGGTTGCAGTTCGCCATCGATGGCGCGCTGCAGGTCGCCCTCGAAATCCCTGAAGTTCAACCAGGACGGACGGATGAAGCCGCGCTCGAAAGCCTGCCTGACCAGCGGCTTGAGTTCGCTCATTCCCAACGCAGCGATGGCTTCCTGCCAGCCCTCCCAAACAAAGCATTCGCCCTGTGGTTGCAGGCCGGGGTAGCAGGATCGCAAAAATCGCACCGTCTCCTCGCGCGGCAACTCGCCGCGCAAGGTGACGATGACAAGAGCGGCGAACATGCGTGCTCGGATAAACTGGTCCGCTGCCGGATCCAGGATTATCTCATAAAGCGGGTTAGGATCGCCGTCAAAAACGCTAGCCATGACCCGATGGCTGGTTTGCGTCGTGGCGTCACCAAGAATGCGTTCGACGTCTTGTGCCGGCCTGTGCAAGAAAGCGGCGAGCGGTCGATAGGCAGATTTCTCCCGCCACTGGCCGAGCAAATGGAATGCGATGAAGAGCGCACCTTGCATGGATAGGCTGGCCGCGGCGACTTGATCGATCGCCCGAAGAAATATCGGCACCATCATTGCCCGATTGGCGTCCGCGGCGCGGATGGCATCGACCGGCAAACCTTCGCGGTAACCCAATTGATCGAGAATCTGTTCCATCTGGCTGTCTCTCGATTCCACTGCCTTGCTGTCCTCCGCAGAAATCCAATGTCAAAAGTGGAAATGGCTCGGAGTAGGTGCCGTCGCGGGGTTGGTAGGAATTGAGGTTGGCGTAGTCTCCGGGGTGATCAACCTCGAATCATCCGGCGTTGAAGCGTCGGACTGGAGACTACGCCATGAAGCAACCTACCACGAATCCTGATTCCCTGCAGTCTGCGACTGAGTTGGTTGTTGATCTTTTCGATAACTGGTTTGATCCGATCGAGGCCGAGGTGCGGGCTCGATCGCGCCAGTTCATCGAAGAACTGCTCCGCGGCGAGCTCGAGGCGGCGCTTTCACGGCCGCGTTACGGGCGCGGCCCGATGTCCGGCAATGAAGCAAAAGAAGGCGTCTCGGGCTATCGCCACGGCAGCCGCGCGCGGTCGCTGACGGGCACGTTCGGGCCGCCGATCGAGATCGCGGTGCCGCGTGCCCGGCTGACCACGTCCGAGGGCAAGACGACGGAATGGAAGAGCCAGGCACTGCGGGCCTATCAGCGGCGCACGCTTGCCGCCGATGCGCTGATCGCGGGCAGCTATCTCGCAGGCACCAATACGCGGCGGGTACGTCGCGCGATGGCGAACATCGCTTCCCGAAGCAGATGACCACCGAAATCAGAATCGTGACCGGACTCGGCGTCGAGGGGACGCGTATCAGGGACGACAAGTCAAACACCGATCCCACGTCAGGGTCGAGCCACCATGACGGTCGTCAGAACCGGTGGAACGGTTCGGCCGGGCGACATGATCGAGACCGAGCGTCCCGCTCCGCCCTTTGTGGCGCTGGAGCGGGTATAGAAGACACACTCGCGACATGAGCTGCTGCTAGTTCAGAGACGAAAGCCCGGAGCAACGCCATGTCCGACGAAGACCTCAAGCAACTGATGAACGCACGCGAAGCTCTTGCCCAGAAGCGCCTGACCTTGGCGCAAACCATCGCGGGTCCCGGCGACGTCTCCGACAATGCGATCCGCTCTATCGTTGAGGTTCAGCGGGCGATCGAAGTGATCGACTCCGCGATCGAAGAGCTCGAACAAGCGGAATTGGACGACGAGCTCGAAGAAGAGGAATAATGCAGGGCCGCTCAAAAAGGCTGCCGATCGACCTCATTTGACGACGCGATCGCAGCGCTCGCCTTCAGCTCACTTCCGCCGGATGATTCCTGCACGCGGCCGGCGCCGCGCGGGATCGTCGGGGGCCTCAAAGCCGTAGCCATTGGCAACGATGCGAGGAGAGTGCTTCCGCAAAACGGAAAGGTTTGGGTTTATTCAGGCCAAATATGCCTTCCGCATCGATCAACTTAAAATTTGTTTTAGCAATCGGCACGGGAAATTTTGCGGATCTTCGGTGATCATGCTTACGTGGCCCAAAGGGAGGATCGCATGACAAGATTCAGGTGGATCGGCGCAGCCGCAGTTCTTTTTTCCGTAGCGGCAGCACCGGCGATGGCGCGACATCACGTCAGGCACGTCGTCCCCGGATCAGGTGAGCCCGCCCAGAGCATCTTTTGCGCGACGAGAGATCCCGGAAATCCTCACAGCAAATATTGCGATTATCTTTCATGGAGCAAATGGCGGTCGCGCGGTGGCTGGGATAGCTCGCTTGACGACGCTTGCCTACGTTATCCAGGCTTCATACCGAGCGAGTGCGGTTTCAATCGGCGGGGCCAGCCATTATTTGGCGCACACCCGTGACGTAACGGCCTGCCCCGCCGTGTTAGACGGAGCAACCCTTGAAGCGCATTGGTCTCCGATCAATTCACCAGATGTTGTTGCCGAACAAAAAAACGGGCCGCTGCTGGGCAACCATGAATCTTGGCGGTGTCAGATAGCCCTTCGGCGGTCCTGCGTAGTTCTTTACCACTGACCTTCGCTTCCGTTTCGGCTCACGGCCACGATGCTCGTCCGGGCTCGGATTGGGACGCAGCTGAGCGAAAGCCTCGCGCGCCTGACCTTTCGACTGCTGATCGTTCTCGCTTTTCGGCGGCGGCGCTTGCGCGACAACGGTGGGTGCCGGCACAATGGTGGGATGAGTCGTGTCAAAGACGACCCGATCCGGCCATTTGTGGTCGGAGTGAATGCGTATCACTGAAAGGTCCGTGGCCGAACCGGAACTCGCGGCCGGCGGCACCGATGGCATCCAGGCACCGACGATCAACAGAAGCGCAAGCAACGCACCGCCTACGAACATAAAATAGCGCAAAACGGGCATCTTCGCCTCTGCTCCATCCGCACGGCGGCACGGCACGCGGGCTCAACCGGTGATTACTCTATTTGTTCCTTTTTGGGCGAAAAGGTTCGACGGGCGAGATAAGATTCCCGCCGCAGGCCTGCGAGCTAATCCTCCGGGGACAGGCCTAGTGCCGCCTATTTGAAGTTCCTGCACCACAAGCGGCGAATTCCGTTCAGGAACTTCAAATAGAAAAGCGGCACTAGAATAAATAAGTTTGTGAGTAGCCCATATCTTTCCGAAGTCCGTGAAAGGTCGTGCTGAGATGTAACACGGACTTCGAAAAGTGGGCACTAGACGTGGCTGGCCGCCACCGGCAAACATTTCGCCTTGGCGGCGTTGATGTTGACGAAACCGACATGCAGCCGCACGAACGTCTTTCGGCTCCTCATATTGATGATGGCCGGGATCACGCGCGAACGGTCGGTCAGATGGCTGCCGTCCGGCCGTGAGAACGCGCATTCGAGTTCGACACCCTTGACCGCGTAACCGTTGCTGTTGCGCAGCGTCAGCGTCACGAACGCATTGGAGCCGAGCCCACCCCTGCGCCAGGACTGCGACGTGATGGTCAAGCGATCGACCGGCGCGGGCTGATCCGGCACGATCGCCTCCGAAACTGAGGGGTCAAAGGAGGCTTCCATGGCCAAACCGACCGTAGAGGCGACCGGCCCCGGCTTGGCTTGAGCGGTGGCCACCTGCATCGGCCTGGCGGCGTCCGGCCCTCGGACAAAGCTCAACAGGATCCATACAGCCGCCGTTGCAATTACGGCGATTGGCAGCCAACCAACCGCTGTCCGGATGCGGCTTTCGGACATCCCGTCAACACGATCAGAATGATTTCCCAAGCCAAGATTGGCATGTCGGGAGACTCCGGTCGAGCCAATATTGAGAAATCTGTCCGTCATGGTCGCGCCATCCGGGACAAGTTGTCCGGTATTCCTCGCCGGTAGTTCAACTCACAACCGGCCATCCTGGTTCCACCACGTGTCGACCGTGGCAGCTTTCGGCCCGATGTCGGACGGGATAGCCACGCCTGCGTGCCCTCGCTAAAGTCGGCCCGACAAAGCCGCAATTCCTTCAAGCCGCCGCGTGCGACGCGAAAATCATCATCTGGAGAAAAGTACGATGCCGGTCGTGACCTGGGATCATGTTCATCTGCGCAGCCCCGATCCCGAGGCGACCGCGACCTGGATTGAGGACGTTCTCGGCGGCGAGATCGTCCGCGGCCCTGGCCGGATCGATGTCAAGCTTGGCGGCGCCATGGTCTTCATCGCACCGGTGACCTCGGGGGACGGCGTCAACGCGCCGCCGGTCACGCCCTGTCAGGGGCTCGACCACTTTGGGTTGACGGTCAAGGACATCGACGCGGTCGCAGCCGAGATCAAGGCCAAGGGTGTCGAGTTCACCAAGGAGCCTCACACGATTCGGCCGGGCGTGCGGATCTGCTTCATCCGCGGGCCCGAGGGCATTTCGATCGAACTGCTCGAACGCGACAAGAAATACGCATAAAGTTCGGGCAAGTCTGGCAATGTAGGGGGCAACCTGCCGCGTTGACGTCGCCGGTTGTGCTTTGGCATAAGCAATTGGCTAACGGAACCCGACGCCTGCAAAACCATGAAGAACGGGCTTTATTCGATCCACGTCGTCCTTCAGGACGGCCGCTCCGGCAAGGGTAGCGGCGTCGTCCTGTTTCGCGACGGCAAGATCCTGGGCGGCGACGCCTTCCTGTTCTATGTCGGCAGCTACACGGTGAAGGAAAATACCTTCAAGGGCGAGATTTTGGTGCAGCGCCACACGCCGAGCCCCGACGTGACCCCCCTGTTCGGCGGACCGGACCCGGTCGGCATCGGCGTTTCCGGCACCTTCACTGATAAGGCGGCCGACATGAGCGGCACGGCGCTCGTCGGCAAGGCCAGCCAGATCTTCAAGGCCACGCTGCGCAAGCTGATCGATACCGACTGAGCTTCTTCAACTGCCGGGGTCATTCCGCGGCCTGCTCCAGCGGCGCAACGCGCGGCAGCACGATCTGAACGCGCGTGCCGCGTCCCGGTTCGGAATCCAGTTCGAGCCGGCCGCCGAGACGGCTGGTGACGATGCTGTAGACGATGTGAAGGCCAAGCCCGGTGCCACCCTGATCGCGCCGGGTCGTGAAAAACGGATCGAAGGCGCGGCGCCTGACATCCATACTCATCCCGCAACCGTCGTCCGAGAAGATGATTTCGACATGGTCCGGGCCCGCCGCCCGCACCTTGAGATCGACCGTCCCTGCCCGGCCATCCGGAAAAGCATGCGCCACCGAATTGAGGAACAGGTTGGTCAGCACCTGGCCGTACGGACCCGGGTAGGAATTCATCGTGAGATTGGGTTCGCACTCGACGCTCAGCGCCAGGCGATGCTTGCGCAGGCCGGGCCGCAGGCTCATCACCACCTGCTCGGTGAGATCGCCGAGATCGAAGGTCCGCTGGTCCGAATAGTTGCGGTCGGCAGCGACCTGCTTGAACGAGGTGATCAGTTCGGCTGCGCGATTGAGATTGGCGACAAGCTGGGAGGATGCATCGCGGCTCGCCTGGAGAAAGTCGGTCAGGCTGGAGCGGCGGATATCGCCGCGCGCAACTTCGGCACCAAACAGCGCGGTCTTGCGCTCCAGCGAGGAGGCAACCGTCAGGCTGATGCCGACGGGATTGTTGACCTCGTGCGCGACCCCCGCGACGAGACGGCCGAGCGCCGCCAGCTTTTCGGCTTCGATCAGCGAGTTCTGGGTCTCCCGCAAGTTGCGCAAGGCGGCTTCGGCCGAATCCTTGGCCTCTCGCATCTCATGCTCGCTGCGCTTGCGCTCACCGATGTCGAGCGCAACCGTCACGATGCTTTCCACGCGGCCATCGGCATCCAGGAGCGGCAGCTTGTTCACCAGCCAATACCGCAGATGGCCGGAAGAATCCCGGTATTCCTCTTCGTAAAATCCAAGCTCCTTGGCCGTCGCCACCACGCGCCGGTCGTTTTCGTCGGTTTTCTGCGCCCCATAGCGCGACATCAGGTCCGACGTCGTCCGCCCCAGGGCCTCATCCGGTTCGATTCCGAAAATGCCGGCCATATAGCGATTCATCAGGACGTAACGCAGCTCCCTGTCCTTGACGTTGATCACGGCGGGAACGGTATCGATGACGAGCTGTAACAGTCTCCGGCCTTCGGCGATGGCCTCCTCAGCCCGCCTCTGGTCGGTGATGTCGCGCACGGTCCCTTCATAGCGGACGATTTCGCCGCTCTCGTCTCGAACCGCGGTGGCACTGTCCGAGAGCCATAAAATCGCCCCGTCGCGGCGGCGCACCTGATATTCATATTCGCGCACCATGCCGTCGCGCCGCATCAGTTCCTGGTATTGCGTTCGGGCCCGCGGATCGACGTAGATGCTATGCGAAATATCGTGGATACCGCGAATGAGTTCTTCCGGCGATCCGTATCCCATCATCCGCGCCAATGCGGGGTTGGCATCGAGAATTTCGCCAGGCGGCGTCGTGACATAGATTCCGTCGACCGATCCCTCGAACAGCTTGCGATAACTCTCTTCGGCCAGGCGCTGCTCGGCAAGCGCACGGATCGCGGCTTCGCGTGCCGTGTCGGCATCAACAAGCGAGCGGCGGAATACCTCAGCGGCGCGCGCGATATCGCCGATCTCGTTTCGGACCCCGGTCGCGGGAATCGACGTATCTTTTTCGCCGCCTGCCAGCGCTCGGATGGCCTTTGCAATCGCCTTGAGCGGGCGCACCGTCTGGCGCACCACGAACAAGGCTGCTGCAAGTCCGATCAATATGCAGGCCAGGCCGATAATAATCGTTTGCCATTTGTCGCCAGCGAGCGTCCGGGCAAAGTCGCGGGCCAATACCCGCCCCCGCCTGTCGCCGAGGTCGCGCAACAAATCGGTGACGCGGCTGATCATCTGCCCTTCGGTGCCGAGCACTTCCCGATCCAGCTGGACAATCTGGCCCTCCGTGTTCGCAATCGCCAGCACCGCATCAGCGTAGGCATCGGTCGCGGCGCGCTGCTGCGCGTCACCAATGGACAGCGACTTCATGGCGAGGGCTGACTGCTCCATTCCGGCCGGATCGTGCGCGAGCAGGGCTGCCGCAAGCTGGTTCTGGTCACGGAACAGATCCCGCGCGACGGTGCGATCCGGGATTTCGGAAACGGCCTGCTCGAACCGGGCCCGCACCGGCGGCAAGGCCGAGACCAGCTCGGCCCGCTGAGTAATCAGGGCGGCGATGCGCGCCATGCCGCTGCGATAGTTGGCCAGGCGCACCGCGACGCCATCGATCGCCTCCCGCTGCTCCGGGGCAAGCTGCAGCCGCGTGTTCTTGAGCAATGTGCTCAGCGACGAAGCCGCATCCCAAACCCGGTCGGACGGCGCCGCCGGATTGGTCACGAGATCACGCGCAGCCAGCCGCAATTCCTTGGTGCGGCGGTCGATCTCCTCGGCAGCTTCGCCGAGGCTTCGCAAGTGCTGTAGTTCGGCAAAGGTTGCGTTGATGTGACGGCTGGCGACGACGCTGGCAACGCTCGTCATGGCAATCATGGCGAGCAAAAGCGCGAAGCTGCCAAAAGTCAGTTGCCCGATCGAAAACGAGGCCGACCGAATCCGTCGAACAAAGGCGGCAAAGGTTCGGAACATCAAGCAACCTGCGGCATAAGTCTTCTCTTATACGACGATTTTCCCTTCTATGGGAAACAGCGGGCTGCGCTTCGGCAAACCCTTGCCCCGCCAGGTCGGCGGTGCGGTGCAATTTCGGGATCGCCCCCTGCCCGCTTACATCTCGAACAATTCGCCGTCGTACCCGGCCTCAATCGGAATACGAAGCTGCCGCCCGCCGTTCAGCCGCGTCAACTCCGGCATCACAATTACGACCGGCTTTCCACGCGCATCGTCCAGCGCCGCTTTCACGCTGAGTTGCTTGCCGAGTTTGATCAGGTTGCGCGTGGTCGGAAATGGCAATTTGAACCGCCCGCTCTCGCCGCCGGCAACCGCCTCGCGCGGCGACAGCCACAGCGAGTCGGTCGATTCCCTGCCGTCGTGGGCGCCGAGTTGATCCGGTGGTGCTGCGGCCAGAAAGAACCAGGTGTCGAACCGCTTGGGCATACCTTCCGGCGTGACCCAATGCGCATACGGCACGAGCTCATCGAGGGCGAGCACCATGCCGCTCTCGTTGAGGACTTCCAGGAAAGTTGTCTTCCGTTCCGCCAGCGCCGCGCGATGCTTCGCTGCAACCTTAGCCGCCTGCTTTGCCTCGACAAGGTCCTTCGAGCCGCGAGGGCGCGCCAGCAGAATGCCGCTTTCCTCAAAGGTCTCGCGGATCGCCGCAATCCGGAAACTTAAGCCGGCTTCATCTGAACCCTCGCCACCCGAATGGAGTTCGCCGCGTGCGATGACCTCGCGATCGGCGGCATCGACGCTGCCGCCGGGAAACACCAGCGCGCCGGAGGAAAACTCGATCTCATGGTGGCGCACCATCATGAAGACTTCGATCTCCCCGCGACCCTTGTCGTCGGGCCCGCGCACGCCATCACGCAACAGCAGAATGGTCGAGGCCGGACGCGCGGCGACGCTAGCACCCATTGTCAAACTCCTCGCCCCTCGTCCTGAAGAGCGGCCACGCCGCGTCTTGAACCATGAGGGTTAGCCCGCCGCGCTCGATTGCGGTTGCAGTTGCGCACGGCGGTCGACCCGCGCAACGCGCGACAGCAGATAGTCCACTTCCGCTTTCGCCGTCGGCGTGATGCTCGACCCCGGCTTGCGCTGGGCGCTGGAAGCAATGATGCCGCGCTTTTGCAGCACATATTTTCTGACCGCCAGCCCAATGCCAGGCTGCTGCTCGTAACGGATCAGCGGCAGATGCGCGTCGAACAGGTCGTGCGCCGCATCGCGGCGCGCTTCCTTCATGAACTGGACGACGTCGATCAGCATTTCCGGGAAGGCGTAGCCGGTCATCGCGCCGTCGGCGCCGCGCTCCATCTCGAAATCGAGGAACAGTGCACCGTTGCCGGTCAGGATCGAGAGCGGCCGCAACGAGCCCTCTTTCTGGAAACCGCGCAGCGTCGAAATCTTTTCCAGTCCCGGCCAATCCTCGTGCTTGAGCATCACGCAGGAGGGATTGTCCATGATGATCTTGCGGATCACGCTGGGGGTGAAGACCACGCTCAGCGTCAGCGGATAGTCCTGAAGAACCCAGGGAATGTCGGTCCCGATCGCCTCCACCGCCTGCTTGAAATAGCCAGTGATCTGGTCGTCGGTGCGAAGGGTCGGCGGCGGCGCGATCATCACACCGGCTGCGCCAGCATCCATCGATGCGCGCGCCAGCGAGCGCATGGCAGCAAATCCGGGCGCGGAGACGCCGACAATGATCTGCATGTTTTTCGCACGCTTGATGAAGCGTTTTGCAACTTCTTCGGATTCAGTCCCCTCGAGCTTCGGCGCTTCCCCCATGATGCCAAGCACCGTGATGCCGTTGCAGCCGATCTCGCCGTAGAAATCCGTCAGCCGGTCGATCGACTTCTCGTCGATCCGGCCATCGTCGTGAAACGGCGTCGGAGCAATCGCAAAGGTGCCTTTGGCTTCGTGGGTGAGCTTTGTCATAGCGTCTTTTACCTTTTTCCGTCATTCCGGGGCAGCCCGCAGGGCTGAACCCGGAATCCAGAAGTTGTCGATCGAGGTTCCGGGTTCACGCTTCGCGCGCCCCGGAACGACAGTTCAAAATCACGTCCGCCGCACCGACTTCTTCAGTTCAGCCTCGGAGAAGAAGATCTCCTTGGCGTGGGTCACGACATCCTCGGCTTTCCAGCCCGTGAAGGGCGGCTTCCAGCCTTCCATTTCCATCATCCGCATTTCTCGCACCCCGCGCGGGCCCGACACGCCCAGCACCTTGCCGGTCCTGTCGCCCGAAAGCTCGCTGACCATGTATAGCACGGCCGGCGCGATACCGTCCGGCCCCAGCGCGGCGCCCGGATTTTCCTTGTAGCGCGGCAGGTCCTCGGTCATCCGCGTCAGGGCGCCCGGCGCCAGCGTCCAGATGCGGATGTTGTATTTGCGTCCCTCGATGGCGAGCACGTTCGACAAGGCCCAGATGCCGCCCTTGGCCGCGCCGTAATTATATTGGCCGAAATTACCGATCAGGCCGGAAGTCGAGGACGTATTGACGATCACGCCGCCGCCGTTCTCGCGCATCCAGCGAAACACCGGCTGGGTGACGCAGAACGTGCCCTTCAGGTGAACCTTGATGACCTTGTCGAAGGCCGCTTCCGTTGCCTTGGGAAAAGACTGGTCGAGCAGGATGCCGGCATTGTTGACGAGGATGTCGGCGCGGCCGAAATGCTTGATCGCGTCATCGAATACCGACTGGCCGCCGGCCATGGTCGAGATATCGGCGCCATTGGCGACCGCCCGGCCGCCTTCGGCCTCGATCGCGTTGACGACTTTTTGCGCCATGGAGACGTCGGCGCCGGAGCCGTCGCGGGGACCGCCGAGGTCATTGACGACGACGGCCGCGCCTTCACGCGCAAACAGTTTGGCATAGGCTTCGCCAAGCCCGCCCCCCGCACCGGTGATCAGCGCCACCTTGCCGTCAAGTAGTCCCATGGTGCTCTCCCGTTTTCTTCTCCGTCATTCCGGGGCAGCCCGCAGGGCTGAACCCGGAATCCAGAGGTTGTTGATCGAGATTCTCAGGTGCGCAATTGCGCACCATAGTTCACTCGCTTCGCGAGCGCCCCGGAATGACGGCTTCTCCCTATCCCAACACCGTCTTGCCGTTGCGGATGACAACCGCCTCGCGCGCCTTCACCCGCGCCTCGAATGAAATCACGTTATCGTCCTTCCAGAGATCGATCGTCACGGTCTCGCCGGGATAGACTGGCGAGGAAAACCGCGCGGCATGTTGTTTGAAGGCGGCGGGATCGTAGTCGGCATAGGTTTGCAGAATGCCCCGGCAGGTGATGCCGAAAGTGCACATGCCGTGCAGGATCGGCCGCGAAAAACCAGCACGGCGGGCGAATTCAGGATCGGAATGCAGCGGGTTGCGGTCGCCGTAGAGCCGGTAGACCAGGGCCTGATCGGGACGCGTCGAGATATCGACTGACCGATCCGGCGCACGCGTCGGCACCTTGTGCGGCTCGGGCGCGCCGTCAGAAGGTCCGCCAAAGCCGCCGTCGCCGCGGGCAAAGCGCGAGGCAACGAGCGTGGCAAGTTGTTCGCCCTTTTCATTCTTGAGCACGGTCTGATGCCGGATCACCGCGCCCTTGTCCTTGCCCTTGTCGAACACGGCGAGGACCCGTGAATCGACCAGCAGCTTTTCGGAGACCGGCAGCGGGCGATGAAAGGTGATGTCACGCTCACCGTCGACGACCATGACGCGGTTGAGGTTCATCTCGCCGGGGCCCGCGCCCCAGGCCGCGACCGACGCAAAGGTCGGCACCACCTTGAGCGGACGCTGGATCGCAGCCGCTTCGTTGACAAAGGCCAGTTCCTTCTCATCCATGGGATCGGCGCCCATGCCGATGCCGTAGGCATAAAGCATCACCTCGCGATCGCCATAGGAATAACGCTGATCGAGATTCTTCAGCGCCATCAGCTCGTCGTAGTTGATCGGCATCGTCGTGCTTCCTCGAACTCCTGATCCTCATGGTGAGGAGGCGCGAAGCGCCGTCTCGAACCATGAGGCCATAGCTTCTCGTTTCTCGGCCTCATCCTTCGAGACGCGCGCAAAGAGCGCGCTCCTCAGGATGAGGAACTACACCGGCGTAAAGAACGGCAGCGGTGCGCCATCGGTCGCCTTGAACACGACCTTCACCTTCTGGCCGATCCTCAATTTCTCCATGTCGCAATCGACGAAGTTCGTCAGCAGCGACGGCCCCTCCTTCAGCGTCACATAGCCGATGGCATAGGGACCCGCTGCCGACTTGCGCATGCGGCTGAAGGTGTAAATCTCGCCCTCGCCCGAGCTCTCTTCCCACACCGTCTTGTCGGAGAAGCAGAACGGGCAGATCGAGCGCGGAAAATAATGCGCCTCGCCGCAAGCCGTGCAGCGCTTGATCATCAGCTTGCCCTTGGCGGTCTGCTCCCAGAAATGAGCGGTCTCGGGGTTGGTAATCGGCTTCGGATATTTTACAGCGTTATCCATCACACGCGCTCCAGAATGCAGGTTGAGGCAGCGTGGCGAATGCCGAGCAATCCGCCGGTGCCATGGGCAATGGCGAGGTCGCAGTTCGGCACCTGAACTTTCGGATGCGCTTCCCCGCGCAGCTGCCGCACCGCTTCGAGGATCTTGGTCATGCCGCCACGGTTGACCGGGTGGTTGCTGCAAAGCCCGCCACCATCGGTGTTGAACGGCAGCTTGCCGACGCCCGAGATGAGATTGCCGTCGGCGACGAACTTGCCGCCCTCGCCCTTCTTGCAGAAGCCGAGGTCTTCGAGCTGCATCAAGACCGTGATGGTGAAGCTGTCATAGATCGAGGCATATTTGATGTCCTTTGGCGCCACGCCGGCTTCCTCGAACGCTGTCGGTCCCGACCATACGCCCGCGGAATAAGTGAGGTCGAGCGCGTGGCCGCCGCGCGGACCCTTCATCGCTTCGCCATGACCGATCATCCGCACCAGCGGCTTTTTCAGGCTCTTCGCAATCGCTTCCGTGGTCACGATGAAGCCGCCACCGCCATCGGTGACGACGCAGCAATCCATCCGGTGCAAGGGATCGGCGATCATCGGTGAGTTGAGCACATCCTCGACGGTGACAATTTCGGGCAGCATCGCATGCGGATTGTATTGCGCGTGATGGGAGGCCGCGACCTTGATCCAGGCCAGTTGTTCGCTGGTGGTGCCAAACTCATGCATATGGCGCATGGCGCACATGCCGTACACATTGTGCGTGGTGCCGCCATACGCCGCCTCGAAATCGACCTCGGCGCTGGTCGCGCGCGGCGGCATCGCCCCGGTGCGCGGCTTGCCGGCGAGCGTGACCAGCGCGATCGAACACTTGCCGGCGGCGATGGCTTCGGCGGCATGGCCGAGATGAACGAGGTAAGAGCAACCGCCGGTATCGGTGGAATCGAAGTGGCGGACTTTCAGGCCGAGGTAGTCGACCATCGCCATCACCCCGCCCGGCGCGTCGCCGGCGCAGAAATAGCCGTCGATGTCGGCCTTGGTGAGGCCCGCATCAGCCAGCGCGCCGTGAGCGATTTCGGCGTGAAGCTGTGCGGTGGATTTATCGGGAGCGTGCCGGGTCGGATGTTCAAAGATCCCGGCGATATAGGCCTTGCCCTTGATGGTCAACTTGTTCTCCGCTGACGTTTCTTGTCTTCTTGCCCCAATTTCTTGACCTGCGGGGACCGCGTTGGCAAGCGGCGAATATTCCGCGGGATGAGGCGCTATCGCATAGCGCAGCGACCCATCTGCATGTCCCCTCTACAGTCATCGCCCCGATCAAAGCGTGTCCCGGGCGCGGTGCAGCGCTTCTTCGGCGCTGCGCCGCGGACCCACGCACGGCACCTGGACCCCCGGATCAGCAGCACACCACGTCGCGAAAAGCGACGCGGCTCGCGCAGCATCCGGGGAACACAGGAGACACGCCGACGCCTTCCCGCAGCCTTTACTGCCCGGGTTATGAACTATGATGTCCCTCGAAAAACAAGGGCGCAGGGAATGCCGGGTGCTGGCCGCACCCGCAGCCTCGCACGCAAAAGAAAAAAGCGTACGAGCAAGTCACCACAGGTAGGCCGAACATTCCGGCATTCCCCGCGCGATGGTTTCCTTCGTAATCTCCCCGGTGATCGGGCTTTCTTGCCACCGTCCCCGGCGCGATGCGCCAGCATCGCCACCGAGTTGACTTCAGCGTCGAGAAGTCAGGACCATACGACTTCGCCGTCCGCCATCGTGCCGTTCGTCTTGCGGCACCATGTGCGTCCATCGCATCCCGCGCCCAACGTCCGTGACGATCGCGATACGCCCCTATTTTTGAGGGCGGGATGCGCGGAAATGTGCCCGTGATTTGCCCGTCGTCACAAGCGAAAATGGCTGCGTCACATTGGCACGACGGGCAAATCAGCGGGGATTCACGGTCCGCGATGCGCGTCAAGTCCTTAAAAAACCGGGGTCAGAAGCAAAAAAATGCAAAAAACCCCGAGAAAAGCCGCGAAAAACTGTGTAGAAGCCCTTTCCCCCGCGCAAAGCCCGTTATTATCGGCACGGTCCGAATCAAAGGAGACACAATGGCCACCCAAATGTCGAAGTCACAGCTCGTCGAGAAAATCGCGACGACAACCGAACTTTCCAAGCGTGACGTGAAGAACGTCATGGATACGCTGACTGACGTCGGCCACAAGGAACTGAAGAAGTCTGGCGTGTTCCTTCTGCCGGGCTGGGCGAAGTTCGTCGTGGTCAAGAAGCCCGCCACCAAGGCGCGCAAGGGCACGAACCCGTTCACGGGCGAAGAAATGATGTTCAAGGCCAAGCCTGCCCGCAAGATCGTGCGCGCACGGCCGGTAAAGGCCGCCAAGGACGCAGTTTAAGGAAAACTTCGGACCTTGAATCGAAAGGCCCCCGCAACGGGGGCCTTTTTGTTTTGGATGATGAACGCGGATCGGCCTAGTTGAGCTGATCTGCAACCTTGTCGACCGGAATGACCGACCCAATGCGCCTATCGGCTACTGCGAGAGCTTGACGAACTTCGGATATTCGAGCTTGCCCTCGGCGATCTTCGGCGGCCAGACCGTGACCTGCTTGGCGTTCTGCCACTGGAAAACAAGACCCGAGACGTAGCCGGGTCCGGCCTTGATGCCGTGGGTGAACTCGTCGTTCCTGCCGTAGAACTCGATGTTGCCGATCGTGCCTTCGAACTTCGTCCTTTCCATCTCCGCGACCATCTTGTCGGGATCGGTCGAACCCGCGCGCTTGATCGCTTCAGCGATGATGTAGACGTCGTCATAGGCGGTGTAGCCGGTATAGGCCGGTGGCGTGCCGTATTTGGCCTTGAAAGCCGCGGCGAAGGGTTTGGTCTTCGGCGTCACCGCAACGTCCGGCGTGGCGACCGCAAGCGACGGCACGCCATCGGCGGCGCCATTGGTGTCGTTCCAGAAGGTCGGGCTCAGCGCCTGCGCGGAGATGCCGAACATCGCAATCGGCACCTGCTGGTTCTTCCACTGTACGGTCGGCTGCACGCCGACATGGGAGATGCCGGTCACGATCGCGTCCGGCTTCTTGCCCTCGATGTTGTTGAAGATCGGCGTGAAGTCGGTGGTGTCGGGCGAGAAGCGGATGTGATCGACGACCGTTATGCCGACTTTCGGCAAGCAGGCCTCGTAACCGACGTCGAGCGGCTTGGTCCAGGCGGCGTCCTCACTCATGATCGCGGCCGTCTTGAACTTGAGCTGGTCGACCAAAAGCTCCTTGGCGGCATCGCAGACGATCTGCGCCTGTGCCGCCGAGGTCAGGAAGCCGTGGAAAGTGTATTTGTTCTTGTCGTAGTCGTTATGGATCGCTTTCGTGATCTCGTTCGAGGCAGCACCGGGCGTGATCATCGGCATCTTCAGCCGGGCTGCCCAGGGCTCGAGCGCCAGCACAACTTCGCTGATATAGCTGGCGATGACGGCGGAAACCTTGTCCTCGCTGACCGCGCGCTGAAAAGCACGGATCGAATCCGCCGAAGAGCTCTTGTTGTCGTAAGTCACGATCTCGATCTTGCGACCAAGCACCCCGCCCTTCGCGTTGATCTCGTCAGCGGCAATCTGCGCGCCGCCCGGCGTCGCCGCACCCGCGATCGATTGCACCTCCGCAATGACGCCGATCTTGATCGGGTCTGCCGATTGAGCGTGCACCGCGGCTCCGAGAAAAATCGCGACTGCGCCCACAAACAGGCTTGTCGTGCCTGATGGCTGCATCTGTTCTCTCCCTTTGCATTGTTGTTTTGCGTTGTTGTTGTCTTCGCTGCACCGCGATAAGCGGAGCGTGCCAAGAAATTGTATGCTTGCTGTTTGGAAGTTGAAAGCGGGAGGGAAATCCGAATCTCGTTACCTGACCAGGCACTTTAGACGGCGGAATTCCAGGCGACGGGAAGATTGAGCAGCCCGCGGAACGCCCAGCCGCCGATCCTTACCGGCTCGCCGTCGACAAGACGAAGATTTCTCAATCGCGCGAAAACGGTCGGAAGCCCGACATCGGCGACCATGGCGCGGGATGCCCATGCTCCGGCGCAGAAATGCGGCCCGGCGCCGAACGCAATGCTCTTGCCGGTGTCTCGCCGGACATCGAATTCGCCCGCGCGTTCGAAGTGCTTTTCATCGCGATTGGCGGAGCCGAACATCAGAAATACGCGCTCGTCAGGCTCGAATTCGACATCGCGGATGGTCCACGGCTTGGCGATGCGGCGTGGCGACATTCCGATCGGGGAGATCCAGCGGGCGTACTCCTCGAAGGCCTGAATCCACGGGACGGCACCGTCGGTGAGCAGCTTCAACTGAGCCGGATGCGTCAGCAGCGCCCACACGGCGCCGGCGATCGCATCGCGCGGTTCATTCTGTCCGCCGCTGATGGCGAGCTTGATGTTGGCGCGGACGCTGTCCATCGGCATGCCGCAGGCCAGCATCACGCCGAGAAGGCTTCGGTCTTCCCTGTTGCGGAGCACCGGCACCATGTCGTCGATGGCAGCGTCGATGCCGGAAGTGGCCGCGTGGCAGCGCGCCTCGGTGGCCGCGTCTCCGACATAGTTGGCGATGCCGTCGATCATGCCCTGCGACCACGCGTTCATGTCTTCGAAACGCATGTTGGTCAGGCCGGTGATTGACTTCAGGCATTCCGCCGAGAACGGCAGCGCGAATTCGCGGACGAAATCGCAAGCGCCCGCAGGCTCGAATTCATCGAGGATCCGGTCGGCATGCGCCTGGAACCGGGCGGTCCAGTGCGCCTTGACCGTCTTGGGAGAAATGGCCGGGAAGATCGCCTTGCGCTCGTTCAGATGGGACTCGCCATCCTTGCGCATCATATTGTGGCCCATCAGCTTGTTCATCAAACCCTGCGGCTGATGCGAACTGAAGACGTCGATCTGCTTTTCCGAGACGAAAATGTCCTCGCGGCTGCACAGCAGCGTGCTGCCAAGCTGGGGAACAAAGGCGATCGGCGCATCACGCCGCAACCGCGCCAGGGTCGGGTACGGGTCGTGCCAGAAGGCCGCAACGTCGATATCGATGCGAGGCGCGGTGCTCATGCGTTGGGCGGCGAACCATCGGTCATCGGCGATCCTCGGCGAGTAGCCCCCTACTCCGCCGCAAGCTGACGCGGCGCGGGCGGCGGATTGGCGAGATCGGCGGCAAGCTGCGCATAACGCGCCCTGGCGTCGTTGACCGCCTTCTCCTTCACCGGGCCATAGCCGCGAATGCGGTCGGGCAGCGACAGCAGCTCGACCGCTGTATCGTGGTTGGCCGCCGACAGGACGCCGAGCACGGTTGCGACGTCCTTCTCGTAGCCTGCGATCAGATCACGCTCGAGCCTGCGATCGGCGCTGCGCCCGAAAATGTCGAGAGGCGTGCCGCGAAGCCAGCGCATCCTCGCCAGCATCCGGAATGCCGGCAGCATCCAGGCGCCAAAGGCGCGCTTCTTCGGCCGCCCCAGCGCGTCCTTGTCGCCGCCGAGAACGGGCGGCGCGAGGTTGAAGCTGATCTTGAAGTCGCCGTCGAACTGGTCACGAAGCTGCTGCTCGAAATGGCCATCCGTAAAGAGACGCGCGACCTCGTACTCGTCCTTGTAGGCGAGCAGCTTGGCGTAGTTGACGGCTACCGCACGGGCGAGTTCGTCGCCAAAGCCGCGATCGAGCGCCGCATCCCTCACCCGCTTCACCAACGCCTGGTATCGCCTGGCAAGCCGCTTGTTCTGATAGTCGGCGAGATGGGCACTGCGATGTGCGACGATTTCATCGAGCGACATCGCATCCAGCGTCTTCGGGGCGATTTGCTCGTCATGCCCCTTCATCATCGCTTCGATCCGTGCGGGCTCGGCGGCGGCGAGACGGCCAAGACGAAACGCCTGCGTGTTCATCTTGATGGCGACGCCATTAATCTCGATCGCCTGCTCGATCGCTTGCGCCGAAAGCGGCAGCAATCCTCTCTGATAGGCATAACCCATCATCATCATGTTGGTGGCGATGGCATCGCCCAGCAGCGTTTCCGCAGGCTTGGTGAAATCGACGAAGGCCGAATCCTTGCGTAGCGCGGTTTCCAGCACGTGATTGACCCTGCGGGACTGGAAATTGAAGTCGCGGTTGAGGATGAAGTCGGCGGTCGGAATGACGTGGCTGTTGATGATGCCGGCGGTGCGGCTGCTCTCGCACAGCGTCATGGTTTCCTTGGAGGCGGCCACGACTTCGTCGGCGGCGATCACGAGATCGGCGGTGCCGGTGACAATGCGCGAACAGGTCACGTCAGCGGTATGTTCGGACAACCGGACATGGCTCAACACCGCGCCGCCCTTTTGCGCGAGGCCAGACATATCGAGGATCATGCTGGCCTTGCCCTCGATATGGGCGGCCATGCCGAGCAGCGCACCGATGGTCAACACGCCGGTGCCGCCGACGCCGCCAACGGCGACGTTGTAGGGCTTGTCCAGTGCGGGCTTGGACGCGGGCTCCGGCAGTTCGCCGAGATCGCCGACGCCGGCCGGCGCGCGACGGCGCAGTTGGCCGCCATCGATGGTCACAAACGACGGGCAGAAGCCCTTCAGGCAGGAATAGTCCTTGTTGCAGGCCGACTGGTTGATGGTGCGCTTGCGCCCGAACTCGGTCTCCAGCGGTTCGACCGAAATGCAGTTCGACTGCACCGAGCAATCGCCGCAACCCTCGCAGACGGCGGGGTTGATGAAGACGCGGCGCGCCGGGTCTTCCATGATGCCGCGCTTGCGGCGGCGGCGCTTTTCGGCCGCACAGGTCTGCACGAAGACAATGGCGGAAGCGCCCTTGACCTCCCGGCATGCCTTCATCACGGCGTCGAGATCGTCGCGATGGGCGATCTTCACACCCGGGGCGATATCGGCCGGCGGATAGAGGTGCGGATTTTCCGAGACCAGATAAATCTCGCGGATGCCTTCGGCATGAAGCTGGAAGGTGATCCGCTGCGGCGACAACTCGCCGTCGACATGCTGCCCGCCGGTCATGGCGGTCGCGTCGTTGTAAAGGATCTTGTAGGTGATGCTAGCGCCCGAAGCGACGGCTTGCCGGATCGCGAGGCTGCCGGAATGGAAATAGGTGCCGTCGCCGAGATTGGCGAAGACGTGCTCTTCCTTGGTGAAGGGCGCGACGCCGACCCACGGCACACCCTCGCCGCCCATATGGGTGAAAGTCTCGGTGTTGCGGTCCATCCAGAGCGCCATGAAGTGGCAGCCGATGCCGGCAAAGGCGCGACTTCCTTCCGGCACCTTGGTCGACGTGTTGTGCGGACAACCCGAGCAGAAATACGGCGTGCGGGTGACCGGCGAGACCGCCTGCATCTGCGTGGCCTGACGACCGTTGAACCAGTCGGCCTTGGCCCGCAACATGGCGGCGATTTCAGGATTGAGGTTGAGGCGGAGCAGCCGTTCGGTCAGCGAGCTTGCGAGCGAGGCGACGCTCAATTCCTCCGCAAAGGGCAGGAAGCGCTTGTCGTGATCGTCCATCTTGCCGACGATGCGCGGGCGCACGTCGTCGCGCCAGTTGAACAATTCCTGCTTGACTTGATTCTCGACGATCTCGCGGCGTTCCTCGATAATGAAGATCTCTTCGAGACCGACCGCGAATTCGCGCACGCCTTCCGGCTCCAGCGGCCACGGCATGCCGATCTTGTAGAGCCTGAGGCCAATCCTGGCCGCGACTTCCGGCGTGATGCCGAGCTCGCGCAGGGCCTGGCGGATGTCCTCATAGCTCTTGCCGGACGCCATGATGCCGAAGCGCGCGTTCGGCGAATCCATCGTGATGCGGTTGACCTTGTTGGCTCGGGCAAAGGCGACGGCGGCAAAGCCCTTGTAATCCTGCAAGCGGCGGTCCTGATCGTAGCGGTCGTCCGGCCAGCGCAAATTAAGACCGCCCGGTGGCATTTCGAAATCAGGCGGAATGATGAAGGGCTTCATCTCGTCGGAGAGGTCGATCTCGGCCGTGGTCTCCACCGTCTCGGTGATCACCTTCATGCCGACCCAGCAGCCGGAATAGCGCGACATCGCAATGCCGAGCACGCCCATCTCGATCATTTCATGGATGCTCGAGGGATAGAGATAGGGCATCAGCGCGGAGATGAAGGCGTGGTCCGACTGGTGCGGGACGGTGGAGGATTTGGCGCCGTGGTCGTCGCCGGCGAGGCAAAGCACGCCGCCATTTTTTGCCGAGCCCGCGGCATTGCCGTGACGGAAGACGTCGCCGCAGCGATCGACGCCGGGGCCCTTGCCGTACCAGATGCCGACGACGCCGTCGTAATTGGCACCCTTGGAGAGATTAAGCTGCTGCGAGCCCCAGATGGCGGTCGCGGCGAGATCTTCGTTCACGCCGGGCTGGAATTTGATGTTGTACTGATCAAGGTGTTTCCGGGCGGCGAAAAGTTGCTGGTCATAACCGCCGAGCGGGGAGCCGCGGTAGCCGCTGATGAAACCGGCGGTGTTGAGTCCGTTGGCACGATCGCGGCGGATTTGCGCCATCGGAAGCCGGACCAGCGCCTGGATACCTGTCAGGAAGACATGGCCGGAGCCTTGGGTGTATTTTTGATCGAGACTGATCGGACCCTGGTTTATTCCCATTCCACCCTCTTTGGTGCCCCGGCTCTTCTTAGCTAATCGTGCTACCGGTAAAAGCTAGTCTGGAAACTAGATTACGTCGGTTTCGAAGCTCTCGGCATCACAAATCTCGCGAGGAGGATGCGAGTGAATACAAAACGCAATTTCGTGTTCGCGAGCACGCTCGCCTTTTTCGGATGTGTCGTGGAAAATTGGCGCAGCGAAACGACGTGACACCAGCCTGGCGGTCATACGACCAAAGACGGGAGATCGATCGATGCGGCAACGGCAATGGAATGGCTGGGCGATTCTGGTCGGCCTTGCTTTGTGCACTGCATTCAAGTTCGGGCCGGCCCGCGCCGAGCTTCCCGCTGCGCCCGATCCGCAGGTGGTCGCCAAGGGCAAAGCGCTGACGGAGGCCGGCGATTGCGCCAGTTGCCATACCGCTGATCCCAGGAAGCCGTTCGCCGGCGGAAAACGGATCGAGACGCCGTTCGGCGGCATTTACTCCGCCAACTTGACGCCGGACCGCGATACCGGCATCGGCCGCTGGAACGATCAGCAGTTCCTGCGCGCGATGCGCTACGGCGAGGCGCCGGACCGCTCGCTCTACTACCCGGCCTTCCCCTACCCTCACTTCACCAAACTGGTCCGCGACGACGTGTTTGCGATCCACGCCTATCTCGGAACCTTGACGCCGGTCAGCAACACCCCGCCACCGCCCGCACTGCGCTGGCCGTTAAATTACCGTGTGCTGATGCGGCTGTGGAATTACGCGTTCTTCAGGCCCGGCATTCTCGAGCCGAATCAGAACAAGAGCGCGGAATGGAATCGCGGCGGCTATCTGGTTGAGGGTCTGGCGCATTGCGGCGCCTGCCATACGCCGAAGAATTTCCTGGGTGCCGAACGGTCAAAAAGGCGATTTGCCGGCAGCGTGGTGGATGGCTGGTTTGCCCCGCGCCTCGATGAGGCCGCGCGCGGCGGGCTGAAGTCCTGGAGCGCCGACGACATCGCCGAATATCTCTTGAGCGGGCGCAATGGGCATAGCCACGCCGGCGGTCCGATGGCGGAGGTGGTGCTCAACTCGACGTCGCACATGAGCGAGGCCGACGTGCACGCGATGGCGGTCTATCTGAAAGACCTCGCTGCGGGTCCGGCGGAGCCTGCCGTGGCGGCTCCCTCGCCCGAGCAAATGACGAACGGCGAGAAATTGTACAAGGGATCGTGCGTTGCCTGCCACGAACTCGACGGGTCAGGCGCGCCGCGGATCTATCCGCCGCTGCCCGGCAACGCCAACCTGCAATCCGCCAATCCCGCGAGCGCCATCCGGATCGTGCTCGACGGCGCCGAGACGATCACGACACCGCGGGCGCCCAACACCGGCTCGATGCCGCCTTACACCAAATGGCCGGATCAGGATGTGGCCGACGTCGTCACCTATATCCGCAATGCCTGGGGCAATGCCGCGCCGGCGGTAACGGCAGATGAGGTCGCGAAGCTGCGGAAGTAGCTCCCCCTCATGGTGAGTTGCCCACCGGCTGCGCTTGCGCCGTCCGGTGCGCGTCGCCGGACGATGCGGAGCCTGTCATCGGGCGCGCGTTCGCGCGACCCGTTGGCATCGCCGGGTGAACCATGAGGCCATCCTTCGAGACGCGCGCGATGCGCGCTCCTCAGGATGAGGTTGAGCCAAGTTGCACCGTCCCCTCATTTCTCCTCGCCGTTGAACACGAATTTCGGCATTTCCCGTTTGTAGCGGATCGCCAACAGGCGGAACGACAGGCCAACCACGAAGGTCAAGGCGGTCCAGATCTCGTCGTTCAGTTTCAACCCGAAGGCGGTGGCATAAAACAGCCCGGTGACAACCGACATGCTCGCATAGAGTTCAGAGCGAAACAGCAGCGGCACGTCGTTGCAGAGGTTATCGCGCAGGACGCCACCGGCGTAGCTCACGCTTCGTTCGGCTGTTCCATTTTTCGACCATCTCGCCGCTGTGGGAAACAGCGAACGTCCCGGAACCCACCCCGATGGCTCGCCGTTGTCGCAGCACGGCATTTGGAGGAATCCGGCCATGGCCAATGAAAACAATCTCAACGATCCCGACAATCGCAAAGATCCGACCAGAACCTATATCGACGACCGTCGCTCGCCCGCCGAGCTCGACAATGATTTGCAGGTTGACCCCGAGATGGCGGAAGGCCCCGCAAGCCACACACGGATCACGCTGTTCGCAATCGGTATCGCGGTCGTGCTGGGGATCGTGTTCTACGGGCTGAACCACTCCTCGACGCAGCAACAGGCATCGACAATGCCGATCCACACCAACAGTCAGCCAGGCACAACGACCGGCGCAGCACCGGCGAAGCCGCAGACGCCGTCGCCCGCTTCGACCAATCCCGGCGCCGCGGCTACCAACAGCGCCAATCCGGGCAATGCGCCCGCGAAAAAATAGCCGGACCGCTGATCACCTGATGGAATTGATCAAGGCGGCCAGTCTCTCTCGAGACGGCCACCTCGCTTTCGTTGGGTTCAGGCGCTTAGCGGAACATCTTGTTCAGTTCGGCGCCGGAATAACCCTTGGCGAGTTCGCTGAAGGTGCCCCGCTCGGCGATCTCTTTCGCCGCGCGCATGAAGCCGGCCCAGGCGGTGCGCGCCAACGAACCGCCGACGCTGATCCGGCGCACGCCGAGATCGGCCGCCTCCTGGACCGAAAGACCTGACGCCCCGATCAGAAGGTTGACCGGCTTCGGCGCGACCGCCTTCACGACGGCCGAAATCTGCTCCCGGGTCTTGATGCCGGGCGCATAGAGGCAGTCGGCTCCGGCCTCGGCATAGGCACCGAGACGGTCGATCACCATCGTGAGATCGTCGAGCCCCCACAGAAAAGCTTCGCAACGGCCGGTCAGCAGGACGCCGCTCTTGTCGGCATCGATGGCCGCGCGCGCCGCCTTGATCCGCTCGACCGCGTGCGCCCGTTGATAAAGCGGTTTTGCGGTATCGCCGGTCGAATCCTCGATCGACAGGCCGGCCACGCCGGTCTTCGCGCCGCGGGCGACATTGACCGCGACCTTCTCGGCCTCATCTGCAAATCCGTTTTCGAAATCGGCGTTGACAGGCACGTCCACCGCCGCGCAGAGCGCGGTGAGATGCGTGCAGACGTCGTCGACCGTTACCCGATTGTCGGCCTTGCCGATCGTCCAGGCAAAGCCGGCGCTGGTCGAGGCCAGCGCCTTGAACCCCATCTGCGCCAGCGCCTTCGCCGAGCCGACGTCAAAGGGATTGGGGATCGGGAAGCAGCCGCTCTCATGCAGCTTGCGGAAGGCCGCGCGCTTGTCGGCCAATGAAATCGGCATCGGCGTCTCCTGTTTCGCTGTTTGCTGTAGTTGCCATCGTTGTTGCCCAGCCTGCCGCCAGATTAGCGCGTGGAGGCAGGCCATGCCAGTGATGGGGGTCAGGATGCTGACACCTCGTGCCGTCAGTTGTCATGCCGTCACCTGGCGCAGGAACGTTCGTTCCTCGCCAAGGATGAATTTGTGGTCTTCGGCAAAGTTGAAATTCTCCATCGCCGCTTTGTCGGTGCGCAGCCTGGCGCGATATTGCTCGTAGGCCGCCAGGCTTTCAAACGAAACCAGCGCAAAGGCGATGTTGTTGGTGCCTTCATGCGGCATCCAGTAGCCGATGAGATCGCCGCCGCACCTCGGAATGACGGACAGCCAGTTTTTCGAATATTCCTCGAACTTGGCGCGCTTGAACGGATCGAGCTGATAGCGAATGAAAACGGTGATGGTCATCGGAACCTCCTAAAAGTCGCAACGTCGTTCCGGGGCGCGAGTGAAACGAGCGAACCCGGAATGACGCTCAATTCACTACCCGCTTGATCCGCGCCGATGCTTCGGCTATCGTCGAATAATGAAAGCAGGACCCGATATCGCCATGGTCGCCTCCCTGGTCGGCGACCCCGCCCGCGCCAACATGCTGACCGCGCTGTTGAGCGGCCGTGCGCTCACGGCCAGTGAATTGTCGCAAGAGGCCGGCGTCACGCCGCAGACCGCCAGTTCCCATCTGTCGAAGCTGGAATCCGGCGGCCTGATCGAGCAGGAAAAGCAGGGCCGCCATCGTTACTATCGCCTCGCTGACCCCGACGTCGGTGGCGTGCTGGAAGGCCTTGCGGCGCTCGCCGCCCGCGCCGGCCATATGCGCGTGCGTACCGGACCGAAGGATCCGGCACTGCGCCGCGCGCGCGTCTGCTATGATCACCTGGCTGGCGATCTCGGCGTGCAGATGCTCGACAGTTTGCGGCAGCAGAAGCTGGTGCGCCAGCACAAGCACGATATCGAGCTGACGGCCGAGGGCGAGCGCTTCCTCGAAAGCACACTCCAGATTGGAGCCGATGCGCTCACCCATCCGCGCCGGCCGGTCTGCAAGGCCTGCCTCGACTGGAGCGAACGCCGCCATCATCTCGCCGGCACGCTTGGCGCGGCGCTGTTGCAACGCTTCACCGAGCTGAAATGGGCCGCGCGCGACCCCACACCGGGCAGCCGGGTGGTCCAGTTCACGCGCCAGGGCGAGAAGCGCTTTGCCGCCCTGTTCGGCGGCGACGAATAGCGCGACCGATTTCGTGTTCGCCGCAGATACGTTATAGCTCCCGTTGTATCTTTGCTCGGGATTATTCGGGAGGTTGCCGTGAAACTAGTGCCCACTTTCCGAAGTTCGTGCTTCATCGCAGCACCCATCTTCACGAACTTCGGAAAGTCATGGGCACTAGCAAACTTATTGATTCTAGTACCGCTTTATCGATCTGAAGTCCCCGATCGAATTCGCCGCTTGTGGTGCAGGGACTTCAGATCGGCGGTACTAGTCGCGAAGTTGCTGATCGTGGTCCCGCTCATCTGGTTGACGAGCGCGCCCGCGCTGGCGCTCGACGATACTCCGGCGAACAGAGCCGCCGAGGCAGACTATTATCTGCGCGTGGTCCCTCCTCAATCCCGGATGAACGACAGGGCGGCGAAGCTTGCGGCAACATTACCGGAAGGCAAGCGCGCTACCTTCGTCGCGCTGATGACCAAAAATCTGGATATCAACGCGGTGGCGGCTTTGATGCGGGACTCGATGATCAAAAATTTCACGGCCGACGAGTTGAAGGCGCTCGCCGATTTCTATGGCTCGCCGGTCGGTAGATCGGCCATGGCAAAGATGGGCAACTATATGGCCGACTCCATGCCACGGCTGGTCGTTGAATTGCAGAAGGCACAGGCCCTTACCCAGCAACAAATGCAGGCGCATTAGTTCTCGATTCGGAAAGCGCCGGCGAAACTCGTGGCATGGCCGACAAGCAGGCTTGACCGCGCCAGCAACATCTTTATCTCCCGCGGGAGAAAGAGCCTGAGTTCCTTTCGGAGAATTCGATGAAACGTCTAGTGCCCACTTTCCGAAGTTCGCGCTCCATCGCAGCACCCACTATCACGAACTTCGGAAAGTCATGGGCACTAGCAAACTTATTGGTTCTAGGACCGCCTTATCGATCTGAAGTCCCTGATCGAATTCGCCGCTTGTGGTGCAGGGACTTCAGATCGGCGGTACTAGCCGTGATCGCGGCGCTTGGCGCCCTCGCCCTGTCGTTCGCAGCCGCCAGCGCCGCCGACCGCGAGTCCACCAACCACGAACCCGGCATCGCGCAGCGCGAGCCGTACGGCATCGGCCTCGAGGGCTTTCCCTATCCCTATCCCGTGAACATGCTGCCGGTTGTCAATGAAGGCGAGCAACTGCGCATGGCCTACATGGACATTGCGCCGGCGCAGCCGAACGGCCGCGTCGTGATGCTGCTGCACGGGCGCAACTTTCCGTCCAGCTATTGGGCGCCCGAAATCAAAGTGCTGACGGAGGCCGGCTATCGCGTGGTGGTGCCGGACCAGATCGGTTTCGGCAAATCCTCAAAGCCGTCCGGCGAGCTTCATTTCGACAATCTGGCGCGCAACACGGTGGCGCTGCTCGACCATCTCGGAATCGCGAAAGCCAATATCATGGCGCATTCGATGGGCGGCATGGTCGCGGTGCGGATCGCGCGCGCCTATCCTGATCGCGTCAATCATCTCGTCCTTGCCGCGCCGATCGGACTTGAAGATTACCGCATGTACGTGCCGCCGACGCCGACCGAAAAGATCGTCGAACGCGAAGACAAGCTCACCGCTGAAGGCTATCTCAAGCAGCTTGAGCACAATTACGCGCCGAAGATCCCGCCCGAGGCGATGGCGCCTTTCATCGACGCCCGCTTCGGCATCAAAGGCGCGGCGGACTATCCGCGCTGGCTGCACGCCTTTGTCTCGTCGGGACAGATGATCTACCGCGAGCCCGTGGCGCACGAGATACCGCTGATCACCGTTCCGACGTTGTTCATCATGGGCGCCGACGATCACAACGCACCCGGCAAGCCACTCGCCCCGGAGGCGCAGCGGCCGAAGATGGGCCAGAACGCCGAACTGGCCAAAGCGCTGGCGGCAAAGATGCCCAACGGCCATGCCGAGGTGATCGAGAATGCCGGGCACCTGGTGTTCCTCGATGCGCCCGACAAGTTCAATGCGCTAATGCTGCCGTTCCTGGCGAAATGAACTCTCCTCAATTCGGCTATTCATAGATGGTTCACACGCGTCTCCCTAGGCTCGGGTTCAGGCTACGCTTGTCGCCTGTTCCAAAGGGTGCCAATCCTGGCCCGTCGATTTGCTTATCGACCTTACAAGATGCCGCGTTGCGGCTTTAGGAAGGGAGACAATATGAAGTATCTTTTCGCAGCTGCACTCGTTGCGGGCACGTTCCTGAGTGTCGGCAGCGCAAGCGCCGCAGGCGGTTGCGGCCCCGGTTGGCACCGCGGGCCCTATGGCCACTGCCGTCCGAACCGTGGCGTCGTAGTGGTCCCCGGCGCGCCGGTCGTCGTCGAGCGCCCGGTCGTGGTCGTTCCCGGCCGCCGCTGCCCGATGGGCTTTGCCTGGCGCTATGGACGTTGCCGCCCGATCTGATCGCGCACGACGGAAAGGACGGAAAACCCCGCTCAAAAAAGCGGGGTTTTTTATTGCCATCTCTCGCGAAAAAGGGCGGAAGATTCCCGCGCCTTAGTTTTACCAGTTGCGGAAACAACGGCGGCCGTATGGTCCCGAATGCCAGCCGGGCGGACAATTGTACATCGGGCGACAACCGCCAGCGGGCCCGCGATGCCAACCCGGTCCACAGCCACCGGCCACCGGAATGGTCGCGGTGCCGGTCGCGGCCGCCCGGTCGAGCGGCGCTACCGGAATGGCCTGGGAAGCCGACATCGACGCAAGGCCGATGCCGATCGCGAACAAAAAAGCAGCGAGTACCTTCATTGAGATTCCTTTCCGTCGGTACGTGATGCAAATGGCCTGGTCAAATATACGTCAAATCACCTCAGTGATGATGGCGCCAGTGATAATGCCGCCAGTGACGGTGATGCCAGTGGTGACGGTGACGCCAATGGCGGTGGCGGTAGTGCACCTGCACCGGCTTCATGTGATCGACTTCGTTTTGCGACACGACCGCCAGCTCAACGTTTGCCGCCGGCGCGGTTGCCGTATGGCCCGAGAGCGGCGGTCCGGGAGCAGCTTGCGCGCTTGCGGCAAGCACGATGGCGCCCGCGACCAATCCAGCACTGAAATTCAAGGAATCCGCAAGTTTCATGACGTCTTGCCCCTTTCGTGAGGTGAGATAGAGAAGACGTCCAGTCTCGTCGCCTCAAGATGAATGTTCGCTGAACTCGTGAACAATTGAGTCAGCGACCACGCAAAATGATTCAAGCGTCGCGCAGAACCTTCGAACACGAACGTCGGCGACAGCGCTGATCACATCAGCTTCATCGGCGTATCGTGCACGACCTTGAGGTCGATGCTGCCGATCAATTCCGCCCGCAACGCCTCGGCAGACCGGATCGCAGCATCGGTCTGGCGCAACGTGCTGATGTTCGATCCGAGCGACACGATTCCACCTAATGCCAGCGCGATCGAGCCGAGCATCGCGACGGCGCCGGCCCCGAGCGCACCGAACATCATGAGGAGCAAGAGTGCGCAACCGCCGCCGATCGCAATCCGGGAAGCCAGGATGAACTTCCGGCATCGCTCGGCGGTCTCGGCAAGCCGCTCGATCCGCGCTTCGATCGCAGAAATGTCGTCGGTATCTTCTTCGTCGGTCATTGGATTAGCGATGAGAATAAAAGAAGCATGAATGGCGCTTAGATAACCCGACTTAGGCGAAGCCGTAACCCCTCCGGGGGCGCAACCCGCCTAGTGTTAATAGGCTTGTGGATAGCACTTTCCCCCGAACGAATAGGTTTCGGTTCGGCCGCAAAACATCTAAAGTTGAGTCGGAGCCATTACATTACCGGTGATTAGCGTAAGATGAAGCCGAACCTGATACCTAGGCAAGACATTACGTTCTCGGTCCCGCTATCCAGCGCCAACTGCCATTGCGCGTTCTGCCGGTTAAGCAAAACGTTCGATGCGCCGTCTGAACTCTTAGAATTGTTTATGGACGGAAAGATCGTTCTATTCGCAGGAGCAGGCATCAGCACAGAGGCCAAGGGCGTTATGCCCCGCACGCTCTACAACGAAGTGCGACATGTACTAAAAATAGAAGACCAAACACGCTCGTTTCCAGATGTCATGCAGGATTTTTGCTCAACTCCGTCTGGAAAAATTGGGCTGATACAACGCATAAACGACCACTTCGATTATGCTTACGTTCACACTTCAATATTTCGAAACGCTACCCGATTTCATAGAGAACTCGCTACATTCTTTCCGCTTGATACAATAGTTACTACGAATTGGGATACGTATTTCGAAGATATTTGTGCGGCCACGCCGTTCATCGAGGATCGCGACATCGCCTTTTGGGAGGTTGCCAAACGAAGGGTTCTAAAAATT
Source organism: Bradyrhizobium sp. (assembly GCF_027307225.1). Lineage (GTDB taxonomy): Bacteria > Pseudomonadota > Alphaproteobacteria > Rhizobiales > Xanthobacteraceae > Bradyrhizobium. The sequence continues at coordinate 43,884 of NZ_DAHUXJ010000052.1, read as the reverse complement.
CACGGATCGATCACCAACTTTGGATCAATAGTTGCCACCACAAACGACTACGACCTGTGCAAAGCGCGCTTAGAGTCCGGACTTATCGGAGCTCACCTAAAATCTCTTCTAGCGACCCGATCTGTTGTTTTCGTAGGCTACTCTCTACAGGACGACGATTTCTTACAAATCTATGGATCCGTAAGATCGGCGCTAAAAGACTTTCATAGACAAGCTTATTTTGTCGCCCCCGAAATTAATGAGCAAGACCGCCTAAGACTAAGAGAGATGAACCTCCATCTCATCGAAACAGACGGCACCTTCTTTTTGTCTCAGATCAAAGCTCACGCGACGACAAAGCGGTGCATTATTCCGGATGAAATGTATAACGATGTTGCAGAACTTCTTACTGAAGTCGAAGAAGCTCATTCTTGGCTTCACGACACCTACAACGCAAAGGCCTTCCCGCAAATATTGTACTGCTCTTGGTACCAAGATGGGCTATCGCACGCTTTAGAACGCATACTTAGACTCAGATCGACGGGAATATACTCCGACCTGCACCGAACGTCCGCGTCAGCTCGTTCGTATGACTTATTCGCCCAGCGCTATAGGAAGCTTCGATACTACGGAGATTCCGCCTACTGCTATGGCTACTCGAACGCTTACCTATACGCTGCACTTACAAGTGAGGAACGCCAGAAGTATGCGCCGGGCCTGTTTTTTTATTTCGATAATGAGATACGGAACGCACGACAATATGCTCGTGCACTCAAACGTCTTCCCGAAAAACATAAGGCTGCATTTAAGTATGCGCAGGGCGTCGTACGTAGACACCCCTACCTAGATTCTCACATAATGCACCACATGGACCAGTTGAACCTCTCGCTGGTAGCGGACGAGCAGGACATTTAGCTACTGCAGCGCTTTCGGCCGGCGCTCTCAATTTCTCACAACGGCAGATTATCGTGCTTCTTCGCCGGCGTCTCGACGTGCTTGTCGCGCAGCATGGCGAGTGCGCGAGCAATGCGGCGGCGGGTCGAATGCGGCATGATGACGTCGTCGATATAGCCGCGCTCGGCGGCGATGAAGGGCGACAGGAAGCGATCCTCATATTCTTTTGTGCGCTCGGCGATCTTGCTCGCGTCGTTCAGGTCGGCGCGGAAGATGATCTCGACCGCGCCCTTGGCGCCCATCACCGCGATCTGCGCCGTCGGCCAGGCGTAATTCATGTCGGCGCCGATTTCCTTGGACGCCATCACGTCGAATGCGCCGCCATAGGCCTTGCGCGTGATCACCGTCACCAGTGGCACGGTGCATTGTGAGTAGGCGAACAATAGCTTCGCGCCGTGCTTGATCAGGCCGCCATATTCCTGCGCGGTACCGGGCAAAAATCCGGGCACGTCGACAAAGGTGACGATCGGGATGTTGAAGGCGTCGCAGAAGCGCACAAAGCGCGCCGCCTTGCGCGAGGCATCGCTGTCGAGCACGCCCGCCAGCACGATCGGCTGGTTGGCGACAAAGCCGACCGTGCGGCCGGCGATGCGGCCAAAGCCGGTGACGATGTTTTTCGCGAACGCATCCGAGATTTCGAAGAAGTCGCCTTCGTCGACGACCTTGAGGATCAATTCCTTCATGTCGTAGGGCTTGTTGGGGTTGTCGGGGATCAGCGTGTCGAGCGAGAGGTCGACGCGCTCGATGTCGTCGAAGCTCGGCCATTCCGGCACACCGTCGGTGTTGTTCGACGGCAGGAAGTCGATCAACCGCCGCATCTGCAACAGCGTCTCGACATCGTTCTCGAACGCGCCGTCCGCAATCGACGAACGCGTCGCATGCACCGATGCGCCGCCGAGTTCTTCCGCCGTCACCACCTCGTTGGTGACGGTCTTCACCACGTCCGGGCCGGTGACAAACATGTAGCTCGTGTTCTTCACCATGAAGATGAAGTCGGTCATGGCCGGCGAATAGACGTCGCCGCCCGCGCACGGGCCCATGATGACGGAGATCTGCGGGATCACGCCCGAGGCAATCACGTTGCGGCGAAACACGTAGGAATAGCCGGCGAGCGCGGCGACGCCTTCCTGGATGCGCGCGCCGCCCGCATCGTAAAGCCCGATGATCGGCGCCCTCGCCTTCATCGCCATGTCCTGAAGTTTTGTAATTTTCAGCGCGTGGGTTTCGGAGAGCGAGCCGCCGAACACGGTAAAATCCTTGGCGAACACGAAGGTCTTGCGGCCGTTGACGGTGCCCCAGCCGGTGACGACGCCGTCGCCCGGCACCTTGGTCTTCTCCATGCCGAACTCGGTCGAGCGGTGTTCGACGAACATGTCGAACTCCTCGAAGCTGCCCTTGTCGAGCAGAAGCTCGATTCGCTCCCGCGCGGTCAGCTTGCCGCGGGCATGCTGTGCCGTGATGCGCTTCTCGCCGCCGCCGACCCGGGCGCCCGCGCGCCGTTCTTCAAGGGTATCCAGAATGTCCTTCATCGCCGCTTCCAGCCCGCTTTTGCGTTCAAAACCCGATTGGATCGGGTTCTAACACGGTGGTTCACCGGCGGGAAACGTCTCCATTGCGGTTATGTCCCCCATTCGGTGAGCTTATCGCTGACCGGTTGGCAGCGCCCGAGCTGATCCGTTATACCGCCGGTTTCCAACGGGTGAGACCGATGACGGACACTGCAAACATTGAGACAACCGGGAGCATATCGGGCGGGGTACGGACGCTACTTCGCCTGGAAGGGCTGGCGCTGTTTGCCGGCGCGACGCTGGCGTATTCGCGCTGGGGCGGCCCGTGGTGGCTCTATGTGGTCCTGTTTCTGGCGCCCGATCTCAGCTTCCTGTGCTATCTGGCGGGCCCGAAAGCCGGTGCCTGGGCCTATAACGCCATGCACAGCACGATCGTCCCGATGGCCATGCTGACGATCGGCCTCGGCTTTGCTCGGCCGCTGGTGCTGTCGCTGGCGCTGATCTGGCTGTCGCATATCGGCATCGATCGCGCGCTCGGCTACGGGCTGAAATACCAGGCGGGCTTCGGCTTCACCCACCTGGGGCGGCTTGGACGGGGCGTGTGAACTGTAGGATGGGTTGAGCAATTTTGCGAAACCCATCGCTTCCAGACGCCGAATGATGGGTATCGCCTCAACCCATCCTACGTGCCCTACGGCCTGTCATCGCCCGGCTTGACCGATATTCAGATTGTCATTCCGGGATGGTGCGCAAGCACCAGACCCGGAATCTCGAGATTCCGGGTTCGCCTCTAACGAGGCGCCCCGGAATGACGCTCGTGATACTCGCGTCACTCCTCTCCGTCCTTGAACGGCGGCTCCTTGCCGGGAGGCACGGTCTGCTCTGCCATCGCCAGCATCATCGCGACCATCACGTAGTTGCCGGCAACCGCCGTCAGGTCGACGATCTGCTGATCGCTAAACGCCTTCCTCGCCCGCGCGAAGGTTTCGTCGGAGACTTTTTGCTTCGCTGTGAGTTCGGTGACGAAATCGTAGACGACGGCCTCGTCCTCGGCCATGCCCGACGGCCGCTTGCCTTCCTTGAGTTCGGCGATGGTCTCCGCCTTGAGGCCAGCGTTGGCCGCGAGCGGCGCATGCGCGAACCATTCGACCTGCGAGCGCCAATGCCGGGCGATGACGATGATCGCGAGCTCGTTGAGCTTGATCGGGACCGATGTCTCCCAGCGCAGATAATGAAACAGATCGAACAGGCGCTGGCCGAGCACGGGGCTGCGCAGCAGCGTGTTGTAGGGACCGCCGATTCCGACGCTCGAAATCTTCATGATCTTCTCGCCGAGCGGCTTTTGCGCATCGTCGAGTTCGTCCATGGAGAGCTGCGGAAAGCGCGGCTCCTTGCCGGTCGCAGACGGCGCAAACATCGTCGCGGCAACCCAGCCACCGGCTGCGGCCAGCATCATCGACGACGAGAGAAGAGCAGATCTCATGATTTCCTCCGGCTTGTTTTGTTGTTCTGGCGGGTCAAAGGCGCCGAAGTCTAGTTTACCGTCACAGCTCGCACCAGCGCCGCACCGGGCCAGAATTTTTCCGCGCAGCCTTCGCGATCCACGCCGGCAATCGCTTGAGGAGTGCCACCCGACTACGGCTTGAGCACCGGGTTCGTGTTGGGTGGCAGCGCTTCTTCCTTCTCGGCCTCTTCGGGAAGGATTTCGCCATGCACCGCAAGTGCGGCCCCGATCCAGACCGGATCGGCGAGATGGTCGCGGCGCGGATTGGCCGTGTTCGGATGAACCAGAATGCTCAGCCGCCCGTGGTTGAGCATCAGCCAGGGCACGAGCGCCGGAAACACCTCCGTCGCAAAGGCGACCTGATACATCGATTGATCGTGCGGACCAACCTTGGCATCGTGCCAGCGGCCGAGAGTCACCGAAAAGCGCTCCCCGATCCACTGACGCAATCGCTCGGCCTCGGTTCGTGTCGCAGCATCGTAATAGACATGGGCGTGGAAGCTTGCGATTTCACTGAGGGGTCTCGGCGCGGAACTATGGGCTGCATCCGTCATCTCAGCCTCGCAGGGACATGGCGACATGTGATCATGGGTTTTCCATATTACGAAACGACCGGCGAAGATGCCCGCCTTTTCGTGGTGAAACGATGACATCGCTCCCTGCTGTCAGCGCACCCGGCCGGACAGCCGCAACACGAAGACCAGAACTTCGGCGACCGCCTTGTAGAGCTCGGCCGGGATTTCCTCGCCGAGTTCGACGTTCGAAAGCGCGCCGGCCAGCACCTCGTTTTCCTCGATCGGAATATTGTTGGCCCTGGCGACCTCGATAATCTTCTCGCCAAGCGTGCCTTTGCCTTTGGCGACGACGCGCGGCGCACCGGTGCGATCGTAATGCAGGGCGACCGCGAGCTGGCTCTTCTTGCTCTCGCTCATGATGCCCGATTCAGGAAATGGCCGGCCGATGCCGGCGCTGCTTGCGAGGGTGCACCATCGCGGACCACGATATCGCCGGGCGTCAGTTCGGCGCGGCTCAACGCTTGCGTCAGTTGCGAAACCCCTGCCCGCAATTGCGAGGCGGTCGCCGGCCGCTCGGCCCACATCCGCACCGATGTGCGATCGCCGTTCAGCGAAACCAGCGCGTGCACCGGGCCCGCAGGCTCGACATCCAGCGAAAAGCGCGCTCGCCAGGTCGCCTTGGCGGCAGGCGTCTCGCGGCCGCCGCCATCACGCGAAATCTCGAATTGCGCCATCGCCGTTCCCTGCGGGGTCGCGAACGGAATTTCGAAATTCCAGCGCGGCATGGAAGGATCGATCCGCGTGGCCGAGGGATCGCCAGCCTGTCCCGGCAGCGAGGCAATCTGCAACAGCGTTTGCCGCGCCAGCGCACCGTCGGTATCGGCGAGCAGATGCTGCAACGCCGCCTCCAGTGGCGTACGCGCCGAGAGCATGGCTGGCGCGACCGCTTGCGCCGAAGGCAAGGCGCCATTGATCGGCGGCGGCGGCAAATTGGCGCGGGCGAACTCCGCATCGTCTGTCGTCCGCACGCCAGCGACCAGCGGCAAGAGCGCCAGCGCCTGACTATTCTCGGACACGAACTGCAGGAGGTTGGTGACGGCGAGCGGCGAGGCCCGAATCACTTCCTGCAACAGGTTGAGCGCTGCGCTCGACATTGCCGATCGCGCCGCGTCCCCCGGCGCTGCCGCGGTAACAAGGTTTTGACTGCCTGCCGCGAGATCGAGGATTTGGGCAAGCGTTGCTGACGCGGTGCCTTGGGTTGAAGCCGTTGCCGTTGCCGTTGAAGAGCTCGCCTGCGGCACAATCGACGGCGCGCCGGCAAGCGCTTCCTGCGGCGCGAGCTCGGCCGCGACCGCCGCGGGCACGGCCTGAACCGTTAGTTGGCTCGCTTCGATCGCGGCTGCAACTGTTGCCGTCCCTTGCGCCGCTATGCTCGCCGCAGCCGGCGTTGGGACCACGCCGCTCGCAAGGATTGTCAAGGGGTCGGCTGTTGCTGTGCCGGGCGGCGGCGGCGTCCCTGACGTCGCAGTCGCTTGCGACGCACCGGGTTGCGGTGCGGATATGGATGCGGTCGCAACCGTGCCGGTGCTTTCCGCCACATTCGAAAGCGCCGACGTCAGTGCCTGCCGCAGCACGATCAAAGCCGCCTTGAGATCGGACACCACGCCGTTCGACAACGACGCCGATCCCGATGCGAGCGAGGTTTCCAGAAACAATCCGGATGACTGGAACGCCTGCTTGAGGGCGTCGGCCGTGAGATTCTGGTCGAGGCTGGTCTGCTGCGCCAGCACTTGCGCGGCCGCCTGCTGAACCTGAGGCGGCAGGTTCGGCAACGAGCTTGCAGCATTCAGATCGGCAAAGAGCGGCGCGAGCGAAGCCTGCTGCGTCGCCGCCGTCTGGGCCGCGACTGAGACCGCGAGCGTCTCGAGCTGGGTGAGCACACTCGTTGGCGTCGCTAAATCCGGCGTCAGGTTGGTGGCAAGGCTTGCGGCCAGCGAGGGCGATAGCGTGACGACGGGACTGGAAATCGTGGAAGCGCCAGCGCTCGCCTGCCCGGTCGCCGTGCTCGGCTGGTTGACGATCGCGAGCCCAATTCCGCCTGGTGTTTGCGAGACCAGCAATTGCAGCGTCTGCCCGGCCTGAAGCGGCACCTGCGTTGCCGCCTCGATGGTCTGGTTACCGATGGCGATCTGCACCTGGTCGTTGGAAAGAACCTGGACGACTTGCGCTGATATCACCTGCCCCGCCTGCAGCACGACGCCGCTCGGCGCCGCGCTGGGCGCCGAAGCGGTCGTTGACTGAACAGCCGGATTGATCGTGATCGCCATGATTCACCGGAGAGGAAAGACCCGGCGAAGCTAGCCCGCGTGTCGTAAACCCGGCGTTAACCGACAGGCCTATGCACCTTGATGCAACGCTTTAAGAACGCCGGTGGCCGCGTTGAAATCGACCAGTTTGGCCGCCTTTCGGGCCGCCGCTTCCTCGTCCACGCCCCATTGTTCGGCGTTCCAGTCCTCATCGACATGGGCGGCGGCCCAGGCCTGATCGGGATCGATCACGCGATGGGACAATGCCAGTGCCAGCAGCGCCGATCCGGTGACGGTGGTGATCACATGCACCGCCGCGATGGCCCAGGGATCGTCGGGCAACGCTCCGCACGCGGCGGCAATCGCCGGGTCGGGCTGACGGACATGCATCCCGCCTTCAGCGAGCATGAAATGCGCGCCCAGCGTCTCGGCGGCCCAGAACAGGATCGGGTCCCAATGCTCGGCCTCGCGCGCCACCAGCCCCTCGGGATGCCCGGCCCGGTAGAACAAGAGATCAGAGCCGAAATATTTCGCGACATCGTCCGCAACCGCCTGCGCGTTATCGGTCACCCCCTGCGCCACACTGTTGGCAAAGCGCGTCGCCGGCATGGTCGTGGGATCGATGACCTCGCCTTGCGCGTTCCATTCCGCCGCGATCGTTTCCGCGAGCGAACGCACCGGCACGATCACGGTACGGCCCGACGGCGTCTTGATAGCCTTGCCGTCGAGCGTGACGGTGAAACCGCCGTCAGCCTCACCTACGCCAGTGTCCTGATAGAAGCGCTTGCGCTGAACCGCGCGCGCCGCGCGTTGCGCCGCCTGCATCGGATTGGAGTTGGATCGGTTGGCAGCTTCGTCGAATAATTCGCGCATGGGCTCGGCTTCAGTTTCCGTTAAATCCTCATTACGACACCCGTGGCGGCAATAAAAGCGAGCCTATCTGCTGTTGGCGCAGGCACGCGCATAGGCCGCCCGGTCGGCAGGTCCCAATCCGGCTGCGGCGCCCTCTTCCAGGCAGGTGGTGATCTTGTCGCTGAATGACGGACGCGGCCCGGGCACATAATTTCGCGATGGCAATTCGTCCATCTTCGGCACCACCGGGACCTGGATCTTGGGTCCGGGCAGAGGCGGCGGTGATGGAATGATCGGCCGCCCGGCAGGCGGAATGATCTGAGCGGACACCCGGCCCACGCCTAGCGCAACCGCCGTGACGAGGCTGCCAACGATCAGAAAGCGTCTCATGAGCCGTATGTCGGCACAATGAAGCGGAAGCGCAACCTCGCTATCGTCACTCGCCTTCGCAAGATGGTTACGGCTTCGGGTAAATGATCTCGCCCGCGCGAATGGTGTAGGCAACCTTGGCCAGGTTCCCTACGTCGGCCACCGGATCGCCGTCGAGAACGACGAGATCGGCGTCAAATCCTTTCTCGACCCTGCCTTTTCTCGCAGCTTTGAAGAATTTGGCCGGATTGGTGGTGAGCGAGGCGAGCACGGCTCGCTCGGAAAGCGCGCGGTGCATCAGCTCGTATTCGAGCGATGTGTCGTAGCGTCTCATGTATCCGACATCCGTCCCGAAAAGGATGAAGCCGCCGTTATCCGAGAATGCCTTGACCTGACTGACGCCGTTTTGGACCACCCTGGCCGCCAAAGCGGAATCAGGAATCGTGGTCGAAAACATCGAGAGCGTCGGGATCAGCGCGGTGCCCAGCTCCTTGAAGCTCGCAAGTTGCTCCGGCGCATAACCCGCTTCGCTGGGAACGATATGCGCCATCACGTCGACCTTGGCGGCAATCACCGTCTCCATGCCGGTTCTGTTTTGCGGATGGGCAAACACCCGTCTGCCCTGCGCATGCGCCACGTCGACGGCGGCTTTGGCGATGGCGGGGTCCATATTGATCACGGGCTTGTCACCCATATAGACGCCGGTAAATAGCTTCATGCCGTCGAGGCCCATTGCCAAATCATCGCGCGCCATTTGCGCGGCTTGGTCGGGATTTGCCGCTTCGGGCAATTGAATCTCCGGTGGCAGATAGACGGGATGGCCGCCCTTGGGAAAGATGTCGCCGGCCAGCAAGATATTAGGACCCGAGATCTCGCCCGCATTGACGCGGCGACGCAGCGCCAGCAGATCGCGCGGGTCCGAACCGAGATCCCAGACGGTGGTAAAGCATCGGCGCGGCCGGCGCGTTGGCCGCGCCTTGCCAGACGGCTTCGGTGAAATGGACGTGACTGTTCCAGAAGCCGGCAACGATGGTCTTTCCGCTGCAATCGATGACGCGCGCGTCCTTTGGAATCTGCACCTCGCTCGCGCTGCCGATGGCGCTTATAGCCCCGCCGCTTGCCACAACGACTGCATTGGCCAGCGGGGCAGCGTCGGGCGACGCATAGACGCTGCCACCGACGAGCGCCAATGTCTCCGCGCCCGTGGCAGGCCACGAGCCCACGGCGAAAGCGACAAGCCCTGAGAAGGCCGCCGCGCAGAGCCGATGACCGATCATCGCAAAACCTCCGATGGGGACTGAGCTGCCCGACCATAGCCGATCGCTGCGACCGTTCCTTGATCGGTCTTGCGCAGGGGACCCGCGCAGGACGCCCGCTCACTCTTCCGGCGCGTGTTCGATCGGATCGAAGCGGTCGGCTTCGAGGCCGAGCAGGTTCCATGATTGCAGCATATGCGGCGGCAATGGCGCGGTCGCATCGATCACGCCGCCGCGCGGATGCGGGATCACGATCCGGCGCGCCAGAAGATGAAGCCGGTTCTGCAAGCCACCCGGCAACTGCCAGTTTTCCTTGTTGAAATATTTGGGATCGCCAACGATGGCGTGGTCGATATGGGCCATATGGGCGCGCAGTTGGTGCGTCCGTCCGGTCACCGGCTTCAGCGAAACCCAGGCAAGCTTTTGGGCTGATGTTTCCACCACCGCGTAATAGGTGACGGCGTGGCTTGCGCCCTCATCGCCATGCTCGGCGATCCGCATGATCGAGTCTTCCTCGCTCTCTTCCTTGGCGAGATAGGTCGAGATGCGGCCCTGCTTCGGTTTCGGCACGCCTGCGACCAGCGCCCAGTAGATCTTGCGCGCGGAGCGATGGCGGAACGAGCCGGTCAAGGCGCTCGCGGCAAAGCGTGTCTTCGCGATCAGAAGACAGCCCGAAGTTTCCTTGTCGAGCCGATGCACCAGGCGTGGCTTCTGCCCCCTGGCGTCGCGCATCACCTCCAGCATCTGATCGACATGGCGCGTGGTGCCGGAACCGCCCTGCACCGCAAGGCCCGCGGGCTTGTTGAGAACCAGAACATCGTCGTCCTCGTAGAGCGTCATCTCCTTCAGCGCGGCGAGCGTCTTGGCGCCTGCTTCCGAGAGATGCGCGGTCGGGCGCGGCGTATCCAGCTTGAGCGGCGGAATGCGAACGCTCTGGCCTTCCTCGAGACGATCCTTGCTGTCGGCGCGCTTGCCGTTGACGCGCAACTCACCCTTACGGACGATGCGCTGGATGTGGGAGAACGACAGGCCCGGAAAACGCGCTTCCAGAAAGCGGTCGACGCGCATGTTGTTCTCGTCCGCCGTGACGACCACGATCTGCACCCTGGTGGGCAACAGCGCCGTCTCATCCCTTGCGGCCGCCACAGGCTTCGGCGCCCGGGGCGCGGAGGCCGCAGGACGCTTGACGAGCTTTCCGCCGGGCCTGGGCCCATGCGGCCGGCTGTCGGCCGAGCGAAACGGCCTCTCGCCTTTCGGGCGATCGACGGAATGGCGTTTGGCCAGGGGTTTTCGAGTGCGGCGGCTCATCAGGCTTCTGCTCCAAAAGTCCGTCATTGGGTAACGTAAAAGCCGCGAATCGTCACGGCGAAATGAATACTATTCTGACGCCGGATCGGTGATGTTCCACGGCCGAGAGATCAGGGAGCGTTCTGGATGTCGTTACCAAGGCGTGCTTTGGCTGTTGCCGCAGTTCTTATCGCCACATCGACCTGGGCTGCCGAAAGCCCGATGCCGCCGGACATCGCCCAAAAACTCGCCCAGCTTGGCCGCGTCGTCGACCCGCCGGCTACCGCCAAGCTCTATGCGCCGTTGCAGCCTAAAGAGCCCTATTTCGGTGTCCGGATCGAGCGCGACCTCCGGTACGGCCCCGCCGAGCGCAACCGGCTCGATGCCTTCATGCCGCAGAATGTGACATCCGGCCGGCCCGTATTGATCTTCGTCCACGGCGGCGCGTTCGTCGGCGGCAACAAGCGGCGGACGCCTGACAGCCCCTTCTACGACAACATCATGCTGTGGGCGGTCAAGAACGGGTTCATCGGCGTCAACATGACCTACCGCCTGGCGCCGCAGTCGCCCTGGCCCGCAGGCGCCGAGGATGTCGCTTCCGCCGTGGAGTGGGTGTCGAAAGAGATCACCGAGCGCGGTGGCGATCCGTCACGCGTCTATTTGATGGGCCACTCGGCCGGCGCGATCCACGTCGCCAGCTATGTGTCGCACCCCGAATTCTACAAGGTAAGGAATGGCGGCCTGAAGGGCGCGATCATGGTGTCGGGCATCTATGACCTGACCGCGGGTCCGCTCAACGAACCCGAACGCAGCTATTTCGGCAACGACCCTTCCCGTTATCCCGGCGAGTCGTCGCTATCAGGTCTCTTGAAGACGGATATTCCCCTGATGGCCGTGAGCGCTGAACTCGATCCGCCGGTCTTTGTCGGTCAGCTTGAGACGTTGAAGGAAGCAGCCTGCAAGCGGCGGGTCGGCTGCGCGCGCACGCTGATGCTGCCGCAGCACAGCCACATGTCGGAAGTTTATTCGATCAACACCAACGATAACAGGCTAACCGATCAGATTATGGATTTCGTCAAAGCCGGAAAGTGACGGCGCCTGTAACGCCCCTGATTAAGCGTACCGCCTCACACGATTGCAATAATCGGCGTATGCCTGTCCGTAGTGCTGACGCAAATAGTCCTCTTCGCGCAACACCTGGCGATGAAACAGCCATGTAGCCGCGACGATGTAAATCAGGGTGATCCAGGTCGGCACGACAAGAAATTCACCGACCAGAATGATCGCGAACGCGACATAGATAGGGTTGCGGCTGAACGCAAAAATGCCGCTGGTGATCAACCGGTCAGGACGGTCAGTATCAATACCCACACGAAAGCTTCGCCCAAAAGAGATAACACTCCATAACAGCAGTAAAGCCCCCGAGAGGCAGAAGAACACGCCGATCCACGCCACGGCTTCTGAGTGAAAAAAGGCCGGGCCGCTGACCGTGGGCCAGCCGGCTGCTGCGGCGAACACGGTGTAGAAATAAAACAAGGCAAACGGGGGAATAAGGAAATCGGTCTTGTCGATTTGACCGAATTTCATCGCTACGACGCCACGCTGCCGCAACATAGAGACGCGGACCAAGACAATGCTGATCATCAGAACGAGCGTCAGCGCTCCGAGGTAATTTGGCACGGAATCCTGCAAGACCTGACCTCCAAGATTTAACGGGACCGTCCCTGCTTTCAAACGCAACGAATCCCGCCGCCCCGTCTTCAGTGGCCGTGTGCTTCCGGCCTGCCTCCAGTTAGTTTCAGCCGGCTGTGCGTAAACGAGGCCACACCCAGGGTTACTTAGCGTTTCTCTCACGGCTGAGCTTCGCCCGGAAGGCCGCCGCCCCCCTTCCGGGCCTCTTAGCCGGTCTCGAGGAGCCGTTCGGAAAAGCGCGAAGACTTCGCATGGCCCCGGTGACGAGCTTGGGCGCGATCGGCGCGCTTCATGCGGCGGCTCATGCGCTCTTCCGAAGCTTGCGCGACGCCGACCGGCCGGCACGGCTCGGCAATGCGGCGACCTTGGCGCCGACCTCGCTTTCGGCGAGCCGCAATTCATAGAGTTGTTGCAGACTCATCCAGAATTGCGGCGTGGTGCCAAACCAATGTGCGAGGCGGAGCGCCGTGTCGGCAGTGATGCCTCGTTGGCCGTTAATGATGCCAGTAATGCGATTCACGGGAACATCGATCTGCCTCGCAAGCTCTGCCGCAGTGATGCCAAGCTCGCGCAATTCCTCTGCCAATTGCTCACCGGGATGGATAGCTGTACGGGACATGATGGTCTCCCTCAATGATAGTCGACAATCTCGACATCGATAGGTCCAGGCGACCCCTCAGGCCACCTGAAACAGATCCGCCATTGATCGTTGATACGAATCGAAAACTGTCCGTCGCGATCACCTTTGAGCGCTTCGAGCCGATTGCCCGGCAGTGCGGCCAAATCAGCGAGGTCCGAGGCTGCATCGAGCCGGTCGAGACGCATCTCGGCTTGACGCGCGAAGCCAGAGAATTCCTTGACGCGCCGTCCAGCGGCGAACCGCGCGGTGGCTTTGTCTCGGTAGCTGACGATCACGGCCTGGCAGAACTAGCACGAATTACGAGTTACGTAAATAGGAATTTGATGAAGTTCGCTACGCGTAGAGCCAGAATCTGGAAAATAACGCGCGTGCAGCAAATCCTGGCAACGGCCGATGTGGTCAAACGGCTTGAAATGATCCTGGAGTTGATGAAGGCAGGCCGGCAGGTGGCCTAGCAAAGGCCTTACTTCCCGGACCGCTCGCGCCGGAGCTTCGCCCAATAGTCCAGGCGCTTGCGGATCTCGCGCTCAAAGCCGCGGTCCGGCGGATCGTAGAAGGTCTGCCGGCCGAGCTTTTCCGGAAAATAATCCTGCCCGGAAAAGGCATCCGGCGCGTCGTGATCGTAGTCGTAGCCGTCGCCGTAGCCTTCCGACTTCATCAGCTTGGTCGGCGCGTTCAGAATATGCTTCGGCGGCAGCAGCGAGCCTGCCTCCTTCGCCATCCGTTTCGCCGCGCCAAAGGCCTTGTAGGCGGCGTTCGACTTCGGCGCGGTCGCGACATAGATCACAGCCTGTGCGATCGCGAGTTCGCCTTCCGGCGAGCCCAGGAAATCGTAGGTGTCCTTGGCGGCGTTGCAGATCACGAGCGCGTGCGGATCGGCCATGCCAATATCCTCCACCGCCATGCGCACGACGCGCCGCGCGAGATAGAGCGGGTCTTCGCCGGCGTCGAGCATGCGCGCGAGATAATAGAGCGCGGCGTCGGGATCGGAGCCGCGCACCGACTTGTGCAGCGCAGAGATCAGGTTGTAATGGCCGTCAGCCGATTTGTCGTAGATCGGCGCGCGGCGCTGCAGGATCGCCTGCAATTGCACCGCGTCGAAGGTCTCGCCGCCGCGCGCGGAACGCCAGACCTCTTCGGCCAAGGTCAGCGCGGCACGGCCATCGCCATCGGCCATACGAACCAGCACAGCGCGGGCTTCCGCATCGAGCGGCAGCTTGCGGCCTTCGACAGCTTCGGCGTGTGAGTACAGCTTTTCGATCGCCTCAGGACCCAGCGAATGAAACACCAGCACGCGCGCGCGCGATAGCAAGGCCGCGTTGAGCTCGAACGACGGATTTTCCGTGGTGGCGCCCACCAGCACCACGGTGCCGTCTTCCATCACGGGCAGAAATGAATCCTGCTGCGCGCGGTTGAACCGGTGCACCTCGTCGACAAAGAGCAGCGTTCCTTTGCCCGTCTCGCGCCGCGCGCGCGCCGCATCGAACACCTTTTTCAGGTCGGCGACGCCGGAAAACACCGCGGAGATCTGCTCGAAATGCAGTTCGGTTGCGTCCGCCAGGAGCCGCGCCACCGTGGTCTTGCCCGTGCCCGGCGGTCCCCAGAAGATCAGAGAGCCCAGCGTGCGCGTCTCCAGCATGCGCGTCAGCGCGCCGTCCGGCCCCAGAATATGATCCTGGCCGACGACCTCAGTGAGCGACCTCGGCCGCATGCGGTCGGGCAGCGGATGCGGCGCATCCTGCGACAACCCCGCGGCGGCGAAGAGACTGGCGCCTTCCAGTTTCGGTTTTCCGCTCATCCGCCCAGCGTAGCATTGATCTGCTGGCCGCCACGCACCAGCTTGATCCGCCAGAGCCGGGATTCGTCACGCGTCACCCTCTCGAGATCGCTGGTCTTGGAAATCTTCTGACCGTTCACCGCAAGGACGATGTCTCCCTTCTGGAAGCCGTAGTTGGCCGAAATGCTGTCGTCGGCAACGCCAACGACAATGACGCCCTCGGTATCCGCATCCAGATGCATTTCGTCGGCGAGCGCCGGCGAGATGTTGGCGACCTTGGCTCCCTGGAACGGCGAGCGTGTTGTCAGCACGATTTCGTTGCGGCCGCCGTCCGGCGCGGTCTCGAGCGGCACGGCCAGTTTCACCGGCTTTCCGGCGCGCTGAACCTCGATCTCGGCCGTGCCGCCCAGCGGCCTTGTCGCAAAGCGGTAGTCGAAGGCGTTGGGATCGTCGATCGGCTGGCCTCCGATGGCGACGATCAGATCGGACGGTTTGAGCCCGGCGCGCGCCGCCGGACTGCCCGAGACGATGCTGGCAACCAGCGCCCCGGTCGGGCGGCGGAGACCCAGCGTCTCGGCGATTTCAGGCGTCACCGCCTGCAACCGCGCACCAAGCCAGGGCCGCTTGACCGCCTTGCCCCCGCTCCGCGCCGAGGCCACCACCACGCGCACCATGTTGGCGGGAATCGCAAAGCCGATGCCTTGCGAGCCGCCAGAGCGGGAGAAGATCGCCGTGTTGATGCCGGCAAGCTTGCCGGTCATGTCGACCAGCGCGCCGCCGGAGTTGCCGGGATTGATCGCCGCATCGGTCTGAATGAAGAACTGATAGTCGGTGATGCCGACCTGCGTGCGCGCCAGCGCCGAAATGATGCCATGGGTGACGGTCTGGCCGACGCCGAAGGGGTTGCCGATCGCGAGCACGACGTCTCCGACCTGCAACTCGTCGGAATTGGCGAAGTCGAGCGTCGGGAATTTCTCGTGAACATTCTTCAGACGCAAAACCGCCAGATCGCTTCGTGTGTCCTTGAGCACGATCTCGGCCTCGAACTCGCGCTTGTCTGACAGCGATACCTTGACCTGATCGGCGCCCTCGATGACGTGGTTGTTGGTCACGACAAGCCCGGACGGATCGACCATCACGCCAGATCCGAGCGAGCGCTGCATCTGCTCTCCCTGTTGGCCGGGCACGCCGAAGAAGCGGCGGAAGATCGGATCATCCAGCAGCGGGTTATGATTCTGAATGACCTTGGCAGCGTAGACATTGACCACCGCCGGCTCCACCCGCTGCACGATCGGCGCATAGGAAAGCCGCAACTCGGCCGCTGAGGACGGCACGCGCCGGTCCTGCGCGAAAGCCGATGTCATGGCGAAGGCGAAGATCAAGAAAACAGCCAGCAAACGGGTCGAGACCATGCAAGAATCCTGAAAGTCGTGGGCAACCAGAAAGGTGGGCCGAGGGTTTCAAAGAATGGAAGAACGGAGGCCCATCAGGCCGCCGCTTCCGCAAGCTTGGCTTCCGGCGCACAGGAAAGCCGCTCCCGATGTCGCTCGCCCCAGGCCTTCAGCGTGTCGATCACGGGACGCAAACTCTCCCCGATCTCGGACAACCGATAGTCGACCCGTGGCGGCACTTCGGCATACACTTTGCGAATAATCAGCCCGTCGTCCTCAAGCGCCCGGAGCTGTTTGGTCAGCATCCGCTGCGTAATGCCTGGCATCCGCCGCCGCAACTCACCAAATCGTTGTGTGCCGTTTTGCAGGTGAAAGAGGATCACGCCCTTCCATTTGCCGTCGATCAGGTCGAGCGTTGCCTCGACGGCGCAGCCCGGCCGGTGGGCAAAATTGCTTCGTTTCATGTGATATTTTCCAATAGTATACAAACGGGGACTATATCCCCGAAATTACAGTACTTGCCAAGAATGTGCCAGCACGACAGGTAGAGACGAAAGCACGACAAGGAGCGCCGCGACCATGAAAGCCGTCGGATACAAAAAGTCCCTCCCCATTGATTCTCCGGACGCCCTGATCGATTTCGACGCCGCCAAGCCGGAACCCGGGGGGCGTGATATCCGGGTCGCGGTCCAAGCGATCTCCGCCAATCCGGTCGACTACAAGGTCCGCAAGCGCGCCGCGCCGCCGGAAGGCGAATTCAAGATTTTGGGCTTTGATGCGGCCGGCGTCGTCGATGCGATTGGGCCCGACGTCACGCTGTTCAAACCGGGCAACGAGGTGTTCTACGCCGGCTCGATCCAGCGGCAGGGCACCAATTCCGAGTTTCACCTGGTCGATGAACGCATCGTCGGCCGCAAGCCGAAATCCCTGTCGTCAGCGCAAGCGGCCGCCCTGCCGCTGACGTCGATCACCGCCTGGGAACTGCTGTTCGACCGCCTCGGCGCGGTGCCCGGCAAGAGCGTCGACCCGCGCACACTTCTGATCGTCGGCGGCGCCGGCGGCGTCGGCTCGATCCTGATCCAGCTTGCGCGCCGGCTGACGGGCCTCCACGTCGTCGCCACCGCATCGCGGCCAGAATCGCGAAAGTGGTGCCTCGATCTCGGCGCCCACGCCGTCATCGATCACGCGGCTCCGATGAAAGAACAGATCGAGAAGCTGAAAGCGCCGCCGGTCGCGCTGGTCGCAAGCCTCACCAACACCGACCAGCATTACAAGGCGATCGCGGACATCATGGCCCCGCAAGGCGCCTTCGGATTGATCGACGATCCGCCGGATTTTGTGGTCAGCGCATTCAAGGGAAAATCGATCTCGATCCATTGGGAATCGATGTTCACGCGCTCGTCGTTCCAGACCGCGGACATGATCGGCCAGCACAACCTCCTCAATGACGTCGCCGACCTCGTCGATAAAGGCGTACTGAAGACGACGCTCGGCGAAAGTTTTGGGACGATCAACGCGGCCAATCTCAAGCGCGCGCATGCGCTTCTCGAGAGCGGCAAGTCGCGCGGCAAGATCGTGCTGGAGGGATGGTAGCGCCCTCCTGGTGCGCTACTTGCTCTTCGCCGCAGCCTGCATTGCTTTCCAGTCGAACTTCTGGGCGAGCGCCACGGCCTCGTCCTCGCCAAGGCCGTTATAGGAGAAGCTGAACATCGCGTCCTTGTCGAGCGCCACCAGCAGCGCGCCGGACTTCTGCTTTGTGGTGTAGGTCTTGAGCACCTTCATGTCACCGATGGTGTCCGCGAGCATATGGCCTTCGCTGGTATTGATCTTGATGCCGCTCGTTAGCGGCGTCAGCGCGCCGATCGCGGCCTGCCCGACCACGACCGAGACGTTAGCCTTCGCCGAACCCTTCTGGTATTCGCGCGTCGCCGTGGTCATGCTGCCGTTTGGCATATCCATCGACATGCCCTCCGGCTTCTTGCCCTGCCATCCGTCGAGGTCGACCAAAAGCGGGGTCAGGCGCTGAAAAGCCGGCTCGGCGCGCACCGACGAAACGGTCCATAGGAGTGGCAACGCCAGCAACAACGAAAAGATGACCGAACGCGAATTCGCCATGGCTCTCCCCCTTTACCTTTTCGGCTACCATAGCCGCCGATCGCAAAGGGGAAAAGACGGCCGGCCAGCGAGGCGGCGCAAAAAGCGGCGTTCGCGCGACCCGTCGGCTCGCAATGAAGATGCAACGAAAAACGACGCCCCAGGGGCGCCGCTTTGAAACAAGTCCGCGCGCAGAAAGCGTTACGCCGCCTCGGCTTCCTTTTCCTGCACCGGGCCGGAATCCTGCCCCTTGGCCTCGACGTCGCGATCGACGAACTCGATCACGGCCATCGCCGCGTTGTCGCCATAGCGGAAGCCAGCCTTGATGATGCGGGTGTAACCGCCGTGGCGGTCCTTGTAGCGGGGCGCCAGCACGTCGAACAGCTTCCTGACCTGATCGACGTCGCGCATCTCCGAGATGGCCTGGCGGCGCATCGCCAGCCCGCCCTTCTTGCCGAGCGTCACCAGCTTCTCGACGATCGGGCGCAATTCCTTGGCCTTCGGCAGCGTGGTGACGATCTGCTCGTGCTTGATCAGCGCGGCCGCCATATTGGCGAACATCGCGCGGCGATGCTCGGCGGTGCGATTGAGTTTGCGGTGAACCTTGCCGTGACGCATTGACTATTCCTTACATTCCCTTGTCGCGACGGTTCGTCCGACATCTGCTCAGGTGGGCTGCCTGCGTTCGCCCCAGTCATTCCGGACGACGCGAAGCGGCGATCCGGAATCTCGAGATTCCGGGTCTGGTGCTCGGCGCAAAATTGAAATTCAATTTTGTCGCCTCGACCATCCCGGAATGACGAAAATCAGTAGTGATCCTCAAAGCGCTTGGCGAGCTCGTCGATGTTCTCCGGCGGCCAGCCCGGCACTTCCATGCCGAGGTGCAGACCCATCTGGGCCAACACTTCCTTGATTTCGTTGAGCGACTTGCGGCCGAAGTTCGGGGTGCGGAGCATTTCGGCTTCCGACTTCTGCACGAGATCGCCGATATAGACGATGTTGTCGTTCTTCAGGCAGTTGGCCGAACGCACCGACAACTCCAGTTCGTCCACCTTCTTGAGGAAGGCCGGGTTGAAGGCCAGATCCGGGATGATCTCCTGGGTGACTTCCTTGCGCGGCTCTTCGAAGTTGACGAACACATTGAGCTGGTCTTGCAGGATGCGCGCGGCATAGGCCACCGCGTCATCCGGCGTGATCGCGCCGTTGGTCTCGATCGTCATGGTGAGCTTGTCGTAGTCGAGGATCTGGCCCTCGCGGGTGTTCTCGACCTTGTAGGAGACCTTGCGCACCGGCGAATACAGGCTGTCGACCGGGATCAGGCCGATCGGCGCGTCTTCAGGACGGTTGCGCTCAGCGGCGACATAGCCCTTGCCCGAGGAGACCGTGAATTCCATGCGGATTTCGGCGCCGTCGTCGAGCGTGCAGAGCTGAAGCTCGGGATTGAGCACGGTGATGTCGCCGACCGTCTGGATGTCGCCGGCGGTGACGGCGCCGGGGCCCTGCTTCTTCACGACCATTCGCTTGGGGCCTTCGCCCTGCATCTTGATCGAGATGTCCTTGATGTTCAGCACGATGTCGGTGACGTCTTCGCGAACGCCCGCGATCGAGGAGAACTCGTGCAGCACGCCGTCGATGTGCACCGACTGCACCGCCGCGCCCTGGAGCGAGGACAGCAGGATGCGGCGCAGCGCATTGCCGAGCGTCTGGCCGAAGCCGCGCTCAAGCGGTTCGGCGATCAGCGTCGCAAAGCGGGTCGCATCATGGCCTGGAGTTACGTGGAGCTTGTTCGGCCGGATCAGTTCTTGCCAATTTTTCTGGATCGTCACTGTTTTCACCCATGGGCCAGTCGACTGGGGGTCGAAGTCACTGGCGTTGGAGACCTCGCGGAACAGTCCGCGGCTTTCAATTCAAAAAACGTCGCGGGCAGAAAACGGCCCGCGCCTTCAAATTATCAAACCCGCCGGCGCTTGCGCGGACGGCAACCATTGTGCGGGATCGTCGTCACGTCGCGGATCGAGGTGACGGTGAAGCCCGCCGCTTGCAGCGCGCGAAGCGCCGATTCTCGGCCCGAACCGGGACCGGCAACTTCAACTTCCAGCGTGCGCATGCCGTGTTCCTGCGCCTTCTTGGAAACGTCTTCAGCGGCGACCTGCGCGGCATAGGGCGTCGACTTGCGCGAGCCCTTGAAACCCATCGTGCCCGCCGACGACCAGGCAATGGTGTTGCCCTGCGCGTCGGTGATGGTGATGGTGGTGTTGTTGAACGACGAATTCACGTGCGCGACGCCCGAGGCGATGTTCTTGCGCTCACGGCGACGTACGCGGGTGGCATCCTTGCCCATTTAAGAACCTTTCTTTGCGATCTCAACGCCGCCGTAATGCCAGCGGCTACACCTGTCAGCGAGTGGCGAATGGCGAATAGAAAACTATTCGCAACTCCCTATTCGCTATTCGCTTATCTCACTTCTTCTTGCCGGCGATCGACTTGGCCGGACCCTTGCGCGTGCGCGCATTGGTATGCGTGCGCTGACCACGCACCGGCAGTCCGCGTCGATGGCGCAAGCCGCGATAGCAGCCGAGGTCCATCAGACGCTTGATGTTCATGCCGACTTCGCGACGAAGATCGCCCTCGACCATATAGTCGCGGTCGATCACTTCGCGGATTTGCAGCACTTCCTGGTCGGACAGCTGACTGACACGACGATCAACGGGAATCTTGACCTTCTCGATGATGTCAGCCGCGTTCTTCTGACCGATGCCATGGATGTATTGGAGCGCAATCAGCACGCGCTTGTTGGTCGGGATATTCACACCGGCAATACGGGCCACGAACTTCTCTCCTGTCGCCGTTTCCTCATCACCGGGAAAACGGCCATTTGTCCTTGTATCTCGGGCAGGTGTTCACAAACGCGAACACGACGCCCTCCCCTCAATGATCCGGGGCCCGGCATCGCTTAAGACTATCCGACTTGGATGGGAGGCTTATTAAAGGATGGAAACAGGTTTCGTCAACCGCTCCCAAGCCTTAGCTCACCTTTTCTTGGCCTTTTTCGCTGCCTTTTTAGCGGCGTTCCGAGAGCCCTTGGCCGGCCGCCTGGCAGAAGCGGAACCCGCCTTGCGGAGGGACTTTTTGGCCGCCTTCCCAGCGGTGGCCTTCTTTGGCCGTCCAGAAGGCGATTTGGCGGCCTTTCTGGCCCCTCCAGAGGCCTTTTTGGCCGATTTCGGGGCTTTCCATCTGGCGGCCCGTGCCGCCGGCTTAGCCGCCCTTTTGGGCGTTTTGGGCTCGATCGCCCCGATAGCCGCCAGGATGCGGCCAATTTCATGGGTGACATGCTCGATCGTCATCATGCCATCGACGGTGAGGAGTTTGCGCCGCTCGGAATAATAGTGAATCAAGGGCTCGGTCATTGAGCGGTAGCTGGCCAGCCGCTTGATCAGGACCTCCGCGGTATCGTCGACCCGAACCTCCTCGCCCCGGGTACGCATCTCGGCCGCGCGCCTTTCGACCCGCTCCAGAAGCGCGCTCTCATTGACGCGCAGCTCGATGACGGCATCGAGCTTGAGATGCTTCTTCTTCAACAGCACATCCAGCGCTTCTGCCTGCGGCACGGTGCGCGGAAAGCCATCGAGGATAAAACCCTTTGCCGCATCCCCCTGATCCAGACGGTCGGAAATGATGCCGATGACGACCTCATCCGGCACAAGACCGCCGGCGGCCATGATGTCCTTGGCCTTCAGGCCGACAGGCGTTTGTGCTGCGACGGCAGCGCGCAACATCTCACCGGTGGAAAGCTGGACGATGCCATAGCGGTGGATCAACCGCTGGGCCTGGGTACCCTTGCCCGAGCCCGGCGGGCCAAGAAGAATCAGTCTCATTTCTCGTTTCGCCCCCCCGGAACGCGAAGAATCCCGACAATATCGCCGGCGCGTTGTTCTCGATTTTTGTTTCGGCATGACCTCCGCGTCAACGCCTTCGGCGCTGGCCGCGAAGGAAGATCGATATCTACTTTGTGCTTATCCGGCGCCTCGAGGGCCGGATCGGGATTTCAATAGGCGGATCACCGCACACGCGTTGCTCAAAATCAATCCGTGCTTGCCGCGTAGCTAATACGACACAGCGCAAAATGGCGGGGGTCGAGCGTTAGCGGCGTCGGCCGCGCAGCTTCGACTTCCGGATCAGCCCCTCATATTGATGGGCGAGCAGATAGCCCTGCACCTGCGCCACCGTATCCATCGTCACGCTGACGACGATCAGCAGCGAGGTTCCGCCGAAGTAGAACGGCACAGCCGCATAGGAAATCAGGATTTCCGGAATGAGGCACACCACCGCGAGGTAGATCGCGCCCAGGACCGTAATTCGCGACAGCACATAGTCGATATATTCGGCGGTACGCTCGCCCGGCCGGATGCCCGGAATGAATCCGCCGTGCTTCTTGAGGTTGTCGGCAGTCTCGGTCGGGTTGAACACGATCGCCGTATAGAAGAAGGCGAAGAACACGATCAACGCCAGGTAGAGGATCAGAAACAGCGGCCGCCCATGGCCGAGCTCGGTCGTGATCCATTGCAGCCATTGCGGACCGTGGCCGGCATTGAAGTTGGCAACCGTGGTCGGAAGGAGCAACAGCGAAGACGCAAAGATCGGCGGGATCACGCCCGAGGTGTTCAACTTGAGCGGCAGATGTGAGGACTGGCCCTCGAACATCTTGTTACCGACCTGACGCTTCGGATACTGGATCAGGAGCCGCCGCTGCGCGCGCTCCATGAACACGATAAAGGCGATCACGACGACGGCCATGACGATCACGAGCAGGATCACGCCGGTCGACATGCCGCCAGTGCGGCCGAGTTCCAGCATGTTGTAGAGCGCCGAAGGCAGCTGCGCCACGATGCCCGACATGATGATCAGCGAAACGCCGTTGCCGATGCCCCGCGATGTGACCTGCTCGCCCAGCCACATCAGGAACATGGTGCCGCCGGTCAGGGTGATCGCGGTCGAGATACGGAAAAACAGGCCGGGATCGACGACGACGTTGCTGGCGCCTTCAAGGCCTACCGCGATGCCATAAGACTGGAAGATAGCCAGGACAACGGTGAGGTAACGCGTGTACTGGTTTATGACCTTGCGGCCCGCTTCGCCTTCCTTCTTCAGCGCTTCCAGCTGTGGCGAGACCGTGGTCAGGAGCTGAATAATGATCGAGGCCGAGATATAGGGCATGATGTTCAACGCAAAGATCGCCATGCGGTGGATGCCGCCGCCGGCGAACATGTTGAACATGCCGAGAATGCCGCCGGCCTGCGAGTTGAACACCTGCTCCCAGATCTGGGGATCGATGCCGGGCAGCGGGATGTAGGTGCCGAGCCGGTAGACAAGCAGCGCGCCGAGGGTAAACCAGATGCGCTTCTTCAGCTCATCGGCCTTGGCGAAGGCGCCGAAATTGATATTGGCCGCTAATTGTTCTGCTGCTGAGGGCATCTTGAGCTTCTCTCCCGCCGCGCCCCCCGCCCTGCTCCGGCAAGGCGCTGTCGCGATGCATTATTTGGTGCTCGACGGCGATAAGTCCATCGTTTGCCCGGCATTTTGCCCGCGCCGGCGCAAGCGATGACGTAGAAGTTACGCCGCCTTGCCTTCGTCCTTCTCCGCCGGCGCCAGGATCTTGACCGAGCCGCCCGCCTTCTCGACGGCTGCGACCGCGGATCTGGAAGCGCCATGGACCTCGATATTCAGCTTGGCCTTGATCTCGCCGCGGCCGAGCAGCCGCACGCCGTCACGGGAGCGTCGCAACACGCCGGCCTTCACCAGCGTCTCTGCCGTCACCGTATCCTTGGCATCGAGCTTCTTGGCGTCGATCGCCTGCTGGATCCGGTCGAGATTGATCTCGACGAATTCGAGGGCGAAGATGTTGGTGAAGCCGCGCTTCGGCAAACGCCGATGCAACGGCATCTGGCCGCCCTCGAAGCCCTTGATGCGCACGCCCGAGCGCGCCGTCTGGCCTTTGCCGCCACGGCCGGAGGTCTTGCCCTTGCCCGAGCCAATGCCCCGGCCGACGCGCATCCGCTTTTTGCGCGAGCCGGCGTTGTCCGCGATATCGCTGAGCTTCATCGTTCGATTCCTTATCTTTTGAGCATGATCTCGACCGAAAACCGGAAACCACTTTTCGGGATCATGCTCCTATCTTACTTCCCGACGACGCGGACGAGATGCTGAACCTTGGCGATCATGCCGCGAATTTCCGGCGTATCGCTCAATTCGGCAACACGGCCGATCTTGTTGAGCTTCAGTCCGATCAGCGTCGAACGCTGCGAATGGTGGCGGCGTATCGGGCTGCCGGTCTGCTCGACCTTGATCATCTTTGCGGCCTTGGCCATCGTCGTAACTCCGTAACGCGCGAAAGCGCGGCTTGATTATTCAGCAACCACTTCGGCGTCGCCGCCGACCCGGCGCGACTGCAGCGTCGACACCTTGATGTTGCGGCGCGCCGCAACCGAACGCGGCGAATCCTGATGCTTCAGCGCGTTAAAGGTCGCGCGAACCATGTTGTAGGGATTCGACGAGCCGATCGACTTGGCGACCACGTCCTGGACGCCGAGCGTCTCGAACACGGCGCGCATCGGGCCGCCGGCAATGATGCCGGTACCGGCCGGCGCCGCGCGCAGGTAGACGCGCCCTGCGCCGTGACGGCCGAAGATATCGTGATGCAGCGTGCGGCCTTCGCGCAACGCCACGCGCGTCAGGTTGCGCTTGGCAGCGTCGGTAGCCTTTCGGATCGCTTCCGGCACTTCGCGCGCCTTGCCGTGACCGAACCCGGCCCGGCCCTTCTGGTCGCCGATGACGACCAGCGCCGCAAAGCCGAAGCGCTTGCCGCCCTTTACCACCTTCGCCACACGGTTGATGTGGACGAGCTTGTCGACGAACTCGCTGTCGCGCTCGTCGCGATCCCTGCTCCGTTCGCGTCCGCCGCGTTCGCGTTCACCTGCCATGGTGTTTTCCAATCCTTGAGAGGCGAGAAGCCCCTGTCCTCGTGTCCGTTAAACCGTAATTCCCTAGTGGTCCTTTGATTCCAACATTCGCAAATGTGGCCGCTGAGACGGGATGCGAATGTTGGAATCGGACCACTAGAAGCTCAATCCGCTTTCGCGCGCGGCATCCGCGAGCGCCTTGACGCGGCCGTGATAAAGATAGCTGCCACGATCGAACACCACTTCCTTGACGCCGTTCTTCACGGCGCGCTCCGCAAGCAGCTTGCCGACCGCTTTCGCCGCATCGATGTTTGCACCCGTCTTGCCGCCATCGCGCATCGTCTTTTCCAGCGACGAGGCCGAAGCCAGCGTCTCGCCCTTCAGGTCGTCGATGACCTGGGCATAGATGTGCTTCGACGAGCGGAACACCGACAGGCGCGGACGGCCGCCGGCGGAACGGCGCAACGCAAGCCTCACGCGTTGCTTGCGCCGGGCATTCGTAGCTTTCATTCTCGACATGACCGGCTCCGTTACTTCTTCTTGCCTTCCTTGCGGAAGATGAATTCATCGGCATACTTCACGCCCTTGCCCTTGTAGGGCTCCGGCGGACGGTAGGAGCGAATCTCGGCGGCGACCTGGCCGACACGCTGGCTGTCGTTGCCGGTGATCGTGATTTCGGTCGGCTTCGCCACAGTGATCGAGATGCCTTCCGGGATCGGATAGACCACGTCGTGGCTATAGCCGAGCGCGAGCTGAAGGTTCTTGCCCTGCAACGCGGCGCGATAGCCGACGCCGTTGATCTCGAGCTTCTTCTCGAAACCCTTGGTGACGCCCAAAACCAGGTTGGCGACCTGCGCGCGCGCCGTACCGTACAGCGCCTGGGCGCGGTTGGTATCGTGGCGCGGCGCCACCTTCACCTGGCCGTTCTCGAACTTCACCTCGACGTCGTCGTGCGCGACGAAGGAAAGCTGACCCTTCGGCCCCTTCATCTTCACCGTCTGTCCCTCGACGGTCGCGGTAACGCCCGACGGGATCGTCACAGGCCTTTTGCCGATACGTGACATCGTCTTCTCCTACCTAGCATTTTCCGGCGAAGTGGGTACCGGTTCGCCGCAGAAAATGCGTCAATTTTAAAGTTCGTGCGCATTCATCTCGCAAAACGGTCTCCACTTTTGCGGAAGGCGCACTAGAACACCGTAAAGAGAACCTCGCCGCCCACATTCGCGTCACGCGCGTCGTGGTCAGCCATGATTCCCTTCGGCGTCGACAATACCGAAATGCCGAGCCCGTTATTGACGCGCGGCAGGTTCTTCACCGAGGCGTAAACGCGACGCCCTGGCTTTGACACCCGCTCGATCTCGCGGATCACAGGCTCGCCGTCGAAATACTTCAGTTCGATCTCGAGTTCGTTGCGCCCCGAGGAGTGCTCGACGCTGGCGTAGCCGCGGATGTAGCCCTCCGTCTTCAGCACTTCGAGCACGTTGGCGCGCATCTTCGAGCCCGGGGTCGAGACCTTGGACTTGGAACGCATCTGCGCGTTGCGGATGCGGGTGATGAGATCGCTGATCGGATCGTGTGTGGACATGCGCGACCCTCCTTACCAGCTCGACTTCACGAGGCCGGGAATCAGGCCCTTGGAGCCGAGTTCACGGAGCGCGATGCGGGAAAGTTTGTTCTTGCGATAGTTCGAGCGCGGGCGACCGGTCAGCTCGCATCGGTTGCGAATCCGGGTCGGCGACGAGTTGCGCGGCATCTCGGCGAGCTTCAGCGTCGCCGCAAACCGCTCTTCCATCGGCTTGGTCTTGTCGGCGATGATGGCCTTCAGCTTCGCGCGCTGGGGAGCGGCGTTCTTCGCCATCCGCCTACGCCGGTTGTTCTTCTCGATTGAACTCTTCTTTGCCATGACTGGCTCCTTCTGGTTCCGCGTTTGAGAGGCGTCTATCCGCGTCTCACTGCCGGAACGGGAAATTGAATGCGGCCAACAATGCCCTTGCTTCGTCGTCGGTCCTTGCGGTGGTGCAGACCGTGATGTCCATGCCCCACGCTTCCCCCTGTACCTTGTCGAAGTCGATCTCGGGGAAAATGATGTGCTCCTTGATGCCAAGCGAATAGTTGCCGCGGCCGTCGAAGCTCTTCGGATTGAGGCCACGGAAGTCGCGCACGCGGGGCAGCGCCACGTTCACAAGGCGGTCGATGAACTCGTACATGCGCGTCTTGCGCAGCGTGACCTTGCAGCCGATCGGCTGGTTTTCGCGCAGCTTGTAGGTCGCAATCGCGATGCGCGAATAGGTCACGATCGCCTTCTGGCCGGCGATCAACGACAGGTCGGCCGCAGCTACTTCCGCCTTTTTGCGGTCGTTGACTGCCTCGCCGACGCCCATGTTGAGCACGACCTTGTCGAGCCGCGGCACCTGCATCGAGTTGGCATAGCCGAACTGCTCGGTCAGCTTGCCTCGGATTTCCTTGTCGAACTGCGCGCGCAGGCGCGGGATGTATGCGGTCTCAGCCATCGATCTCTGCTCCCGAGCGCTTGGCGATGCGCACCTTGGTTCCATCTTTCTGAATCTTGAAACCTACGCGGGTCGGCTTGCCATCCTTGCCGACGATCGCAATGTTGGACAGGTGGATCGGCGCCTCTTTCGAGATGATGCCGCCCTCCTGGTTCTGGGTCTGCTTCTGGTGGCGCTTGACGAGATTGACGCCGCGCACCAGCGCCTGGCTTGCGTCGGGTCGAACCTCGAACACCTCGCCGGTGCGGCCCTTGTCGCGGCCCGACAGCACGACAACCTTGTCACCCTTGCGGATCTTGGCGGCCATCACAGCACCTCCGGCGCAAGCGAGATGATCTTCATGTGGTTCTTGGCGCGCAGTTCGCGCGGCACCGGCCCGAAGATACGGGTGCCGACCGGCTCGGCCTGGTTGTTGATCAGCACGGCCGCGTTGCGGTCGAAGCGGATGATAGAACCGTCGGGACGGCGGATGTCCTTGCGGACCCGCACCACCACGGCCTTCATCACGTCGCCCTTCTTCACCTTGCCGCGCGGAATCGCTTCCTTGATCGACACGACAATGATGTCGCCCACGGTGGCGTAACGGCGCTTGGAGCCTCCGAGCACCTTGATACACATGACACGGCGTGCGCCTGAATTGTCGGCCACGTCGAGGTTGGTCTGCATCTGAATCATTGATGCACCTCGTCCTCTTTCTGCTTGCGCTAGCTAGCGCTGAAAAATTTCCCGAAAGGCCAAAAGCCGGGCCAAAGGCCCAAGCGAAAAGCTCTCAGGCCGTTTTCTGATGTTCGCCCCGGACCACGGTCCAGCGCTTCAATTTCGAGATCGGCTTGCTTTCCTCGATCCACACGGTGTCGCCCGGCTTGAACTGGCTGTTCTCGTCGTGCGCGTGATAGTTCTTCGAACGGCGGATCGTCTTCTTGTAGATCGGGTGGGTGAAGCGGCGATCGACGCGCACCACCACCGTCTTTGCTTGCTTGTCGCTAACGACCACGCCCTGAAGCTGACGTTTCGGCATTGGCCTGTTCCTTACTTCTTCTTGGCGCGCGCTTGCGCGGCGACTGTCTTGATGCGGGCGATGTCGCGGCGGGCTTCGCGCAGCCGCGAGGTGTTTTCCAGCTGCCCGGTGGCGCGCTGGAAGCGCAGGTTGAAGCGCTCCTTCTTCAGATTGAGGACAGCGTCATCCATCTGATCGGGGCTCATCGCGCGAACATCGGCAATTTTCATCTGGGCCATGGCCGTCTTCCCTATTCCGCAATGCGCGCGACGAAGCGCGTCTTGATCGGCAGCTTGGCGGCGGCAAGCGCGAGCGCTTCCTTGGCCGTCTGCACCGGCACGCCATCGATTTCGAACATCACGCGACCGGGCTTGATCCTCGCGACCCACAATTCGGGCGTACCCTTGCCGGAGCCCATGCGCACTTCGGCGGGCTTCTTCGACACCGGAACGTCCGGGAATACGCGGATCCAGACGCGGCCGGCGCGCTTCATGTGGCGGGTCAGCGCGCGGCGAGCCGCCTCGATCTGACGCGCGGTGACGCGGTCAGGCTCCATCGCCTTCAGGCCATACTGGCCGAACGACAACGTCGCGCCTGAAGTCGCAGTGCCGTGAATGCGGCCCTTATGCGCCTTCCGGAACTTCGTTTTCTTTGGTTGCATCATGGCGTTAAGCCCTCAAACCTTCTGTAACTTCTTAGGCCGCAGCATTATCGCGGCGAGGCCGGCTGCTCTCGCCTTCGGCCATCTTCTTGTCCTGGGCCATCGGATCGTGCTCGAGGATCTCGCCCTTGAAGATCCAGACCTTGACGCCGCAGGTGCCGAAGGTCGTGAACGCGGTCGCAACGCCGTAGTCGATATCGGCACGCAGCGTGTGCAGCGGCACGCGGCCTTCGCGGTACCACTCCATGCGGGCGATTTCGGCGCCGCCGAGACGGCCCGAGCAGTTGATGCGAATGCCTTCGGCGCCCAGACGCATCGCCGACTGCACCGCGCGCTTCATGGCGCGGCGGAACGCGACGCGGCGCTCGAGCTGCTGCGCGATCGATTCGGCCACCAGCGTGGCATCGAGTTCGGGCTTGCGGATTTCGACGATGTTGATGACGACGTCGGAAGCGGTGATGTCGGCGACCTTCTTGCGCAGCTTGTCGATGTCGGCGCCCTTCTTGCCGATCACGACGCCCGGACGCGCCGAGTGGATCGTCACGCGGCACTTCTTGTGCGGCCGCTCGATCACGATCTTGGCGACCGCCGCCTGCTTGAGCTCCTTGTGCAGGATGGCGCGGATCTTGACGTCTTCGTGCAAGAGCTTGCCGTACTCGTTCTTGCCGGCGAACCAGCGCGAATCCCAGGTCCGGTTGATGCCGAGACGCAGCCCGATCGGATTGATTTTCTGACCCATCGTATTCTCCCGCGCCTTTAAGCGCTCGCCTCGACCTGACGAACCACGATCGTCAGTTGCGAGAACGGTTTGAAAACCCGACCCGAACGGCCACGGCCGCGCGGGGCAAAACGCTTCATGACAATGCCGTTGCCGACATGCGCCTCGGCGACGACGAGATCGTCGACATCGAGGTCATGATTGTTCTCGGCATTGGCAATCGCCGATTCCAGGCACTTCTTGACGTCGACCGCGATCCGCTTGCGCGAGAACTGCAGGTCCGCAAGCGCCGCCGACGCCTTCCGGCCGCGAATCAATTGCGCGACAAGGTTCAGCTTCTGCGGGCTCACCCGGAGCATCCGGGCGACCGCCTTGGCCTCATTGTCCGAAAGGGCGCGTTGGCGCTTTGGTTTGCTCATCGCTTAATCCTCAAGCCTTCTTGGCTCTCTTGTCGCCCGAATGGCCATGGAACGTCCGCGTCGGCGAAAACTCGCCGAACTTGTGACCGACCATTTCCTCGTTCACCGAGACCGGTACGTGTTTCTGGCCGTTGTAGACGCCGAACACGAGGCCGACGAATTGCGGAAGGATGGTCGAGCGGCGGCTCCAGATCTTGATGACGTCATGACGGCCGGATGCACGCGCGGCATCGGCCTTCTTGAGCAGCGATCCCTCGACAAACGGGCCTTTCCAGACTGAACGAACCATGTCCGGCGTTCCTTACTTCTTCCGCTTGTGGCGGCTGATGAGAATGAATCGGTTAGTCGACTTGTTCGACCGGGTTTTCTTGCCCTTGGTCGGCTTGCCCCACGGCGTGACCGGGTGGCGGCCGCCCGAGGTGCGGCCTTCGCCGCCGCCGTGCGGATGATCGATCGGGTTCATCGAGACGCCGCGGTTATGCGGACGGCGGCCGAGCCAGCGCTTGCGGCCGGCCTTGCCGATCGAGATGTTCATGTGATCGGGGTTGGACACCGCGCCGATGGTGCCGGTGCAGCGGCCGTGGACCAGGCGCTGCTCGCCGGAGTTCAGGCGGACGATCACGTAGTCCTGGTCGCGGCCGACGATCTGGGCGTAGGTGCCCGCGGAGCGCGCCAGCTGACCGCCCTTGCCGATCTTCAGTTCGACATTGTGGACGATGGTGCCGACCGGCATGTTCCCGAGCGGCATGACGTTGCCCGGCTTGACGTCGACATAGTTGCCGGCGACGACGGTATCACCGACGGCAAGCCGCTGCGGCGCCAGGATGTAGGCCTGGGTGCCGTCGGTATACTTCACCAGCGCAATGAAGGCGGTACGGTTCGGATCGTATTCGAGCCGCTCGACCGTCGCCGGCATATCGACCTTGGTGCGCTTGAAGTCGACGACGCGGTAGGCCTTCTTGTGGCCGCCGCCGCGGAAACGCACGGTGATGCGGCCGGTCGCGTTACGACCGCCGGTGGACTGTTTGCCCTCGGTCAACGCCTTGACCGGCTTGCCCTTGTAGAGGGCCGAACGATCGACCATCACCAGCTGGCGCTGGCCCGGTGTCGTGGGGTTGTATGTTTTCAGTGCCATGACTGCGCCGCCTTATAGCCCGGTGGTGACGTCGATGCGGTGGCCCTCTTCGAGGGTCACGACCGCCCGCTTCACGTCCGACTGCGAACCGAAACTGCCGCGGAAAACCTTGGTCTTGCCCTTGCGGACCAGCGTGTTGACGCTCTTGACCTTGACGTCGAACAGCTTCTCGACGGCTTCCTTGATCTGCGGCTTGGTAGCCTTGCTCGCGACCTTGAACACCACCTTGTTGTGCTCGGAGGCCATCGTCGCCTTTTCGGTGACGACGGGAGCGACGATGACGTCGTAATGGCGCGGATCGATAGTCTTCATTTGAAGCGCGCCTCCAACGCATCGAGCGCCGCCTTGGTCAGCACCAGCTTCTCGCGGCGGAGAATGTCATAGACGTTGATGCCCTGGATCGGCAGCACGTCGATATTGGGAATGTTGCGCGCGGCGCTGGCAAAGCTCGTGTTGAGCTCGGCACCATCGATGATCAGCGCACTGGTGACGCCGAGGCCGGAGAAGTGCCCGACCAGAGCCTTGGTCTTGGCGGCGTCAAGCGCGGCCTTCTCAATCACGATCAGGCTGCCGTCCCTGGCCTTGGCCGAGAGCGCATGGCGAAGCGCGAGCGCGCGGACCTTTTTCGGCAGATCGGTCGCATGCGAGCGCACCACCGGGCCGAATGCGCGGCCGCCGCCGCGGAACTGCGGCACGCGGGCCGAGCCGTGACGCGCACCGCCGGTGCCCTTCTGCTTGTACATCTTCTTGCCGGTCCGCCAGATCTCGGCGCGGTCCTTGGCCTTGTGGGTGCCGGCCTGGCGCTTGTTAAGCTGCCATTGCACGCAGCGCTGGATGATATCCTTGCGCGGCTCGAGGCCGAAGATGCCGTCGGACAGCTGGACCGAACCGGCCGCCTTGCCCTCAAGCGTTGTGACTTTGAGTTCCATTACGCGCCCTCCCCTTGGGCCGGCGCTTCAGCCGCCTGCTCGCCGCTTGCGACCTTGAACTTGCCGGGCTTCGGAGCCTCCTTCGGCAACGGCCTCTTGACGGCGTCGCGCACTGCGATCCAACCGCCCTTGGAGCCGGGAACGGCGCCTTCGACCAGGATCAAACCGCGCTCGACATCGGTCTGGACGACGCGAAGGTTGAGCGTGGTGATGCGATCGACACCCATGTGGCCGGGCATCTTCTTGTTCTTCCAGGTCTTGCCGGGATCCTGCCGGCCGCCGGTCGAACCGATCGAGCGGTGCGAAACCGACACGCCGTGGGTGGCGCGCAGACCGCCGAAGTTCCAGCGCTTCATGCCGCCGGCAAAACCCTTACCGACCGAGGTGCCGGTGACGTCGACGAACTGGCCGACGACGAAATGGTCGGCCTGGATTTCGGCGCCGACCGGGATCAGAGCGTCTTCCGACACGCGGAACTCGGCAAGCTTGCGCTTGGGCTCGACCTTGGCGACGGCGAACTGGCCGCGTTCGGCCTTCGGCATGTAGACGGTCTTGCGCGAGCCCGAACCGAGCTGGAGCGCAACATAACCGTTCTTCTCGGTCGTGCGGTGACCGACCACCTGGCAATTGCCGAGCTTGAGCACGGTCACAGGCACGTGCTCGCCGGTCTCTGTAAAGACCCGCGTCATCCCGACCTTTTGTGCGATCACTCCGGAGCGCATCTTCGTGCTTCCTGTTCTTTCTGTCCGCCTGGACGAGCGGACGGCTTTAAAGGGTTAGAGCTTGATTTCGACGTCGACACCGGCGGCGAGATCGAGCTTCATCAGCGCGTCCACCGTCTGCGGGGTCGGATCGACAATATCGAGAAGGCGCTTGTGCGTGCGCATCTCGAATTGCTCGCGGCTCTTCTTGTCGACATGCGGCGAACGGTTGACGGTGAACTTCTCCAGCCGCGTCGGCAGCGGAATGGGTCCGCGCACCTGGGCTCCGGTCCGTTTCGCCGTGTTCACGATCTCACGCGTCGACGTATCGAGAATCCGATGGTCGAACGCCTTGAGGCGGATGCGAATATTCTGGCCGTTCATTGCCGTAATCTTTCTTGGTCAGTGGCGAGTAGCGAATAGCGAATGGATTGGTCCACCGCTACTCGCCATTCCCTATTCGCTTCTTACTCGATGATGCTTGCGACGACGCCGGCGCCGACGGTACGGCCGCCTTCGCGGATCGCGAATCGGAGCTGCTCTTCCATCGCGATCGGCACGATCAGATGCACTTCCATCGAGATGTTGTCGCCCGGCATCACCATTTCAGTGCCTTCCGGCAGATGCACGATACCGGTCACGTCGGTGGTGCGGAAGTAGAACTGCGGCCGGTAGTTGGTGAAGAACGGGGTGTGACGCCCGCCCTCTTCCTTGGTGAGGATGTAGGCCGAAGCCTTGAACTTGGTGTGCGGCTTGACCGAACCCGGCTTGCACAGCACCTGGCCGCGCTCGACTTCCTCGCGCTTGGTACCGCGGAGCAGCGCGCCGATGTTGTCGCCCGCCTGGCCCTGGTCGAGCAGCTTGCGGAACATTTCGACGCCGGTGACGGTGGTCTTCTGCGTGGCGCGCAGGCCGACGATATCGATTTCGTCGCCGACCTTGATGATGCCGCGCTCGACACGGCCGGTCACGACGGTGCCGCGGCCGGAGATCGAGAACACGTCTTCCACCGGCATCAGGAACGGCTGGTCGATCGGACGCTCCGGCTGCGGAATGTACTCGTCGACATTCTTCATCAGCTCGAGGATCGCGTCGTGGCCGAGCTTCTTGTCCTTGTCTTCGAGGGCGGCGAGAGCCGAGCCCTTGATGATCGGAATCTTGTCGCCCGGGAAGTCGTACTTCGAGAGCAGCTCACGCACCTCGAGCTCGACGAGCTCGAGCAGTTCCGGATCGTCGACCATGTCGCACTTGTTGAGGAACACGACCATCGCGGGCACGCCGACCTGCTTGGCGAGCAGGATGTGCTCGCGGGTCTGCGGCATCGGGCCGTCGGCAGCCGACACGACGAGGATCGCGCCGTCCATCTGCGCGGCGCCGGTGATCATGTTCTTCACATAGTCGGCGTGGCCGGGGCAGTCGACGTGAGCGTAGTGGCGGTTCTTCGTCTCGTACTCAACGTGAGCGGTCGAGATCGTGATGCCGCGCGCCTTCTCTTCCGGCGCCTTGTCGATCTGGTCGTACGCCGTGAACGTTGCACCGCCGGTTTCGGCCAGGATCTTGGTGATCGCTGCCGTCAGCGAGGTCTTGCCGTGGTCGACGTGACCGATGGTGCCGATGTTGCAGTGCGGTTTGTTACGTTCAAATTTTGCTTTGGCCATTTGACTCTCCGTTCAATCGTTAGCTGCCGCCAACGATAATCAGGCAAACTTTTTCTGGACTTCTGCCGACACATTTGCCGGCGCTTCAGCGTAGTGGTCGAATTGCATCGTAAAGGTCGCGCGCCCCTGACTCATCGAGCGCAGGTTATTCACGTAACCGAACATGTTCATCAGCGGCACCATCGCGTTGATGACATTGGCATTGCCGCGCATGTCCTGGCCCTGGATCTGGCCGCGCCGCGAATTCAGATCGCCGATGACCGAACCGGTGTAATCTTCCGGCGTCACCACCTCGACCTTCATGATCGGCTCGAGCAGGACCGACTTGCCCCGTTGCAACGCCTCGCGGAAGCAGGCGCGGGTTGCGATTTCGAAGGCCAGTGCCGACGAGTCGACGTCGTGGTACTTGCCGTCGATGAGCTGAACCTTGACATCGACGATTGGGAAGCCTGCGACCACGCCGGAGGACAACACGCTCTCCAGGCCCTTTTCGACACCGGGGATATATTCCTTCGGCACCGCGCCGCCAACGATCTTGGACTCGAACTCGTAGCCTTTGCCCGGCTCGTTGGGCTCGACGATGATCGTGATCGCGGCAAACTGGCCGGTTCCGCCGGTCTGCTTCTTGTGGGTGTAGCTGTGCTCGACCCGCTGGGTGACACGCTCGCGGAACGCCACCTGCGGTGCGCCGATGTTGGCATCGACCTTGTAGGTGCGCTTGAGGATGTCGACCTTGATATCGAGATGGAGCTCGCCCATGCCCTTGAGGATGGTCTGGCCAGACTCCTGATCGGTCGACACGCGGAACGACGGGTCTTCCGCGGCGAGCTTCGCCAGCGCCACGCCGAGCTTCTCCTGGTCGGCCTTCGACTTCGGCTCGATCGCGATCTCGATGACCGGCTCCGGAAACTCCATTTTTTCCAGAATCACCGGCTTGTGCGCATCGCACAGCGTATCGCCGGTACGCGCTTCCTTCAGGCCCGCCAACGCAACGATGTCGCCGGCATAGGCTTCCTTGATGTCTTCGCGGTTGTTGGCATGCATCAACAGCATGCGGCCGATACGCTCCTTGCGGTCGCGCGTCGAGTTGATGACACCGGTGCCCGATATCAGCGTGCCGGAGTAGATGCGGCAGAAGGTGATGGTGCCGACGAACGGGTCATCCATGATCTTGAACGCAAGCAGCGCCAGCGGCTCCTTGTCGTCAGCCTTGCGCAAGATTTCGTTGCCATCCTCGTCGGTGCCCTTGATCGCAGGCACGTCGATCGGCGACGGCAGATAGTCGACAACCGCGTCGAGCAGCGGCTGCACGCCCTTGTTCTTGAAGGCCGAGCCGCATAGCACAGGATAGAAAGCGCCGGTCAAAACGGCTTTCCGGATCAGCCGCTTCAGCGTCGCTTCATCCGGTTCATTGCCGTCGAGGAAGGCAGCCAAGGCGTCGTCGTCGAGTTCAACGGCGGCTTCCACCATCTTCTCGCGATATTCCTTGGCCTGATCGACGAGGTCTGCGGGAATGTCGACATAATCGAATTTCGCGCCGAGCGATTCATCGTTCCAGATGATGCCCTTCATCTTCACGAGATCGACGAGACCCTTGAAGTTGTTCTCGGCGCCGATCGGAAGCTGGATCGCGATCGGCTTGGCGCCGAGGCGGTCAACGATGTCGGCAAGGCACTTGAAGAAGTCGGCGCCGGTCTTGTCCATCTTGTTGGCGAAGACGATGCGCGGAACCTTGTACTTGTCGCCCTGGCGCCAGACCGTCTCGGTCTGCGGCTCGACGCCCTGGTTGGAATCGAGCACGCATACCGCGCCGTCGAGCACGCGAAGCGAACGCTCGACTTCGATGGTGAAGTCGACGTGGCCGGGGGTGTCGATGATGTTCAGCCGCTTGCCGTTCCAGAACGCGGTCGTCGCAGCCGAGGTGATGGTGATGCCACGCTCCTGCTCCTGCTCCATCCAGTCCATCGTCGCGGCACCTTCGTGCACTTCGCCGATCTTGTGGCTCTTGCCAGTGTAATAAAGGATACGCTCGGTGGTCGTGGTCTTGCCGGCGTCGATATGCGCCATGATACCGAAGTTGCGGTAGTCCTCGATGGCATGTTGGCGGGGCATGGTCTGTTCCTCAGGGTCCTGACGTTTCGCCGTTACCAGCGGTAGTGCGAGAAGGCGCGGTTGGCTTCCGCCATCCGGTGCACGTCTTCACGCTTCTTGACGGCGTTCCCCCGGTTATTCGATGCGTCGAGCAGTTCGGCCGACAGCCGCTCCGTCATGGTCTTTTCATTGCGCTCGCGTGCGGCCGAGATCAGCCAGCGGATCCCCAACGCCTGGCGGCGGACGGAGCGAACTTCGACCGGCACCTGGTAGGTGGCGCCGCCGACGCGCCGCGAGCGGACTTCGATGGTCGGCATCACGTTTTCCAGCGCCTGCTCGAACACGGTGAGCGGGCTCTGCTTGGTCTTGGCCTCGATCAAGCCAAGGGCGCCGTAGACGATGCCTTCGGCGACCGACTTCTTCCCGGCATACATCACCGAGTTCATGAACTTCGTAATGATGATGTTTCCGAACTTCGGGTCCGGAAGCACTTCACGTTTTTCAGCAGAATGGCGGCGCGACATCTTGGTTCCTTGTCATGGCCGGGCTCGTCCCGGCCATCCACGTCTTAACTTGTTGCTCCAGATCCCCGGGGCTCGCTTCGCTGCCCGGGGATGACCCTCGCTATGCTCGGCTCACTTCGGACGCTTGGCGCCGTACTTCGAACGGCGCTGCTTGCGGTTCTTGACGCCCTGCGTGTCGAGGACGCCGCGGAGGATGTGGTAGCGCACGCCGGGCAAGTCCTTGACGCGGCCGCCACGGATCATCACCACCGAGTGCTCCTGAAGATTGTGGCCTTCACCCGGGATGTAACCGATGACCTCGAAGCCGTTGGTCAGGCGCACCTTGGCGACCTTGCGGAGCGCCGAGTTCGGCTTCTTCGGGGTCGTGGTGTAGACGCGGGTGCAAACGCCGCGTTTCTGCGGCGACTGCTGGAGCGCCGGCACCTTCTTGCGCGACTTTTGTACGACGCGCGGACTTGCGATCAGCTGGTTGATCGTCGGCATGTCAGCCTTCACCCTTCAGTTCACGCGGAACCCGAAAGCTCCGCAAAATTCGTTCGGGACCTCGCGGTCCCCTCACCCGCCTTCCGCGAAAACATCCGCGCAAAGCGAAATCGCGCCAACCGCTCATCCCTGAGCAGAAAGCGCTTCGTCGCCACAGAGGACCGCAAGTCAAGCTTCGATCGGACTACCCCGCTCGAACTGCACCTGAGGTCATGCACCCGATCAGCCCCGAGGGACTTACCCACGAAAGCTGAAATCGATACGGCATTGCCTAGCTATGTTCGACAGCGTTTGAGCGACATTCGTCGAGGTTGGTGCCCGTCGCGAACCCTTAAAACAAGGGCTCGAAGGGTGGTCCGTTCCGACGCAAGCGAAGCTCACCGCCTGTCGTTGAGTGCGCGGGTTCTATCGGCGCGGGATGGCCAAGTCAAGGCGAAACGACAGTAGATGAAGCACTTCTGCCGCTAGCTGCATGCACCTCATCAGGTCCATCGCAAGCGATCCAACGCGGCGTGAGCAGCCATCCGCTTCTGGCCGCGGAAGTCAAATTTAGGTACTTTAATACCAAAAAACAGCCTTGCTGGCTTGCCCGGCCACCTCCCGCTCGCCCGTTCACCTTGGCGGGCAGCCTTAATCCTCGTCCTTATCGTCGTCCTGGTCGACGGCTTTGTGCGGTTTGGCGCTCTGGTCGTCCCAGAGCTGGCGGTACATCCCGTTCGCCGCCAGCAACTCCTCGTGCGAGCCGCGTTCGATCGCCTTGCCGCCGGAAATCACAACGATTTCGTCCATATCGACCACCGAGGTCAGGCGATGGGTCGAAAAGATCATGGTTCGGCTCCTCGCAAGCTTCATCAGCGTCTTGTTGATGGCGGCTTCCGTGGTCTGGTCAAGCGCCGACGTCGCCTCGTCCAAAAGGAGAATCGACGGGTCGCGCACGATGGCCCGCGCAATCGCAATCCGCTGGCGCTGGCCACCCGACAAAGTGTCGCCACGCTCGCCGACCTGGGTGTCGTATTTCCGCGGAAGGCTCATGATGTAGCGGTGGATTTCGGCCTTGCGGGCCGCATCTTCCACTTCCTTGTCGGTCGCGCCTTCCTTGCCGAGGCGGATGTTCTCGCGGATCGACATGTTGAACAGCATGTTCTCCTGGAACACCACCGCCATGCGCCGGCGGAGCGAATCGCGCGTCACTTTCAGGATGTCGACGCCGTCGATGGTGATCCGACCCTCGTCCGGCACATAAAGGCGCAGGATCAGGTTGAGCAGCGTGCTCTTGCCCGAACCGCTTGGCCCGACAATCGCGATGGTTTTGCCGACATCGAGCTTCAGACTGAAATTATCGAGAACCGGTGTCTCGCTGCCCTCATACTGAAAGGTCACGTGCTCGAAGGAGATATCGTGGGTGATGCGCGGCAAATCCGGCGCGCCGGGTCGATCCTCGCCGCGGGTCGGCTCGTCGAGCAATTCCTCCATGTGCCGCACGCCGGCCGCGGACTGAATCGAGACCGGAATGAAGTGCATGACATGGGCGATGTTGTAGGACACCTCCCAGAACGCGCTCTCGAACGTCACGAACGTTCCGACCGTGATCTGGCCCTTGGTCGCAAGATAGGCGCCGATCGCGAGCACCACGAGGTGCAGCAACAGCACCGCGATGGTGACGGTACGCTCGACCATGGCCGACAAAAATACGGCGGAGGCAATTTTGCGCCGCGTCTCGCTGTTGCGCATCGAGAACCAGCCGAACGTCTTGCGCTGGAGCATGAAGGCCTTGACCACCGCTTGTGTCGCGATGTTTTCCTGCACCATGCCGAGCAGGAAAGCCTCGTTGAGCTTCTGCCCGTAGTTCGCCTGCACGGCCTTCGGGGTGATGATGCGCGGGCCGATCAGCGTGATCGGAAACACCAGGAGCGAAATCGCGGCCAGCTGCCAGTTCAGGAACAGCATCAAAATGATGCCGGCTATCAACTCGAAGAACGGCAATGCGGCGCTGTTAGCGAAACCCTTAACCGTGCCCTCGAAGGCAGCCATATCGACCGAGAACCGCGACAGGATTTCACCGCGCCTGGTGCGCTGGAAAAACGCCGCGGGCAAATTCTGGACGTGATCGAACAACCGCGCCCGCACATCCGAAATCAACGCCGCGGCCAACCTCGCGTCCCACCGCTCATACCAGATCGCGACGATCGAGGTGATGATGCCGGCCACCGCCAGCACCGAAAGAATGCGAATCAGCGCCTCGAAATCCTCCTCGCCGAGCGCATCGTCGATGAGAAACTTCAGGCTGAGCGGCATGATCACGTTGAACAGCGTCTCGACCAGGACGCCGAGGCCGACGAATGCAATCAGCTTTTTGTAATTCTTCAGGAAGGGTTTGACGAAGCCGTAAACCGTCGCCAGCGCGCCGGCAGCTTCCTTGGCGGTAAAGACGGCGAGTTCCTCGTCGTCCTCGTCGTCGAGTTCAAGTTCGTCGTCGTCGCCCTCTTCGTCGTCGTCTTCGACCGGCAATGCCTTGGCGCCGGTTGAGCGGACGCCGGGCGCCGCGGCAGCCGCGAGCTTCTTCGTGGCATCCAACGAGTCGGAATCGTCTGCGGACGCTGAGACGGATTCACCTGACAATGAAAGCCTGGAAGCCATGAAACCAACCGGTGCTGCACGGCCGGCATGACCGCAAGACGAACAAGGGAATGTGCTACCCCCTATCCTAGGCGATCAGCACGCCCTCAGCAAAAATAATCAGTGGTATGACGAACGCGCGGCATCAGCGATGCGGACCTTTGAACCGCCGCACCGGTAACCTTACTGGTCCTGCTTACTCGTCATCGTCGTCCTCGATCTTGTCAAAGAACGAATAGCGCAAGCTGTCGGCGTCGGCATACCACTGGCCGGGCCCCTTGTTGGCTGCGAGCGTCGCCGCCCACAACGCATCCGTGCAATCGTGGCGATGCATCGAGAGATCGAAGCCGTTGTTGAAGAACAGCTCCGACCATTCCCACCAGGTGCCGAGCTTCCTGACCCCGCGCAGGAGGTCATAACGATCGATCAAGGCGGTCGCCATGTCCGACGTCACGGAGCCGAACACCAGGCCGGACTTCATGACGCGGTTGAGCTCGCGAATGGCCCTGACGACGCGCTTTTCCGTCACATGGCAAAGGCTGGTCTCGAAGACAAAATCGAACTCGCCGTCCTTGAAAGGCAGATCGACGATCGAGCCGAGCTTGTTGAATTTCTGCAGCGCTTTCGGGGTGAGCGCGTGAATGGCGCGATTGTTCTCGATGCCCCAGGCATCCACGCCGCGCGCGCGCAAGGCGCCGATGAGTTCGCCGCTCGCCGATCCCGCCACCAGCAGTTTGTAGCCTTGCTCACGGCCCCAGACGATCCGGATCAGGTCCATCAGATAGGCCGGATCGGTGAACTGGCTCCAGACCTCATGATACGGTCCAAGCCCGCGGTAATTCTCGAAATAGCCGCGATCGATCTTTTCGGACAGAGCCTCGCCGTTCGCGCCGCGCGCACGGCGCAGCCGCATCGTTTCGGTGACGATGATGTCGGTGGCGGCATCCGACGAATCCAGCAACCCGTTCAGCGTCGAATCGAACAGATAATCGCCGACCAGAACGACGCCCGAATGCTGCTTGGGCTCCGGTTGGTGATTGGTCATCACGTCGCGCGCCGGCATGCCGCCGGGCAAGGCGTTGACGGACGACAGCCAGCGATGGGTCTTGCCCTCGACGAAATGGGCGCGCGCATCGCCGAGCGAGGCCGGTAACGATTTCAGCGCGGCGTCGATCAGCGCCTTGTCGTCCAGGTTGGCGAAGGCGAGCGCATCGGAGCCGGCGATCAGCCAATTGAGGACGCCGTTACGGCCGACGTCGTGGCGCGCGCCTTCATTGTAGACGCAGCAGCCGCCGAAGGCCTCCGACATGAACCAGGCGCCCGGGATCTTGTCGCCCCAGAACGGCGAATCGAACAGGATCGAGACCCGCAGGTAGTGTGCGGGCCGGTCGAAATAGGCGACGTGCTTGATCATGGACTTGCGGAGGTCTTCGCCGTCCCAGCCCATGGTCGCGAGCCAGGAATGCGGCAGGCACATCAGCACGAGATCGAAATCCCGCGTCTCCGGACCCTTGCCGTTCATCATCTTGAGCTGGTAGCGGCCGCTTGTGGTCTTGCCGACTTTCAGAACCCGATGATTGAGCTGGATATCGGCGCTAACCTCCTCCTTGAGGCATTCGATCAGCTGCTCGTTGCCGTTCTGGATCGAATAGAGGCCGATATAGCCGTCGACATCCATCACGAAGTTCTTCAGCGCATTAAGGCCGTTGGTGTTGTGGCTCTCGGTCGCTATGTCCGAGCGCGCCATTACCTTGAAGAAGCGCTTGGCGATGTCGTCATCGACCTCGCGATCGAGCAGTTCCTCACCCGTGATGTAGGCCCATGGATGTTCATTGTCGTGGGCGCCGATGCCCTCGTAGTATTCGATCGGCGCCACCATCTCGCAGCAGCGCTCGCGGAACGCCTCGATGGCGTCGGCGGTCTTTGCCCCGTATTTGCGGCGCATGCCCGCAACGTCGTTGAGCAGTTCGCCGTCGAACTGGATCTGTTCGGCATCCATCGGAATGGTTTGCAGTCCGAAATGCTGGATCATTTCGCGCAAGGGGTCCGGGCCGGTCATCGAGTAGTCGTAGATTTCGGCTACACCGGCCTCGTAGATCGCGGGCGCAGAATCGAAACGCCCGGTCAGGACCTTGCCCCCGAGGCGGTCCGAGGCTTCAAAAATCGTGATGCGGCACTGGTCACCCAACTTCTTCTTGAGGTACCACGCACTCATCAGGCCGCCAGGACCGCCGCCTACAATTGCAAGATCCAACATTTGTTTCCGGTGATTTCCGGCCCCCCGCCGTCTCGGTCGCCTGCCCCCAGACGCCAGACTTAAGTTATTTGAGAAGAAGCGCTTTTTTCCCTGAAGGGAAGATGAACGACCGCGCCGCAATCAAGCAGAATAGCCCGGAAATAGCAAAAAAGACCGGCTTTCGCCGGTCTTTCCGTAGTCTTTCGGGTCCGCTTTTGGCCTATTCGGCCGGCGGCAGGGCCAAGGGCTCGACCTCCGGGGCAGCCGGCACGATCGCCGCCTGCTTTTCGCGCTCGTCGAGGATCAGCTTGTCGCGCTTCATCGCGACTTCGCGGATCTTCGCCATCGAGGCGCCGGTGCCGGCCGGGATCAGGCGGCCGACAATGACGTTCTCCTTGAGGCCTTCCAGCGGGTCCACCTTGCCGTTGACGGCGGCTTCGGTGAGCACGCGGGTGGTCTCCTGGAAGGAGGCCGCCGAGAAGAACGAGCGGGTCTGCAAACTCGCCTTGGTAATGCCGAGCAGAACCGGCGTTCCCGTGGCGGGCTTCTTGCCCTCTTCCTTCGCCTTTTCGTTGAGCGCGTCGAACTCGATCTTGTCGATCTGTTCGCCCGAGATCATGTCGGTGTCGCCCTGGTCGGTAATTTCCACCTTCTGCAACATCTGACGGACAATCACCTCGATGTGCTTGTCGTTGATCAGCACGCCCTGCAGCCGGTAGACCTCCTGGATTTCGTTGACCAGATAGGCCGCGAGTTCCTCGATGCCCTTGATCGCCAGGATGTCGTGCGGTGCCGGGTTGCCTTCGACGATGAAGTCGCCCTTTTCGACGATATCGCCGTCCTGCAGATGGATGTGCTTGCCCTTCGGAATGAGGTATTCGCGGGTCTCCTCATTCTTGTCCATCGGCTCGATCGAGATACGGCGCTTGTTCTTGTAGTCGCGGCCGAACCGGATGGTGCCCGCGATTTCCGCGATGATCGCCGCGTCCTTTGGCTTGCGTGCCTCGAACAGTTCGGCCACCCGCGGCAGACCGCCGGTGATGTCGCGGGTCTTGGCGCTGTCGATCGAAATACGCGCGACGACGTCGCCCGCATTGATCGACGAGCCCTCCTTGACCGAGATGAT
>NZ_DAHUXJ010000090.1 GCF_027307225.1 Bradyrhizobium sp. | reverse complement strand
CGAGGAACGCGATGCCTATGGTGATGGAGGGAAACTGCGTCTTGATCAGAAGCGGAAACGCGGCGGAATAGCCGATGAAGGAACCGAACGTCCCGATATAGATAAAGGACATGATCCAGGTGTGCTTGCGCTTGACGATCGCAAGCTGATCCCGGAACGATGACTTCGCCGAGGTCAGGTTGTTCATGAAATAGACGGCGCCGAGCACCGCGACGATCAGCGGGATCACCCACATCAGGCCGGCGTTCTGGAGATAGACGCCGGAGACAGGCGTGGCCTGGTAGAGATTGATAAGGCCTGCGCCCATCAGGATCGGCGTGATCAACTGAACGCTGGAAACGCCGATATTGCCACCCGCGGCGTTGAGCCCGAGCGCCCAGCCCTTCATGCGGTCGGGATAGAAGAAGGAGATGTTGGCCATGCTGGAGGCGAAGTTGCCGCCGCCGAGGCCCGCGGTCGACGCCACCAGCAGCATCAGCCAGAA
Source organism: Bradyrhizobium sp. (assembly GCF_027307225.1). Lineage (GTDB taxonomy): Bacteria > Pseudomonadota > Alphaproteobacteria > Rhizobiales > Xanthobacteraceae > Bradyrhizobium. Next base: position 8,713 of record NZ_DAHUXJ010000090.1, on the reverse strand, counting down.
CGGCGTGTCGGGCTGACTGACGAAATAAGCGAGCCCGAAGATCGGGATGAAGAGTACGGAAGCCGAGAAGATCGTCCAGTTGCGGCCACCGAACATCGTCACTGCAAAGGTGTAGGGAAAACGCATCAGCGAGCCGATCAGGCCCGGAATGGCAACGAGCTGAAACAGCTCATCCGTCGTGTAGTGGAAGCCCGCTGCCGGGAGTTTCGTGGCGACGATGCTCCAGATCAGCCACACCGAAAATCCGATATGCTCGGCGACGACCGACCAGATGAGATTGCGGCGCGCGATTGCCTTGCCTTTGGTTTCCCAGAACGTTGCATCTTCAGCGTTCCAGTCTGAAATCCAGGTCGGGTCTTTCGCGCGCATGAGAGACTTCCTTTGTTCGAGCCGATGGCGTCGAAAGGCACCATTCAAGCGCCGTGCCAGACTGACGCGACGAGAAAAGCGCTTATATTTTAATTGGTTACGAAAATGCCCGCGTTATCGCCGAGATGCGATCCGCATCCAAAATTTGCGCCCGCACAATTATTGTGCGACGCACAAAGGCTGAGCACTCGTGCTCAAAAAAGCACCGGGAGAGGACTGAAGCTGCACGCTGACCGCAATGTCGGCAGATCCTGCGCAACATCCATCCATGCTGCACAAATCGATTGCGATTCGGCGCGAGGAACCCAGATCAATCGCTGCTTTGAATCCAAAACCGGCAATGGCACGTCGATTAGTGCTCCGATTCTAACATTCGCATCTCTTCGCAGCGGGCGCTGTTGCGAATCAAAGGACCATTAAAACGGGGGAGAGGTGACGCAAGTTTGTCAGGCGTCTTCCGTCGCCGCCATCGGCTTCGGCGCAACGCCCTGACCGGGCTTGAGGCGGAATTCGTAGGTCATGAGATGCCAGGGCGAAGCCGCAGGCTTGCCGTCCGGCATGGTCGGATCGGTCCGCTTTTCGACCTTGGCGATCAGTTCGTTCTTCACGCCGAACACAACGTCGCTATCGATATATTTGTCGCCTTCGACGAAGACATGCGTGACCAGCGGCTCGTGACCGGGCGCATTGACCAGGAAGTGAACATGCGCGGGCCGCATCGGATGGCGGTGCAGGCCTAAGATCATCTGCCCGACCGGACCATCGGTCGGGATCGGATAGCTGCATGGCAGGATGGTGCGGAAATAGAACCGCCCGTTGGCATCGGTGATGAAGCGTCCGCGCGATGACGGGCCCGCCGTCTCATAGTCCGGCTTCTGTGAATCGTACCAGCCATCATCGTCAGCGTGCCAGATGTCGATCGGAACGTTGGCCAGCGGCTTGCCCTCGAGATTGGTGACGCGGCCCTGCACGAACATTTTTTCGCCGACCAGTTCGGGAGACACGTCGGTACCATGCGGCATCACCTTGTGCTCGCCGACATAGAACGGTCCGAGCACGGTGGTTTCGGTCGCCCCTTCGCGCTCCCGGTGATTGACGGCATCGACCAGCATCGAGACGCCCAGCACGTCGGACAGAAGGATGAACTCCTGCCGGCTGGGCGTACATTTTTGGCCGACACGCGTGAGAAAATCGATCGCATACTCCCATTCGGCGAAAGTGAGATCCGTCTTTCGAACGAAAGCGTGCAGCGACTTCGTAAGCTCTTCCATCAGGAATTTGCTCCGCGGCTCCCGTACCTCCTCAAAGCTCTTGACGACGGCGGCGGTGAGTTCGATGTCATTGAATTGGGGCATTTCGCTTTGTCCTTGGGGTTATGCCGGTTTGGGGCAAGGTTACACCAATGTCCCGGTTCTGACATTCGCATTTTATCGCGGCGGGTTCGTATGCGAATGTCAAATCCACCACACCAGGCGGCAGATCAAGGTAAGCAGGACGCGATTGGAACGCCGGGCCGATTTCGGTTATCAAGGCTCAACCTCCGCCTCCACCTTTTCAAGAGATGAAATCCGATGGCAGCCTCGCTCCCCCTCACCTCTCCCGAAGTCGCCGGCATGTCGAAAGGCGTTTTCGACCGGATCGAGAACCATCTGCGCGAGCGCTATATCGAGGCCGGCCGGTTTCCCGGAACCCAGCTTCTGGTCTACCGGCGCGGCCATCTCGTCCACAATTCGTCGCAGGGCTTTGCCGATATCGAGCGCAAGGTGCCGGTGAAGGACGACACGATCTATCGCATCTATTCCATGACCAAGCCGATCACGAGCGTCGCCTTCATGATGCTGGTCGAGGAAGGCCGCGTGGCGCTCGATGAGCCCGTTCACAAATATATCCCGGAATGGAAGAACCTCGGCGTGTTCCAGGCCGGCGTGTGGCCGGCGTTTCTCGCCCGCCAACCTTCGCGGCCGATGCAGATCGTCGACCTGATGCGGCATACTTCGGGGCTGACGTACGGCTTCCAGCAGCGCGGCAATGTCGATGCCGCCTACCGCGAGCTGAAAATCGGCGAGGTCGATAAAGCGGGCACGCTGCAATCCATGATCGCGGACCTCGCCAAAATTCCGCTGGAATTTTCGCCGGGCGAGGCCTGGAACTACTCGGTCTCGACGGACGTGATCGGCTATCTGATCGGGCTGATCAGCGGCAAGCCGTTCGAAGAGTTTCTCCAGGAGCGCATTTTCGATCCGCTCGAAATGAACGACACCGGCTTCTTCGTGCCCGCCGAGAAGGCCGATCGCCTGGCGGCCTGCTACTCCGCCAGTCCGCAGGGCGCGATGGCCTTTCACGCCACCGAACGCAAGGGCGGCCTCACCCTTCAGGACGATCCAACAACGTCTTCCTTCCTGTCGCCGCCTGATTTCATCTCCGGCGGCGGCGGCCTGTGCTCGACCTCGGCCGATTATCTCACCTTCTGCCGCGCGCTGCTTCACGGCGGTGAACTCGACGGCATCAGGCTGATCGGCCCGAAGACGCTTGCCCTGATGACCTCAAATCATCTGCCGGATGGCAAGACGCTGCCCGAATTGTCGCGATCGCTGTTTTCGGAGGCGACCTATCACGGCATCGGCTTCGGCCTCGGCTTTTCCGTCACGCTCGATCCGGCGCGTACGCTCATTCCCGGCAGCCCCGGCGAATTTGCGTGGGGCGGCGCCGCAACGACGTCGTTCTGGATCGACCCGGCGGAAGAACTGATCGCCATCTTCATGACCCAGGTGCTGCCATCGACCGCAACGCCGATCAGGCGCGAGCTGCGCACCATGATCTATTCGGCGATTGCCGACAGCAATCTTTAGCGGCGTCGGGGTTTGGACTTCCGACGTCGTGCAGTCGTCAGCCGATGCTTTGCAGTCCCGGAAAAGCCTCGAGCAGCCAGACACTGACCGCCGAGACGCCGCCGGTCAGAAAGGCGATACCGGTCAACACGAGCAGCACGCCCATAGCCTGTTCGACGCGCACGAGATGCCGTTTCATCCGCGCAAACAGCGAGGAGAACCGCTCAACCATGAAGGCGGCGATCAGGAACGGAATGCCAAGGCCTGCGGAATAGACCGCGAGCAGGCCGGCGCCCTTCGCAACCGTGGCCTCCGAGGCCGCAATCGAGAGAATGGCCGCCAGGATCGGCCCGATGCAGGGCGTCCAGCCGAACGCAAAGGCGAGCCCCATCAGATAAGCGCCCCAAAGCCCGACGGGCTTGGGGATGGGAAGACGCCCTTCCCGCATCAACAGATCGATCCGCGTCAGCCCGAGGAAGTGCAGGCCCATCACGATAATGACGATGCCGGCAACAACCGACAGCTCGCCCGACCAGGCGTGGATGACGCTGCCGATCAGCGAAGCGCTGGCGCCAAGCGCCACAAACACCGTCGAAAAACCGAGCACGAACACGACGGCAGAGACCATCACCGCGCGGCGGGAGGATGAAGCCGGTTCCTCATCGGCTGCGTGCTCGATGGTCGCGCCGGTCAGGTAAACCATATAGGGCGGCACCAGCGGCAGCACGCAGGGCGACAGGAAGCTGATCAGGCCCGCGATCAGCGCGGCGGGGATCGAAACGTCATGGATCATGATGGGCGTTGATGTAACGGATATGCCAAAATCCGCAAATCACGACCCCGCGGCCAGCCAAGCCCTACTTGACGAGTTTCAGGGACACCGGCGGACGCGGACGCCTCCCCTCTTGCGGTTTAGGGGGAGCAGAGTTTGAGGCGCCTTCCACCTCTCGCACCATCGCGTCGCACAAGGCCGTCAATTCCGAGTCCCCGATCCGGTTGAGCTTGATCCGCAGCTCCAGGATTGCGACCGAAACCAGATGCGCCGTATTGAGATCGCCGCTCATGATGAGGGACGCGTGGCATTCCTCAAGCGTTGCCAGAACTGTCCGCAGATTTTCTTCGAAATAAGCCACAGCGTGATTCCGTTACCGAACCTGCGAAAATGCCCGTGCGATCGGGGCAATAGCCGAGCCGACCCTGTCCCGCCCCAAAAAAATCCGACGGTATTAGGACCGAGAAGATAGTTTTCGTCGTTACACAGATTTGTGACATTGCGCCCCAACCCCGTAATGCTTCGGGGCCCATTGCTGCGCCCGTTGTCGGTCGTCGCCATCCGCGGCGCCGGTGCACCGCGAAAAGCACGCCAACGACACCTTGCGCCTTAGGCAAGGCGCACCCTGTGGGTGTAGGCGTCGATTTCCGATGCACGATACGCCAGACGCGTCAAAAAGTCCCGTCCCCAACTACGCAAAGCTAGGTTGTACTATCCTGCGTTGCTTGCCAGAATAGCCGGGCGATCCTTAGATATGAAAGTATTGTGGGAAACGTACACTAGCGCGGCGAATTTGAAGTTCCTATCAGGATTGCGGCAAGTTCGTCATAGGAACTTCAAATTCAAAGCCGCACTAGAATCAACAAGTTGCTAGAGCTCCTTTGATTCCGAAGTTCGCATCGGAGGTCACCAGTTCGCATCAGAGGTCACCGCGATGACTTCGGAATCGGAGCTCTAGAACTCACTTTGTTGGCTCGCTGGCGCGACTTGCGGTTACATGGCTCCTGGAGGCCATCCGCTGCCTGTCGCATTACGAACGTCATTCAACTTTGACGGCTGTTAGGGTTGCCGCTAGAAGAGCTGGATACTCCGTAAATTTCCGGATTTGAGTGTGAATTTCACCTATTAGAGATAAAGAAACAGAAACCCGTAAGTCGGAAGGCGCCTCCGGATATTCAGGCGCTTCAACGAGTGAAGGACGGTAGAAACAGTATGAACAAATCGGTAGCCAAGAAGATGAAGCAGCGCAGTGCCGGGAAGCCCGATATCGAGCTCGGCAAGCGTATCCGTTTGCGGCGTGTGGAGCAGAAGATCTCGCAGGCTGAGCTTGGTGAGAAACTTGGCGTCAGTTTCCAGCAGGTTCAGAAGTACGAGAAGGGCGTCAATCGCGTCGGCGCTGCCCGCCTTCAGCAGATTGCAAACGCGCTCGATGTGCCCGTCACCTTCTTCTACGACGGAGACAGCAAGGCGCGGGAGGTCGAGAGCCTCTTGTTCCTCGACAGCGCCTTCAGCCTGAGGTTGCTGCGCGCCTATTCGAAGATCAAGGATCAGACGGTGCAGCGTCAGCTCGTCTCCCTGATGGAATCGATCGCCGCGAACGAGGGCTGATCAGGACACCCCGCGGCGATTCGTCAGGAAGCGCCGCGGAGACGGTCGATCAGGGCCAAAGGATCGGCTGGCGCGGAATGGCCGCGCCAAGCCATCGCTCTCCACGGATGTGGGGTCCGGCATCCCGGCACCGGCGAAGGCGTGTAGCTCCCCATCGCACAGGTTGGCGGCGAAGCGCCATCATATGCAATGATCGGCGAGCGATCGTAGTAGCTGCTGGCCGCGCCCGCATTCGGCCGGAACAGCGACCCGCCGGTGGCCCTACCCGGCGCCCTTGAGCTTGCACGATGTCGAGCAGGTTATCGTCGTGCCCCGGCCGCACTTTGAGCAGACCGCCAGACACTGATCCAGGCTCTTCGGATTGTAGAAAGGGAAGAGATTGATCGCGCAGCTGTTCGTGGTCGAACCCGTGACGTCTGTCTCTTGCTGGCAACCGGCCATAATCACCAGGGCAAGAGTGGCAACAACAGGTCGCATGAGATTTCCCCCTCAAATCGACCCGAGAGCGTACACCGAACCCACTAAGGTTTTGTTAAGGATGCTGCAAACGTCCGATCCCGATGTGTCGCACCGAAGCGCGTCAGGAGAGCAAGTGATCGATCAGCACGCCGATTCCGACACCGGCCGCCGCAGCGCCGATACCCGGTGAAACTCCCTGGTTTCGGCGGACTGTTTGTCAGGCGAGTTTACCGGCCTCCACCTAGCCGAACGTCCCGGCGACCGATTCGAACCCAAAGCCGCTTAGCTTCCTCGAATAGCTTCTCTCAGAATGAACACATGAGACGCCACAATGACGACGGAGGCCATGAGCAGGCCTGCTTCGGCGCCGTGGACCTTTGCAGGAACGTAAATTGACGCGACCCAAATAAACAAACGGACGGCAAGCGCGAAGCCTACCATTCCCCAAAGCCCGATGACTTTCGATGAGTACCAGGTCGGCCTGCCATCGAGGCCCGACTGCATCGCTATTCCATCACTCTCGATACGGGGGCCAAAATGGAGATTACACGCCACCATAAAGACGACGCTGGGCCAGAATGCGAGGTCGGCGTTCAACACGAGATTCTCTCAAATACGAAATCAGACTCAAAATTTTAGGCCGGCAGCGGCCAATACTGACCCGTCACGGCGTGGCCATCCGTAGCGCGCATAAGTTGATTTCTTATGAACTACACCTTCCAATATTTCGGCAGAATGGCGGAAATAGATCGCAACGTGTCATTGCGAGGCCGGTCGACACACGCCTCCTTTGCCGCTGAAGCCGGACGGCCGGCCAGAAACGTATATTTGCCAGCGATCCCTTGATTCCGAGCTTCGCGAAGCCGCCCGCCGAAGCGCGATACGAATGTTGGAATCGGGCCGCCAACCCCATCCCGCCATTGCGGCCTCGGCCAGGCGGTGCTTGATTGCGAGCCATAAGAAACCTCCAGCCGAAGGCTCCGCAATGCTCGACGTCCCCTCACAAAACCAAAAATCATTTGCCGAAGGCAAGATCCTCAAGAGCGTCACCGATGGGGTCGGCATCGTCACATTCAACAATCCCGAAAAGCGCAATGCCATGTCGATCGAGATGTGGGAAGGGTTGGGCCATGCGCTGATCGAACTACGCGAGGATGACAGCGTGCGCGTGGTCATTTTGACCGGCGCCGGCGACAAGGCCTTCATGTCGGGCGCCGACATCAGCCAGTTCGAAAAGAACCGCCATAACGCGCAAGCCGCCGAGGAATATAATCGGAAGAGCGACGCCCAGCGCGCATTGCTCGCCGAATTTCCCAAGCCAACAATTGCCTGTATCCGCGGGTTTTGCCTCGGCGGCGGCATGCAGGTGGCGATGCTGACCGATATCCGTTTTGCCTCAAACAACAGCCAGTTCGGCATTCCCGCCGCCAAGCTCGGCATCGCCTACGGCTTTGACGGCCTTCGCCACCTGGTCTCGCTGGTCGGGCCGTCCTGGGCGCGGCTGATCCTTTACACCGGCACGCGGATCGATTCGGCGGAAGCCTTGCGGATCGGCTTGGTCGATCGCGTGATCGCGGATGGCCAGTTGTGGGAAGAAACGCTCGAGGTCGCCCGCACCATTTCCGGCAATGCGCCGCTCGCGATCAAGGCGGCCAAGATCACCATCGCCCAGGTCTTGAAGGACCAGGATGAGCGCGACATGGGGGCGATCAAGGCGATCAGCATGGCTTGCATGGACTCGGAAGATTTCCGGGAAGGCAGGCAGGCCTTCATGGAAAAGCGCAAGCCGAAGTTCAGAGGGCGGTGACCCGTGCCCCGGATGCTGCGCAGCGCGTGCTCGGCGTGATGCGCTGCTGATCCGGGGCCCATCCGACGATGTTGGGTCCCGGCTCTGCGGCGCATCGCTACGCGCTGCGTCGCGTCCGGGACAAGAGAAGATTGCGATTGACAAGGTTCGGCCTCACCGACTGATTTGCCCGTCGCGTTAATCTGCCGCAGGCATATCTCTTGTGGCGTCGGGCAAATCACCTTTAGAAGCCCGCCCGTCCCGCGCCCGATCCAGAGGGGCGCTTCGCGATCGTCACGAACGTTGAGCGCGGGATGCGATGGACGCTTTCGCATCGACTGACGAGCGATGTCGGAAGCGGACGGTGAAGTCGTAGCGTCCTGGCACCCCGACGCTGGTGTCAAACTCTTGAGAAGCTAACGCTTCGCAGGGGTGACGGAGGCAATAAAGCCCGGTCTCCGGGGAGACTACGAAGGAAACCGTAAAACCATTCGCGCAGGGAATGCCGGAAAGCTTCGGCGAACCTGTGGTGACTAACTCGTACGCTTTTTTCTTTGCGTGCGAGGCCGCGGGTGCGTCGCGCACCCGGCATTCTCTGCGCCCTCTTCTACTTGGAGGGACCGTTTCTGGAAAACCCGGGCACGAAATCGTGTCGCGGGAGGGACTGACTTGCGCCGAACAGCGCGTCCTTCGAGACGCCGCTTGCGCGGCTCCTCAGGACGAGTCTCGGTATGCGGCACGACCGCTTTCTCCTCATGGTGAGTTGCCCACCGGCTGCGCCGACCCACTGCGCACGAAACTGGTGGTATGCTGGGGCGCCGTCGGCACGGAGGTCGGATACTCCTTGGTGCATCTAGCCCGATGGTGAGTTTGACTGTGGGACCTTGGAGC
>NZ_DAHUXJ010000088.1 GCF_027307225.1 Bradyrhizobium sp. | reverse complement strand
CCGCGCGGAAGCGTCCGACCCATTTGGCGACCGTCTTCGGGGTGGTGTTGAACTGGCGCGCCGCGGCGGCCTTGCTCAACCCGCCCTCCACGACACATCGCACCATGGCCTCTCGACCTTTGGGCGTCAGGGGGGCATTCTTGTGGGTGTCCATTCGGTTCTCCGCGAATCGCTGGTGGTTTGGCGACTTCAGAGTTCCCGGTCAGGGCCGAATGGACAACCTCCTGAAAGCCCACAACTAGCCAGAACAAGGCAAACATCGCCGCATTGACAGCGAGGAAGCGCGCCATCTTGTCGGCGCCGCTGGCAACGAAGCTTTCATGCGACACTTCCTCGGCAGACCCAGTGCGGCGAAACAGTGACAAAAACAATGGCAGACGCTGCTTTACGAAGGTTTGGCCCGTAAGGTCCCGGATCGCCTTGCGCGCATAGCTCTCTCTGGTGATCGGAAACGGCGCCGAAAGCGAGAGATCGGGATCTTCAGGCTGCTGCGTAAATTTGTGATGCTGAAGATGATAGGAGCGATAGCCGGCGAGGTCCGCGCCGACCGGCACCGCGCACAGCCATTGTCCGACCCATTCGTTGATCGCCCGATTGGCGTGCAGGCCGCCATGGGCGGCTTCGTGCATCAGGATCGCCAGCCCAAGCTGCCGTGTGCCGACGATCATTACCGCAATCAACCACGTCAGCGGATTGGGCCAAATCGCAACCAATGCGATCGCGCCTATGATCGTGCCCCAGGCTTGCGCGACAAGCCACATCCCGCGCACCGAGCTACGCGAGGTCAGGTGATTCCATTCTTCCGGCGAGAAAATCGATTTGGGGTCGACGCGCGCCACGATGGGCATCAGCGGCTCCAGCGAAAACGCCTTTTCGGAGAAATCATACGCCTGCGCACGGGGGCGTCAATCCGCCGGGCGGCTCAGTATCCGGACTTCCGATGTCAGCGTGCGGTGCACGGGACACTTGTCGGCGATCTCCATCAGTTTCTTGCGTTGCTCGGCGTCGAGCGGACCTTCCATGGTGATGACCCGCTCGATCTGGTCGAGCATCCCGGCCTTGGTCTCGCACTCGGCGCAGTCTTCCGCATGAATCTTGGCGTGCCGGAGCGTCACCGTGGTTCGTTCCAGCGGCAGCGACTTGCGGTCGGCATAAAGCCGCATCGTCATTGACGTGCAGGCGCCGAGGCCGGCCAACAGGAAGTCATAGGGCGCAAGCCCGCTGTCGTCGCCATCGGAGGCGAGGGGTTCGTCCGCGAGCAATTGGTGCGAACCCACGGTGACGGTTTGCTGGAATTTGCCGTTGCGGGTCTCCCGCACGACGACCTCGCGAGGCGCTTCGCTTTCACCGGATTCCTTTTGGGATTTGTTGACGTCGAGGTAGCGTGAGACCCAGGCCGCGATGACGTCGGCGGCATAGTCGGAATCCCGGCGGTCGCTCAGCAAATGGTCGGCCCCGGAAAGCGACACAAAGCTCTTGGGGTGTTTGGCGGCGACGAAGATGCGGGTCGCGTTGTCGATGCCGACGGTATCGTCGGTCGGCGCATGCATCACGAGAAGCGCCTTGTGCAAGTTGGTGATGTGCCCCATCAGGCTATGCTCGGCGACATCATCGAGAAAGGCGCGCTTGATCGTAAAGGGACGTCCGGCGAGCGAGACCTGCGCCTCGCCATCTCTTCGGATTTTCTCGACCGAACCGGAAAACATGCCGGTGACGTGGGAGGGGTCCGATGGAGCACCGATGGTGACGATGGCCTTCGCCTCGGGAATCCGGTCAGCCGCGGCCAGTACCGCAGCGCCGCCAAGGCTGTGGCCGATCAGGAGCGCAGGCGCGGCATAGGTCTTGCGCAAGTGATCGGCGGCCTGCACGAGATCGGCGACGTTGGAGGAAAAGCTCGAATTGGCGAAGTCGCCCTCGCTCGACCCAAGACCTGTGAAATCAAACCGCAGTACTGCGATGCCCCTCGCGGCCAGAGCGACGGCGATCCGCTTGGCCGCCAATCCATCCTTGCCGCACGTGAAGCAATGGGCAAACAGCGCATAGGCGTGAGCTGGCCCGTCTGGCATGTCAAGGGTTGCGGCGAGCTGGTGGCCCTCCGAACCCTGAAATTGAAACCGTTCGGTGGGCATGGTTGTTTCCCTGCGTGGCGGGCGTCATCTTATCCAAGACCGGTGCGGCCTTGGAAAGTGCGTTCATTCGTGGCGATGCATCGCCGATTGATGCTTGGTATCTCGCATGGTCGCGTAAATGAGCAGCGACAGGAAGATGATGCCGGTGAGATAATAGTAGAACCACTCTTCGTGACCGAGGCTCTTGCAATAGAGCGCAACCGCCGGCGCGGTGCCGCCGAAGATCGAGACCGTGATCGAATAGGGGATGCCGACGCCCATCGCACGAATCTTGGTCGGAAACAGCTCCGCCTTCACGACCGCATTGATCGAAGTATAGCCGGCAACGAAGATCCAGGCGGCGCAGATCAGGAGGAAGGCCATCCACGGCGATTTGGTGGCCTTCAAGGTGGTCAGGATCGGAACGGTGGCGAGCGTTCCAACTACGCCGAAGAAGATCAGAACCGGCTTGCGGCCGATCCGGTCCGATATCGTGCCGTAGATCGGTTGCAGCAGGGTCGCAAAGACGAGCGAACCGAAGATCACGACGGTGGTTTGATCGGCAGTCAAACCAACCGACAATTTGACAAAGGTCTGCATGTAGGTGGTGAAGGTGTAAAAGGCCGCGGTGCCGCCCGCGGTCAGGCCTACCACCAGCAGGAGCTCGCGCGGGTATTGCAGCAGGCCGAGGATCGAACCGGTCGGCTTGACGGTCTTGCTGGCTTCCACGAAGGCGTCGGTCTCGTGCAGGCCGCGCCGCATCACCGCGGCGAAGATCGCAAGCAGCGCGCCGATGACGAACGGGATACGCCAGCCCCAGGCCTTCAATTCGTCAGGCGTGAGGAAAACCTTCTGCAACAGCAACAGGACGATGATGGCGGTGAGCTGCCCGCCGATCAGCGTGACATACTGGAAGCTCGAATAGAAGCCGCGGTGCTTGGCATCGGCGACCTCGCTGAGATAGGTCGCGCTGGCGCCGTATTCGCCGCCGAGGCTCAGCCCTTCGATGACGCGCGCCAAGGCGAGGATGGCGGGCGCGGCGAGGCCAATCGAGGCATAGGTCGGCGTGAGCGCGATGATCAGCGAGCCGAAGCACATGCAGACGACGGACAGCGTCAGCGACAGGCGACGGCCGAAATGGTCCGCGAGATAGCCGAACAGCCAGCCGCCCAGGGGACGCATCAGGAAGGTGGCGGCAAACAGCACCGCGGCGTTGAGCTGTTGCACCACCGGATCGCTGTTGGGGAAGAAGGCCGGTGCGAAATACAGCGCGAAAGCCGTGTAGGCGTAGAAATCATACCACTCGACCAGATTGCCGACGGAGCCGATGAAAATGGCTTTCACCCGGCGCTCGACGTCGTGAATGTCGAGATGATCGTCGCCCACGCCTGCAGCTTGCTCAGTCACGTTTTGAGTCCCCGAAAAATCGTTTTGAAAACGAAAGGAAGCCTGCTCAGGTTTTTCCGAACAGCATCGGAAGTTGCCGCGGCCCGCGCACGGTGCCTTCCGACCATGTGACCTTGCCGGCCGGATCGAGCCTGAAGTCGGGAATCCTCTTGAGCCATTCCTCGACCGCGACGGTCATTTCCATGCGCGCGAGGTTGGAGCCGATGCAGCGATGGATTCCGAGGCCGAACGCTGCGTGCGGGTTCTGTTTGCGGTCGATCACGACCTTGTCGGCATCGGGAAACACGGCTGGATCACGGTTGGCGGTGGGAAACGACAAGAGCAGCATGTTGCCGGGCTTGACCGGACAACCGCCGATCTCGGTCTCCTTTATCACCTCGCGTGCCATCGTCACCGGCGCGTAAGCCCGCAGGAACTCCTCGATCGCCGCCGGAAGCAACTCCGGCTGGGCGAGCAGGCGCTCGCGGTCGGCGGGCATTCTTGCGAGGTGCCAGAGCGAGGAGCCGATGGCGCTCCAGGTGGTGTCGATGCCGGCGATCAACAGCAGGCGCAAGGTACCTTGCACATGCATGTCCGACAGCGGCTGGCCGTCCTTGTCGCGCGCGTTCATCAGCGTCGTGATGAGGTCGTCGGTCGGCTCCTTCTTGCGGCGTTCGATATGGCCCGCGAAGTAGGCGATCATTTCCTGGACGGCCTTCATCAGCATGGCCTGTTCCTTGATGCCAAGTTCGAGGATTTCGTGAATCCACTTGATGAACCGGTCCCCGTCCGTTTCTGGAATGCCGAGCATATGGGCGATCGCCCGAACCGGGATATGCCGGCTGTAACGGGCAGCGGCATCGCATCCGCCGTCGTGGATGAAGCCATCGATCAGTTCGTTGCAGATGGCGCGGACCCGGGGCTCGAGTTTCTTGATCGCGTCCGGCGTGAAGGACGGCAGCAGCAACTGCTTCGCCGGTTTGTGTTGCGGCGGGTCGGAAGTGATCGGCGGCGCGGGAATCGTCTCGGGTCTAACGTCGCGCACGACGACGCGGCGTGAGGAAAAATGTTCGGTGTCGTAGGCGACCTGCTTCACAGCGTCGAAGGTGGTGGGCATGTAGCAGCCGAGAAAGCGTTCCGTGTGGACCACCGCACCTGCCGCGCGAAGCGTGTCCCAGATCGGATAGGGGTTTTCGGTCCAGCGCGGGTCGGTGTGGTCGAAGTCGTGAACCCAATCAGTAACGGGGGCATGATCGGACATGAGGCAGCTCCTCTGGATTGGGTAAAAATCGAACGACCCGGTGAACGGATTATTCCTCGATCACCTCGATCGCAATTTCAGGACAGTTGGACCGCGCGAGCCATGCTTTGTGTTCTAGACCCGCAGGCACCGTGCCGTCGCCGACCTCGTGGGCATTGCCGAACGTATCGAGCTCGAACAATTCAGGGGCGAGCGATTTGCAGCGGGCATGCCCCTGACATTTGTCCTGGTCGACGCGGACTCGCAGCTTTCCCGACATTCAGGCTTCTCCCACCGGCTGCGCCTTTTAGTTCGGCGCACGCGTTTCTTCTTTTGAATGTTGAGGATTATAGCGGGCTGTGCGCTGTTCACCAGCGCCCAAAGCAGAGATTTTCCGTACGAATATCTAATGCGATGCGTTTCTGGGGTCGATCGGGGTCGTGCCGCGGATGCCCAGAATGTCTTCCAGAACCCTGGCGCCGCCGAGAAGTGCGGCTTCGCCGCGTGATGGCGCTACCATCTGCAAACCCACCGGCAAGCCCGAAGCGGTAAATCCGCACGGGAGGGACAGCGCCGGGCAGCATGCCAGCGTGATGGCATAAACAATGCCAAGCCATTCGACATAGTTGTCGAACTTCTTGCCCGCGCATTCGCCGACATAGCGGTGTTCGATCGGGAAAGGCAGAACGATGGTCGCCGGCGTCAACAGCAGGTCGTAGTTTTCGAAGAACGCGAGCGTGCGGTTGGCCATTGCGAGGCGCTGGGCCTCCGCCCGCTCGAGCCGCTCCACCGAAAGTTTCAGACCTTCTTCGATATTCCAGATCACCTCTGGCTTGAGATGTTCGCGCTTCTCGCGCAACAGCGCGGCCTTGGAGATGGCAAAATCGAAAGCGCGCAGCACATGAAAACATTCATGGGCCTCGCGCAGGTCGGGATGGGCTTCCTCGACGATGACGCCGACCTCGGCGAAGCGAGATGCGGCCCTGCGCGTGATCGCGGCAACCTCGGGATCGACCGGCGTGATGCCGAGATCGGGTGAATAGGCGACGCGTTTCGGTCGTTTGCCGGAACGCGCGGCGGACAAGAAAGAAGTCGGCAGGCGTGGCAGCGATAGCGGATCGGCGGGATGCTCGCCGCTTATCGCGTCGAGGAACAGCGCGAGGTCCTCGACGTTGCGGGCCATCGGGCCTTGCACACCCAGGTTGCGGTCGATCTTGGCGGTAGGGGTGTGCGGAACGCGGCCAATGCTTGGGCGCAAGCCGACGATGCCGCAGAAGCTTGCGGGATTGCGCAGCGAGCCGCCCATATCGGACCCGTGCGCAAGCCATGCCATTCCCGTCGCCAGTGCAACGGCCGCGCCGCCGGAGGAGCCCGCGGCGGAGCGCGACAAGTCCCATGGATTGCGCGTCGGACCGAACACTTCATTGAAGGTGTTGGCGCCGGCGCCGAATTCCGGAGTGTTCGACTTGGCGTAAACCACGCCGCCGTTGCTTTCGAGCAGTTCGACCAGGATGTCGGAACTTGCAGGGACATGGTCCTTGTAGATTGGCGAGCCCTGGGTGGTGCGCACGCCCGCGACGTTGGTGAGGTCCTTGATCGGGACGGGAAGGCCGCCGAGCAGGCCACGTTCGCCTCGCGGCTTCTGCATCAGCGCCTTGGCGTGGTCACGGGCGCGGTCGAAGCACAGGGTCGGCAGCGCATTGGTCTTGCTGTCGACTTCGGCAATCCGCTTTTCCAGCGCATCCAGCAGGTCAAGCGGCGTAACGTCCCCGGAATTGAGCTGGTCGACGATCGCGCAAGCCGTTGACCGTATGAGTGCCTGATCTGACGGCATTGAATTTTCCCCGCGGCTCTTTTTGATGATGGATTGTGTAACCTCGCAAAGCGCCCTACGACAAGCAACAACGAAAGACAGAGGGTCGGAGAAAAAGCATGGCCACGCCATTTGATGTGCTTGATTGGCGCAAACTGAGCCGTGAGGCACTCGACAGTGGCCTCAACAATTCCGCGGCCGTGGACGGCAGCGCGGATACAATGGCGAGATGGGAAAAGCTTTCGGCCGACATGCGGGCGCGGCACAGCGCGCATCTGGATCTCCCATACGGTCCGCGCGAGCGCAACCGCGTCGACTTCCTGAAAGCTGCGCCGAATGCGCCGACGCTTCTTTTCATCCACGGCGGTTACTGGCAGACGCGATCGAAGGATGTCTTTACGCGGTTTGCGGAAGGCGCGATGGCGCACGGCATCAACGTCGCGCTGATCGGCTATACGCTGGCGCCCGATGCGACGCTCGAGGAGATCGTCGCGGAAATCCATGCCGGGATCGATTATCTGGCCGGGCGTTTGCCGGAACTCGGCGCCGACGCCAGCCGGCTCATCGCTTCCGGCTGGTCGGCCGGTGGGCATTTGACCGCCATGGCGATGCTGAACCCACACATCAAGGGCGGCATCGCGATCAGCGGAATCTACGATCTCGAGCCGATCCGCCACTCCTATCTCAACGACAAGCTTGGCCTTGATGAGGCGATGTCCAAACGCAATTCGCCGATGCTTCTGACGCATCCGGTCAAGCCGATGGCGCTGATAGTCGGCGGTGCGGAATTGCCGCTGCTACGAAAGCAGACCGCTGATTTCGCGAGCTATCGCGCCAGCCATGGTTTGCCGGTGACTTACGAGGAAATTCCCGGCGCGAACCATTTCACCATCATGGATGAAATGGCGTCGCCTGCGGGGCGGATCACCGCGATGATCCGCCAGGTGATGGAGCGGGTTTAGCATCCGTCATTCCGGAGCGATGCGAAGCATCGAGTCCGGAATCTCGAGGTTCCGGGCTCGCACTTTCGTGCGCCCCGGAACGACAATGCTACCCCCATCCCGCCGCGATGCCGCCGTCGACGGTGAAGATCACGCCAGAGGTGTAGGCCGAACGATCCGAGGCAAGGAATGCCATCAGATCGCCGATCTCCCGCGGATCCGCGGGACGGCCGAGCGGCAGACCCTTCTGAAATTCCTTGTAGCGGTTCTCGTCACCTAACTGGTTCTTGGCGCGGGTCTTTAGAAGCGTGACGTGGCGATCGGTGCCAACCGGACCCGGATTGATCCCGACCACGCGGATGTTGTCGGCGAGGCTCTTGCTGCCAAGCGCGCGGGTGAACGACATGATCGCGGCGTTGCCGGTAGAGCCGCAGATATAGTTGGCGTCGAATTTCTCGCCCGCGACGCCAATGTCGTTGACGATCACGCCGCCGCCGCGTGCTTTCATCTGGGCATAAATCGCGCGCGTGATGTTGATGTAGCCGAACACCTTCAGTTCCCATGCATGGCGCCAGGTCGGCTCGTCGATCTTGTCGATCGAACCGCCGGGAATGTCGCCGGCGTTGTTGACGAGAATGTCGATATTGGCGGCCTCCTTGACCAGGCGGGAGATGTCTTCCGGCTTGCGCAGGTCTGTCACGATGGTCGCGGCGTCGATCTGGTGCGCCGAGCGCAGACGCTCCGCGACAGCCTTGAGCTGGTCGCCATTGCGGGCGGCGAGCAGCAAATGCGCGCCTTCTTCGGCGAAGCTTTCGGCAGCGGCCGCGCCAATGCCCTTCGAGGCGCCGGTGATGAGGACGCGCTTACCGCGCAGATGAAGATCCATGGGATTGCTCGCTAAAAGGAGTATCTGAAAAGGTGAGGGATACTGTCACTTAGGCCGCCCCGGCTGAAGCGGTCAATCTTGCACTGCACCGTTGCGCGCGAACCAAGTTTGGTCCATTGCAATCTCCTCACGCAGCCCTTGGGCTGGCCCTCCAAGGATTTTCTCAATGAGCAACGCAAAAAAGACACACCGGATCGCGGTCATTCCCGGCGACGGGATCGGCAAGGAGGTGATGCCGGAGGGCATGCGCGTCATCGAGGCGGCGGCGAAAAAGCATGGCGTGACCGTGCATTTCGATCATTTCGATTTCGCTTCCTACGACTATTACGAAAAGCACGGCCAGATGATGCCGGACGACTGGAAGGAGAAGATCGGCAAGCACGACGCGATCTATTTCGGTGCGGTCGGCTGGCCTGCGAAAATTCCCGATCACATTTCCTTGTGGGGTTCGCTGATCAAATTCCGGCGAGAGTTCGATCAATACGCCAATCTTCGTCCCGTACGGCTGATGCCGGGCGTGCCGTCGCCGCTTGCCGGCCGAAAGCCTGGCGACATCGATTTCTGGGTGGTTCGCGAAAACACCGAAGGCGAATATTCCTCCGTCGGCGGGCGGATGTTCCCGGACACCGACCGCGAATTCGTCACCCAGCAGACGGTGATGTCGCGCATCGGCGTCGACCGCATTCTGAAGTTCGCGTTCGAGCTCGCGGCGTCGCGGCCGAAAATGCATCTAACTTCGGCGACGAAGTCCAACGGCATCTCGATCACCATGCCCTATTGGGACGAGCGCGTGGAGGCGATGGCGAAGAACTATCCCAAAGTGAAATGGGACAAGTTTCACATCGATATTCTGACCGCGAATTTCGTTTTGCATCCGGACTGGTTCGACGTCGTGGTCGGCTCGAACCTGTTCGGCGACATTCTCTCCGATCTGGGACCGGCCTGTACCGGCACCATCGGCATTGCGCCGTCGGGCAACATCAATCCGGAAGGGAACTACCCCAGCGTGTTCGAACCGGTTCACGGATCGGCGCCGGATATTGCCGGGCAGGGTATCGCCAACCCGATCGGCATGATCTGGTCAGGCGCGATGATGCTGGAGCATCTCGGCGAGAAGCAGGCCGCGCAAGCTATCGTGAGCGCCATCGAGCGCACGCTCGGCGAACGGACGCTTCGTACCCGCGATCTCGGCGGCAATGCCGATACCACGGCTTGCGGCAAGGCGGTCGCGGAAATGGTGGAGTAGGGAAATCGGCATCGTCGTCCCTGCGAAAGCAGGGACCCATAGCCACGATATCTTATCCGTTCGCAATCCTTCGAGAATGCTCCCACGCGGCGTGGATCAGGTTCTCGCTTGCCTCCGGCGTGCGGAATGCCGAATGCGCGGACAGCGTCACGTTCGGGATTTGGGTCAGCGGATGATCTGACGGCAGCGGTTCGATGTTGAACACGTCGAGCCCGGCGTGTCGGATGTGGCCCGATTTCAGCGCCTCGATCATCGCGGCTTCGTCGACCACCGCTCCGCGCGCGGTGTTGACGAGGATGACGCCCGGCTTCATGGCATTGATATGCGCGTGCGAAAGGAAGCCGCGGGTCTCGTCGTTGAGCAGAAGGTGCAGCGAGACGATGTTGCTTTGCGCGAGCAACCTATCGAGCGAAACGAATTCGACGCCCGAAAATTGCCTCAGCGACCGGTTCCAGGCGATCACTTTCATGCCGCTGCCAAGCGCGATGCGAGCGACTTCCGCGGCAATTCCGCCGAAGCCGATCAAGCCGAGCGTCTTGCCGGTCAGTTGCATGGCGTCTTCGCGCAGCCAGTTGCCGGCGCGCATCTCGCGGTCCATTTTTGCGATCCCGCGCGCGGCCGCCCACATCAGCGCGATGGCGCATTCGGCGACGGCCGTGTCCCCATAGCCCTTGATCAGATGGACGGTAATGCCGAGTTCGGTCAGCTCTTCCGGGTTCATGTAGCTGCGTGCGCCGGTACCCAAAAATACGACGTGCTTCAGTCCGTTGCAGCGCTTCGCAATGTCGGTCGGCAGCGCCGTGTGATCGATCACGACAATCTCGGCGCCATCCAGCAGGGCGGGCATGTCGTCTGACTTGATGTCGGCGTTGCGGTTGACCCGCACCGCGGGATCGCCGGATTTCCGTTGCCGCTCGAAAATATCCGCTAGCGACCCGTTGGCATCGACAAAAACCCCGCGCACGACAATCTCCCTCCAGCTCTTAATGCTCTGCCACGCTCACGAGGCGACTCCGGCGAGCGCCAAAACGGTGTGCATCAGTACGTTGGCGCCGGCGCTGCAATCGACCTGCGTTGCATCTTCGAGTTCGTTGTGACTGACGCCGTCCTTGCAGGGCACGAAAACCATGGCGGCCGGAATCTTCGTATTGAGATTGCAGGCGTCGTGGCCCGCGCCCGAGGTGATCCGGCGATGGGAGAAGCCGAGTTTTTTTGCGGCCTCTTCCACGGCGTTGACCAGCTTCTGATCGAAATGCGTCGGCGGCTTGCGCCAGACCAAATCGAGCTCTACATCGACCTTTCGGCGCGTCGAGATCTCCTTGATCGCGGCACGCAAACCAGCATCGAGGGCGTCCAAGATCGCGGTATCCGCGCTACGGCAATCGACGGTGAAAGCGATCTCACCGGGAATGACGTTACGCGAGGGGTTGGCAATCACCGCTTCGCCGATGGTGCCGACCGCCTTGGGGCCGTGCTGCCTCGCGGTGGATTCCATCGCCAGAACGATCTCGGACAATGTCGCGAGCGCGTCGCGCCGAAGCGGCATCGGCGTCGTGCCGGCATGGCTTTCGAAGCCGGTGATCCTGCCGTCGTACCACAAGACGCCCTGGCCGGAATCGACCACACCAATGGTCTTGCCTTCCGCCTCCAGGATCGGCCCTTGTTCGATGTGCAGTTCGACAAAGCCGGACAGCTTCTGAAAGCCGACCGGCTTGTCGCCGTGATAGCCGATGCCATCGAGCGCCTCCGCAACGGAAACGCCATCGGCATCCTTGCGCGCCAGGATATCGTCGGTGGTGAAATCGCCGACATAGGCGGCAGAGGCCATCATCGCCGGAGCAAAGCGCGAGCCTTCCTCGTTGGTCCAGTTGACCACGCAGATCGGGATTTCAGTCTCGATCCCGGCGTCGTTGAGCGTACGGACGACTTCGAGCGCGGCCAGCGTACCGAGCACGCCGTCGAATTTGCCGCCGGTCGGCTGCGTATCGAGGTGCGAACCGAGCCCGATCGGCGGCTTCGACATGTCGCGGCCCTTGCGCAGCGCGAACATCGAGCCGAGCGCATCGACATGCACTTCGAGGCCCGCGGCCTCGCATTCCCTGCGAAACCAGTCGCGCACCTGTTTGTCCTCGGGCCCGAGCGTCAGGCGTCGCACGCCGCCCTTGGGGGTGGCACCGAATTTCGCGGTTTCGTGGATCGTCCCCCAGAGTCTGGCGGAATCGATTTGCAGGTTCGATGCGACGGGGCTCATGACGTTTGTCCGGGAATGATGGCGCGCCATTTGATGATGCGCTAGTGGATTTGATATTCGCTACCCAACTGCCGCAAGCTCGCGAAAGTGCCCGCTGCGAAGGGATGCGAATGTTAGGATTGGACCACTAGCCGTGGCGCGTCAACGGCAGGGGCATCCACAATCGCGGTGCCACCTTGCGCGATCTTGGCGGCAAGGTCGGCGACACGCTCGACGGCGAGCGTGTCCGGCGATTCCAGCCAGCACGCTGAGAACGTCAATGGCGGTATTTTCAGGTCAGTCGACAGCAGCTGCAGCTGGCCGCTTGCCAGTTCGTTCTCGACGATCGCGGTCGGAATCACGGCGATGCCTAACCCTTCGACCGCCATGTGGATTACCGTTGCGAGCGAGGCGCTGGCATGCAAGCGGATCGGCGGCAGCCCCGGCCGATTGAACAGCGAGCGTACGATCTCATAGGGTTGCGACCTGCGCGGAAAGGTGATGATCGGAAACTTCGCGAGATCCTGGACCTTCAGCTCCCCGTTGCCGAGGCCGAGCGAGGGGCTGGCTAGTACTCCGACGGAATAATCGCGCAGCACGCGGTTGCGAACGCCGGAGGCGGACAGTGGCCCGACCAGAAAGGCGAGGTCGATTTCCTGCCCCAGCAGGCGAGCGCTCAAATCCGGGGTGATGTCGACCTCGATCTCCAGTGACAGATTGGGATGCGCCGTGTTGACGCTCTTGATCAGCTGCGGCAGCCAGGTGTGCACGATGGTTTCGGCGACCCCAAGCCGCAGCACGCCGCGCATGGCGGAGCGGTCACCGACTTCCGCCATCATTTCCGTGCGCAGTGAGATCAGCCTCTCGGCATAGAGCATCAGTTGCCGGCCGCTCGGCGTCGGCGAGATGACGCGGTGGTCCCGGTTCAAGAGCTTCACGCCCAATTCGCGCTCGAGCTGGGCAATCCGTTGCGAGATCGCGGGCTGGGTGGTGTTAAGGCGCTGACCGGCGCCGCGGAAACTGCCCAGCGTTACGACCCAGAGGAACGTCTCTATCGACTTGAAATCGACCATTTGGTCGGCCCGGTTTCGATAAGATAGATTTATTAAATCTGATTAGAAAGTAAGATTAGACATTATAGTACGTGTAGGTTTCACTGATGTCGAGGTCAAAGGCAGGCGACGTCATGAGTATTTCCGCGGCACTTCAGCCTCTCCGAAACGACGATGGTCTACTACCGAGCCGGCAGGCGAGGCTCGCCTACCGGGGCGGAATGGCAGGGTCTACCGCCGGCGTCGCCAACGGCTTTGTCCAGGGAAACCTGGCAATCTTGCCCGAGAAGTTCGCAGCGTCGTTTCATCGCTTCTGTCAGCTCAACCCCAAGCCATGCCCGATCATCGGCATGTCTGATGTCGGCGACCCGCGGATTCCTTCTCTCGGTCTCGATCTCGATATCCGCACCGATGTGCCGCGCTACCGGGTCTGGCGCGACGGCGAGGTGGTCGAGGAGCCGACCGATGTCATGGCGCATTGGCGCGACGATCTCGTCGCCTTCGTGCTCGGCTGCTCGTTCTCGTTCGAAGAGGCGCTGATGGCGGAGGGTCTGCCGATCCGTCACATCGAGCGCGACGTTCGCGTGCCGATGTACCGGACCAATATCGAATGCGCATCTGCGGGGCCGTTTGCGGGCCCCATGGTGGTATCGATGCGCCCCTACAAGCCGGCGCAGGCGATCCGTGCCGTGCAGATCACGTCACGTTTTCCCTCGGTGCATGGCGCACCGGTTCATCTCGGCCACCCGCATTCGATCGGCATCGCCGATATCAACAAGCCGGACTACGGCGATGCGGTCCCGGTCGAGCTCGACGAAATTCCGGTTTTCTGGGCCTGCGGCGTCACACCGCAGGCGGTGATTGCCGCGGCGAAAGTGCCGTTCGCGATCACGCATGCGCCAGGCCTGATGCTGGTGACGGATTTACGGAACAAGGACCTTGCGGTGCTGTAAACGAGTTTGCGGCAAGGGATGGCGAATGTTCAAATCCGCTTCACCAGAGCTGTTCTTTGAGGCTTTACCGTCAGACGTTTCACCGATAGCTGCCGACAGATGAGGATCTTGGAAATGAGTATCTCCCGCCGTGACGTATTGTTAGCCACCGCGAGCGCCGCATTGTTGCCGGTTGCCGCACGTGCGCAGACTTCCGAAGTGGTAATCGGCGCGATCTATCCGCTGTCCGGCGCCAGTGCCCAGATCGGTGTCGATGCGAAAAAGGCCTTTGAGACCGCGGCCGAGATCATCAACAAGAACTATGATTTCGACCTCCCGCTGGCGCGCGGCGAGGGGCTACCCGGGCTTGGCGGCGCCAAGATCCGCCTCGTCTTCGCCGATCACCAGGCCGATCCGCAGAAGGGCCGTGCCGAAGCTGAACGCCTGATCACCCAGGACAAGGTCTGCGCGGTGATCGGCACCTATCAAAGCGCCGTCGCCGTGACCGTCAGTCAGGTGTGCGAGCGCTACCAGATTCCATTTCTCTCGGCCGACAATTCGTCACCAAGCCTGCATCGCCGCGGCCTGAAGTTCTATTTCCGCGCCTCGCCGCATGACGAGATGTATTCCAAGGCGATGTTCGACTTCTTCGACGCCATGAAGAAGAAGGGCACCAAGATCGAAACACTCTCGCTGTTCCACGAGGATACGATTTTCGGCACCGATTCCGGCAATGCCCAGACAAAACTGGCTGCCGAACGCGGCTACAAGATTGTCTCGGACATCAAGTATCGCGCCAACTCGCCGTCGCTGTCGGTGGAAGTCCAGCAGCTCAAGGCGGCGAATGCCGACGTTCTGATGCCATCGAGTTACACCACCGACGGCATTCTGCTGGTGAAGACCATGGGCGAACTCGGCTACAAGCCGCCGGCCATCGTCGCCCAGGACGCGGGCTTCTCCGAAAAGGCACTCTATGATGCGGTTG
Source organism: Bradyrhizobium sp. (assembly GCF_027307225.1). GTDB lineage: Bacteria > Pseudomonadota > Alphaproteobacteria > Rhizobiales > Xanthobacteraceae > Bradyrhizobium. The sequence continues at coordinate 1,061 of NZ_DAHUXJ010000088.1, read as the reverse complement.
GCGACAAGCTGGAGGGCGTGATTTCGCGCGGCACCTTCTCGCTCGATCTTGCTGCCAAACGGCCGATGGTCGGCAAGATCAACGCGATGTTCAAGGAAAAGTCCGGCAAGGATCTCAACGACTATTCGTCGCGCCAGTTCATGGCTCTGATCCTGATGGCGGATGCCATCAACCGTGCCAAGTCGACCGACGGCGAAAAGATTCGCGAAGCGCTGGCTGCGACCGATATTCCGGGTGAACAGACCATCATGCCGTGGAAGCGCGTAAAATATGACGCGATGGGTCAGAACAACGATGCCGATCCGGTATTGCTGCAATATGTCGGGGGCAAGTTCGCTACGATCTTCCCGCCCCAGGCAGCGGTCGCGGAAGCCATCTGGCCGATGCCCAAGTAGGCAAGCGGCACGACGGGAGAAGCCGTGACAGCCGAGACCATCATCCAGAGCCTGGCGAGCGGCCTCCTGATGGGGCTGCTCTACGGCTTGATCGCCGCAGGCCTGGCGCTGATCTTCGGCCTGATGGACGTCGTGAACTTCGCACATGGCGAGCTGTTGATGCTCGCAATGTACGCCACCTTCGCGGCCTGGCTGGCAACCGGGCTGGACCCATTGCTGCTGCTGATCCCCGTCGCACTCGCGCTGTTCGCATTGGGCGTGGCGATCTACCATCTGCTGATGGCGCGCGCCCTGTCGGTGCGCTTCAACCGCGGCATGGTTCAGATCTTCGTCACCTTCGGCCTCGCCATCCTGCTGCGCGGCGCCGCGCAGTTCACCTTCGGCAGCGACTTCAAGAGCGTCAGCACTTCCGTACTTGCCGGCAAGACACTTGACCTTGCCGGAATCTTCGTCCCCGTGCCTCAGCTCGCTGCCGGCATCGTCAGCCTGCTCGCGTTCGGCCTGTTGCTGCTGATCAGCCGCACCGAATTCGGTCGCGCGCTGGAGGCGACACGCGAGGACCGCGAAGCGGTTGCACTGATCGGCATCGACCGCGACCGCATCTTCGCACTCGGCTGGGGCCTCGGTGCTGCGGCTGTGGGGATCGCCGGCGTCATGCTCGCCACC